>CAMAQR010000022.1 GCA_945860375.1 Pseudorhodobacter antarcticus
TGAAGGGCCAAAGCATCCGGGCAACCGCCAGCTCTGCGACAAGCGCGGCCGCCCGGATGCTGCCGCACGCCTACGCGGCA
This sequence comes from Pseudorhodobacter antarcticus, assembly GCA_945860375.1. Next base: position 81 of record CAMAQR010000022.1, read on the forward strand.
ATCTTGCCAACCCCAAAGTGGCAACATTTTGCACTGCCCTTTGGCTCACTTTTACTCTGCCGTTGACACACTAACATTCCTCGTCGTCGCACTGATCGCGGCTGTACTCGGTTTTGGCGGCATTGCGGGCACATCGGCCGGCATCGCACAAATCCTGTTTTTCGTATTCATCGTCCTCTTCGCCGTCGCGATGATCACCCGCGCCTTGCGTGGCCGCCCACCGCTTTGACAGACCTGCAAACAGGGATCAGGGCAGGGCTGTGGGCAAGCACATTGGCCCGTAGACAATGTCGTAACAGTCCGCCAAAGGGCAGCGCAAAACGCTGCCCTTTGAGGCTGGCGTCACTGCCGCTTACAGTGCCCTCACACGGTGAAAGGGCCACGCACAGGGAAAAGATCAAAGCGCGGTGGCGGCCAGTTCGTAAGGCTAGAAAAGCCATCCCGACAGCGTTGCCACCAAACTTGCGCGCAGCGTTTTGGAGAGGTGGCCTCCCCCCGCAGTGCACATGCAAAGGCCTGCCCAAGCGCTGCAAAAAAATATAAACCAGATTATCGATCAATCTGAGCCGATTTGCGTTGAACACGGGCTTGGAAAATTTATCGAAATCAATGCGTTAGAATTCGCATGACGCCTGTAGCAGAAAGCGAAGATGGCCACGGGCACCAGTTTCAGGGGTTCTGCGCCAGTCGCAACGCCTCCGCCAGCACGTCATCATGGCCGATGTGGTTCATCAGGATCAGCAAAAGGCGGGCATTCATGGCGTGGCTTTCGGACTCGCTCAGCCCGTCATGTGCGGCAATCAGGCGCGCATAGGTTTCGTCCGGGTTCGGAAAATTGGGTTTGACGATCAGCATGTTATCTCCATTGCCAAAGCGCGGGCGAGGGCGGCTTCGATTTTGGCCGCGTCGTAGGTTTCCCAGCGCGCGGCGACATGCTGGTCGGGGCGGATCAGGTAAGTGGCGCTTTTGGCGTCTCCCAGATAACGCGCCTGCAATTCGGGTGAGACATTCAGCGCGAGGCGCGGGATGGTCTGGCCATGGGCCGTCATAACCGCCGGGGCCTCAAGGTTCAGTGTCATCAGGACAAAGCCGCGGCCCAGTTTGGGCAGCAGCCAGCCATCGGGCAATGGCGCATCGGCGCAGGGGCTGCCGGGGCGGGTGCGCGCGGGCATCTTGGCGCAGTCGTCGCCGTTCAGGTCCGATCCGTCATAGGTGCAAGGCAGTGACAGACGACCGGAATTCACGATGGTGCGGGCAAAGGGCAGGGTTTCGGCCAAGGCCAGAACCGCGTTGCGGAACATCTTCGACACCGGCGTTTTCGGCGTGATGAAATCGGTGGCGCGGGTGGAGTTCAGGATATTTTCGTCCGCACCCTGCACGCGCTCGGCGTCATAGCTGTCCAGCAGAGCTTCGGGTGCCTGCCCCTTGACCACCAACGCCAGTTTCCAGCCCAGATTGTCGATGTCCTGCACGCCGGAATTGGCCCCACGCGCGCCAAAGGGGCTGACCTGATGCGCCGAATCGCCCGCAAACAGCACGCGGCCATGGCGAAACTGGTCCATCCGGCGACATTGGAAGGTGTAGATCGAGCACCAGTCCAACTCATAGTCCACATCTGGCCCAAGCATGGCATCGACGCGGGCGCGGATATTTGCGGGTTCCAGTTCTTTGGCGCGGTCGATGTTCCAGCCAAGTTGAAAGTCGATGCGCCAAATGTCATCAGGCTGTTTGTGCAGCAGGGCAGAGCCGCCCGATTTGAAATGCGGTTCAAACCAGAACCAGCGTTCGGTCGGAAAATCGGCCTTCATCTTGACGTCGGCGATCAGGAAATTGTCCTCAAACACCCTGCCCTTGAAATCCAGCCCCAGCATGGTGCGCACAGGTGACCGGGCGCCGTCGCAGGCAATCAGCCAATCGGTGTCAATCTGGTAGGGGCCGTCGGGGGTGGCAATATCAACCATGATGTGGTCGCCTGCGTCTGTGATGCCATCCACGCGGTTGCGGCCCCGGATTTCGATGGGTGCACCTTCGGATTGGGCCAGCACAATCGCCTCGTGCAGGAACCGCTCGAAATGGGGCTGCTGCAGGTTGATGAAGGCAGGCAAAGCGTGGCCATCTTCGGGCAACAGGTTGAACTCATACAGCAACCGGTCGTCGTGGAAAACCTTTCCCAGATTCCAGCGCACACCTTTGTCCAGCATCGGCCCCACCGCACCCAGTCGGTCACAAATTTCCAGCGTTCGTTTGGCAAAACACAGTGCGCGGCTGCCTTGGCCCGCGCCCTCATGGTCGTCCAGCACCAAAACCGGCACGCCGCGACGGCCAAGGTCCAGCGCTGCGGCCAAGCCAACCGGGCCGCCGCCGACAATCACCACCGGATGCCGCGCCGGTTCAGCGGCGGTTTGATCGGGCGATTTGGTGTAGGGGTACAGCCGAAATGCGATCGGGTAGCGGTTACCAACTTCGGTCATGATGCTCCCCTAGCCCTGCAGCGCCGCCCACATGTCCAGATCGCGCTGCGCGGTCCAGATGCGAGGGTGGCTGATGCCGCGCGCTTCGTCATAGGCGCGGGCGACGTTGAAGGGCAGGCAGTGTTCGTAGATGGCGTAGTCCTTGAATTTGGGGTCACATTCGGCGCGGCAGGCATCCCAAGCCTCACGCAGGGTGCCGTTGCGGGCCGCGATGCGGGCGACAGGTTTGTAAGTGCTGTCGACGAAATCTCGGGTGCGGTCGAGAGCGGCATTCACCGCCGCCCGCCCGATGACGGCATCACCACGACCGGGTGCAATGGCATCCAGATCATAGGCGCGGATGGCATCCAACGTGGCACCCCATTCATTGAAATGGCCGTCACCGCAGTAGCAGGCCGAATGCGCCTCGACGATATCGCCGGTGAACATCACATTCTGGTCAGGCACATGAATGATCGCATCGCCTGCGGTGTGGGCGCGGCCCAACTGGCAGATGTCAACGCGGCGATTGCCAAGGAAGACGCTCATTTTGCCGTTGAACGTGGTGGTGGGCCAGGTCAGGCCGGGGATCGACTCGTGGCCTTGGAACAGGCGGGGAAAACGTTGAAATTCGCTGTCCCAATCTTCTTGCCCACGCTCGGCCACCATGTTGCGGGCGGCTTCGGACATGATCACTTGTTCCGCGCCAAAGGCCGATGCGCCCAACACACGGACGGCGTGATAATGGGTCAACACGACATGTGAAATCGGCTTGTCGGTGACGGACCGCACACAGTCGATGACCTTTTGCGCAAGACGCGGGGTGGCTTGCGCCTCGACGATCATGACGCTTTCATCACCGATGATGACGCCGGAATTTGGATCGCCTTCGGCAGTGAACGCATACAATCCTTCACCGATTTCGGCGAAGGTGATTTTCTTGTCTGCCATGTCGCCTTGTGACGCAAAAGCTTTTGCCATGGTGGTCCCTTTATTCTGAATAGGGGGTTTCATAGGCGGCCAGCACTTTGCCAGTGCAGGTGCCAAACCCGATGCGGTAGCCATTGCCCTGCGCATGCCCGCGCAGGGTAAGTGTATCATTGTCTTCGACAAAGCTGCGGGTGCCGCCGGCGATCTCGAACGGTTCCTTGCCGCCCCAAGACAGTTCCAGCAGACTGCCACGGCTGTCTTTGCCCGGCCCGGAAATCGTGCCCGATCCCAGCAAGTCGCCCACGGTCATCGGGCAGCCGCAGGTGGTGTGATGGGCCAGTTGCTGCGGGGCGGAATAGTACATTTCCGCGTAATTGGTACGGCAAATCACGGTTTCCGCACCATCTTCCGGCGTCAATCCAACCTCCAGCGCGATGTCATAGAGCATGGGGCCGGGCTCAAGCAGATGCGGCAGCAAGGGCACCTCGCGCGGTGGGGTGGGCACGCGGAACGGTTCCAACGCCGCCCGCGTCACAATCCACGGGCTGATGCTGGTGGCGGTGGCCTTGGACTGAAACGGGCCAAGGGGCTGATACTCCCACGCCTGAATGTCGCGTGCCGACCAGTCGTTCAGCAGCACATAGCCAAAGATCATCGCCTCGGCCTGCGCCACGGTCACCGGGCGGTCACTGGCGACACCCACCACAGCGCCCAATTCCAGCTCGATATCAAATCGGGCCGAGGGGGCCAAGCGGGGGGTGCTGTCGCTTGGCCCCTTCACCTGCCCCCAAGGGCGACGCACATTGGTGCCCGAGACAACCACCGACGACGCACGCCCGTTATAGCTGATGGGAATATGCAGCCAATTCGGCGGCAGGGCGTTTTCGGCACCGCGAAACATGGTACCGACATTGGTGGCGTGGTGACGGCTGGCGTAGAAATCGGTGAACTCCGACACCAGAAACGGCAGCTGTAGGTCCACATCCTCGATGGGCCACAAATAGGGCTGCACAACGTCGCGTAGCGGTGCGCCTGTGGCCAGAAGCGCCGTCAACTGCGCCCGCAAGTCAGCCCAAACCGCGGGGCCTGCCGCCATCACCTCATTCCAGAACGGCACGTCCAACAGTGGCCCGCCGTCCAGCACCAGCAGGCCCGCCGCCTCCAATGCCGCCACATCAAGCACCTGATTGCCGATTGCCACGCCACAACGCGGGTTGTCGTCCGCCGAGAACACGCCGCAAGGTAGGTTGTTCAGTGGGAAATCGGCTTCGGGATGGTTGGCGCTGGCGACCCAGCTGTGGATCCTTGGCATGAGATGTCTTTCCGAGGATGGGGTGTTACTTGACGCCGGGGGTGCCGTCGAATTTCTTCTCCATCGTTTCCCAGCAGTCGATGTAATCATCCTGCAACGGCGCCTCTTTCGCGGCGAAACGGGTGAGGTGCTGGGGGAAGCGGGTCTCGAACATGAAGGACATGGTGTTGTCCAGCTTTTCCGGCCCCAAGTCCACGTTGGATGCCCTGTCAAAAGCGTTCCTGTCGGGCCCATGCGGCAGCATCATGTTGTGCAGGCTGGTGCCGCCGGGGACAAAGCCCTTGGGCTTGGCGTCATAGATGCCGTAAATGTTGCCCATCATCTCGGACATGATGTTCTTGTGATACCATGGCGGCCGGAAGGTGTTTTCGGCCACCATCCAGCGTTCGCGGAACAGCACAAAATCAATATTTGCCGTGCCTTCCACGCCCGAAGGCGCGGTCAGCACTGTAAAAATCGAAGGATCGGGGTGATCGAACAAGATCGCCCCCACCGGGCAATAGCTGCGCAGGTCGTATTTCACTGGCGCATAGTTGCCGTGCCACGCCACCACGTCGAGCGGGCTTTGGCCGATGCGAGTTTCGTGAAACTGGCCGCACCATTTGACCGTGACCTTGGATGGCACTTCGCGATCCTCAAACGCCGCCACGGGGGTTTTGAAATCGCGACGGTTGGCCATGCAGTTGGCCCCAATCGGGCCGCGTCCGGGCAGCACAAATTTCTGGCCGTAGTTTTCGCAGACAAAGCCACGACAGGGGCCTTGCACCACCTCCACCCGGTAAACCAGACCGCGCGGGATCACGGCGATTTCCTGCGGCTCCAGATCAATGATGCCCAATTCGGTGTAAAACCGCAGGCGGCCTTCTTGCGGCACGATCAGCAATTCACTGTCGGCGCTGAAGAAATACTCATCGACCATAGAGTCCGTGACCAGATAGATGTGGCTGGCCATGCCCACTTGCGTGTTCACATCGCCCGCTGTGGTCATCGTGCGCATACCGGTCAGCCAGGTCAGAGCCTGCCCCGCATGCGGCACCGGATCCCAGCGGTATTGGCCAAGGCTGATAACGTCAGGGTCGATATGGGGGGCGGATTTCCAATAGGGCAGGTCGATCTTGGCAAACCGATGGGTGTGCTTGACCGATGGGCGGATGCGATAGCACCAGGTCCGTTCATTCTGATGGCTGGGCGCGGTGAAGGCAGTGCCGGTCAGCTGTTCGCCATACAGGCCATAGTTGCACTTTTGTGGGCTGTTCATGCCTTGGGGCAGCGCGCCCGGCAGCGCCTCGGTTTCAAAATCATTGCCGAAACCGGGCATGTAGCCCTCATGCGGGCCGGGCAGGGACGGGGCGCGGGTCATGGGTCTGGACATGGGGGCTCCTCGGGCGGTGATCTATCATTATATTCGTTTCATTTGCAACGAAGTCAATGCAAAGTTGCATGTCGGGCATCGGGTTTCGGGGTCAGAACACTTCCTTCACTGCCTCCATCGCCACATAGGTCGAGGTCGATGCCACATGTGGCAGCGCGGAAATCCGTTCGGCCAGAACGCGGCGGTAGTCTTGAATATCGGTCGTGCGCACCTTCAAAAGATAGTCGAACCGGCTGGCGATCATGTGGCATTGCTCGACCTCTGGCACCGCCAGCGCTGCTTTGTTGAACGCTTGCAGCGCGGCCTCACGCGTGTCGGACAGCCGCACCTCGACAAAGGCGACATGCGCCAAACCCATGCGGATCGGGTCCAGATTGGCGCGGTAACCGGTGATCACGCCCGCATCCTCCAGCCGTTTCATCCGGGCCTGGGTGGGCGATTTCGACAACCCGATGCGGCGGGCGAGTTCGGTGGCGGTGATGCGACCTTCGACCGCCAGAACCCGCAAAATGGCCTGATCAAAGCGGTCAAGGTTGGTGCGGTCGGATGACATGGCGTTTTCTTTCATTTGCAAGCGAATTGGCTGCGGTTTGGCACAACTTCGGGACAACAGCCTGTCAATTCCCCGCTATCATGGAACAACCTTACAGGAGAACTTCGATGCCCGCGATGACCGAAAGCTGGACCGTGATCGACCGGATGTCTTTGCGCGACGAAGCGGCTTTGGTGGTCGATCTGATCGCAGAGGCCGGGCTGGACAGTCTGGCGCGCGCGCGCATCACCGCCGCCGGTGCCGATCTGGTCCGCCGCATTCGGGCTTCGGTAAAGCCGGGGTTGATGGAGGTGTTTCTGGCCGAATACGGGCTTTCGACGGATGAAGGCATCGCGCTGATGTGTCTGGCCGAGGCTTTGTTGCGGGTGCCGGACGCCGAAACCATGGACGCGCTGATCGAGGACAAGATCGCACCAAGCGATTGGGGGCGGCATTTGGGCAAATCGGCGTCGTCTTTGGTGAATGCGTCAACCTGGGCTTTGATGCTGACCGGCAAGGTGCTGGACGAACGCGAGCCCGGAGTGGTGGGGCATTTGAAGGCTGTGGTCAAACGGCTGGGCGAGCCGGTGATCCGCACCGCTGTCACCCGCGCGATGAAGGAAATGGGGCGCAACTTTGTGCTGGGCGAAACCATTGAGCTGGCAATGAAACGCGCACGTGAGCTGGAAGGGCAGGGCTATACCTACAGCTATGACATGCTGGGCGAGGCGGCGCGGACGGAAAGCGACGCGCGACGGTATCATCTGTCCTATTCCGCCGCGATCACCTCGATTGCCCGCGCGGCGACCGCCGGAGACATCCGCACCAATCCCGGCATTTCAGTGAAACTGTCGGCGCTGCATCCGCGATACGAGGTGGCGAAACGGTCCCGCGTGATGGAAGAACTGGTGCCGCGCGTGCGGGCTTTGGCTGGCTTGGCCAAGGCTGCGGGCCTTGGCTTCAACATCGACGCCGAAGAAGCCGACCGTCTGGCGCTATCGCTTGAGGTGATCGAGGCTGTGCTGTCCGATCCCGCCCTGCGTGGTTGGGATGGCTTTGGCGTGGTGGTGCAGGCTTACGGGCGGCGTGCGGGGGCGGTGATCGACTGGCTTTATGCGCTGTCGGTGAAGTTGGATCGCCGCATCATGGTGCGGCTGGTCAAGGGCGCCTATTGGGACGCCGAGGTGAAGCGGGCGCAGGTTCTGGGGCTGGAATCGTTTCCGGTGTTCAGCCGCAAACAATCCACCGATGTGTCCTACATCGCCAATGCCCGCAAATTGCTGGGCATGACCGACCGGATTTATCCGCAGTTCGCCACCCACAACGCCCATACCGTCGCTGCCATCATGGATATGGCCGATGATAAAAAGGCGTTTGAATTTCAGCGTTTGCACGGCATGGGGGAACGGCTGCACGACATCGTTCTAACGGATCACGGCACCCGCTGCCGCATTTATGCCCCTGTCGGCGCGCACCGTGATCTGCTGGCCTATCTGGTGCGGCGGTTGTTGGAGAACGGCGCGAATTCCAGTTTCGTGAACCAGATTGTGAATGCCGAGGTCAGCCCTGAACGGGTCGCCGCCTGCCCTCTCACGGCGATAGAAGGCATGGCGTCGATCGTCAGCCCGGCGATTGCGACGGGTAGGGCGCTGTTTGGCCCGCGCCGGAATTCGCAAGGATGGGACTTGACCGATGCGGCCGATCTGGAGGCCATTGCACAAGCCCGTGCGCCGCATGAGACGCGGCAGTTTGATGCAGCACCGATGCTGGCTGGCCGCATGGCAGGCGGGCCACGGTTGCCGTTGACAAACCCGGCGACGGGGGCGGTCGTTGGACATGTGCTGACGGCGTCCGTGGCGGATGTGGACACCGCTTTGCGGTTGGCCGAACCTTGGGCCGCCCCTGCGGATGTGCGGGCGCAGGTTTTGCGCCGCGCGGCCGATCTGTACGAGGCCGAGTACGGCGCAATCTTCGCGCTTTTGGCGCGCGAGGCAGGGAAATCGCTGGCCGATGCCGTGGCTGAGCTGCGCGAGGCCGTCGATTTTTTACGCTATTATGCCGATGGTGCCGCCGCCCTGACCGCACCGGCGCATGGGGTATTCGCCTGCATCAGCCCGTGGAACTTTCCGCTGGCGATCTTTTCTGGTCAGATCGGTGCGGCTTTGGCCGCGGGCAACGCTGTGCTGGCCAAGCCCGCCGAGCAGACCCCGTTGATCGCCGCCTTGGCGGTCGAATTGCTGCTGAAAGCTGGGGTTCCGGCGTCGGCGCTGCAGCTTTTGCCCGGTGATGGCCAGGTCGGCGCGGCCGTCACACGCAATGCGCGCGTCAAGGGGGTCGCTTTCACCGGGTCCACCGAAACCGCGCTGCTGATCCGCCGTACCATGGCCGAGCATCTGGACCCGACGGCCCCCCTGATCGCCGAAACCGGCGGTTTGAATGCGATGCTGGTCGATTCAACTGCGCTGCCGGAACAGGCGGTGCGCGATATTCTGGCATCTTCGTTCCAATCGGCTGGCCAACGCTGTTCGGCGCTGCGCTGTTTGTATGTGCAGGAAGACGTGGCTGAAACCGTGCAAGAGATGTTGTTCGGCGCAATGGATGAATTGGCGCTGGGCGATCCCTTGGATCTGTTCACCGATGTTGGTCCGGTGATCGACGCTCAGGCGCAGTCCGGCATCCGCGACTACATCGCTGCCGCGCGGGCCGAGGGGCGGGTTTTGAAGGAAATGACGGCGCCCAAACTGGGCACCTTTATCGCCCCTACGGTGATCAAGGTGTCGGGTATTGCCGCCATGCCGCATGAGATTTTTGGCCCCGTCCTGCACATCGCCACTTTCAAGGCGGGCGAGGTGATGGAAGTGGTGAAGGCCGTCAACGCCACCGGCTACGGCCTGACCTTCGGGCTGCACACCCGCATTGACGACCGCGTTCAGGCGGTGGTCGAGGCGCTGCATGTCGGCAACACCTATGTCAACCGCAACCAGATCGGCGCGGTGGTGGGCAGCCAACCCTTTGGTGGCGAGGGGCTTTCAGGCACTGGGCCAAAGGCGGGTGGGCCGGAATACCTGATCCGCTATACGCGGTCTGCGGCCCCTGTCGCGGGCGTGGAGGACCGCGAAACCACCGAAGCCGAGGTTGCGGCGCAGTTGCGGCTGGACCGTAGGGCGGCGCATACGGCCCATGCCCGCGTTTTGCCCGGTCCAACGGGCGAGTCGAATCGGTTGACCGCCGTGCCGCGCGCCCCGGTTCTGTGCCTTGGCCCATCTGCAGCGACAGCATTGACGCAGGCCGAAGCCATTCGCGCGCTGGGCGGCCATGCGGTAGAGGCTCCCGGGTTGACCCCTCTGGCGCTGACCCGGCTGGACGGGTTTGCGGGTGCGCTGTGGTGGGGGGATGAGGCTGGCGCGCGGGCGCGGGCCAAGGCTTTGGCCGGTCGACTTGGGCCAATCCTGCCGCTGATCGGCGGGATGCCAGATGCCGCACACGCGCTGCTGGAAAGGCATGTGTGCATTGACACCACTGCCTCGGGCGGCAATGCCCAACTGTTGGCAGCGGTGGCGGACGGCTAAACCCCGCCACGGGCGAAAATCATGCCGCTTTTCGCCGATCATGTCGTTTTCGTCCGCCATGTGTCGGCAGGCCTTGCCCGCCTTGGGTCAGATCAGGCACATATGGGCAAAACAGCCCTCGGAGACGTCTTATGAAAACCCATGTCAAAGCTTTGGTCGTCGGTGGCGGTGCTGTCGGGAACGGTATTGCCTATCACTTGGCCAAGGCGGGCTGGGACACCATGCTGGTCGAACGCGATGAGCTGACGTCGGGGTCAACCTGGCACGCGGCAGGGCTGCTGCCCTTGTTCAACATGGGCTATGCCACGACGCATATTCACAAATATTCGGTCGATTTCTACAAAGCGCTGGAGGCGGAAACTGGCTTGAACGCGGGTTTTGCGGTGGTGGGCAACCTGCGCATGGCGCAGCATCAGGCGCGGATGGACGAGTATATGCTTTACTCTTCCGTTGCCGAAACCGCCGGGGTCTATCACGAATTCCTGACGCCCAAGGACATGAAAGACCGCTGGCCACTGCTGCGCACGGATGATCTGATCGGCGCGCTGTATCATCCGCAGGATGGCTATATCAATCCAGCAGACGTCACCCAAGCCATGGCCAAAGGTGCGCGTCAGCACGGCGCGACCATCGAGCGCAAGGTGCAGGTTGATGGCTACAAATGGACCGGGTCTGAATGGATCGTGTCTTGCACCCGGATGGTGGACAAGGGCGGCAACCTTGTGGCCTCGGACGAGAAATTCGAAATCCGCGCCGAACATGTGGTAACCGCGACGGGCAACCACGCCCAACGCACCGCGCGGCTCTTGGGTGTGAAAATCCCGGCGATCCCGGTCGAACACCAGTTCATCGTGACTGAACCCGACCCCATGCTGCAAGAATACCGCAAGACCAACCCCGAACACCCGGTTCTGCGCGATGCCGATGCCAAATGGTACGTGCGCGAAGAGCGTGGCGGCTGGATTTTGGGGCCCTATGAAAAGGGTGCGCCCGCGCGATTCGAATACTCTGTCCCCGACAGCTTTCGCGCCGACCTGTTTCCGCTGAATCTGGAACGGATCGAGGCGGAATACATGTCCTTCATCCACCGCCTGCCCTCGTCGGAAACCGTTGGTCTGAAAGACGATTTCAACGGCCCGATCTGCTACACACCCGATGGCAACCCGCTGGTCGGCCCGGTTCCCGGTTTGCGCAACATGTGGCTGGCGGAAGGCTTCAGCTTTGGCATCACGGCTGCAGGCGGGACGGGCTATTACCTTGCGCAGATGATGGTAAACGGCGAGGCCGAGATTGACATGGCGTCGCTTGACCCGCGCCGGTACGGCTCGTGGATGACCACCGAATATGCCGCCCGCAAGAATGAGGAATGCTACGACCACGTCTTCATCCTGCACCACCCGGATGAAGAGCGTGAAGCGGCCCGTCCATTGCGCACCGCGCCCGTCTATGACCGCCAAAAGGCGCTGGGTGCGCAGTTTGGCCAAGTGAACGGCTGGGAACGTCCGATCTATTACGGCCCCCTGAACGCGCCCGAAGACTTTGACCACAATTCGCGCAGCTTCCGCCGTGGGGGCTGGTGGCAATACGCGGTCGATGAGGCCAAGGCCATCCGCGAAACCGCCGGTCTGATCGACGCCACCGCCTTCACCAAACATGTGGTCAAAGGACCGGGGGCGACGGCGTTTCTGGATTGGTTCACCTGCAACGCTTTGCCAAAGGTGGGACGGATCAACCTGACCTATGCGCTGACGCCCACCGGCACGACGCGGACGGAATACACCATCGTGCGCAATGGGCAGGACGATTATTATCTTGTCTCTGCCGGGGCCTGGACGGCCTACGACGCCGATTATCTGCGCAAATGCGCCGAGGACAAGGCGCCCGAGTTTGGCTATATCGAAATCCATGACGTGACGACCCAATGGGGCGTGTTCGCCATCGCAGGCCCGAACAGCCGCAAAATTCTGGCCGAAATCATCAAGGACGAATTCCCCGAAACCGCGCTTTCCAACAAGCGTTTCCCATGGCTTTCGGCCCGCAAGATCGAACTTGGCATGTGCCCAGTGAACGCGATCCGCGTGGCCTACACTGGCGAGTTGGGCTGGGAACTGCACCATCCGATCGAGATGCAACGCTATCTTTGGGACCTGCTTTTGACGGCGGGCGAAAAACATGGGCTCAAGCTGGTCGGCGCGCGGGCGCAAAACTGGTTGCGTCAGGAAAAATCCTACCGCGCCTTCGGCAATGAGTTGGGCCGCGATGCGACTCCATTGGAGGCCGCTCTGGACCGTTTCGTCGATTTGTCCAAGGATTTCCAAGGCAAGCAGGCGATGCTGGATGTGGGCATCCGGTCTAAATGCTGCACTTTGCTGATCGACGGGCCGTCCGACACCGATCCATGGGGCAAAGAGGCGCTGCTGCTGGACGGCGTCAAAGTGGGCCGACTGACCTCGGGCGGCTATTCGGTGGCGTTCGGCAAACAGATCGGTATGGCCTATGTGCGGCCCGATCTGGCGGCGGTGGGCACCAAGTTGAAGGTGCGGATGAATCGCGCGTTGTGGGATTGCGTCGTGGTCGAAGACAGCCCGTTTGACCCGTCAAACGCGCGCATTCGCATCGACGGATAACAATCCCGCCAAAGACCCTTGCCGCCCCCTTTTTGCGGGGCGGCCTTTTTATTGCGCGCGCCGTGACAGCCAATCGGCCCAAGCGTCGCGCGATCCGGCAAAGGCGTTCAGATCAACCCGCCCCTTGATCCCCGCAACCAAACCTGTGGCGCTGTACTGCCAGAACCGCCACTTTTGCCCCGGATAGCGATCGGACGGATGCGCTGCGACGGACCGCAGCCAGAACTCCACCCCGCCCAGTTGCCCCATCGCATTGTCTTCGTAGAAATCAACTGTGGTGTAGAGGATCGGGGCGGTGCCGTAATGATCGGTCAGCAGCGCAACAAGGCGGCGGGCATCGGCGCGGATCAGCGACGGATCGCGACGCAGGGTGCAGGTGGGCGAGGTCGGCGTCCACTCCATATCCAGCACCGGGGGCAAGGCGCCGGGGGTGCGGGGCACATGACGAAAAAACCAGCGGGCCTGATCTTCGGGTGCGCGGCAATGGTAATAGAACAGATACGCGCCGCGCCGCACACCCGCCCGACCCGCCGCTTGCCAATGGGTCGCAAACATCGGGTCAAGGCCGTCACCGCCCTCGGTGGCCTTTATGAAAGCAAAGTTGACACCCGCCGCACGCGCCGTTTCCCAATCGACCGAGGTTTGAAAACGCGACACGTCGATGCCACGGACAGGGTAAATGGCGGCGGATGGATCGGCCCATGGGTGGGGGTCCGAGTCGCCGAAATCTGATGCAATGACAGGGGCTTGCCGTCCTGTTTCAGGGGGTGGGCTGCGCCCGCCACATCCCGCAAGAACCAATGCCAAACAGATCAATCCGATGCGCCACATTCAGGCATAGTGCGCCGTTGACCCCCGTTTGTCATTCGAGGCTTGGCCCCAAAACTTGGGATGGGCGGAAAGCCCCGATTGGGGCTTTCCAACTCGCTCGAGGGCGTCGTTCAGTGGCCGGGGCCGAAATCATCGGCTGTCACCGCGCCATCGGCATTGCGATCCATCATCGCGATCCATTCCGGCGTTTTCGCCATGAATTCGTCGCGCGACACAAATCCATCGCCGTCGGTATCGTTGAAAGCGCGCATCATGCCGCCCTCTGCGCCCATGCCTTTGCCGTATCCGATTCCCTTGCCCATCGCGGCCTTCATTTCGGCCTGATCATTGGCACGGGCTTGGTCGAACATGTCGTATTCGGCTGAAGAAAGCTTGCCATCCTCATCGCCGTCGAATGCGTTAAAGACGTCGCCGCGCTTTTCAGTGGCTTCTTCCAACGTCACAGTCCCGTCGCCGTTCAAGTCCCAGTTTGCAACGAAATGCCCGCCGGGGGTGAGGTCTTGCGCTGTTGCGACACCAGTGGACAGCAAGAGAGCGGCAGTCAGAAGGGTCAGTTTGGTCATTTGGTTTCCTTAAATTCATCTATCGGCATATATGTAAGACGTCGCGCCTGCGCGGTTCCGTCGCAAAATTATGCGGTCGGGGCCGACATTTCATCCCAAGCCGCCAGCGCATGGCCCGCGTACATCAGGGCAGGGCCGCCGCCCATCTGGACGCTCATCGCCAGCACCGACGACATGTCTTCACGCAAGGCCCCGGCCTTCATCAGCGCCTCGACGTGGAAGTTGATGCAAGGCTCGCAGCGCTGGGTGATCGCGATGGCCAGCGCCACATATTCGCGTTCCTTGACCGACAGCGTACCCTCTTCCTTGGCGGCCTTCGACAATTGCGCAAAGCCTGCGGCGGTTTCGGGGATCAGCTTGTTCAACACGCGCAATTCGGCACGCATTTCGGCAGTTTTGGCTTTATAGCTCATCTTGGTCTCCTGTTCTGCGGCAGGAGTGACATGTCGCGCAGGGCTGGACCTTGATCTGGATCAGTTACATTCATATTATTGAATGTAAAGCCAGCACAGAGTGACGCGCGCTTGGGGTCTAGCCAAATCGAGCGGGTGACAGTGCGGCGATCAGGGGGGCGGACAATTCAGAGCCGCTCCCTGCGATCAGGTCCGCAGCCAACTGGCTTGCAGCGGGGGAGGATTGAAAACCGTACCCGCCTTGCCCTGCAAGCCAGAAAAACGACGGCTCTGCCGCATCGCGGCCAATCACCAGCACGCGGTCTGGGCTGAAGGTGCGCAAACCCGCCCAGTTGGAAATCAACCGGGTTACGGGCTCTGTCACCATTTCCTCATAGCGCGCCAGCCCCTCGGCCAGCACCATATCATCGGCCCAGGCATCGTGCGGTTCCATTGGATGTTCTTCGGCGGGCGACACGATTAGGGCACCCGCATCCGGCTTGGCGTACCAAGTTTCACCACAGCCAAAGATCATCGGCCAGCCGGACACATCATGGCCAGCGGGGGCAGGGATGCGGGCCATCGATCGGCGATTGGGCTGGAAACCCAAAGGCTTGACGCCCGCCATCGCTGCCACTTGGTCTACCCAAGCGCCGCTCGCGTTGATCAAAGTCGCACCGCTGAAATCACCCTGCGACGTGGTGGCGGTCCAGCCATTTGCGGTTTTCCTGATGGCAGACACCCGTGCGCCGGTGAGGATCTGGCCACCATTCCCGCGCGCCTCTCGCGCAAAACCTTGCAGCAGCAGGTCAGTGTCAATATCCCATGCGTGTTGGGCAAGGGCAGCGCGGGTCACAATGTCCGGGTTGATGATCGGCACAATCGCGCGGGCCTGATCCAGTGAAACCTCGGGCAGTTCCATGGTCTCGATGTCATGGACAAAGTCGGCGTCCTGACCAGACTTCGCCAGGATCATCATGCCGCGCGGGGTCAACATATTGGCAATGCTGCGGAAATAATCACCAGAGGCCAACGACAACTCGACCACAGGGGCCAGCCCATAGCGTGGCTCATACAGCGCGGCAGAGCGACCAGAGGCATGATGCGCCAGATGCGTCTCTGCCTCCAACACAATCACCGATCCCAGATGTGATAGTCGCGCAGCCGCAGAAATTCCGGCAATACCGCCGCCAATGATCAGGAAATCCGCCTGCATGTCCGCCTCCAAATCAAAAGGGGCGCGGATTGGCCCGCGCCCCTTCCTTATGATCAAATATCCACGGAACGCGGGGGGTGCAACCCTCAGCCTTTCTTGACCGCCTTCAGCTTATCAATGCCCAAGGCTTGCATCGCCAGCTTTTCATAGAATGGCTCAGAGGTGCCCTTCTTGATCTTGCGGATGAAGTATTTCTCAAAACCGATCTTCGCCAAGTGCACCCATTTGCCCGAGGACGACCAGTTCACATTGCGCGGCGGAATTTGGGGTTGTGCGACAAACGCGATGCCTGAATCGCCAAAATCGGCCAGGCAAACTGCATTCCAGGTGCCCACCTGATCAGGTTCCTTACCGCGCAGCAGGTTGCCGATGTTGTGGGCGGTGGCCGTCACCATCGATTCGATCATGAAGCCGGTTTTTGGCACGCCGCAGGGGACAGGCGTTGGCCCCATCGGCGGGATGGCGACGCAAACGCCGACGGCAAAGATATTCTTGAACTTGGGGTTTCGTTGATGCTGATCGACAATTGTAAAACCGCGCGGGTTTGACAGGCCTTCAATGTCGCGCACCGCCTTGATGCCCCGGAATGCCGGCAGCATCATCGAAAATGCAAACAGCAACTCTTTTTCTCCCTTGGAAGAGCCGTCGTCATTGATTTCCTCGACCGTCATCTTGCCGGCCTCGACCTTCTTCACCTTGGTTGAGGTCAGCCATTTGATGTGCTTGCCGCGCATCTCGGATTCCAGCAGGCCCTTGGTGTCGCCGACCCCGTCCAGACCCAGATGGCCGACATAGGGTTCGGAGGTCACAAAGGTCATCGGCACCTTGTCGCGGATTTTTGCTTTGCGCAGGGCGGTTTCGACAATGAACAGGAATTCATAGGCCGGACCATAACAACTGGCGCCCTGCACCGCGCCAATCACCACCGGGCCGGGGTTGGCCAGCAGCTTCTCAAACACCTCTTTTGCCGCAAGTGCATGATCGACGTGGCAAACCGACTGGGTGTGGCCGCCGTGGGGGCCCAGCCCTTCAATCTCATCAAAGGCCAGTTCCGGCCCGGTTGCGATCACCAGATAATCATAGGACACCGAAGTGCCATCAACCAGTTCGACCCGGTTTTCCGCCGCGTGCACCTTTTCGGCGGCAACGGTTTTGAAGCCGATGCCCTTTTTGGCCATGGTCGGGGCCAGATCAATCGTGATGTCGTCACGTTTGCGCCAACCGACCGCAACCCACGGGTTGGACGGGACGAAGTGATACAACGGGTCCTTGGTGATCACCGTTATCGTATCTTCCGGTCGCAATTGGTCGCTCAGTTCATAGGCCATGATCGACCCACCCAAACCAGCACCCAACACCACGATATGCGCCATAAGCCGTACTCCCGACGTTTCATTAGACGCATATTACATGCAAACATCAGAATATAATAATATGAATCATGCCTGTGACATTTTGTCATCAACGCAATGAAAAAGGCCCGCCGAAGCGGGCCTTTAAAGATGGTCTTGTCCGCAGCTTACTTCGGGATATCGCCCACGATGCCTTCGACGTAGAAATTCAACCCGGCCAGAGTGCCATCATCGGCCTTTTCGCCCTCTGCCAGCCAGACAGAGCCGTCTTGCTTGTTCAGCGGTCCGGTGAAGGGGTGATAAGACCCGTCACCAATGGCGGCTGCCAACGCTTCGGCTTCGGCCTTCACTTCGGCAGGAACCGCCTCGGTGATCTCGCCAATCTTGACTTCGCCACCACCAATGCCGGCCCAGGTATCTTTCTGCGCATAGGTGCCGTCCAACAGCGCGCCGACCCGCTCGATATAGTAGGGGCCCCAGTTGTCGATGATCGCCGACACGCGCGGGCTTGGTTTGTACTCTGTCATGTCAGATGCCTGACCAAAACCGATCACGCCGGGTGTCTTTGCGGCTTCGGCCAGAGGAGCGGTGGAGTCGGTGTGCTGCAAGATCACATCCACGCCCTGTTCGATCAGCGCCTTGGCCGCATCAGCCTCTTTCGCCGGGTCAAACCAGGTGTAGGCCCAGACCACCGACATGGTGACATCCGGGTTCACTTTTTTGGCGTGAATGAAGGATGCGTTGATGCCCTGAATAACCTCGGGGATTGGGAAAGACCCGATGTATCCGATCTTGTTCGATTTGGTCATGCGGCCTGCGATGGTGCCCATCACGGCGCGGCCTTCATAGAAGCGTGCGTTGTAGGTGGACACGTTCGGCGTGTCGCGCTTGTAGCCGGTGGCGTGTTCAAACTTCACATCCGGGAATTTGGCGGCGACTGCATTGGTCGGGTCCATATAGCCGAAAGATGTGGTGAAGATGATCTTGCAGCCCGATAGCGCCATTTGTGTCAGCACGCGTTCGGCATCCGCACCTTCAGGCACGTTCTCTTGATAGGCGGTTTCTACCTTGTCGCCAAATGCTGCCTCAACGTCCAGACGGCCCTGATCGTGCTGGAACGTCCAGCCGCCATCACCGATCGGCCCAACATAGATGAAGCAGGCTTTCAGTTTGTCTTGCGCCGAGGCGGCGCCACCGACTGCAAGGCCAAGGCCCAGAACGGCCGTCGCCAATAGAGTTCTGCGTTTCATTGTAGTCTCCCGTTGGATGGGGCGATTTTCGCCCCGGTTGATGTTGGCCTTCCAGTGAATTTGCGTCACCGGGAGGCGTGAAAGTTCTGGCCCAAAGCCGCAGGCGCGTTCAACGCCCGTCCTTTGCCAGCAGACATGATAACCAGCACGATGATGGTTATCAGATATGGCGACATCGACAAGTATTCCACCGGGATTGACGACCCCGCCGCCTGTAAATTCAGCTGCAACACCGTAATGCCGCCGAAAAGATAAGCACCGATCAACACCCGCCACGGTTTCCAGCTGGCGAACACCACAATTGCCAAAGCGATCCAGCCGGCGCCCGCCGTGATGTCATCGGTCCACTGCGGCACCCGGATCAGGGAAATGTAGGCCCCACCCATCCCCGCCATCGCGCCGCCGAACAGAATGCAGGCCAGACGGATGCGGTTGACCTTGTATCCCAAGGCATGTGCTGCATCATGATTCTCGCCCACAGCGCGGACGATCAGGCCGGTCCGGGTATATCTCAGCACATACCAAGTGGCAGCGACGATCCCGATCGAAAAATAAACCACCCAATCGTGGCTGAACAAAATCCGCCCCAGCCCCGGAATATCGCGCAGCGGCCCAAAGGGCACCGCCTCTGTCAGTGGCGGCTTGATGCCATTGTACCCTTGGCCCATCAAAGACGAAAGTCCCAACCCGAACAGGGTTAACGCAAGTCCCGTCGCGACCTGATTGGCCAGCAGGTTTTGGGTCAGTACTGCGAAAATCAAACTTAACGCCGCCCCGCCAGCAGCCCCACCCACGAAACCCATCAGTGGGCTGCCAGTGTTGACGGCGGTGATAAAGCCGCAAATCGCACCCATGATCATCATGCCTTCGACGCCAAGGTTCAGCACGCCGGACTTCTCGACCACCAACTCGCCCAAAGCGGCCAGCATGATCGGCACCGAAGCCACCATCAAAGACGCGATCAGAACCGCCGGATTGATTGCGCCAAGCATTATGCGGCTCCTTTCATGAACACGCGGATGCGGAAGTTGGAGAGTACATCGACCGCCAACAGAAAGAACAGCAACATGCCCTGAAAGGCTTGGATCGCCGCCGAGGGCAGGCCAAGATTGGTCGCAGCCATCTCTCCACCGATATAGGTCAGCGCCATCAGAAGGCCGGCCAGAAGGATGCCAACCGGGTTCAATCGGCCAAGGAAAGCCACGATGATTGCGGTGAACCCGTAGCCCGTGTTGAAGTCGATGGTGATCTGGCCCGCTGGTCCTGTGACTTCAAACACCCCCGCCAAGCCTGCCAACGACCCTGAAATGCCCATGCACAACACGACCAACGCAGTCGGATTCACGCCATGAAAACGGGCTGCACGCGGGGCCTGCCCCGACAGTTTGATTTGAAATCCAAGCGTATGTTTTTGCAGCAATATGTGGCCAAATATCACGGCTACAAACGCCGCCACCACGCCCCAATGCATGCCCGTGCCTGCAATGAGTTCAGGGTTGGACGCCGCGGGATAGCCGCTGAAATTCCGACTGCCGGGGAAGCCAGAGCCTTCGGGATTGCGCAAAAACCCCAGCGCCGCCATCGCCAGTATCGACTGCGCCACATAGACCAGCATCAGAGAAACCAAGATTTCGTTGGTGTTGAACCGGGTTTTCAGAATAGCCGGGATCATCGCCCAGACCCAACCCCCAAAGGCCCCGGCAATCACCATCACCGGGTAAATCAGCCGGTTCTCGGTTGGAAAAACCGCAAGACCCACTGCCGCGCCGAACACCGCGCCCATGATGTATTGGCCCTCGGCACCAATGTTCCAGATGCCCGCCCGAAACCCCAAGGACAGGCCAACGGCGATCAGGATCAGCGGCCCGGCCTTGACCAGCAGTTGCCCGCGCAGGTACCACGCGAACTCGCCGAACAGCGGGTCCCAGAATATGGTGCGGATCACCTCAACAGGGTCTTTCCCCAATGCCGCGAACATGATGCCGCCCGCAAACATGGTCAAAACAACGGCTGCCACCGGGGTTGCAGCCTGCCACAGCCGGCTGGGGGTTGGGCGCTTTTCAAGCCTCAACATGGTGAACGACCTCCATTCCGTGCGCGCCGCCCATCATCAGGCCGATCTCATCTATGGTTAAACCCTTGACGGGCCGAGGGACGGTCATACGCCCCTCATTCAGCACTGCAAAGCGGTCAGAAATTTCCAGCAACTCGTCCAGATCCTGCGATATCACCACAACTGCTGCGCCGTCGGTGGCGCGGTCCAGAATCGCCTGACGGATCGCCGCCGCCGCCGCCGCATCAACGCCCCAAGTCGGTTGGTTGATGACGATGACGTCGGGCGACTGGCTCAACTCACGGCCAATGACGAACTTTTGCAAGTTGCCCCCCGACAAAGCACGGGCAGCAACATGCGATCCGGGCGTGCGCACATCATAGGCCTTGATCACCCGCTCCGCAAAGTCGCGCGTCGCGGCCCAGTCAATAAAACCACGTTTTGTCAAACCTTTACGGATCGCTCCGGTCAGGAAGGCGTTCTCCACCAAGGACATGTCGGGCGCTGCCGCATGACCCAACCGGTCCTCGGGGGCGGCCACAAAGCCGATCCGCCGCCGGTCATTCGGCCCCAGCCGACCCACCCCAACGCCAGTGGCCTTGATCATGCCCTCATCCGATTTGATCTCGCCAGACAGGGCCAGCAGCAATTCGTCTTGCCCGTTGCCCGCCACGCCAGCGATGCCGAGAACTTCACCCCGGCGCACCGAGAAAGTGATATTTTTCAACGACGTGCCAAATGCGATCGGTGACGCCACCGACAGGCTCCTCACCTCCAGTGCCGGGTGATTTTGCGGCCATTCCTTTTTGGCGCCGCGTTCAGGAGGGGTCAAAACGGCGCCGACCATCATCTCGGCCATTTCCCGCGCAGTGCGCTCGCGCGGGGTGCAAGTGCCCACAACTTTGCCGCGCCGCAAGATTGTGGCCTCGTCGCAAAGGGTGCGGATTTCTTCCAGCTTGTGGCTGATGTACAAAATTGCGGTGCCTTCCGCCGACAACTGTCGCAGCGTTTTGAAAAGGATTTCCACTTCTTGCGGGGTCAGCACCGAAGTCGGCTCGTCCATGATCAAAAGCTTGGGATCTTGCAGCAGACAGCGGATGATTTCGACGCGCTGCCGCTCTCCAGCTGACAGATCGCCGACCATCCGCGATGGATCAAGTGGCAGTCCGTAAGCCGAAGAAACCGCCGTGATCTTCGCGGCCAGCGCGCCCATCGGCGGCGGATTTTCCATGCCGAGCGCCACGTTTTCGGCCACATTCAACGCCTCGAACAGGCTGAAATGCTGGAACACCATCGCCACACCCGAGGCCCTTGCGGATCTTGGCTCCGAAGGCGTATGCGCCGCGCCGCGCCACGTCATCCGACCGGAGTCCGGCTTGACCAGACCATAGATCATTTTGACCATGGTGGATTTGCCTGCGCCATTTTCCCCAAGCAAAGCATGTACTTCGCCTTCACGGATCTGGAAGGTGACGTCAGCGTTCGCCACCACCCCCGGATAGGCTTTGGTGATGCCCTCCACTGACAGAAGGACCGGCCTTTCGCTGTTCATCCTGCGATCTCCTGCAAATTGGCTTGGGGTTTGGGGGTCAGAAAAGCGGTCGCGACGCCGATGGCGATCGCTTGCGGGTGCTTGCCCAGACCGGGTGCGCCGATCGGGCAATCGATCCGTGCGATGGCTTGGGGGCTGTGGCCCAAAGCGGCCAAGCGGTTGCGAAACCGCGCCCATTTGGTCCGTGATCCGATCAGGCCGGCGCGGCTGAAACCATTTTTCAGAATGCGATGGCAAAGATCAAGGTCCAGAGCGTGCGAATAGGTCAGCACGATATGTTCGGCGTTCGCAGGGGCCAAAGCAACCGCCAGCGCGGGGTCTGCAACCGGCAAAACCCTGACATTCCCGGGCACTGCTTCGGGAAACCGCTCTGGGCCGACATCAACCCAAGTGATTGCAAGATCGGGCAGCGGGGCCAGCACCGAAACCAACGCCCGCCCGACATGACCGGCTCCCCAAATCCACAGATTGCGCTGCGGTCGCGCCACGGCTTCCAACATCCAGCCTTGCAGGAGCTGCGCGGCAGGGACCACACCTTGCCCCCGAGCCGCCGCCAAAATACGCTTTACAGCCAGTGGCATGGCTGATCCATCGACAGCGCGCGCGATCACCGACTGATCCAGTTTGGTCAGGTCCGCCGCGCCATAAATCTCGGTCAACAACGTCACCGCACCGCCGCAGCATTGGCCCAGATTTGGCCCCAACGGCACATGATCCAGTTGCAATCTGCCCGCCGTCAACATCGCGCGCGCGCGCAGCACCGCCTGCCATTCCAGCGCACCGCCGCCGATCGTGCCCGACTGCCCGTCGGACCAAACCAGCATTGCAGCGCCAATCTCGCGGGGCGAAGAGCCTTTGACCCCGGCAATCACCACGCGGGCAACGCGGGTATGGGCGGCCACGGCGGCCTGAAGTTCCAAAACATCAAACATCGCGCACCCGCTGCACAGCGGCCAAGACCCGTTCGGCTGTCGCAGGCGCGTCCAGTGCGGGGTAAACCGACCCGTCACCACAGGCCGCAATGGCGTCCGACAGCGCAAAAAGCGCTGAGATGCCCAACATGAACGGCGGCTCTCCGACAGCCTTCGATTTGCCCACGGTATCCTCGCGGTTGGGCTTGTCCCACAACGCCACATTGAACACAGGGGGGCGGTCGGAGCAGGCCGGTATCTTGTAGGTCGACGGCGCATGTGTGGTCAGCATCCCCTTGCTATTCCACACCAATTCCTCGGTGGTCAGCCAGCCCGCGCCCTGTACATAGGCGCCCTCAATCTGGCCTACATCCAGCGCAGGGTTCAGTGATGTGCCGGTGTCATGCAGCACATCCGCGCGCAGGATGCGGTTTTCACCGGTCAAGGTGTCGATCACAACCTCGGTAACGGCGGCTCCATAAGCGAAATACAGGAACGGGCGGCCTGCGCCTTTGACCCGGTCCCATGTGATCTTTGGCGTCGCGTAAAACCCGGTCGAGGACAGCGAAATCCGCGCCTGATACGCCCAGGCGGTGACCTGATCAAAGCTGAACACCTCGCCGGCCACGCGGACAGTTCCGCTTTCAAACCTGACAGTTTCGGGCTTCACGCCGTGCTTGTCGGCGATAAACGCCGCCATCCGGCCCCGGATTGTTTCACAGGCCGCGCGGGCTGCCATGCCGTTCAGATCGCTGCCAGAACTGGCGGCGGTGGCCGAAGTGTTGGGCACTTTGGCGGTGTCCGTCGCGGTGATTTTCACCTTTTCGGTATCAACGCCAAACACCCCCGCCGCCACTTGCGCCACCTTTTGGAACAGGCCTTGCCCCATCTCGGTGCCGCCGTGGTTCAGGTGGATAGAGCCATCCTGATAAACATGCACCAAGGCCCCGGCTTGGTTAAGCCAAGTCAGAGTAAAGGAAATCCCGAATTTCACCGGGGTCAACGCGATGCCTTTCTTCAAGATTGGACTGTTGGCGTTCCAATCCGCAATCGCTGCGCGGCGGGCTTGGTAATCGGAGGTCCGCTCCAGTTCTGCCACCAGTTCGTGGCCGATGAAATCTTCAACTGGCATGTGGTAGGGGGTGGTCTGCGGGGCGGTGTCCGCGGGCGAATGCGCGCTTCCAAAGCGATGCCCGGTGCCCGGACCCACACCGCCAATGGCGTTGTAGAAATTCACGCGCCGCACGGACAGGGCATCGCGATCCACCGCATGCGCGATGTGATCCATCACCCGTTCAATCCCCACCATCCCCTGCGGACCGCCAAAGCCGCGATAGGCTGTGGCGCTTTGGGTGTTGGTTTTCAGCCGGTGACTTTCAATTCGGATGGCGGGCAAGTGATAGCAGTTGTCGGCGTGCAGCATGGCGCGGTCGGCCACGGGCAGCGACAAATCCTGCGCCCAACCGCAGCGGAACAGATGGGTGAATTCAAGGCCAAGAATACGGCCCTGGTCGTCCACCCCGGCGCGGTACCTGATCTTCAAATCATGGCGCTTGCCGGTGATCATCATGTCGTCATCGCGGTCATAGCGCATCTTGCACGGCCGCCCGGTGGCGCGCGCCGCAATGGCACAGGCCACGGCCAGTGCGTTGCCTTGGCTTTCCTTGCCGCCAAAACCGCCGCCCATCCTGCGCACCTCGACCCGCACCGCGTGCATTGGCAGATGCAGGGCATGGGCGACTTTGTGTTGGATTTCCGTGGGATGCTGGGTGGAGGAATGCACCAGCATATCGCCACCTTCTTGCGGCAAACAGGCGGCGATCTGGCCTTCCAGATAGAAATGTTCTTGGCCGCCGACCTCAAATTGACCTTCGACCACCAGAGGGGCCTTGGCGATTTCAGCGCCTGCATCGCCTTTGGCCCAGACGATCGGCCCCTGTTCGAACCGCGAATTGGCGGCCAAAGCGTCGTCGACCGTCAGCAGGGCAGGGCGTTCGCCATAGCTGATCTTGCCCAGACGCGCGGCCTTGCGGGCGGCCAGATGGCTGTCGGCCACCACCAGAAACACCGGCTGGCCGAGGTAATGCACGGTCCCCACGGCCAGCAACGGCTCGTCATGAGTCGAAGGGCTGCAATCGGGCATGTCCGGCAGATCCGCTGCCGCAAACACCGCCACCACGCCGGGGGCCGCGCGTACCGTGGCAAGGTCAATTGCGGTGATGTCACCATGGGCGCAGGTCGAAAGGCCGAAAGCCAGATGCAGGGCGTTGGCGGGCAGTGGGATGTCATCGACATAGCGCGCCTGCCCCGTCACGTGCAGGGGGGCGGCATCATGGGGAAGCGGTTTGCCCATGGTCATGATTGCACCTGCAACACATCAATCGGCGTGCCCGCAAGGTCGTGGAAATACCGGGTCAGCAGGTTCTGCGCCGTGGTCAGGCGGTAGGCCGCCGAGGCGCGCATATCGGTCATCGGCTGAAAATCCTTCGCAAATTCTGGCAGTGCTGCGGCAAGCGTGGCAAGGCTCCACGGCTGCCCCGACAACGCAGCCTCAACCGCCGTGGCGCGTTTCGGGATACCCGCCATGCCGCCAAAGGCAATCCGCGCCGCCGTCACCAACCCGCCTTCCACGGTGATATTGAAACAGCCCAGCACCGCCGAGATGTCTTGGTCAAAGCGCTTGCTGATCTTGTAGCAACGCAGAGCGGGGGCATGGGCGGGCAGAGTGATGCCCGCCACGAATTCGCCGGGCATGCGGTCTTGCTTGCGGTAATCCAGGAAGAAATTCTCAAGCGGCAATGTGCGCATCTCGTCGCCCCGACGCAGGTGCAAAGTGGCCCCCAGCGCGATCAGCGCAGGCGGACCATCGCCGATGGGCGAGCCATTGGCGATGTTGCCGCCGATGGTGGCGGCATTGCGCACCTGTTCGGACGAGTATCGGCGCAGCAGTTCGGCAAAGCTGGGCAGAGAGGGGGCCACAGCCGTGCGCAGGGCGGTGATCGTCACGCCCGCGCCGACATGCAGCAAATTGCCTTGCTGTTCGATGTGTTGCAGGTCAGTGATGCCCGACAGAAATGCCACCTTGGTCAAATCGCGCAGTTGTTTCGTCACCCAAAGCCCGGCGTCCGTGGCCCCGGCTATCAGCGTGGCATCGGGATTGGCCAGATACCAGTCCGCAAAATCATCGCTGTTGCCGGGCTGGAAAAAACCAGAGTGGCTGCCCGCCTCACCGCCCCCCCCAAAGGGTATTTGCGCAGCAAGGATGGCCGCATCGGTCTGCATCCAGTCAGGAACCGGGGTGGATTCGGCGGCCTTTGCCGCGCGGATGATCGGCGCATAGCCGGTGCAGCGGCACAGGTTCCCGGCCAGAACCGTATCATGATCAACGCGACCCTGTGCGTGACCCACGGCCATCGACACCACGAAACCCGGCGTGCAGAAACCGCATTGGCTGCCGTGATGGATGATCATTTCGGCCTGTACCGGGTGCAGTTGGCCGTCTGGTCCTGACAGACCTTCCACGGTGCGCACGGCTTTGCCATTCAATTGCGGCAAGAACAGAATACAGGCGTTCAGCGCACGCGCGCCTTGCGCGTCCGTCACCATGACGGTGCAAGCCCCGCAATCGCCTTCGTTGCAGCCTTCTTTGGTGCCGCAAAGTCCCCGGTTTTCCCGCAGCCAATCCAAAAGTGTCCGCGTCGGGGCCTCGCCCGAAACGCGAACCGGCGTTCCGTTCAACAGAAACGCAACTTCGGTCATGTCTTGTCCTGCCGCGGTCTCCCCATTGATGGCCATCTGCGTGTCCGCCCGATGCGGCGTAAAGCGGTCCACGCGACCTTATGGGCTTTGTGCCCTTTTTCTGTGTTCGATTGAAGCCTGCCTGACAGGATTCTGTCCAGCATTACCTTTCGGGTATTTTTGGAAGCAGTTTATTGCTTTGCCTGTGAATGGGGCGGGCTTTCGTTCTGCGCGCCGCTTGGATAGGCTATGGCAATGGCAACTCCCCGATTCATACACCTGCGTGTCCACACCGAACACTCGCTTTTGGAAGGCGCTGTGCCGGTCAAGGCCTTGGTCAAGCTTTGCGCCAAACTGGACATGCCTGCAGTCGCCGTGACTGACACCAACAACATGTTTGCGGCGCTGGAGTTTTCGGTGACCGCCAAGGATGCTGGGGTGCAGCCGATTGTCGGCTGTCAGGTGTCGCTGGCGTACGATCCCGCAGCCCCCGGTGAAAAACTGCGCAATCCGGCCCCCGTTGTGCTGCTGGCGCAGTCAGAAGCCGGCTATATGAACCTGATGAAGTTGAACTCTTGTCTTTACATCGACAAAGGCGGCGCCATCCCTCAGGTGACTTTGGCTGAATTGGAACGTTATGCGGGCGGCTTGATCTGCCTGACCGGCGGGGCCGAGGGGCCTGTGGGGCGGTTCTTGCAAACCGGGCAGACCCCAAAGGCGCGCGCGTTGATGGAGCGGCTGGCGGCGGCTTTTCCGCAGCGTCTCTATGTCGAGTTGCAACGCCATCCGGGCGAGGGAGGCCGTCTGCCCGATGTCGAAGCAGGGACCGAGCGCGGCTTCATCGAGATGGCCTATGACATCGGCCTGCCTTTGGTTGCCACCAACGATGTCTACTTCCCCAAATCCGACATGTTTGAGGCTCATGACTCCCTGATTTGCATTGCCGAAGGCGCCTATGTCGATCAACAACAACCGCGCCGCCGCCTGACCCCGCAGCATTACTTCAAAACCGAAGCCGAAATGGCGACCCTGTTCGCCGATTTGCCCGAGGCCCTTGAAAACACCGTCGAAATAGCCCGCCGCTGCGCCTTTGCCACTTACAAACGCAAACCGATCCTGCCTAAATTCGCCGATGACGAGGTGAACGAACTGCGCCGTCAGGCCAACGCGGGGCTTCAGGCCCGGCTGGCGATCATCCCTCACGCCGTCACCCCCGCCGAGTATCAGGCGCGGCTGGACTTTGAACTGGGCATCATCGAGCGGATGGGCTTTCCCGGCTATTTCCTGATCGTGGCCGATTTCATCAAATGGGCCAAGGATCAAGGCATCCCCGTTGGGCCGGGGCGGGGGTCGGGTGCCGGTTCCTTGGTCGCCTATGCGCTGACCATCACCGACCTTGATCCCCTGCGCTATGCGCTGCTGTTTGAGCGGTTTTTGAACCCCGAACGCGTGTCGATGCCCGACTTCGACATCGACTTCTGTATGGACCGCCGTGAAGAGGTGATCCGCTATGTCCAAGGCAAATATGGACGCGACAAGGTGGGGCAGATCATCACCTTCGGGGCGCTGTTGTCGAAGGCGGCGGTGCGCGACGTGGGCCGTGTGCTGCAAATGTCTTACGGGCAGGTGGACCGGCTGTCCAAGATGATCCCGCTTGATGGGGTCAAACCTGTCAGCATCACCAAAGCCCTGGCAGATGAGCCGCGCTTGCGCGAGGCCGCGAAGGAAGAGGTTGTCGCGCGCCTGCTGAATTACGGCGCGCAGCTTGAGGGGCTGTATCGCAACGCATCCACCCATGCCGCTGGCGTGGTGATTGGCGACCGTCCTTTGGACGAATTGGTGCCTTTGTACCAAGACCCGCGGTCAGACATGCCCGCGACCCAGTTCAACATGAAATGGGTGGAACAGGCCGGGCTGGTGAAGTTCGACTTTCTTGGTCTGAAAACCCTGACTGTGATCCAGAACGCGCTGGATTTGCTGCGTTTGCGCGGGGTCGATCTGGATATCTCGCTGATCCCGCTGGACGACAAGCTGTCCTATGACCTTTACGCCGCCGCCAAAACCGTGGCGGTGTTTCAGGTGGAATCCAGCGGTATGATGGACGCGCTGCGGCGCATGAAACCAACCTGCATCGAGGATATCGTGGCACTGGTGGCGCTCTATCGTCCAGGCCCGATGGAGAATATTCCCACCTATTGCGAGGTGAAAAACGGCCTGAAGGATCTGGAGTCGATCCACCCGACGATCGACCACATTCTGGCGGAAACCCAAGGGATTATCGTTTACCAAGAGCAGGTGATGCAGATCGCTCAGGTGATGGCGGGCTATTCATTGGGCGGCGCTGACCTGTTGCGCCGTGCCATGGGCAAGAAAAACCCCGAGGAAATGGCGAAAGAACGCCCGAAATTCATCGCAGGCGCGGCGACAACGCACAATGTGGCGAAGGAAAAGGCTGGAGAAGTCTTTGATCTACTAGAGAAATTCGCCAATTACGGCTTCAACAAATCCCACGCGGCGGCCTATGCGGTGGTGTCTTACCAAACCGCCTATCTGAAGGCGAATTACCCGGTCGAATTCATGGCCGCCGTGATGAACTGCGATATGCACCTGACCGACAAGCTGGCGGTGTACAAGCGCGAGGTCAATAAGCTGGGCATCAAGACCGTCGCGCCTTGCGTGAATGCCAGTCTGGCGACCTTCTCGGTGCGCGACGGCCAAGTCGTCTACGCGCTGGGCGCTTTGAAAGGGGTCGGGGCCGATGCGATGGGGCTGATCGTCACCGCGCGCGGTGACAAACCCTTTGCCACCCTGTTCGATCTGGCCCGCCGCGTGGACCTGAAACGCGTCGGCAAACGCCCCTTGGAAATGCTCGCCCGCGCCGGAGCCTTCGATGTGCTGGACCCAAACCGTGCCCGGGTGTTCGAAGCGCTGGACCCGCTGGTCGCCTATTCCGCCGCAATCCATGAGGCGAAATCCTCCAACCAAGTCAGCCTGTTCGGCGAAGCGGGGGCCGATATTCCCGAACCCCGCGTGGCCTTCCGCGACGACTGGCAGCCGGTGGAACGCCTGACGCAGGAACATCTGGCCATCGGTTTCTACCTGTCTGGCCACCCTTTGGACGACTATATGTCCGCCCTGAAACGCCGGGATGTGAAAACCCTCACCGAGGTGACGGCCTTGGCCGAGCGCGGCCCACTGATTGCGAAAATCGCAGGTTCGGTGTCGTCAAAACAGGAGCGCAAATCGGCCAAGGGCAATCGCTTTGCCTTCGTGCAACTGTCCGACCCGACTGGGCTTTACGAAGTGACGCTGTTCTCCGACGCGCTGGAGGCATCGCGAGATCATCTGGAACCCGGCAAGAACGTGGTGCTGACGGTCAAGGCGGAACTGGAAGGTGACACGCTGAAATTGCTGGCGAATTCCGTGCAACCCATTGACGCCGTGGCGGATCAGGCCGGGGTGCAGGCCCTGCGTATCCACCTGAACGCAGCCTCTGCCGCGACCTCAATCGCCCTGCTGCTGGAACGCGTCGAAGGCCGCAACCGCGCCCAGATCACCCTTTGTGTGGCCGATGATCAGGGCCGCGAAATCGACCTGACTCTGCCACAACCCTATCCGATCACCCCGCAAATCAAGGGTGCGATCAAGGCGATGCAAGGTGTGGTGTTGGTCGAAGAGGTTTGAAGCCGCCCACCTGCGGCGCGTCAGACGGCCCCCTCGAACCCATCCAGTTCACCAATGTGGCGGCTTCTGATCGGCCAAAGGTATCCCCCCCACGCCGTCACTTTCGCGCCCGGCCTCTCGTTCCGCCAGCATTTGCGTCAGCCGCAGCAACCGGTCCAGATCGCGTCCTTGCCGCGCCACCACGTCGGACAAATCGTCCACCGCCCGCATCAGATGCGCCACGCGTTCCTCCAAACTGTCCATCCGGTCCATCATCGCCCCCTACATGCTTGCCGCCCCGCCCCCCATCCGTTACACGGGCGGCGACCAAAAGCGAAGGGCCAAGCCATGGCACAAGACAAACCACAACGCCGCCCGCGCGCCGAAACCCCCAAGGGTTTTCGCGATTATTTCGGTGCCGAGGTGACAGAGCGCAAGGCGATGCTGGACAAGATCGCCGAGGTCTACCACCGCTATGGCTTTGATCCGTTGGAAACTTCCGCCGTGGAAACGGTCGAGGCTTTGGGCAAGTTCCTGCCCGATGTCGACCGCCCGAATGAGGGCGTGTTCGGCTGGCAGGATGAGGACGCCGACTGGCTGGCCCTGCGCTATGACCTGACCGCGCCCTTGGCCCGCGTCGCAGCCCAGTACCGCAACGATCTGCCCTCGCCTTATCGCCGCTACGCGATGGGCCCGGTCTGGCGCAATGAAAAGCCGGGACCGGGGCGGTTCCGGCAGTTCTATCAATGCGATGCAGATACGGTGGGGTCGGCCAGCGTGGCAGCGGATGCCGAGATTTGCGCCATGCTGTCGGACGCGCTGGAGGCCGCGGGGATCGAGCGCGGCGATTATGTGGTTCGGATCAATAACCGTAAGATATTGAACGGGATACTGGAGGCAGTAGAATTGGCCAGTGTGCCAGACCCGGACGGGCCGCCAGCGCATCACGACAACATGGGCGAATGGCACGCCAGCATCCTTCGGACCATCGACAAATTCGACAAGGTTGGCGAAAACGGCGTGCGCGAATTGCTTGGCAAAGGCCGGTTGGATGACTCTGGGGCTTTCATCAAAGGTGTGGGTCTAAGCGTTGCACAGGCTGAACCCGTCGTCGGTTTTTTGACGTCGAAGGGTGAAGACACGGCAACAACCTTAGCCAATTTACGGCAAGCTGTCGGCAGTTCCGAAATCGGCAATAGCGGCATTGAAGAACTGGAATACATGGCCGACCTGCTGGCCAAGCAAGGCTACGGCCCCGACCGCATCGTCATCGACCCCTCCGTCGTCCGTGGCCTCGGCTACTACACCGGCCCGGTCTACGAGGCCGAACTCACCTTCGAAATCCTCGACGAAAAAGGCCGAAAGCGGTCTTTCGGCTCGGTCGCGGGAGGGGGGCGCTATGATGATCTGGTCAAGCGCTTCACCGGCCAAGCCGTGCCTGCCACCGGCGTTTCCATCGGGGTGGACCGGCTTTTGGCGGCGTTGAAGGCCAAGGGGCGCGGGGCTGTGGATGCCGCTGGCCCGGTGGTTGTCACCGTGATGGACCGCGACCGGATGGCCGATTACATGGGCATGGTTGCCGATCTGCGCAACGCGGGCATCCGCGCCGAGGTTTACCTTGGCAACCCCAAAAACTTCGGCAACCAGTTGAAATACGCCGACAAACGCGGCTCTCCGATCGCCGTCATCCAAGGCGGGAATGAGGCGGCAGAGGGTAAGGTCATCCTCAAAGACCTGATCCTTGGTGCGCAGATCGCGCAGAACGCGACGCTGGAGGAATGGAAAGACCAGCCCGCGCAGCGTGACATCCGCCGCGCTGATCTGGTGGCACAGGTGCAGGTGATGCTGGCCGATCAGGCCAAACGAGCCGGAAAATGACCCAAAAACCGGCCATCCGTGCCGAGGCTGAACGGCTGTTCGCGGCCTTTCAGTCTGCCGGGGCCATCCCGGTGGAAACCGACCTTTTACAACCCGCCGAAACCCTGCTTGACCTTTACGGTGAGGATATCCGCGCCCGCGCCTACACCACCACCGACCCGTTGCGCGGCGAGATGATGCTGCGGCCCGACTTCACTGTGCCCGTGGTGCAGGCCCATATGGCCCACGGTGCCGACCCCGCGCGCTACTGCTACATGGGCGAGGTTTTCCGCAAACAAGACCACCTTGGCGCGCGCGCCAGCGAGTACCTGCAAGTCGGGTTCGAGGTGTTCGACCGCACCGCCCCCGAGGCCGCCGACGCCGAGGTGTTTGCGCTCTTTTCGCAAATGCTGGCCGGGCTTGGCCTGCGGGCGGTGACGGGTGACATCGGCATCCTGATGGCCGCCGTGCGCGGGTTGGACACCACCCCCCGCCGCAAATCCGCGCTCCTGCGCCACATCTGGCGTCCCAAGCGGTTTCGCGCTCTGCTGGACCGGTTCGCGGGCCGCGCGCCCACCCCGCCCGCCCGTGCGCAGCTCTTGCAGCGGCTGGCCACCGGCACCCCCGAAATTCTGATCGCCGCTGCGGGCACCTTCATCGGCCTGCGCGCCCCCCAAGACATCGCCACCCGCGCCAGAGCCCTGATCGAAGACGCCGCAGCCGCCCCGATCAAAGCCCCCGAGGCCGCGCTGCTGTACGATCTTTTGTCGCTGCAAGCTCCGGCGCAGGCGGCCCTTGCTCATCTGCGCGGCATCACCCCGATGCTGCCCGCCATCGCCCCCGCCGTTGACCGCTTTGCCGCAAGACTGGCGGCTCTGACGAAGCGCGGCATCTCGGTTGAGACGCTGGCGTTTGAGGCCAGCCTTGGCCGCACCTCGATGGAATATTACGACGGTTTCGTGTTTTCGTTCCACGGGCAGGGCGACATGCCCCCGGTGGCCAGCGGGGGCCGCTACGATGCGCTGACCGCCGTTCTGGGGCAGGGGCGGTCTATTCCGGCGGTGGGCGGCGTGATCCGTCCGCATCTAGTGGCTGCGATCCGGGGGGCAAACGGATGTTGAAGATCGGAGTGCCGTCCAAGGGCCGCCTGATGGAGAAAACCTTCGACTGGTTCGGTGCGCGCGGTGTCACCATGCGCCAGACCGGCGCGGAACGGGAGTATTCCGGGGCCGTCGATGGCTTTGACGGGGTGGAACTGGTGATGCTCTCCGCCGGCGAAGTGCCGCGCGAACTGGCCGCCGGGCGCATCCATTTGGGCGTCACCGGGTCTGACCTTGTGCGTGACAAGCTGGCCGATTGGCAGACCCAGGTGGCCGAACTGGCCCCGTTAGGCTTTGGTCATGCCGACCTGATCATTGCGGTGCCCGCCGTCTGGATTGATGTTGACACGTTGGATGATCTGGACGCGGCGGCGGCGGCGTTTCGGGCCGCCCACGGGTTTCGTTTGCGGATTGCCACGAAATACCACCGCCTTGTGCGCGATTTTCTGACCGCGCAGGGTGTTGCGGATTATCAGTTGGTCGACAGCCAAGGCGCAACCGAAGGCACGGTCAAGAACCTGACCGTCGAGGCGATTGCCGATATCACGTCGTCTGGCGAAACCCTGCGGGCGAACCACCTGAAAATCCTGTCCGATTCCGTGATCCACCAAAGCCAGGCCACGCTGTTTGCCAGCCGCAGCGCCGATTGGTCAGCTGCGCGGGCAACTTTGGCGGCGCTGGCCACTCAGTTGGGCATTGCAGTTCCGGCAACCCTCTGACGTCTTGACCGCGCCCGACGATCGGATCACCCTATACCACAGCGAAAGAGGTGCATGATGATCCGGTGTTACACTCTGTGCCTGCTGCTGCTCGCCCTGCCCGCGCTGGCGCAATCGCCTGCGGGGGAGGATGCCATTCGCACTGCGCTGATCGGCAATACGGTGACGGGCAATATGTTGGCCTCGGGCAGCTATGCCGAGTTTTACGCGCCTGACGGCAGCATCCGCGCCGAAGGTTACACCGGAAAATGGGCGATCAAGGGCGACCGGATGTGTTTTGATTATGGCGACGCGGTGGAAACCTGCTTTGCTGTGGCGCTGTCTGGCGCAAGCGTGGTCTGGCTCGGAGACGGCGGCGAAGAAGGCGCGGGGCAGATCCAACCGGGCAACGCCGGCGGTTGGTGATCAGCCCTTGCGGCTGACCATGGCGACGCCCAGCCCGGCCAAAGCCATCCCAACCCATGCCAGTGGCGGCATCGACTCTCCCAACAGTGGCCAAGCAAATAGCGCCGACAGCGCGGGCACAAGGTAAAACAGCGCCGAGACGCGGGCCACCTCTCCGGCGCGGATCATCGCCAGCAACAGGCTGATGGCAAGGATCGAATTGCCGATCACCAGATAGGCCAGCACCCAGACAAACTCGGCGTCCCAACGCACTGCCATGCCCTCGGTCAGGTAGGCTGCGGGAAGGGTAAAGGCGGCGCCCACACCGTATTGAATCAGGTTGGCGGTGATTGGATGGTGGTTGGTGCCAAAGCGTTTTTCGTAAATCGTGCCACCGGTTATGCCCAAGAGCGCTGCGAAGGCAAACGCAAGGCCGACGGGATTTTCCGCCTGCACCTGCGCGCGCGAGGTGATCACCACGGCGGCCCCGGCAAGGCCGAGGGCAAGGCCGATCCAGCCCTTGCGGCTCAGGGTTTCACCGACAAAATAGGGGGCCGCCAGCGCCACAAGAATCGGCTGCAGGCAGACGATGATCGCCACTCCGGCGGCCGAAACGCCGGATTTGAAGGCGACATAGCAAAGGCCGAAGTAGACAACTTGGATCAGAAAGCCGGTGACGGCGATATCTGCCCAAGCGCGTTTGGTTTGCGGCAACGGCGGCTTGAAGATCGCGGCCAGCGGCAGCAGCAGCGCCAGCACGCAAGAGTAGCGCAGCGCCAGAAGGGTCAGCGGCTCGGCATGTTGCAGGCCCAGTTTGGCGATGCCAAAGCCTGCCGACCACAGCAGCAGGAAGATCACGGGGGCGGCGGCAAGCCAGAGCGGACGTTGGGACATGTGGATGTGTCGCCCGGTTCTGGGGGGAAGGAAAGGGCGGATGGAGGTTTTGCACCACATCCTTTGAACAATCGGGCACGCAGTTTGGAAACTGCCAGAAAGTCGGGTGGTCAGCGCAGTCCGATTTCGGCCAGCGCCCGCGCCAATTCCGGCGGCAGCGCATCATCCGCGACGCGGCCCATAGGCAGATCGCGCGGCGATTCGGCCGGGTCGAGGTAGCGCCAACCCTGGAAGGGGCGACGCAGGGCGGATTCGGTGCGGATGACTTCGGCGTCCAAAACCAGCGCACAGCGGGCGATTCCATCGGACCCGCGGCGTTCCTCCATCCCCAACAGGCGCTGGCGGGCCAGAATTGCGCCCTTGATCACCCAATAAAGCGATCCGCCGTCCAGCAGTTCCGCCTGTCGTTTCGGCCACATCCGGGTGACGTGTTCGGTGGTGCCGGGTGCCCATACATGGGCATGGGCGCGGTGCCAATCGGTCAGATCTTCGACCGATTCAGCCCCCACGCACAGTTTGATGATATTCAGCGCGACCATATGCCCCCCGATCTGGGCTGTAGAATAGGGCAAAATCTGGTAGCCTCAAGGCTTGCCCGTACCGCCAGTTGAAGCTATCTGTCGCCTCTTACAAATTGCCGCCCACAGGAAGGACCGCCCCATGACGCGCTTTGCCGCCCCCATTGCCGAGCAAATCTGGGACATGAAGTACCGGTTGAAGGCCGCCGATGGCTCCGCAATTGACGGCACGGTGGAAGACAGCTGGCGCCGGATTGCCCGCGCCCTGGCCGAAGTGGAGGCCGACCCAAAGCTTTGGGAGGACCGCTTTTACAAGGCGTTGGAGGATTTCAAATACCTTCCTGCCGGGCGCATCACCGCAGGTGCCGGCACTGGGCGGTCGGTCACACTGTTCAACTGCTTCGTCATGGGCACCGTGCCCGACAACATGGGCGGCATCTTTGACGGGCTGAAAGAGGCCGCGTTGACCATGCAGCAGGGTGGGGGAATCGGGTATGATTTCAGCACCATTCGTCCGCGCGGGGCCGAGGTGAAGGGTGTGGCGGCAGATGCCTCTGGCCCGTTGTCGTTCATGGATGTCTGGGACGCGATGTGCCGCACCATCATGTCGGCGGGCAGCCGTCGTGGCGCGATGATGGCCACCATGCGTTGCGACCACCCGGATGTCGAGGCGTTCATCGAGGCCAAGAAAGACCCGGCGCGACTGCGCATGTTCAACCTTTCCGTGCTGATCACCGATCCCTTCATGGACGCGGTCAAGGCCGATGGCCCCTGGGAACTGGTCTTCGGCGGCAAGGTGTTCAAGACGCTTCAAGCGCGCGATCTGTGGAACAAGATCATGCGCAACACCTATGATTTTGCCGAACCCGGCGTGATTTTCATCGACCGGATCAACAAGGCCAACAACCTGTCTTATTGCGAAACGATTGCGGCCACCAACCCTTGTGGCGAACAACCGCTGCCGCCCTATGGCGCTTGCCTGCTCGGGTCGATCAACATGCCGACGTTGGTGTCGGGGGCGTTCACCGATGCCGCGCAACTGGACGTGGCGGCGCTGGATGATCTGGTGCGTTTGGCCGTGCGGATGATGGACAACGTGGTCGACGCCAGCCGCTTCCCCCTGCCAGAACAACGGCTTGAGGCGCAGAACAAGCGACGAATCGGGTTGGGCGTCACCGGATTGGCCGATGCTTTGCTGATGGTCGGGCTGCGCTATGGCTCGCCCGAGGCCGCAGCGCAGACCGAGGCCTGGATGCACGCCATTGCGCGGGCATCTTATCTGGCGTCGGTGGACCTTGCGAAGGAAAAGGGCGCTTTCCCGCTGTTTGACGCCGATGCCTATCTTGCCAGCGGCAACATGATGCAGATGGATGCTGACGTGCGCGACGCCATCCGCACCCACGGCATCCGCAACGCGCTGCTGACCTCTATCGCGCCGACCGGCACCATCAGCCTTTACGCGGGCAACGTCTCCAGCGGCATCGAGCCGGTCTTCGCCTATGCCTACACCCGCAAGGTTCTGCAAAAGGACGGCAGCCGCACCGAAGAAGAAGTCGTTGATTTCGCAGTGCGTTTGTGGCGCGAGTTGAAGGGCGACACTGCGCTGCCCGACTATTTCGTCAACGCGCAGACCCTGCCGCCTTTGGACCATGTGCGTATGCAGGCGGCGGCGCAGAAGTGGATCGACAGTTCGATCTCCAAGACCATCAACTGCCCCGAAGACATCAGCTTTGACGATTTCCAGCAGGTCTATATGGCGGCTTGGGATCAAGGCTGCAAAGGCTGCACCACTTACCGGCCCAACGCGATCACCGGCTCGGTTCTGACAGTGTCGGAATCCAGCGATAAAATCCCCGCCGAGGCCCCCGAAGTGGCGCAGGGCGGCGAGGTGGTCTATCTGACCGAACCTTTGGACCGCCCGGCGGCGCTGGAAGGGCAGACCTACAAGGTGAAATGGCCGGGCAGCGAACACGCGCTTTACATCACCATCAATGACATCGTCATTGCAAACCACCGCCGTCCGTTCGAGGTGTTCATCAACTCCAAGAACATGGAACATTTCGCCTGGACCGTGGCGCTGACCCGGATGATTTCGGCAGTGTTCCGGCGTGGCGGGGATATCTCCTTTGTGGTTGAAGAGTTGAAAGCCGTGTTCGACCCACGCGGCGGCGCGTGGATGGAGGGCCGTTACATCCCGTCCATTCTGGCCGCCATCGGGGGTGTGATCGAACGCCATCTGGTGTCGATCGGCTTCATCGCGGGCGAGGGCATGGGCTTGAAATCTGACCCGCAGGTCGAGGTGATGCGTGTGGGCGCGGCTCCGCGCGGCAAGGCCTGCCCATCCTGCGGCAGCTATGCCATGCAGATGAAAGAAGGTTGCATGACTTGCAGCGATTGCGGTCATTCGAAATGCGGCTGATGCGGCGCAAGTGATCAGGCTGATTTGACCGGCACGGTCTTGTCACAGATTTGTGCCGCCCCACGGGCTGGTTTGGGCCACTTGGCGTTCGAAGGCCGAGGGGCCTTTGCCTCCCAATGCTGAATGCCGAGGAAGCGGGTTATAAAAGCCGTCGATGTATTGGAATGAGGGCCTGACTGCCATTGGTCCGAAGGAAGGCCCGAACGCGGTTTGTGCCTGCCGACGGGTTTGCCAAATTCAAGCACAGCCCGGCGGCCAAGCGCCATGCTCAATCCAGCCGATACACCCGTCGCGCCGTGGCTGACGCTATTTGCGTTTGCTCGGCATCGCTGAGCCCCGACAACCAATCACGAGACAGGTCAATCCATTCGGGAAGGCCGGTGCCCAGATTGACCACCGGCCAATCGCTCCCCCACAGCATGCGTCCGGGGCCAAAAGTTGCAAGAACGTGATCTACCCACGGCTGAAGCGTTGCAAGGTTCGCCGTGCCCGCCGCGCAATAGGCCGAGATGCCTGACAGCTTGACGTTGACATGGGGCAGGGCGGCAAGGGCGCTGATCCCCTTGGCCCATTCCGAAAACCCGCCTCCCGCGATATCGGGAACGCCGCAGTGATCCAGAACCAGCGGCTGGTCCGGGCAGGCCCGCGCCAGATCGAGCGCAATTGGCAACTGCCGCGCCAGCACACAGATGTCAAAAGCCCAGCCCCGCGCGCCGATTTTCGTCAGATTGCGCCGGAAAGTCGGGGTTTGGGACAACTCATCGGGCATCACATGCAAAATGCGGCGAAAACCGTGGACCTTCAGGCCTTCGCACTCATCAAGCCAGTCGTCGAAACCTGCATCCTCTTCTGGTCGGCACGAGGCGATCTGACCCAGCAGGCCATTCTGTCCGATCAATTCAGCGACGAATCGCGCTTCGGTCTTGTAGTCAGCGTCATCGACACCCGCCTCCATGAACAGCGCCCCGGCCACACCTCGGCCCGCCGTCAGCGCCGCATAATCGGCCAGACTGAAATCGCCGGTGGCCAGCGCCGGTATCGCGGAGGTCCAGGCATAGCCCAGCCGGTCGCGATGGATCAGGTGCAGATGGGTGTCGATCAGGTCCATGTCCGTCCTCCCCTGTGGCGCTCAGGCCGTTTCGGCGATGACATCCTGCCGTTGCTGGCCAAGGCCTTGCACACCCAGTTCCACCACGTCGCCCGGTTTCAGGTAATGCGGCGGCTTTTGGCCAAGACCGACGCCGGGCGGGGTGCCGGTGGAAATCACGTCTCCGGGATGCAGCGTCATGAACTGCGACAGATAGCTGACCAGATGCGCCACGCCGTAAACCATCGTCTTGGTCGAGCCGTTCTGATAGGTCTTGCCGTTGACCGTCAGCCACATGGGCAGGTCTTGCGGATCGGCCACCTCGTCGCGGGTCACCAGCCAAGGGCCAATCTGACCAAAGTTGTCGCAGGATTTGCCCTTGGTCCATTGGCCGGACCGTTCCGTCTGAAAGGCGCGCTCGGACACGTCATTGGTGATGGCATAGCCCGCCACATAATTCAAAGCTTCGGCCTCGGTCACATATTTGGCGCGAGTCCCGATGATGACGGCAAGTTCCACCTCCCAATCGGTCTTTTCAGACCCGCGGGGAATGAGGATCGGGTCGTTCGGCCCGCAGATGGCAGAGGTGGCCTTCATGAAGATGATCGGCTCGGGCGGGACAGTGGCCCCGGTTTCGGCGGCGTGGTCGGAGTAATTCAGGCCAATGCAGATGAACTTGCCGGTGCCTGCCACACAAGGGCCAAGGCGCGTGCCAACTGGCACGATGGGCAGTCGTGCAGGATCAATCCCGCGCAGCATGGCGAGCCCCGTGTCCGACAAGACCGCCCCGCCAATGTCGGGCACCAGCCCGGTCAGATCGCGGATCGTGCCGTCACTGTGCAGAAAGCCGGGTTTTTCGGCCCCCGAAGGACCATGTCGCAAAAGTTTCATTGCTCTCTCCTCAGGTATTTGCCCAACCGCCGTCGATCACATGTGCGACGCCAGTGGTATAGGCACTTTCGTCACTTGCCAGATAAACCACAAGTGCTGCGATTTCATCCGGTTGTCCGATTCTGCCAATTGGCTGACGGGCGATAAACGCCTTGCGGGCGGCGTCATAGTCGCCAGTGTCGCGCAGGCGTTGTTCCAATGACGGGCTTTCCACCGTTCCGGGGCAAATGGCATTGGCGCGAATGCCGCGTGAGATGAAATCGGCGGCGATGGATTTGGTCAGCCCGATCACCCCGGCCTTGGTGGCGCCGTAGACAAAGCGATTGGGCGCCGCGATGACCGACCCCGCGACCGACGCCATGTTGATGACCGACCCGCCGCCACCCGCTATCATGCCCGGCAGAAAGGCGCGGCACATCCGGTACATGGCGGTCATGTTCAGATCGAGGCTGAAGGCCCACTGGTCCTCGTCACAGTCCAGAATGGTGCCTGCGGCAACAAAGCCCGCACAATTGAACAGCACATCCAACCTGCCGGCAGCGTCAACCGCTTCGGCAATCGAGGCCGGATTGCGCACGTCCAGCAGCCGGGTTTGCAGCCCAGCTGCTGCCAGTTCGGCCAACGTGCTTTCGTTCACATCGGTGGCGATCACCTGCGCGCCTTCGCGTGCCATCGCCAGTGCCGACGCGCGGCCAATGCCTTGTCCTGCCGCCGTTACCAAAACGCGTTTTCCGTTCAGACGTCCCATCATCACTCCTTTAAACCGGCAAGCACGCCGGGCCGATTGGTTCAAAACTTTTGTAGGTCAGGATGAACTCCTGATGCCCCAACTCTTCGGATTTGCTGCGCGCGCCACTTGCAAGGCCGACAACCAGATCAAAAATCTCCTGCCCCACCTCTTCCAGTGTTGCCGCCCCCTCCAGCACCCTGCCTGCGTTCACGTCCATATCCTCGGACAAGCGCGCGTACATCTGCGGGTTGGCTGCGATCTTGATCACCGGAGCAAGGGCCGAGCCGACCACCGACCCGCGCCCGGTGACAAACAGGGTGCAATGCGCCCCGCTTGCCATCATTTCGACGATCTCGGCATTGTCCGAGATGTTGGGGAAGCCGAAACGCACCTCGCCATCGGGAACAACATCCATCAGGTAAAGCCCACCCTTCGGAGGGATATCGCCGGGCTTGATCAGGCCGGAAATCACCGATTGTCCGGACTTCATGTAAGCCCCCAGCGATTTTTCCTCGATCGTGGTCAGCCCGCCATCGGCATTGCCGCTGGCAAAACTGCCATAGCCCAGAGTTTCATAGTACCGCGCGGCCTTTTCGACCGAGGCGCGCAATTCGGCCGCCAGCGCCGGGGTGGCGGCACGCTGTTCCATGATCGCCTCGCAGCCGATCAACTCGCCGGTTTCCTCAAAGATGCAGGTGGCCCCTGCGGCGACGAGTTTGTCAAAGGCTATGCCCGCCGCCGGATTGCCGGTGATGCCCGATGTGCCGTCCGATCCGCCGCAGACGGTGCCGACGATCAACTCGGATACCTGCATCGGGACCGTTGGCGCTTGGGTCAAAGCCGCCACCTGTTCCGCCACCCAGGCCCGCCCCGCCGCGATGGTGGACCTTGTGCCGCCGCTGTTTTGGATCACCAGCACCTTGACCGGACGGCCTGTGGCTTTGACCACGGCCTCAACCTGATGGCGGTTGAAGCTTTCGCACCCCAGACTGACCAGCAGCACCGCGCCCACGTTCGGATGGGTGCAAAGCCGCTCCATCATCTTTTGCGCATAAGGGTTGGGAAAGCAGCCGGGAAAGCCGATGACATGCGCATTGTCGCGGTCCACCGCCGCCACTTCGCGGGCGACATGGTTGGCGCATTCCACAAGATAGGCCACCGCCACCACGTTGCGGATGCCCTTGCGACCGTCGGAACGAAGCCAACCTCTCATGCGTCACCTCGGTTCAGGGCATAGGTCGGGGTGTAGTCGGATTGAAGGTTGTGCAGATGCACATGGTCGCCCGGCGCGATGGCGCGGCTAGCGCGGCCGATCGGCGCGCCGTATTTGATCACGCGGTCGCCTTCAGCCACAGCCAGTCGGGCAATCTTATGGCCCAGACCCAACGCCTGCGCGAAGGCCACGGCAACGCCTTCGACCATCACCGCCTCGCCTGCGGCGATCTGGTCGCGCAAAACATAGACGGTATCACCGGGCGACAACAGCATCAGTCGGGGATCGGTCAACATCAGAACTTCCCATGCTTGAGGTGGGCATCTTGCGGGTCCACGCCGTTCAGACTGGCGCGGCGCACGAGGCTTTCGGTGGCCGTGGCGGCTACGGATCATTCTGCGATTTCGGCGAGGATTTCAACCTGAATGCAGACCCTGCCATCGGGGCGGCCATCCAGCCAGCCGCCGGGGTGGACCTGCACGTCGTCGCGGGCACAGCGCGGCTCCGCCGGTTCGTCCATCCGCCCCTCGATGGGGAAGGCAGGACCGGTCAGTGCGCCTTCCGCAGTGCTTGAGCGGTAAGAACATCACTCCGTGCATCCCCTCAAAAAAGAACCGAAAAGTCCAAACACAGCACAACGCTGTCCTTTGAAAAAAAACGTCACAAGATCGAAAATATGTTCGGGCGCATCAAGGATTGGCGCAGGGTCGCCATGCGGTTGAACTGACGCACAGAAATCTTCCTGTCTGCCGGCGCATTTGCCGCAATCGTGTTGTTCTGGCCATGGATTCCGAGTCGAGGTCGCGCCACAACAGACAATTCGC
Organism: Pseudorhodobacter antarcticus; assembly: GCA_945860375.1. The sequence goes on from CAMAQR010000022.1 coordinate 43,030, forward strand.
GAACTTGGCTGTGTGAGCTGGCTGCTGTTTCTGATCGAGCCTTTTGCGTCTTGAACGGGATTGCGAACGGATAACTCCTGTGCCCCCAAAGGCCCGATATTGGTTGTTTGTCAGGAGGGCAGACTCGGGAAATCATTGTCCGATCACAGTCTCCAGTGATCTGCCATGAAAGAGCCCGATGATCCGGATCGCCCGTCTCGAGACATTCCACGATGAGTTTGTTTGCTTTGTTCGTGTGACGGCAGAGGATGGGGCTTTTGGATGGGGTCAGACTTCGACCTACAATGCCGACATAACCGCGCAGGTGTTTCACCGGCAGGTTGTTCCCTGGGCTTTGGGTGCGGACAGCGCAGATATCGCAGGCCTTGTGCATCTGATCGAACGGCGTGAGCACAAGTATCCCGGAAGCTACCGCGCCCGCGCGCTTTCCGGGCTGGACACAGCTCTGTGGGATATGGCCGGACGGCGGGCCGGAAAACCCGTGGCCAGCCTGATCGGGGGCGGACCCGGGCGCATTCGTGCCTACGCCAGTTCGATGAAGCGCGACATTACCCCAAAGGACGAGGCTGAGCGGCTGGTGCGCTTGTGCGCCGAACAGGGCTTTACCGCAGCGAAATGGCGAATCGGTGCCGAATGTGGTGAGGATCAGGACGAATGGCCGGGGCGGACGGAAGAGATCATTCCGGCCCTGTCGCGCGCCTTGGGCGACAGCATCGACAAGCTGGTCGATGCCAATTCCGGTTTCTCGGTTCCGCGCGCCATCGAGGTCGGACGGATGCTGACGGATCACGGTATCGGACATTACGAAGAACCGGTGCCCTATTGGGATCTGGAAGCGACCCGCGCCGTGACCGAGGCGCTGGAGATCGACGTGACCGGCGGCGAACAGGACTGGGACATGGGCACTTGGTCCCGGATGATTGCCGCGCGCGCCGTCGATATCGTGCAACCCGATGTGATGTATATGGGCGGCATTGCGCGCACCTTGCAGGTGGCGCAGATGGCCCATGCCGCGGGCATGTCCTGCACACCGCATGCCGCAAACCTGTCTTTGGTGACGATGTGTTCGATGCACCTGCTGGCGGCGATCCCCAATGCCGGGAAATACCTCGAACTGTCGATCGAAGGCGATGACTACTACCCATGGCAGCGCGACCTGTTTCTAGGTCAGCCCTTCGCCGTGACGGATGGCCACGTCACAGTGGCCGATATCCCGGGCTGGGGGGTGGAGATCAGCCCGGCATGGCTCGACAGGGCCACTTACACCGAAGCCGCACTCGATAGTTTCAGGCCAAGCGCCTATGGCGCACTTTATCATAAGGGAGGAAAACCATGACACATCTTATACTTCCACGCGGAATCACCCGTCGCGGTCTGCTGCAAGGCGCTGCGGCAATCGGTGCAGCGGGCCTGATCCTGCCGTCGTCCATGCGGGCCGCTCATGCCGAGCCGAAAAAGGGCGGCGTGTTCCGCGCTGGCCTTGGCCACGGATCTTCCACCGATGGTTACGATCCGGGTTTGTGGGACCAGCTTTATGTGCAGACCTTTGCCGCAGCTCGCCACAACTATCTGATCGAAATTGGCGCTGACGGTGCCTTGGCCCCGGAAATTGCTGAAAGCTGGGAGTCGGCCGATGGCATGACCTGGGTTTTCAAAATCCGACAGGGCGTGTCTTTCCACTCCGGCAAACCGGTGACGGCGGATGACGTTCTGGCCTCGCTGAACCACCATCGCGGTGACGCCTCAACTTCGGCGGCCAAACCCTTCTTCGATGCCGTGACAGACATCAAGGTTGATGGTCAGAACATCGTGGTCACGTTGAACGCCGCGAACGCCGACTTCCCTTACCTCATGTCGGATTATCACCTGCCGGTCATGCCCGGCGCGGATGGCAAGATCGACCCCACCTCGACCGATGGGTGTGGCGGCTATGTCGTGGACAGCTATGAGCCGGGCGTTCAGGCAACCCTGAACCGCAACCCGAATTACTGGAAGTCGGACCGGGCCCACTTTGATCAGATCGTGCTGTTGTCCATCCTTGATCCCGCAGCACGTCTGAACGCGCTGATCACGGGCGAGGTAGATGTCATCGATCAGGTTGACCCCGCCTCGATCGGCCTTTTGGAAAGCAAGGGCGTCGCCAATATCCTCTCGATCTCGGGCAATGCGCATTACGTCTTCCCGCTGGATGCGCGCGCCGCACCCTTCAATGACAACAATGTACGTCTGGCGTTGAAATACGCATTTGATCGTCAGGAACTGGTGGACAAGATCCTTGCCGGCCATGGTTCGGTCGCCAATGACAACCCGATCGGTCCCGCGAGCCGCTACTACTTTGCCGAGATGGAAGCCAAGACCTACGATCCGGACAAGGCAAAGTTCCACCTCAAGCAAGCCGGGATGGACAAGTTGGAGGTCACAGTTTCGGCCGCCAACGCTGCCTTCTCGGGCGCGGTCGATGCCGCTGTCTTGATGAGTGAAAAGGCTGCCGCTGCTGGCATCACCATCACCGTGGACCGGGTGCCGGACGATGGTTATTGGGAAAACGTCTGGATGAAAAAACCGTTCTGCGCGTCCTATTGGGGCGGCCGTCCGGTCGAAGATCAGATGTTCACCACGGCCTATGCCAAGGGTGCCGCCTGGAACGAAAGCTTCTGGGAGAATGCCCGTTTCGACGAGTTGCTCCTCGCAGCGCGTTCGGAGTTGGACGAGACCAAGCGCCGTGAGATGTATCACGAGATGCAGCAGATCGTGTCCTTTGAAGGTTCGACCATCATCCCGATGTACAACAACTATGTCATGGCCGTCGCCAACACCGTGGCGACGCCGGAAAAGGTTGCAAACAACTGGAATCTTGATGGTTTCCGTGCAGTTGAACGCTGGTGGTTTGCCTGACCCTTCAGGTATTGTGATCGGGCTCCGGCGGGCAAACCTCGCCGGGGCCTTTTTTCGCTTTGGGCAAGCGCGGCGCAAAGACCGTGCCGCCTGACGGTTCAAACGGGGGGACAAGATGCACGGTATTTGGCGGATGATCGTACGACGGCTGCTCTTGGGCCTTCTGACCCTTTTCGTCATTTCATTGGTGATCTTCGGTGCGACCGAACTTCTGCCGGGAGACCTTGCGCGCGAGTTGCTGGGCCAGTCGGCGACCGAGGAAACCTTGGCCGCATTGCGAGAGCAACTGGGCCTGAATGACCCCGCTCCCTTGCGATATTGGAACTGGCTGACTGCAGCCGTGCAGGGCGATTTTGGCGTGTCGATGGCGACCAAGAAACCGATTGCGGATCTGGTTGGTGCGCGGCTTGGCAACACGCTGTTCCTTGCGCTTTTCGCCGCAGCCCTTGCCGTGCCGATTTCAGTGACGCTGGGGGTTCTGGCGGCACTTTGGCGCAATTCAATCTTCGACCGCGCCTCGAATGCGCTGGCGCTGACCGCGATTTCCTTTCCCGAGTTTTTCGTGGCCTACATTCTGGTGCTGTTTCTGGCACAGTCCGGACTGTTCCCTTCGATGGTGCGGATCACCGGCAGCACGACGTTTGGTGACCAGCTTTACATGTCCTTCCTGCCAGCGCTGACGCTGACCCTTGTCGTCACGGCCCATATGATGCGGATGACGCGGGCGGCGATCATCAACTTGCTGGCCAGCCCTTACATCGAAATGGCGCGTCTCAAGGGCATGTCGCCACTGCGCGTCGTGTTGCACCATGCGGTGCCGAACGCTTTGGCCCCCATCATCAACGTGGTCGCGCTGAATCTGGCCTATCTGATCACCGGGGTCGTCGTGGTGGAGGTCGTGTTCGTCTATCCTGGCCTTGGGCAGTTGATGGTGGATGCGGTAACGAACCGTGACATTGCTGTGGTGCAGGCCATCGCACTGATCTTTGCGGCGGCTTATGTCTTGCTGAACCTGATCGCGGATGTGCTGTCGACGATCAGCAATCCCCGCCTGATGACGGAGGGATAGGCCATGCAGATGCTTCTTGCCCTGACAATCGGCCTTGCGCTGTTCTTTGCACTTGGATTGGCCAGCCGTGCCACTTTGCGCAGATTGGCACCTGCGCATCAAATGCCCACATTCCGCGACATGCCGTTGACTGCAAGCTTTGGCGTTGCGGTCATTCTTATTTATTTGGCGGTGTCTGTTCTTGCCCCCGTTCTGGCCCCCTTTGGCGAAAGCGAAGTGGTGGGCGACCAGTATCTGCCCTGGGCTGCGCCCTATTACCTTGGCACCGACAAGTTGGGGCGCGATATGCTGAGCCGGCTGATTTACGGCGCGCGCAACACTGTCGGCATCGCCTTTGCCACCACGGCGCTGGCTTTTGTGGTGGGGGCTGTGCTGGGCATCTGGGCGGCTTTGGTCGGGGGTTGGTTGGATCAGACGATGTCGCGGGTCGTGGATGCGTTGATGGCCATTCCGGCGCTGATCTTTTCGCTGTTGTTGCTGACCATTTTTGGCACTTCGGTGCTTTCTCTGATCCTTGTGATTGCTGCCGTGGATGCGACGCGGGTGTATCGTCTGGCGCGGTCGGTGGCGCAGGGCATTGTGGTGATGGACTACATCGAGGCCGCGCGCTTGCGCGGCGAAGGCATGTGGCGGCTGATCCGGCGTGAGATCCTGCCCAACGCTCTGGCACCTTTGGTGGCCGAATTCGGCCTGCGGTTCTGCTTTGTATTCCTTGCGATTTCGTCACTGTCCTTCCTTGGTCTTGGCATCAAGCCGCCCACCGCCGACTGGGGCAGCATGGTGCGCGATAACGCGACGCTGATCACCTTTGGCGACATCACGCCACTTTTGCCCGCAGGAGCGATTGCACTGCTGACGGTGGCAGTGAACTTCGTGGTGGACTGGCAATTGCACCGCGCCAGCGGATTGAAGGAGTAGGCCAATGGACAAAAAGCCCCTCCTCAACATTCGTGGCCTGAAGATCGAAGGGCGTTCGGGCGATGCCTGGCATCCGATCATCAAGGGCGTTGACCTGACACTGCACCGGGGCGAGGTGCTGGGCCTGATCGGGGAATCTGGTGCAGGCAAATCCACACTGGGTCTGGCCGCGATGGGCTATGCCCGTGACGGGTGCCGAATCTCGGGTGGCACCATCGCATTCGACGGCATCGACTTGCGGACCGTGCCCGAAGTTGCGCGGCGCGGATTGCGCGGCAAGCGCATTGCCTATGTCGCGCAATCGGCGGCAGCAAGCTTTAACCCGGCCCACAAACTGATCGACCAATATTGCGAAGGCCCGGTTGTTCACGGCGTGATGGCCCGTGAAAAGGCCAAGGCTGACGCGGTTGATCTTTACCGCCGGATGCGCCTGCCCAACCCGGAAGACATCGGCTTTCGCTATCCGCATCAGGTTTCGGGCGGGCAGTTGCAGCGTGCGATGACGGCGATGGCGATGTCCTGCCGCCCTGATCTGATCATTTTTGATGAACCGACCACGGCGCTGGACGTGACCACCCAGATCGAGGTTCTGGCCGCCATCCGCGACATCGTGCGCCAGTTTGGCACGGCGGCGATCTACATCACTCACGATCTTGCCGTGGTGGCGCAGATGGCTGACCGCATCAAGGTTCTTTTGCGCGGCGATGAGGTGGAAGAAGCTGACACCCGCAGCATGCTGGCTGCCCCACGTGAGGCCTATACCAAAAGCCTGTGGGCTGTGCGCAGTTTTGCCCGCGCCGAACAGCCGCCCGCCACAGGGACGCCGGTCGTTTCGGTGCGCAATGTGACCGCAGGCTATGGAGCGGTCGATGTCCTGAAGGGCGTCAGCTTTGACATTCATGCCCGCCGTACCGTGGCCGTGGTCGGCGAAAGCGGCTCGGGAAAGTCCACCACCGCGCGGGTGATCACCGGGCTTTTGGTGCCGCGCAAAGGTGAGGTGCTGTTCAACGGCAAGGCGCTGCCCCCCAGTTTCAAATCCCGAAGCCGCGGGGAATTGCGCCAGTGCCAGATGATCTACCAGATGGCAGACACCGCGCTGAACCCCAAGCTGCGCCTGCGCGAGTTGATTGGGCGTCCGGCCGAGATGTATCTGGGGCTGAAGGGAAAGGCGCTGGAGTCCCGCATCCGTGATCTGCTGGCGCTGATCGAGTTGGAGCCTGACACATTCATCGACCGCCTGCCAAGTGAGCTTTCTGGCGGCCAAAAACAGCGCATCGGCATCGCGCGGGCCTTGGCCGCCGAGCCACAGTTGATCATCTGCGACGAGGTGACCTCTGCGCTTGACCAGATCGTGCAAGAGGGCATCCTGAAGCTTCTGGACCGCCTGCAAAGCGAGTTGAACCTCGCCTATATGTTCATCACCCATGATCTGGCCACGGTGAAAGCCATTGCCGACGAGGTGGTGGTGATGCAGCAAGGTGTGGTGGTGGAGCGGGGCCCGAAGACCGAACTCTTCGGTCGGCCGCACGAACCCTATACCGATCTTCTATTGTCGTCGGTGCCCGAGATGGACCCGGATTGGCTGAACCGGCTTCTGGTGGCGCGGGGAAAACATGCGTGATTTGACAGGTATTTCTGCACTGGTAACAGGCGGCGCTTCGGGCCTTGGCCTCGCCACGGCGCGGGCTTTGGTGGCGTCGGGGGCTAGGGTCGCAGCCCTCGACCTGCGGCCGGGAGAGGCCGAACCGGGAATCTTGCCCGTGGCCTGTGATGTGGCCGATGAGGACTCGGTCAGGGCTGCGCTGGATGCTGCCGAAGCTGCCCACGGCGTCGCGCGGATCGTGGTCAACTGCGCGGGCATACCGGGGTCGATGCGGCTGGTGGGCCACGACGGCCCGGTCGAGATGGCGCAGTTCGAACGGGTGATCCGTGTGAATCTTCTGGGCACGGTTTCGGTGATGACCAAGGCCGCCGCCCGAATGATGACGCTTGATCCCCTTGGGCCAGACGGCGAACGCGGCGTCATCATCAACACTGCCTCGATCACCGCCTATGAAGGCCAGATCGGGCAGGGGGCCTATGTCGCCTCGAAAGGGGCCATCGCCGCCATGACCATTCAGGCAGCGCGCGAGTTTGCTGCCCGCGGCGTGCGGGTCTTGGCCATCGCGCCGGGCCTGTTCCACACGCCAATGGCCGCCGAGGTCCCGCCCGAAGTGAAAGAAGCCATCACCTCGGACGCGATCTTTCCACGCAGATTTGGTGAGCCAGACGATTTTGCTGACCTTTGCCTGGCGATGATCCGCAATCCGATGCTGAATGGCGAGGTGATCAGGCTGGACGCCGGCGTCAGGCTGCGGGCAAAGTAGGGGGGGCAAAGTAGGGGGGCAAAAGCCTGCGTCGGGTTTAACGCGGGGCCTCTCGATGAGGCATGTCCGCCGCGGCTTCTTCCAGCAGCCAATCGCGGAACAACTTGGCGTCGGGATGGCTTGGCCCTTGTTCCGGGGCGACAAGGTAGAAGCATTCATCGATGGGTAAGGCCAGATCGAATGGCCGTACCAAGCGGCCCGAGGCCAGTTCCTTGCCCGACATCGATCGCCGACCCAACGCCACGCCACCGCCGTTGGCAGCCACTTCGAAGGCCATCAGCGAGGTGTCAAGATGCAGGCCCGACCCTGCATTCACCAAGGCTGCCCCCGCTGCATTCAGCCAGGTGGCCCAGCCTTCCTGATAGCCCAGCACATGCAAAAGGCGCTCTTTGGCCAGATCGTCGGGTGCGCGCAGTCGCGCCGCGATCTCGGGCAGGCAGAGCGGCTCCAGCACTTCCCAAGTCAGGCGGTCTGCGTGAAAGCCGGGCCAGCGACCAAAGCCGTAGCGGATATCAAGGTCGTAACGTTCCGCCTCAATATCCTCGGCCCAGACCGATGAAACAATCCGCACATTGGTTTTGGGATGTGCCGCCATGAAATGCGGCAGCCGCGCGGCCAACCAGTTCACCGCGTAACCGATGGGCGCGCGCACCGAGAGCATCTCGGCCCTGCGGCCGCCGAACACTTCCAGCGTCCCGGCTGACAGCCGTTCAAACGCGTCTTGTACCTTGGGAAGATAGGCGGCCCCCACCTTGGTCAGGGCCAGACTGCGCGGAAGCCGCTCGAACAGGGGCTCTTTCAGGTGATGCTCCAACAATTTCACCTGTTTGGAGATCGCCGCCTGCGTCAGGTTCAGTTCGGATGCGGCATGGGTGAAGCTAAGCTGTCGGGCCGAGGCTTCAAATGCGCGCAACCAAGGCAGGGGTGGCATCTGATGCGGCATGGTGATCTCGTCCCTGTGTATGATGGTTCGGTCCTAGCGATGTGGTGCTTGGCAATTGGGTCGAAAACGACGGATGACCCAATACGGGCGAAGCTTAGCCCCTTTTTTCGTCATGTGTAAGTTGGTCAATGCTGGGTTAGGCTTTCACTGTTCCAGATGGATGATCCGATGACAGTCCTGCCGCATACCCAACTTCTCATAGGTCAGGTGCTGAGGGCACCTGCCGGTCGGAACTTCGACCAGACAATTCATGATGGCGACGGGCGGGTGCAGACCTACGGTCAGTTCCACGCACGAATCGGTCAACTGGCGGCGGCGCTGAACCGGTTGGGTCTGGGGCGTGGGGCCACCGTCGCGGTGATGGATTGGGACACGTCACGGTATCTGGAATGCTTTTTCGCCATACCGATGATCGGGGCGACATTGCACACAGTGAACAACCGCCTGTCGCCCGAACAGGTGCTGTTCACCATAAACCATGCCGAAGATGACGCTATCCTGTGTCACGCGGATTTTCTGCCGCTGCTGCTGCCGCTGTTGCCGCGCATCCATCGTCCGGTGCGGCTGATTTTTCTGACCGACGTGCCGGCGCCGCTGCCGGACGGGTTTGATGGTGACTACGAGACGCTGCTGGCCGTCGAGTCTGCGGCGTTTGCCTTTCCAGACCTGACCGAAGACACCCGCGCGACCCTGTTCTACACCACCGGCACCACGGGTGACCCCAAGGGCGTGAGCTATAGTCACCGCCAGTTGGTGCTGCACACACTGGCCGTTGCAGCGGGGCTTGGCACGGTGCCGGGCAAGGGCGGCATCAAACGCGACGACGTCTATATGCCGATCACGCCACTGTTCCACGTTCACGGCTGGGGCTTTCCCTACATTGCGACCTTTCTTGGCCTGAAGCAGATCTATCCGGGCCGGTATGAACCCGCGCGCCTTTTGTCGTTGATCGCCGAACATGGCGTGACCTTTTCGCATTGCGTGCCGACTGTTCTGTCGATGGTGCTTTCGGCACCCGAGGCCGCGATTGCGGACTTGTCGCGTTGGAAAGTGCTGATCGGAGGCTCTGCCCTGCCAGAAGGTTTGGCCCGTCAGGCCCGGACCCATGGCATCGACATTCATGCCGCCTATGGCCTGTCGGAAACCTGCCCCTTCGTGACGGTGGCTGACATGATGGCCAGCCAGTCCAGTGATGATGTTTCCATTCGCACCGCCACCGGGCGCGCTGCGGCCTTGGTCGAGGTGCGGGTGGTGGACGGTGACATGCGCGACGTTTCGCCGGATGCACGCACGACGGGCGAGATCGTCGCCCGCGCGCCGTGGCTGACGGCGGGGTATCTGAAAAACCCCGAGGGCAGCGCCGATCTGTGGCGCGACGGCTGGCTGCACACTGGCGATGTCGGCCACATCACCCCCGACGGCACGCTGCGCATCACCGACCGGTTGAAAGATGTGATCAAGTCCGGCGGCGAATGGGTGTCGTCGCTGATGCTGGAAAATCTGGCATCCATGGTGCCGGGTGTGCGCGAGGTGGCGGCAGTGGGCGTGCCCGATGACCGCTGGGGAGAGCGACCTGTGCTGGTGGCCGTGTTGGACGGGGCAGGGACGACCCAACGGGCCATTCTGGCCCGCATCGCGGCGGCGATTGCCGCAGGTGAGTTGCCGAAATGGGCAGTGCCCGACCGCATCGTGCCGGTGGAACAGTTGCCGCGCACTTCCGTTGGAAAGATCGACAAGAAAGTCATCCGCCAGATGCTGGCAAAAGGAGAAATTGCATGAGCCGTGAAGCCGTGATTGTTGCCGTGGCCCGCACGCCGATCGGAGTGGCGTTCAAGGGCAGCCTGAACAACATCAAGTCACCAACACTGGCCGCCCACGCCATCGCCGCCGCTGTTACACGGGCTGGAATAGATCCGGGCGAGGTCGAGGATCTGGTGATGGGCACGGTTCTTGGTGCGGGGACGGCCGGGATGAACCTTGGCAGGCTTGCGGCGCTTGCTGCACGATTGCCCGTGACGGTGCCGGGCCAGACGGTGGACCGCCAATGCGCCTCGGGGCTGATGGCGATTGCCGTGGCCACCCATCAGATCGTGCAAGAGGGTATGGACGTGGCCATTGCTGCGGGGCAAGAGAATGTTTCCGCGGTTCAGGCCCGCTATTTTGACTGGGTGACCGCCGAGCATGACCCGGCGGTAACGGGCCATGCGACCCATGCTTATATGCCGATGCTTGACACAGCCGAGGTGGTTGCCCGGCAATTCGGCATCTCGCGCGAGGCGCAGGATGCGTTTGCGCTGCGATCGCAAATGCGGGTGGCGGCGGCGCAGGCGGCGGGGCGGTTTGATGCAGAAATCGTGCCGATTACCGCCTCACGGCTGATCCGCAACCGGGAGACTGGCGAAACCCGGACCGAGATGGTGACGCTAATCCGCGATGAGGGCAACCGAGCGCAGACAACGCTGGAAAGCCTTGGCGGGCTGAAGGCCGTGCGCGAAGGGGGGACCGTGACTGCGGGGAACGCCAGCCAGCTTTCCGACGGCGCGGCGGCGCTGGTGCTGATGGAGAGGCGCGTGGCGGAACGGCGGGGCTTGCCGGTTCTTGGGGTCTTTCGCGGCATGGCTGTCGCCGGCTGTGCGCCCGAAACCATGGGCAATGGCCCGATCCACGCCGTGCCGCGCCTGTTACAGCGGGCGGGCCTGACAGTTGGCGATATCGACCTGTGGGAGTTGAACGAAGCTTTCGCGGCGCAGGCACTCCCGTGCATCCAGCAGCTTGGCCTTGATCCAGAACGGGTCAATGTCAACGGCGGCGCGATTTCCATCGGCCATCCCTACGGCATGACCGGGGCAAGGCTGGCCATGCATGCCTTGCTGGAAGGTCGTCGCCGCAAGGCGCGACTGGCGGTGGTGACGATGTGTGTGGGCGGTGGAATGGGGGCGGCGGGGCTTTTCGAGATTGCCTGATCCGGCCATAACCAAATCAAGGCCTCAGCGTGAAAACTGGTTGTTTGCGCCCTTGGCCGAAGTTGGCTCACTTTGGGATCACGCAGGTCAAAGTTGGTCAGCGCTCCCTGTCAGCTGATCTGACACAACTCCTTGCCGATTGGGTACAAGACCCGTCCGCAGGGGGATTTCTTGAGAGGATGGAGAGTTTCGCATGTCGGCTTTCACGAAAACCTGCGCCAGCGTTGCAACAGCAGCATCGCTTCTGGTGTCGGGAGTAGCCAGCGCCGAAGCGCCGGCCTGGACCGCGACCACTTCTTTCAGCGCCCCTGCGGGTGCCGCGCCGGGGGCACCGTTCGCCGCGCGCCTGGATTTGACAACAACGGCGATGACGGTTGAGGCTGACCCCGCCGACAAGATGATCCGGCACCCGTTCGAATGGTGGGGGATTTTCGATTTTTTGGCCAAGCAGGACCCGGCGGGCGCTGTGCCGCTGATGCGGCTTGATGCGAGTCTTTTCCCCGGCCTGACGCTGAACCTGGTTGCCACGGACAAAGGCGATCTGATCCCTGTCGACCGTGGGATCATCCGCAAACCGCTGGCCGAGCGCACGGCCTCGTTCTGGGAGATCATCGCCGGGCCGGGCAAAACCTGGAGCCTGACCGAGGGCGATCATGCGGGCTGGTCGAAGGCGGCCTTCCCGATCTCGTTGGTGCAAAGCCAAGAGGGTGAAGCTTGGCTGGGTCTTGCGAGTTTTGAATACAAGGACGGGCAGGTGACACCCCTGCAGGTGCAATTCTCATCGAACTCCGGGGGAGGTTTCCTGTTCTGGGACCCTGATTTCGACGTGAAGGCCTGGGCCGAAGTGCCCGCAATGCTGGACCTCAACGCCAAGATCGACGCGGCTGCGGTGGTGGCGGATTTCGACGCCGAGCGTGGCACGCGGCTGCCTGTGAAACCGCTGGATGATCTTGGCGATGCGATGAAGCTTGCGGCAGGGGGGCTTGATCCGGCCCGGACGCTTGCTGTGGCGGTGCTGCACAAAGGCGAGCTTTACATGAACCCGGTTCTCACGCCCTTCGGCACCCACCCTTACCCGCAAGAGATGCGCGTCGGCGTCTGGTCCGCGTCGAAATCCTTGATCCCCGGCGTGGCGTCGATGCGGCTGGCGCAGAAATACGGGCCGGACTTTCTCGACACGCCTGTCGTCAGTTATTTCAGGGAGGGCGAGGAGTTCACCTATCCGTCCGCCGCCGCCAAAGATCGGATGGACAAGGTGACGATCCGCAACGCGCTCAACATGCAAACGGGCATGGGGCCGGATGGGTATGATGCCAACTGGAATGCGAAGTCGACCAATACCTACCAATGGTCCTATTCCTATGCGCTGGCTGATCAGATCCGCTATTACTTCAATCAGGAACCCAACCCCAACGTCACCGGGCCGGGGCAGAAGATGGTCTATATGGATCAGGACATGTGGATTGCCACCTTGGCAATGCAACGCTTCTTGCAATCGAAGGAAGGCCCGGATGCGACCATCCTGACCATGCTGGAAACCGAGGTTTACGCCCCGATCGGCGCGCCGCATTTCGTTTCGGGCAGCAGCTACACTCCCGACGGTTTGACCGGCTTTCCATTCTCCGCCTGGGGGGCTTTGCCCACAATTGACACGCTAGTCCGCGCCGGGCAATTGATAGCCAATGGTGGCAAGGGGCCGGATGGCAGCCAGATTCTTGATCCGGCACTTGTCGCTGGCCTGTCGGCCAAGCCGGACTTTGGTCTAGCCTTCCCGCGAACCGTGACCAAACAAGGCGATTCCACCCTGAACGTGCCCGGCATGCACGGAGCCGGAGGCAACATTGTGCTGTCGCTGCCAAATGGCGATGTCATCGTGGTTCTGGGGCGCGACGACTACAACCATTCGGTCAGCGACTCCCAGCTTGCTGCGTTGATCCAAGCCAGCCTTAATCTTCCCTCGAACTGACCGGAGCCTGAATTGTTCGGAATCACCCCCTCGGCCCGCCTGCGGCCCTCGCCATTCTACGAGGCCACGGTGAAGGAAGGCGTCACCAACTTCACCACTTACAACCACATGCTGATGCCGACGGCTTTCGGCAAACCCGAAGAGGAATACTGGCGGCTGATCAACGGGGTAAGCCAATGGGATGTGGCGGTCGAACGGCAGGTTCAGTTGAAAGGCCCGGATGCCGGGCGGCTGGCGCAGATACTGTCACCCCGCGACCTGTCGAAGCAAAGGATCGGACAGGGCAAATATGTGCCGCTGTGCAACCATCAGGGCATCTTGATCAACGACCCGATCTGCCTGAAGCTGGCGGATGATCTGTATTGGCTGTCGATTGCCGACAGCAATATCTGGTTCTGGGCCGCCGCCATCGCCGCCGAAAGAGGATTGAACGTCGAGGTCAGCGAGCCTGACGTTTCACCGATGGCAATTCAAGGCCCCAAGGCCGAGGAGGTGGTCGCGCATGTCTGCGGCGACTGGGTGCGCGATTTGAAGTATTTCTGGTTCCGCGAGACCGAGATTCAGGGCATCCCTGTGGTCGTGCAGCGGTCGGGTTGGTCCAAGCAGGGCGGGTTCGAGATATACCTGCGCGACGGGGCCAAAGGCACGGCGCTGTGGGACATCTTCCGCGAAGCAGGTGCGCCCTGGGGCATCGGGCCGGGTGGCCCGAACTGGTGCGAGCGGGTGGAATCTGGTCTGATTTCCTATGGCGGGGATACCGACGGCAGCACCAACCCCTATGAAGTGCGGATGGGCAAATATGTTGATCTGCAGGTGCCTGACGATAGCGTGGGCATCCACGCCTTGCGCCGCATCGCGGGCGAAGGGCCCAAGCGGCACTCTCTGGGGATCATTCTGGACGTGGGAGAGCCGGTGAAGCCCGGATTCCTGTGGAACCCGATCTTCAAGGATGGCCGCAAGGTGGGCGACCTGACCAACTGCATCTTCTCTTACCGCTTGCAAAAGAACATCGGCTTTGCGCTGATCGACAGCGCCTGCGCCATTGGGGATGCGGTTGAGGCGCAGGTGGCGGGCGTGATGCAGCCCGGAAAATTGACCGATCTTCCTTTCCTGTGAGACTGCCATGAGCCTGGATTCCATCACCGAACCGGCGCGTCATGTGCCCGTCATTCACCGCACCGACGTGCTGCCAGTGGGGTCCGGCCCCGGTGGGCTGGCCGCCGCGTTGGTTGCTGCCCGCGCGGGCGTGCAGGTTTGCATGGTTGAACGTATTGGGAGCTACGGCGGGAACATCACTGTGGTGGGGGTCGAGGGTCTGGGCTGGTATCGTCATGAGGCGACAGTCAATGCCAACGGCATTGGGCGCGAGTTTGAGGAAAGGGCGAAGGCAATCGGCGCAGCCGTGCCGGAAAGCCAATCGCTGAGCTATGAGTTGGACAGCGAGGGCTTCAAACTGGCCGCCGACCGGCTGGTCGAAGAGGCGGGCATTCATGGCATGATGCACCGCACCTTCGTTGCCCCGGTCATGGACGGCGACCGCATCGCGGGCATCATCGTGGAGCCGAAGGCGGGGCGCGAGGCGATCCTTGCCAAAGGGGTGATCGGCGCGACCGGAGATGCTGACGTGGCCGTCCGCTGCGGTGCCGCTGCGCTGAAAACTTGGTCCGAGCACATGCAAGCGGCCTCCGTGATGTCCCACCTTGCGGGCGTTAACAAGGCCGAGTTCATAGCCTTGGTGAAGGCCGATCCGCAAACCTACAAGGACAGGTCCAGCGGCGAATGGACATTGGAAACCGATGGGAAAGAGGACGATATGATCTCGCCCTTCCTGAAGAAACCCTTTGCCAAGGCAATCGAGGCAGGCATCACCCCCAAGCACCTGAACACTATAGCGGGCATCTGGGGCGTGATGAATGACAGCGGCGCGTTGACCGATGTGAACCTTGTCCACCTGTCACGGATCGACGGCACCGATCCTGACAGCATGACACCGAGAGAGGTCGAGGGTCGCAGACAGGCGCTGCGCCATTTCAAGGCGCCCAAAGCCGGGGCGGTCTGCACCCTACCCAAAACCGCCACCGGCAAAATCCAGAAACTCATTCTGCGCGTCACAGCACCGGCGATCGGATCCCGGCCATGACATTCAAAGCCCCGGTCAAAGACCTGCTGTTCAACATCGCGCATATAGCGCCGCTGCCCGGCGATCCGGCCTGCGATCTTGAGATCGCGGCGGCGGTTCTTGATGAATTTGGCCGTTTTTGCGCCGAGGAAATCGCGCCCTTGAACGCATCGGGTGATAGGGCAGGGTCGCGCTGCGAGGGGGGGCGGGTTCAAACTCCGTCCGGTTTTCCGCAAGCCTATGCCAAGTTCAAGGCGATGGGCTGGCAGGGCTTGGTGCATCCGTCGGATTATGGCGGGCAGGATTTGCCCCGTGCGGTTGGGGCCGCCGCGGGTGAAATCATCAACGCCGCCAACATGAGTTTTGCGCTATGTCCCTTGTTGACTGATGGCGCGATCGAAGCGCTGCGCCACTTTGGGTCGCCGCAGATGCGGCAGACCTATCTGCCCAAGCTGGTGTCAGGCGCATGGACTGGCACGATGAACCTGACCGAACCGCAGGCGGGCAGCGATCTGGCATTGCTGAGAACCCGCGCCGAGCGTCAAGCCGATGGCAGCTATCAGATCACAGGCACCAAGATTTTCATCACCTATGGCGAGCATGATCTGACCGAGAACATCATCCATCTTGTGCTGGCCCGCACCCCGGATGCGCCCAAGGGCATCAAGGGTATCAGCTTGTTCCTGGTGCCCAAACGGTTGGTGGAGGATGGCACCCCGAACGCAGTGCGGTGCCAAAGCATCGAACACAAACTGGGCGTCCGGGCCAGCCCGACCTGCGTGCTGGCATTCGAAGGTGCGACCGGGTTTTTGATCGGGCGCGAAAACGCCGGGTTGGAATACATGTTCACCATGATGAATGCCGCCCGCTTTGCGGTGGGCGTTCAGGGCGTGGCGATAGGTGAGCGCGCCTATCAATTGGCGCTGTCCTACGCCAAGACCCGCCTTCAGGGCCGCCCCGTTGATGGCAGCGCGCCCGAGGCGGTCGCCATTATCCAGCACCCCGACGTGCGCCGTATGCTGGCCCAGATGCGCGCCACCACCGGAGGATGCCGCGCACTGGCCGCCTTCGCCGCCGGATGCCAAGACCGTGCCGAGGCTGCAGGCCCGCCGGAACAGCGCGCCGAAGCCTTGGCCTTGGCCGAGTTTCTGGTGCCGTTGGTCAAAGGGTTCTGCACTGAAAAGGGCGTGGAGACCGCCTCGCTGGGCGTGCAAATCCACGGCGGCATGGGTTTTATCGAGGAAACCGGGGCGGCACAGCACTACCGCGATGCACGCATCCTGCCAATCTATGAGGGTACGACGTCTATTCAGGCCAATGACCTGCTTGGCCGCAAGACGCTGCGCGACGGCGGGGCTGTCGCGACGCGCATCGCCGCGATGATCGCCGTGACAGAGCAAGAATTGCAAACCGGCTCATCCGTGGCGCAAGAGATTGGCGCGCGGCTTGCCGATGCCCGCTGTGCCTTTGAGGCCACCGTCGCCCATTTGATTGCGGTCGCGCCCGCCGATGCGAACGCTGCCTACGCCGGGGCGGTGCCCTACCTGATGTTGGCTGGCAATCTTGTGGCTGGGTGGCAAATGGCACGGTCTGTACTTGTGGCCGAGGCGGCGCTGGCGCGCGGCGAAGACAGCGCGTTCATGGCAACCAAGATCACCACCGCGCAGTTCTACGCCCATCACATTCTGCCAGAGGTTGACCTTCAGCGGTCCCGCGTCACGCACGGCGCGGCAAGCCTTCTTGGCGTAACCTTCTGACCCGGCAGAGTGCAACTGCCCCCTTTACTTCTTGAACAGGACCGCATCCATGGCCATCCAGATCGACCCGTCGCACTATCAGAACCTTGCGATCGAAGCCCATGATGATGGGGTTCATGTCGTGACCATCAACCGCCCGCACAAACGCAACGCATTGGATGCGGATACGATCGAAGAGTTGGTCACTTTTTTCTCCACCGCTCCGCGCGCGGGCGTTCGCGCCATCCTGCTGGCCGGGTCGGGAGATCATTTCTGCGCTGGGCTGGACTTGATTGAGCACCACACCGCGGACCGTAGTCCGGCCGCCTTTTGGCAGCTTTGCCTGCGCTGGCACGAGGCGTTCAACAAGATGGAATATGGCGGGGTTCCTGTCATCGCCGCGCTCAAAGGCGCAGTTGTGGGTGGTGGGCTGGAACTGGCGAGTGCAGCGCATATCCGCGTGGCCGACAAAACCACCTATTTCGCATTGCCCGAGGGGCAGCGCGGCCTCTTTACCGGGGGCGGGGCGACAATCAGGGTGGCCGGTCTGGTCGGAAAGGCGCGCATGATCGACATGATGCTGACAGGCCGGGTGTACCAAGGCCAAGAGGCCGTTGATCTTGGCCTTGCGCAATACCTCGTCGAAGGGTCCAGCTTTGACCACGCATTGAACCTGGCCCACAAGGCGGCACAAAACCTGCCTTTGACCAATTTCGCGATCTGCTCTGCCATCAGCCACATGCAGAACATGTCGCCACTGGATGCCGCCTATGCCGAATCCTGCGTCGCTGGCGTCATCAACACGCAGCCTGAGGCGCGCGCGCGGTTGGAGGCTTTTGCCAACAAGACCGCAGCGAGGGTGCGGCCAAATGCATAATACACAGGCCGGTTCGACAGTCTTGATCACTGCCGGAGGCGCAGGCTTAGGACGGGCCATGGCCGAGGCCTTTGCGGCAACTGGTGCGCGAGTTTGGATCACTGATATCTCGCAAAGTGCTTTGGATGGCTGCCCACCGGAATGGCTGCGTGATTGTGTCGATGTGGCCGACCCGGTTGCCATGTCAGAGCTTTTCCAGCGCGTTCAAAAGACCTGGGGCGGTCTTGACACTTTGTGCGCCAATGCCGGAACGCCAGGAACGACGGCCCTCGTCGAGGATCAGGACTTTGCCGCGTTTCAGCGCTGCCTTGCCGTCAACCTCGGTGGCGCACTGCTTGCAGCGCAGGGTGCTTTGCCGATGATGAAAGCGGCAGGAAATGGCAGCATCATCTTTACCGGTTCGACTGCGGGGCAGTTTGGATGCCCTTACCGAGCGCCCTATGTCGCGGCGAAATGGGCCATCAATGGCCTGATGAAAACCGTTGCAATGGAGGCAGGGCCTTATGGCATCCGCGCCAATGTCATCGCCCCCGGTTGCGTCGAAGGCCCTCGGATTGACGGCGTCATTGAACGCGAAGCAGTGGCAAAAGGGACAACGGCTGACCTCATTCGCGACGCCTACAAGGCGGGTACTTCGCTTCGGGTCTTTGCCCGCCCGCAGGATGTCGCCGCGATGGCGGTGTTCCTGGCATCAGATGCAGGTGCGCGGATTTCAGGACAGATCCTTACCATCGATGGTCACACCGAGAATCCCGACCCAAAATTCTGATTGGACAAAGAGTCGAGACAAGAGGGCATTGCCCCCTGAAGGTAAGCGGCTGCACAAACAGGATTTTCGCGGCAAGATGCACGACGAGATTTTGAATGAAGACAAGCAGAGACACAGAGGTGCAGATCCGGTCGATCCTGCGGCAGCCGGAAGGCGGCATTCGGGTGGCCGGGTTGTGCCGGGAGCACGGCGTGGTGCCATTGCGCGGCAATGGTTTGCCTTCAAACCACAAGAGGGAAAGTGTCGTTTTATAAAAGGCGGGGGAAATATTGGGGCTATCCCATATTGCCTTCTCGGATGTGACAGCGAATGGCAAGAAGCCCAACACCGTCCTTACGGCGCTGGGTTTCTTGTTGTGTTCTTGATCAGGTCAGAACTGGTAGCCAACCCGCAGCGCAACCGTGTCAAGGTTAGCGTCTACAGCGTAACCGCTTTGCGAACCGGCGAGGTTTGCCCGCTGGTATTCCAAACCTAGAAACACGCTTTGGGTTACCATGAAGTCGATCCCAAGGCCGTAGGTCATCCCATTCAAGTCTGTTTTGGTGCTATCATTCGTATCGGTGAATCCACTGGTCATGTAGCCGAGCGTGCCATAAACCATGGCACGATTCATCGCAAAGCCAAGACGGCCTTTGACATCAATCATTGTGCTGTCGATTGCCACTGTGGGTGCGATAGAGACGTTAAAGTCAGGCTTGGACAGCCCAAGCTCAGCGCCATAAACCAGATTGCCGCGCTGCATATTGTAACCGACAAAAGCGCCATAGCGATTGCCAGAGTCAATGTCTCCGACGGCAGGCGCTGACTGCGAAGGGGTCGCTGTAAAATCACCCGAGCTTTGGCCAAACATCAGCCCGCCATAGGCACCCGACCAGTTATGAATCTGCGCGACTGGCTCAGGCACCTGCGCCACTGGTCCATCTACCTGCGGCTCGATTTGTGGTTCAACAGTACCACCCGCATGAGCGGCGCTGGTCATCGCGGCAAGCAGAACCGCTGTCGAAAAAATTTTGCACTTGTTCATTTGTCTATCCATAATCCGAAGCAATTTCAGCCGAATTACCTCGAAGGGTTACACTCTACATAGGCGGCGATACACATCGTCAGGCTGAACCTTAGACTTGCGCCCTCTGACCTTTCAATACAACCCTTGATAAGCCCCACCGAAGATAATGGGCTACATAAGTAGAATTTTCTCGGCAAGATGACTGAGGAGATTTCGAATGAAGACAAGCAGATACACTGAAGCGCAGATCATCGCGATCCTGCGGCAGCCCGAAGGCGGTGTGCCGGTGGCCGAGCTGTGCCGCGAGCATGGCATGATGCCATTGCCCGGCAATGGTTTGTCTTCAAACAAGAAGAGGGAACACGTCGTTCTATGAATGGCGGGCGAAGTACGGGGGCATGGATGTCGAGCCATGAGAACGCCACTGATTGAACCGCCCCGGGTTTACCGGAGGGCAAAACTCTCGGAGAATTGCCCATTATGGAACAGACACAAAAGAAGAAGACCGCGAAGCCGTATTCCCCCGAGTTCCGCGAACGTGCGGTGCGGCTGGTTATGGAACACCGCGATGAGTAT
>CAMAQR010000023.1 GCA_945860375.1 Pseudorhodobacter antarcticus
AAGAAGCGTCACAAGATCGAGAACATGTTCGGGCGTCTGAAGGATTGGCGAAGGGTGGCCATGCGCTTTGACAGGCGCGCTGACATCTTCCTGTCGGCCTGCGCCCTCGCCGCAATCGTCATGTTCTGGCTATGAGTCCTGAGCCTAGAAAGGGGGATTGAAAGCCAGGCCATCGGACGCTCTCGCGGCGGTGAAGCCATCAAGATCATGGCCCGGATTGACGCATTCGGCTATAGGATCGACTTCCGCTTGCTGCCCAGACAGGCTCACGACCTGCGCAGCACTGCCGCCCTGATCGAAGGGCTGTCCTGTGGCCAGTTCCCCGCTGAACGCGCCTTCGACGCCAACGGGCTGCGCGATGTGTTGACCTGCGCAGGGACCGAAGCAGTCATACCCCCCAAATGCAACCGCCGCTTCCCAGTGGAGTTCAACTGTCGCACCTGTACATGGCGGCACCTAGTCGGGAGCTTCGCCGGGAAACTAAGACAATACAAGGGCATAGCCATGCGCTGCTGCAAAGCAAAGAGGACTTCAGTGCGGTCATCTTCCTCGCAGCGACTGTGATCCGATTGAGATCAACATCAAAAGGCCCTGATTGGAATGTCTAAAATGCCATCCCTTAATCACCTGTAAACGCTGAAGCCATATACCGGGTCTTGGGTGTTGAAACATGGGTGTGGGAATGGCCGGGCAATCAAATGCCGCGCCAGTCATCATCAAGCGCAAGAAGATAATCATAGCAGGCGGTCATCACGGTGGTGCGTGGAAAGTGGCCTATGCTGACTTTGTGACGGCCATGATGGCCTTCTTCATGCTGATGTGGCTGTTGAACGCGACAACGGAAAAGCAACGCAAGGGCATCGCGGATTATTTCAATCCGACGATACCGGTAAACCGAATCTCGGGTGGCGGTGACGGAGCCTTTGGCGGGGATTCGATCTTTTCGGAACAAACCCTGACGAAAAGCGGCATTGGGGCAAGCAGCATGCAGCCCGTCGCGGAAAACAAGGCGCGGGGTGATACAGGTTTTGCCGAGGCAGAGGCCGCAGCAGCAGAACAGGCTGCCATGGCGCAGGTTGAACAAGCGCTGTCTGCGCGCGGTGGAGAAAGCATGACGATGGAGCGACTGCTGCGCCATGTCGTCACCCGCGTTACCGATGAAGGCTTGGTCATCGAGGTGTTTGATCTGCCCGAAGCTGCACTTTTTGCGAAAGACAGTGCCGAACCCACGGGTCAAACCCGTAAAATCGCAGCACTTTTGGCCGAAGTGTTGGGTCTGGCCGAAAACCAGATCGCCGTTAATGGTCATGTGCGGAGTTATCCGATCACCCTGATTGATGATCCGACGTGGGACCTTTCGGCCGCCCGGGCACAAGCGATGCGGACCTTGCTGGAGGGCTATGATCTTCCAACCAGCCGCATGGCCCGGATCACTGGCAACGCCGATCGCAAACCGGCGACGGCTGACCCGATGTCACTGCGCAACAATCGGCTTGAGATCGTTTTGCTTCGGAAGGATCGCTAGGGAATAGATCAAATTTGAACCGTTAGGGTGATGTTAAGCCGCGTCCTGCAGGTTGGGCCCATCAAAAGGTCGGATCTGCAGAAAGGCGCATCCATGACGATATCTTCTTCGCTGAACGCGGGGGTGGCAGGCCTGAATGCCAACGCCAACCGGCTTGCGACCATTTCTGATAACATCGCCAATTCTTCAGCCTACGGCTACAAGCGGGCGCAGACGGACTTTCATTCGGTGGTAATCAACGGCGACTCGCGTGCCAGTTATTCGGCGGGCGGGGTGCGTGTGTCAAACATGCGGCTGATTGATGATCGTGGCCCGCTGATCGCGACAAGCAACCCGACTGATCTTGCGATTGACGGACGCGGATTCTTGCCTGTGACAACTGTGGGCGCGTTGGGGGGGGTAGATACGTCCTATCCGATTTCCTTGGTCACGACCGGGTCTTTCCGTCCTGACGCCGAAGGGGTTCTGCGCACTGACGCCGGTTTGGTTCTGATGGGATGGCCTGCCAATCCCGACGGGTCATTGGGCACCTATCCCCGCGACACGATGGCGGCGCTGGAACCCGTGCGGGTCAATTCAAATCAATACATCGGCAACCCCACCTCTGAAATGCGTCTTGGCGTTAACCTGCCCGCCTCTTCCAGTGCGGCCAGCGCCACTGGCGATCCGTTTGATCTGTCGGTCGAATATTTTGGCAACCTTGGCACCTCGGAATCACTCGATTTCACGTTCACACCGAATGTCCCCGCGACCGGGGCTTCGAACAGTTGGACGATGTTGATCAAAGACAGCGCCTCTGGTGGCGCAGGTGTTGGCCAGTACAATCTGACATTCAATGCAAGCCAGATTGGGGGTGGCACGTTGGCCACCATCACGCCAGTTTCAGGCGGGGCGTACGATCCCGCAACCGGTAAAATCGCCTTGGCAGTCGGTGGCGGGAATATTCAACTTGAGCTGGGCAAACCCGGTCAACCAGATGGCATGACACAGCTTTCCGGCACTTTTGCCCCGGTGGCGGTCAGCAAAAACGGCTCCCCTGTGGCCAGTTTAACAACGGTGGAGGTTGATGATAAGGGCCATCTTTCCGCCGTTTATGACCAAGGATTCACCCGTCGGATTTATCAATTGCCGGTGATAGATGTGCCAAACCCGAACGGCCTTTTGGCGCAAAACGGCCAGACTTATCAAATCTCGCCAGCTTCTGGCCCGTTCTCTCTGTGGAACGCGGGCGATGGTCCGACGGGGTCCGTTGTCGGCTTTTCGCGGGAGGAATCTTCGACAGATGTTGCGGCTGAACTGACCCAGCTGATCCAGACCCAACGCGCTTATTCCTCCAACGCCAAGGTCATCCAGACCGCCGAGTTGTCCTTCGCGCTGGCCACCGATTTGCCAGTCGAAATTTCGGATTGGGTCTTGTTCATGTTGTTGTTGATGTTTTTCATGGTCTGCAAGGCGACCATGGCGCTGTTGTTGGTCATAATTGACGACATGTCTTTTCCTTCACGATCTGCCGACGCTTTGCGCGGCATGTTTGGGCCGCCCTTTCGGGTTGGGCATATGGCCATTCTGTCCGTTGCGCCGGGGTTCAGGCCGGTCACGCCAACCCGTCATGGGCTGCATCACCATCAAGGCACGCGAAGTTCTAACGCTTTGCTAATCGCCAAGAACGCAATGTCTGGCATTTGAGGCAAAGCTTACAGGCGACGCGTCAACGGCCCCGGGGCTGCGTATTGGGCCCTCTTGCCCGCACCTGTGTAGGTCATCAATCCCGAGGCATTCTGGCGCAACTCGGTCAAGCGGCGGTGCGCCGCGCGCACGCCCCGTCCGGCGGCCTGCAGACAAGCAGCGTTGCGCGCCACCCTGCGCGAAATGCGCAGCAACACGGCCTCATTCGGGCGTTGAAGCCCTGCAAAACTGGCTTCAAGAAGCGGTGTCAACTGCCCCAATGTCGGAAAATCGGCGACGAGAATCGCCGCATGCATCTCATCCAACAACTGCTCAACTGAATCATTTGGCACGATCAGCCCTTTCGGTCAGAGCGCGAAACAGCTGTTCCGCAAGGCCGATGCCCCCCTTTTCCACCATATGTTTCGCCTGTTCCTGCCGGAGGAAAGAGGCAAACTGGTCCTCACCGACACCACCGCCAAAGGCATCTTGCGCATCGCCCATGCCCGCGTGCGCCAGCATTTCCGACAGAAAACTGGCCTCAAGTGCCTTGGCCTGCTGCATCAAGGCGGCGTCGCGGGGCAAGGGCTGCGCCCCGGTTGAAGATACTTGCATAATCCACTCCTCACTTGTGTCGATTTTTCTGACTATGCGGCACAGCGGTAAACAAGCAGTAACCAGTTGCAGCAATAGTTGACCTTGTTCTGGCATCAGGCCGGATGGATTCGGGGCCAGATGATTTCTTTGCCGCAGCATTTCTTGGGCCCGCCGGGTGTGGTGCAAATGCCAATTGAAACCGATTCAGAGGTTGGCGCATCAGAGGCTGACAGCTTCGCCACATTGATGGAGCCTCCGGCCCAACTGGCCAACGACTCGGTTGCAATGCTCCTGATACCGCCACAGCTGTCGCGGCCCCAACCTGTAACTCCGCCACTTGCAGCGGACCCGAGACTGGTGGTCGACGCACCGGTCGAACCAGACCTGCTCAACCCGGTGTTATCTGACGCTGTCGAAATCATATCTGTTGATGTGCCACAGGCGCCGTTTGGGGCCGTGCCAACCAAATTGGACATTGCTGCGCCTTTGGCGCAGCCCGCCGAGCCTCAAGACCGCATGCCGCCTGAAACACCTGCATCCAAGTCACCGGCTTCTCTGGTCGATGGCATTGTAGAATCAGCCAAAGGGCCGGTTGTGAAGGTAGAACTCGGCCCGGCTGTGGGTCAGGCAAACGTCGGTGAAAATGCTTTCCTGACCCGCCTTGAGGCGAAAGCCGAATCATTTACGCCGACTCAGGCCGTGCCGTCGGTGGCGGCAAAAACAACACACCCTGAGACACCAAATGTGACACTGGGTGTCAGTGTGGCCACGGCACCCGCGCCGAAAGTGTCAGTTACACAGATTATCAAACAAGATCAGATATTTGCCGAATGGTCGCAAACAACAGAGACGCTCGATCGCGTTGCTTTGCCAGCGCCCATCAGTGCGACGGTTGCCAAGACAGCATTGCCCGCGCTTGGGGCCATATCCCCCGACATACCTGCACTGCCTGACCCACAAATCATCATCCTGTCTGGCGCAGATCGCCCGCCAGCGGCACCGCAGATTGTGCCAGGGCCATTGCCTGCCTCGATCCCGGCGACATTGCTTGCTCAAGCACCTGAGGCCGCGCTCGGCCCGGTTGAGATTGTGCTTGATCCCAAGGAGTTGGGCAAAATCCGGTTCGAGATCCATCAGCAGGGTGACCAGCTGAAGGTGGTTCTGGCAGTCGAACGACCCGAGACGCTGGATCTGCTGCGGCGCCATGCGGATCAGTTGATCCAGGAGTTTCGCGCTGCAGGCTTTGCCGGAGCCTCGCTCGGTTTTGGTCATTGGGGTGGTCAGCATGGCAGCACATCAAGCCAAGCCGCTGTTTTAGGGCCAGATTCACAGACCAACGCACCGTCGATGCCGATGCGCCAGCCCAGCCCAAACCGCAACTTCGGTCCACAACAGGGCCTGAACCTTCGCCTTTAGAAAGGACATCCGTTTGGAAACCACCGCTCTTACCGCCGCCACTCCAAAGCCAACCGCCGCCCCAAAAGCCGCGATCAGTTCGGATTTCAACACTTTTCTGAAGATGCTGACCACGCAGATGCAGAATCAGGACCCCCTGAACCCGATCGATTCTTCCGATTATGCGGTGCAGCTGGCGACGTTCTCTGGGGTAGAGCAGCAGACTAAAACCAACCAACTGCTGGACAGCCTGATCGGTCAGTTTGGCGTGATGGGCATGTCACAGATGGCCGCTTGGGTCGGGCAAGAGGCGCGGGCGGCGGCTCCGGTCTGGAAGGGGGAGGATCCGGTAACCTTGACCTACCCCGCCAATGCGCAGGCAGATCGTGCAGTTCTGGTTGTGAAAAATCAGGCGGACGAACTGGTGGCGCGCGAAGATTTGCCGCTGGGCGGTGGCCCCTATCAATGGTTGGGCGGCGATGTCGGCGGCAATCCGTTACCGAAGGGCCTGTACCGCCTTAGCGTCGAAAACTACCGCGATGAAGAACAATTGGGCGCACCTGCCGAGGTGGAGGCTTATGCCGAAATTCTTGAAGCGCGCGGTGGGACGTCGGGCACCACCTTGGTTCTGGAGGGCGGCGTAGAAGTGTCTGCGACCGCGATCACCGCCCTGCGCAAGCCGTGATCACATCACCTTGCCCAGCCATACTCCAAGCCCAAGGATTGCCATTGCCAAAACCGCCATCCGCAACCCAAAAGGCCGCGCGCGGGTGTTTACGGGCGGCGAAATCTCGGCCTGACGGATCAGCGCTGCCTCAACCATCCGGGGCAAACGCGGCCCGAACCGGCCCAAAATCCGAACCGTCTTTGCCATGTCACGCAGCAAGGCCAGCGGCCCTAGATTGCGGGCGACATAGGATTCCACCACCGGCTTTGCCACCTGCCAAATGTTGATTTGCGGGTCCAGACTGCGTGCCACACCCTCGACCACCACCATCGTGCGCTGCAAAAGGATCAGTTCGGTGCGTGTTTCCATGCCGAACCGCTCTGTCACTTCAAATAGATAAGACAGCAGACGCGCCATCGAAACGCGCGTGGCATCCAACCCAAAAATTGGTTCGCCCACCGCCCGCAATGCACGGGCAAATTCGTCAATGTCGCGGTCAGGCGGGACATATCCGGCTTCAAAATGCACCTCGGCGACGCGGCGATAATCCTTGGCAATGAAGCCCATCAGTATCTCGGCGTAAACCCGGCGGGTGTATTCGTCTATCCGACCCATGATGCCGAAATCATAGGCGATCAGGTTGCCATTGGCGGCGACTTTCAAGTTGCCCTGATGCATGTCGCCGTGAAAAAAACCGTCGCGCAGGGCGTGCGACAGGAACAGTTGCAACACCCGCGCGCCCAAGGCCCGGCGATCCAAACCCGCTGCATCAATGGCGGCATTGTCGGCCAGATTGATTCCTTCGGCCCAGTCGAGTGTCATCACCGTGCGGCCGGACAGCTCCCACAAAATCTTGGGCACCTGAAATCCGGCATCGTTTTTGGTGTTGGCCGCGAATTCAGATGCTGCCGAGGACTCCAGCCGCAGGTCCAACTCTCCCAAAACCACGCCTTCGAAATGCGTAATCACATCCAATGGCCGCAAACGCCGAGAGGCTGGCGACAGGAACTCAATCGTGCGGGCAGCAAAGAAAAAAGCGTCGATGTCCTTGCGGAACGCCCGTTCAATGCCAGGGCGCAGCACTTTGACCGCCACGTCCTGCCCGGTTTCGCGCAAGGTGGCACGGTGAACCTGCGCGATAGAGGCCGCGGCGACAGGTTCCGAAAA
Source organism: Pseudorhodobacter antarcticus (assembly GCA_945860375.1). The sequence goes on from CAMAQR010000023.1 coordinate 7,017, forward strand.
GGACGAAAACATCTCATCCACCGGCAGACGCAATTCATCGGCCACCATCGCTTTGGCGACATCGGTTGAAAAAGGTGGCAGCTGATCCTGCAGGTATTTCAACTGCATAGCCAGCTCGTCGCCGACAATATCGGGTCTTGTCGACAGAACCTGACCGAATTTGATATAGGCCGGACCCAAAGCTGTCAGCGCCCGCGTGACGGGTGGCAAGCCTGGGTCGCCGCGCAGGCCCAGCCATTTGAACGGCCAGCCCAGCATTCGCGCGGCAAAGCGCAGACGCGGCGGCACGTCCAGCGCCACCAGCGCCACAGCCATCGCGCCGGTGCGTTCAAAAGTCGCCCCGGTGCGGATCAGCCGCCAGATGTTGTGCGGTCCTCTCACAATTTCCAGCCTGAATGCAGAGCGGCAATGCCCATGGTCAGGTTGCGGTATTTCACTTGATCAAACCCGGCGCTGCGGATCATCAAGGCGAAGGTTTCCTGATCAGGAAACTTGCGGATGGATTCGACCAGATACTGGTAAGACTCGCGATCTCCGGCCACGATCTGGCCCATCACCGGAATCACGTTGAAGCTGTATTTGTCATAGGCCCATTGCGCCAAGTCATTGGGAATGCGGCTGAACTCCAGCACCATCAGCCGCCCTCCGGGCCTTAGCACGCGGTAGGCTTCCTGAAGCGCGTCGGCAATCCGTGTCACGTTTCGGATGCCAAAGGAAATTGTGTAAACATCGAAAGAGTTATCGGCAAAGGGCAGCGCCATTGCGTCGCCGACCACCCACTCCAGCCGATCCGCCATCCGATCCGCCTCGGCGCGCTGCCGCCCCGAGATCAGCATCGATTCGGTCAGATCGCAAATCACCGCCGAAGCCCCCTCGGCGCGTTTCATGAACCGGAACGCCACGTCGCCTGTGCCGCCCGCCACGTCCAAAAGCCGCTGACCGGGCCGGGGTGCCAGCCAATCCATCATCGCGTCTTTCCACAAGCGGTGCATGCCGCCCGACATCAGATCGTTCATGATGTCGTATTTGCTGGCAACGCGGGTGAAGACGCCATGCACCATTCCGGCTTTTTCAGCCTCGGGGACGGTTTGAAATCCGAAATGAGTTGTGCTGTCGTCGGTCATTTGCTCTTGCCGTCCTGATCTTTGCCGCCACCTTATAGGCGCGGAACCGCCCCGCCTCAACCTGCCGAAGGGTCACATGCCAGAACTGCCCGAAGTTGAAACCGTCCGCAGAGGTCTGCTGCCCGTGATGGAGGGCCGCGTGATCACCCAAGCTTTGGTCAATCGTCCCGATCTGCGCTGGCCTTTCCCCGTAGATATGGCGGATCGGCTGACCGGCAAGCGGGTTTTGGCACTGCGGCGACGGTCCAAGTATATTTTGGCAGATATGGATTCGGGGGAAACCTTGCTGATTCATCTGGGCATGTCGGGGCGGATGCTGATTTCCGGGGCGCAAATTGGTGAGTTTCACCACGCCCACCCCGCGCCGGAAAAGCACGATCATGTCGTGCTGGATATGGAAGGCGGCGCGCGCGTAACCTTCAACGACGCCCGCCGCTTTGGCGCGATGGACCTGTTGCCAACAGCCACGGCCGAAACACACCCGCTTTTGGCCAGCATCGGACCGGAACCCTTGGGCAATGGGTTCAACGAGTCCTATCTGGTTGACCAGCTGCGCGGTCGTGGCACCCCGATCAAATCGGCGCTGCTGGATCAGCATATCGTGGCAGGCTTGGGCAATATTTACGTCTGCGAAACCCTCTTTCGTGCCCGGATTGCGCCACAAACCAAAGCAGGCCAATTGCCCGTTGGACGGGTGCGCAGCCTTGTGCCGATCATCCGCCAAGTGCTGACCGAGGCGATTGACGCGGGCGGTTCGTCGTTGCGCGATTATCGACAGGCGGATGGAGAGTTGGGCTATTTTCAGCACACATTCCAAGTCTATGGCCGCGAGGGCCAGCCCTGCCAGACCCCCGGCTGTGTCAGCGAGATTGCGCGAATCGTGCAATCCGGACGATCCTCATTCTATTGCCCCACCTGTCAGAGGTGACTTGATACCGCCCGCGTTACTGATACAGGTCGCGCCGACCAAACCACCAAAGGTGTCTTTCCATGGCCTATGAAACGCTGATCGTCGAAATCGAGGATTACACCTGCGTCATCCGCCTGAACCGGCCCGACGCGTTGAACGCGTTGAATATCAAGCTGATGCAGGAACTGGCGTTGGCTTTGACGGCAGCCGACAAGAATGAGAAAATCCGTTGCATCGTTTTGACCGGGTCGGAAAAGGCCTTCGCTGCCGGGGCGGATGTGCGCGAAATGGCGACGAAATCCTTTACGGATGTGTTTTTCGACGACCTGTTCGGCCCAGAGACTGAGGCCATTCTGCGGGTGCGCAAGCCGATCATCGCTGCGGTCTCCGGCTATTGTTTGGGCGGTGGTTGCGAATTGGCGATGATGTGTGATTTTATTCTTGCGTCAGAGACTGCCAAATTTGGACAGCCCGAAATCAACCTTGGTATCGTTGCCGGGATGGGCGGCACGCAGCGCCTGACCCGGTTTGTGGGCAAATCGAAGTCGATGGACATGCACCTGACCGGGCGATTCATGGATGCGGCAGAGGCTGAACGCTGCGGTCTGGTGTCGCGCGTTGTGCCCGCGAAATCCTTGATGGAAGAGGCGATGAAGGCTGCGGGCAAGATCGCCGAGAAATCCGCAATCACCGTGATGGCGGTGAAGGAGGCGGTCAGCCGCGCACAGGAAACCACGCTGCGTGAAGGATTGTTGTTTGAACGCCGCCTGTTCCACGCGCTGTTCGCCACCGCTGACCAGAAAGAGGGCATGGCCGCCTTTCTTGAAAAACGTCAGCCGCAATTCCGTGACAAATAGCCGGGAAATTGCTGTTTCCTTTTCAGGGCAGTTCCTCTAAAGGCATTCGATACATGCGTGCGAGCCCGCTTTGGCAGAATCATCCCTTCATGGTTGAAGGGGCCTTGGGGTTTTTGCGCGACCAAATTAAACCGACCCCAAGGATCCAGATCAAATGGCAAACACTGCCCAGTCCAAAAAGCGCGCTCGTCAGGCGGAAACCCGGCAAGACATCAACAAGGCCCGCCGCTCGCGTATCCGTACTTTCTTGCGCAAGGTTGAAGAGGCTTTGGCCTCCGGCAACCAGGACGCGGCAGCTGTCGCGCTGAAGAACGTGCAGCCAGAACTGGCGCGTGGCGTCACCAAAGGCGTGATGCACAAGAACACCGTCGCGCGCAAAATGTCGCGCCTCGCCTCGCGTGTGAAGGCTTTGGCTGCCCCCGCAGCCTGATCTACGCTGACAGAGAATGGATAAGGCGCGGCTGGAAACAGCGGCGCCTTATCCATTTGTCCGATGAGTCGTCTGACGTTTTTTGCTGCTGGCGTTGCCATTTTGCACAGGCCGACAGATTCGCTGAGGCAAAGACCTGTCAAGCAACAAGATCGGTTGCGGTTTCCCATTGCGGCTTGCTACGCTGATCCTGCGATTCACTTCGTCTTGGGGGACATGACGCGGTCGCAAACCTGATTCCATGAGCGGCGCTGCCAAGCCTTGCTGTTTAAAAGATTGGAAAAAGTGTTTGAGATCAGCGTCTTGAACTGTCTGCGCCGCGTTTTGGCCTGCAGTCATGCAAATGCCGATATCGGGAATGTCCGGTATGGGAGGTCTGTGTTGTTTCCTGCCCATGTGCTTGTGCGGCCTGTCTTATGTTGCGTCATGCGCGCATCGGTACATGCCGTGAAAGCCTTGGGTAAGGACGTTTTGGGCCGCAAGCGGTGCATGACGATATTGAAGGCGCAACCGGGGCTGCCCGGAGTAACAGACGCCTGGGGACGGACAGAAGAATGACGAATGAAGCCTGGGGCAGGGTGCGGGAATCGCTGGTGAAGCGAATCGGCAAGAACAACTATGTCAGCTGGATCGAACCACTGCGCTTGTCGGAATTGACAGATGGCGTTGTGCGCTTTGAAGTGCCGACGACTTTTTTCGGCGATTGGGTGCTGCGAAATTTCGGCGACCATATTTTGGCGCATCTGAACGCAGAAGGTCAGCTTGCTGGACGGATTGAATTTTTCGTTCCCGCCCGCGCAGCCGCAGCTGTTCGGCCTGTCGAATTGGCGCCCGTGCCGCGTGTTGCCGCCAAATTGGTTGGCCGTGCGCGCATGATGAATGACGACGACATGCCTGGCGCGTCTCTGGATGCGCGCTTTACCTTTGACAGCTTTGTGGTTGGCAAACCCAACGAACTGGCTCATGCGGCAGCGCGTCGCGTGGCCGAGGGTGGTCCTGTCACGTTCAATCCGTTGTTTTTGTATGGTGGCGTCGGTCTGGGCAAAACCCACTTGATGCACGCCATCGCCCATGAACTGCACGCCCGCCAGCCACATCTGCGCGTGCTTTACCTGTCGGCGGAACAATTCATGTATCGCTTTGTGCAGGCGCTGCGCGAACGTCAGATCATGGATTTCAAGGAAATTTTCCGCTCGGTTGACGTGCTGATGGTCGACGATGTGCAGTTTATCGCGGGCAAAGACTCGACGCAGGAAGAGTTCTTTCACACCTTCAATGCCTTGGTCGATCAGAACAAACAGATCATCATTTCGGCTGACCGCGCTCCGGGTGAGATCAAGGATCTCGAAGACCGGATCAAGTCGCGCCTGCAATGCGGGTTGGTGGTCGACCTTCACCCCACCGATTACGAACTTCGGCTGGGCATCTTGCAGCAGAAGGTTGAGTTTTATCGCCAGCAATACAAAGGCTTGGTGATCTCCAACGGCGTTCTGGAATTTCTTGCCCACCGTATCACCACCAATGTCCGCGTGCTGGAAGGCGCTTTGACCCGCCTTTTCGCCTTTGCCTCATTGGTGGGTCGCGAAATCACGCTGGAACTGGCGCAGGATTGTCTTGCCGACATTCTGCGTGCCTCGGATCGCAAGCTGACGATTGAAGAAATTCAGCGCAAGGTGGCCGAGCATTACAACATTCGCTTGTCAGATATGATCGGCCCGAAACGTCTTCGCAATATCGCGCGGCCGCGTCAGGTCGCAATGTATCTGGCCAAGCAACTGACCCCGCGCAGTCTGCCGGAAATCGGACGGCGATTTGGCGGCCGTGATCACACCACGATCATGCACGGCGTGCGCAAAATCGAAGAACTGATGACGACTGATTCGCAGCTTTCGGACGATCTGCAACTTCTGCGGCGCTTGCTGCAGGCTTAAACGGGCCTTGCCGGGGTCGACCAGCCCCGGAAACGCTTTCAAACTCCCGAAAATGCTTGTGAAGCGGGAAAAACCGGGTAGTTTCGACCTCCCCGCAGGGGGTGTCGGCAAGGGGAATGGACCATGAAGATCACTATCGAACGCGGCACGCTTTTGAAGGCGCTGGCACAGGCCCAATCGGTTGTCGAGCGCCGCAACACCATTCCAATTCTGGCGAACGTGCTGATCGAGGCAGAGGGCAACACTGTGTCGTTCCGCGCCACCGATCTGGATATCGAAGTGGTTGATCGCGCCCCGGCACTGGTCGAACGCGCCGGGGCCACCACGGTTTCGGCGGTGATGTTGCATGAAATCATCCGCAAGCTGCCCGATGGGTCGCTGGTGGCCCTGACTGAAGACGCGGCCTCGGGCCGTCTGACCATCGCTGCGGGGCGGTCGACCTTCAGTTTGGCGACCCTGCCGCGTGAAGATTTCCCAGTGATGGCGACCTCTGAATATTCGTCAAACTTCGCAGCCCCCGCCCCGGTGTTGCGTCGTCTGTTCGACAAGGCGAAGTTCGCGATTTCGACGGAGGAAACCCGGTATTATCTGAATGGCGTTTACATGCATGTGTCTACGGGTGAGGTCGGCGCGGTCCTGCGTTGTGTGGCCACCGACGGCCACCGTCTGGCCCGCATTGACGCGCCGCTGCCCGAGGGGGCGCAGGGAATGCCCGGCGTGATTGTGCCGCGCAAGACCGTGAATGAGTTGAAGAAACTGCTGGACGATGACGACGCGATGATTGCGGTTTCGGTTTCCGAAACGAAGGTTCGCTTTGCCACGCCGCTGATCACCCTGACCTCAAAGGTGATCGACGGCACCTTCCCCGATTACACCCGTGTCATTCCAACTGGCAACACCCGCCGCCTTGAAGTGGACGCCAGTGAATTCGCCAGGGCGGTGGACCGGGTGGCAACAGTCTCGTCGGAACGCTCGCGCGCGGTGAAGTTGTCGTTGGACGAAGACCGTCTGATCCTGTCAGTGAACGCGCCTGACTCAGGTGCTGCCGAGGAAGAACTGGCCGTCGCCTACTCGGATGAACGGCTGGAGATCGGCTTTAACGCCAAGTACCTGCTGGAAATCGCTTCGCAGGTGGACCGCGAGAATGCTGTGTTCATGTTCAACTCCTCTGGCGATCCGACCTTGATGCGTGAAGGCAATGACATGTCGGCGGTTTACGTTGTCATGCCGATGCGCGTGTAACAGGCGACCCGGGGGTTTCGCCCCCTGACCTGCAGAATATTTGGGCCAACAGGAAAGGGAAAAGCGTGAGTGGGCTTGCCATAACCGCGCTGACCTTGTCGCATTTTCGCAGCCACAAGGCGGCGCGCTTGGCATTTGATGGGCGCCCCGTTGCGATTGTAGGCCCGAACGGTGCCGGCAAAACCAATGTGCTGGAAGCGGTATCGCTGCTTTCGCCGGGCCGGGGATTGCGCCGCGCCGGGGCGGATGAGATTGCGCGCAAACCTGAGTCGTTGGGCTGGAAAATCAGTGCCGATGTGCGCGGATTGGGGGCCGATCATCAGGTGGAGACTTGGGCAGAGGGCGGTGAGAGTCGCACCGTCCGGGTCGATGGCAAAACCGCCACCCAGACCAGTCTGGGCCGGATTCTGCGCGTTCTGTGGCTGGTGCCCGCGATGGACAGGCTGTGGATCGAGGCTGCAGAAGGTCGCCGCCGGTTTTTGGACCGCATGACCCTGTCCTTTGCCCCCGACCATGCCGAGGCGGCTCTGACTTACGAAAAGGCCATGCGTGACCGCAACCGCTTGCTGAAAGACGGCGTGACCGATGCGCATTGGTACGCGGTGCTGGAATCCAGAATGGCCACCACTGGCGCGCAGATCACCGCCAACCGCCAAGCCGCATTGGCCCGTCTGGCTGCGGCGCAAGAGGGCGTTGACACCGCCTTTCCCCGCGCCGGCCTAAGCCTGACCGGGCCAGAGGGCGAGGTTGACCCGGCCGATCTTGGCCCGGCGCTGTCGGAAAACCGCCGCCGCGATTTGGCCGCCGGCCGCACGTTGATTGGGCCGCATCGCGCTGATATGTCTGCGATTTATATCGCCAAAGCTGTTCCAGCCGAGCAATGCTCAACTGGCGAACAAAAGGCCCTGTTGATCAGTCTGATCCTTGCCAATGCCCGCGCTTTGGCCGCCGATCTGGGGGCCGCGCCGATTCTTTTGCTGGACGAAGTTGCGGCGCATCTGGACGCGTCGCGTCGCGCCTCGCTTTACGACGAACTCTGCGCTTTGGGCGCGCAGGCGTTGATGACCGGCACCGAGCCCTCGCTGTTTGACAGCCTTGGCGACCGCGCTCAAACCTTCACCGTCGCCGAGGAAAATGGCACTTCAAGGATCATCGCATGAACCCGCAGCGCGTAACTTTGATCACTCTTGGCGTTACCGATCTGGACGCAGCGCGCGCCTTCTACGCCCGCTTGGGGTGGGTACAGCACTCTGGTACCGCAGGAGTGGCATTCTACCAGATGCATGGGGCGGTACTGGGGTTGTTTGGACGTGAGGCATTGGCCGATGATCAGGGCCGCCCCGGTGCCACCTTGGGGACAGGCGCGATCACGCTGGCGCAGAATTTTGCCACCGAGGCCGAAGTCGATGCAGCTTATGCCACCGCCCTTGCCGCAGGTGCGCAGGCGATAAAGCCTCCAGAAAAGGTATTTTGGGGCGGATATTCGGGCTATTGGGCCGACCCGGAAGGTCATGTCTGGGAAGTGGCGGTGAATCCGTTTTGGCCCCTTGCCGCCGACGGTCGGCTGATCCTGCCGAACGAATGTGAACGGATATTAGAGAATGATCTTTCTGCGGTGGATGAGGCGCAGATTGCCGCGCTTTTGCACCGCTCCTTTCGCACTGACTTTGGCGGGCGTAGCTATTTTCGCACCCGTCACCAACTGCGCTTGGTGATCCGGGAGGGTGGCGCGATCCTGGCTCATATGGCGCTGCAATTCAGGGCCATGCGTTTGGGCAGGCAACTGATCCATGTCGCGACTTTGGGCGATGTGGCGACTGATCCCAACCATCGCGGCAAAGGGCTTGCCAGCAAGCTATTGCAGGCCGCGATCAATGAGGCGCGCCAGTCGCGCGCCAGTCATCTTTTGCTGTTCGGAAACGGGTCGCTTTACACCTCTGCGGGCTTCCGTCCCGCCCAAAATCTGCTGCACTTTCTTGACCTTGATGGCGCGAAAACTGGTGGTCTTCGAAAAGAACAGGCAAAAGAGTTGCAGGTGCTTTCCTTGGCCGGCGCGCCATGGGAAAACGATGCCGAACTCGATGTTTTGGGCGGGTTGTTCTGAGGATAAAATGTCCATCACCGCATATCAACTTTTCCTTTACACTCTGGGAATGGCGGGGCTTTGGGCCGTACCTGGCCCAGTCTGGCTGGCGCTGACCGCGCGCGCGCTGTCAGGAGGATTTGCGGCGGCCTGGCCCTTGGCGGTGGGAGTGGCGCTGGGCGATCTGATCTGGCCGCTGGCGGCAATATTGGGCCTCAGCTGGATCAGCAGCAGCTATGGCGATGTGTTGTCTATCCTGCGCTGGGTTGCGGCGGTGGTCTTCATTGTGATGGGGGCGATGTTGATCTGGCGGCCCGGAGTCACAATGGACCCCGACAGCCGCCTGACGCGCCCGGGTCGGCTGGCGGGCTTTTCGGTGGGTGTCGCTGCGGTGATCGGCAACCCCAAAGCGATTCTCTTTTACATGGGCGCGCTGCCGGGGTTTTTCACGCTGGGCAATCTGACAGTGGTCGATACTATCCTGATCATTAGCGCTTCGGCGTTGGTGCCGATGCTGGGAAACCTTGGCCTTGCGTTGTTTCTGGACCGCGCCCGCGCCCTGTTGGCAAGCCCGGAACGGATGCAGCGAATGAACGTGATTTCCGGCTGTTTGCTGGTGCTGGTTGGAGCGGTTATCCCCTTCCTCTAACCCCTAAATCTTGTGTCCAAGGCGTGACATCCCCCCCCTTAACCGCTATAAGTCGTATGTCATTCAAGGGGTGCAGACCACATGGCCGAAGAGCCGAAAAAGCCGGAATCATACGGCGCCGATTCTATCAAAGTTCTCAAAGGCTTAGAGGCTGTCCGCAAGCGTCCGGGCATGTACATCGGCGATACAGATGATGGGTCGGGCCTGCACCATATGGTCTACGAAGTGGTCGACAATGGCATCGACGAGGCGTTGGCTGGTCATGCCACGGCAGTGAACGTCAAAATCCATGCGGACAGCTCTGTTTCGGTGCGCGACAACGGACGCGGCATCCCGGTGGACATCCACAAGGAAGAGGGCGTTTCGGCGGCCGAGGTCATCATGACCCAACTGCACGCGGGCGGAAAATTCAACAACACCGACGACTCTGGTAACGCTTACAAGGTCTCTGGCGGCTTGCATGGTGTTGGCGTTTCGGTGGTCAATGCGCTGTCGGAATGGCTGGAACTGACGGTCTGGCGCAATGACACCGAATACCGCGCCCGGTTTGAGCATGGCGAATGCGTTGTGCATGTGTACGAAGTGGGCCCCGCACCCGGCATGCGCGGCACCGAAGTGCGCTTTCTGGCCGCGGCCAAAACCAACATCCCGGATGGTACCTTTTCGAACCTGGAATACAGCTTCAAAACCCTGGAACACCGCTTGCGTGAACTGGCGTTCCTGAATTCCGGCGTACGCATCATCATCGAAGATGAACGGCCGGCTGAACCGGTGCGCACCGAACTTTTCTACGATGGCGGCGTCAAAGAGTTTGTCAAATACCTCGACAGATCAAAGACTTCGATCATGGCTGATCCGATTTACATCATCGGTGAACGCAACGGCATCCTGATCGAGGTCGCGATGTGGTGGAACGACAGTTACAACGAAATGGTGTTACCCTTCACCAACAACATCCCGCAGCGCGACGGTGGTAGCCATTTGGCTGGCTTTCGGGGCGCATTGACCCGGACCATAAATTCATATGCCCAGACGTCGGGTATCGCCAAGCGTGAGAAGATTGATTTCACCGGCGACGACGCGCGTGAGGGTTTGACCTGTGTCTTGTCGGTGAAAGTCCCCGATCCGAAGTTCTCCAGCCAGACCAAGGACAAACTGGTGTCCTCCGAAGTGCGCCCGGCTGTTGAAAATCTGGTCAACGAAAAGCTTTCGGAATGGTTCGAAGAAAACCCGCAGAATGCCAAGATCATCGTCGGCAAAATCATCGAAGCTGCGACGGCGCGCGAGGCTGCCCGCAAGGCCCGCGAACTGACACGCCGGAAATCGGCGCTCGATGTGTCGAACCTGCCCGGTAAACTGGCCGATTGTCAGGAAAAAGATGCTTCCAAGGCCGAGATATTCCTTGTCGAGGGGGACTCTGCAGGCGGGTCCGCCAAGCAGGGACGAAGCCGTGCCAATCAGGCCGTGCTGCCGCTGAAAGGCAAGATCCTGAACGTCGAACGAGCGCGGTTTGATCGGATGCTGGCCAGTCAGGAAATTGGCACGCTGATCACCGCTCTTGGTACGGGAATTGGCCGGGATGAGTTTGATATCAAGAAGTTGCGTTACCACAAGGTCGTGATCATGACCGACGCCGATGTTGACGGCGCGCATATTCGCACCCTGATTCTGACTTTCTTTTTCCGGCAAATGCCGCAGCTGATCGAGGGTGGTTTCCTCTACATTGCTCAGCCGCCGCTGTACAAAGTGGCGCGCGGCAAGTCCGAGGTCTACATCAAGGATCAGGTTGCCCTTGAAGATTACCTGATTGACATGGGGCTTGAAGGTGCTGTTCTTGCGTTGCCGAATGGCGAGGAACTTGCCGGGGCTGACCTGCGCCGCGTCATCGACGGCGCGCGCCAGTTCCGTCGGGTGCTTGACTCGTTCCCGACCAACTATCCGCGTGGAATTCTGGAGCAGGCGGCGCTGGCGGGTGCTTTTGATCAGCTTCAAGCCGACACGGACTTGCAAGCCGTCGCCAACACAGTGGCCCAACGTCTGAATCTGATCGCGCCCGAGTATGAAAAGGGCTGGACCGGCCGCATCACCCAAGACCACGGTATCCGCTTGTCGCGGGTTCTGCGCGGGGTTGAAGAGTTGCGCACGCTGGACGGTGCTGTGCTGCGCTCGGGTGAGGCACGGCGGCTGGCTGCCAGTTCGCGCGAAACCCGCGACATCTACCGTGACCCTGCCCGCCTGACTCGCAAAGACCGCGAACAATCGGTGCATGGCCCGATCGACTTGTTGAAATCGGTGCTGGCTGAGGGCGAAAAAGGCCTTTCATTACAACGTTATAAGGGGTTGGGCGAGATGAACCCGGAACAGTTGTGGGAAACCACTCTTGATCCCCAAGCGCGCACTTTGCTGCAAGTGAAAGTCGAAGACCTGGCCGAGGCTGACGATATTTTCACCAAGCTGATGGGCGACGTGGTGGAACCGCGACGCGAATTCATTCAGCAAAACGCGTTGAACGTCGAACATCTGGACGCCTGAACCATCGCCCCCGCGCCAAAAGCCGGGGGCGTTTTTCTGTCCTGAATCTGGAAATCTGGTGACCCCGGCGTGATTCGAACACGCGGCCTACGGTTTAGGAAACCGTCGCTCTATCCGGCTGAGCTACGGAGTCATGCGACCTTACATGCGAAAATTCCTGCGCAGATGCAACAGGCTTGGCATGTCGAAAGGAGTGGAAGTTAAGGGGGAGTGAATTTTTGGCCCACCACTCCCCCTTGGGTCCATTGCGTCAGGGTTGAGAGCTTGCAGGACGCGCCGGATATCGCCAACCCGAGGGCTGTTAGCGTTAACATAGCCGATTATCCTTGCTTGGACAAGGGGGTGTTTTGGCGCTAACAAGGGGAGAGGCAAAAAACAGGACAGCCCGTGAGCAAACCGCCAATCCCCGATACCCGCCGCACCCTGACATTGCGTGACGTTTCAGAAGCCTCTGGCGTCAGCGAAATGACCGTCAGCCGCGTGTTGCGCAACCGCGGCGATGTGTCGGGAGCAACGCGCGAACGGGTGCTAGAGGCGGCGCGTCGTCTGGGCTACGTCCCGAACAAAATCGCGGGGGCGCTGGCCAGTCAGCGTGTCAATCTGGTCGGCGTGATCATACCGTCGCTCTCCAATATGGTTTTCCCCGAGGTTTTGACCGGGATTTCAGAGGTTTTGGACGATACTGGCCTGCAACCCGTTGTCGGCGTCACCAACTACTCGCCCAGCCGCGAAGAATCGGTGCTGTATGAAATGTTGTCTTGGCGCCCTTCGGGGGTGATTTTGGCCGGGTTGGAACATACCGACGCCGCCCGCGCGATGCTGGCGCAGGCTGGGATCCCGATTGTCGAGATCATGGATATCGACGGCGACCCCGTGGACAGCGCCGTTGGTATTTCGCATCGTCGCGCCGGTCGACAGATGGCCGAGACGATCATCGCGGCGGGCTACCGCAACATCGCGTTCTTGGGGACGATGATGCCCCATGACCACCGTGCCCGCAAACGGCTTGAGGGGTTTGAAGAGGCCTTGGCCAAAGCGGGTCTGGCCTTGGTGGACCGTGAATTCTATTCCGGTGGCTCTGCGCTTTTGAAAGGTCGTGAAATGACCGAAGCCGTGCTGACGCGTCGTCCGCAGGTTGATTTTCTTTATTACTCCAATGACATGATTGGTGCGGGTGGGCTTTTGTACTGCTTGCACAAGGGCATCGATGTGCCCGGTCGCATCGGTTTGGCTGGATTTAACGGCGTCGAGTTGCTGGATGGGCTGCCGCGCAAGCTTGCCACCATGGATGCGTGCCGGTTGGAAATTGGCCGCCGCGCGGCGGAAATCATCGCTGGAAAGCGCACCAGTGGGGTGGTGGGCGGTGAGGTTCTTGAACTCTTCCCAACCCTCCAACCAGGCGACACTATACGCAAACCAGTATGACCATTCATTCATAATTGGCGTATGGGGGCTGAGTCACCCCTTACTCATAGCAACGCTGCGACCCTGGCGCCTTGATCAATCGCCCTCTTGGCGTCCAACTCTGCCGCGACATCCGCCCCGCCGATGACGTGATGCACAATCCCGGCAGCCAACAACGCATCGACCAAGCCGCGTTCCGGCACTTGCCCGGCGCATAAAACCACGGCGTCGACCGGCAGCATTTCTTCGACCCCGCCGCGCGAAATCAAAAGTCCCTCGGGCGTTATGGCGTGATAGGTCACCCCACCCAACATCTTCACACCCTTCATCTGCAAAGCTGCGCGATGGATCCAGCCGGTGGTTTTGCCCAGTCCGCGCCCGGGCTTTTCGGCCTTTCGCTGCAGCAAATAAACCTGCCGCGCCGGGGCATCGGGCAAGGGTTCGGCCAGCCCACCCCGCGTTGTGTCTGGATCGCCGACTCCCCACTCCCGCCGCCAAAGCGCCGGATCATTGGTCGCGGATTGCCCGCCTTGCACCAGAAACTCCGCAACATCAAAGCCGATTCCACCCGCGCCAATCACTGCCACCCGCGGTCCGACGGGCGCGCCGCGCAGGACGTCCCTGTAGCGCAGCGCGTGTTCTTGGCCGGCAATTTCTGGATCACGCGGGGCCACCCCTGTTGCCACTACGATTTCATCAAACCCGCGCAGGTCCGAAACAGTGGCCGCGTGCCCCAGTCTCAGGGCGATCCCCAAAGTGGCAACAGAGGTTTCGAACCACCTTACCAGGCCGTGAAACTCCTCCTTGCCCGGCACCAGCCGCGCCAGATTCAACTGGCCGCCCAACGTCTCTGCCCGGTCAAACAGCGTCACCCGATGCCCGCGCTCTGCCGCAACCATGGCAGCCATCATCCCGGCAGGACCGGCTCCAACCACCGCCACCGACTTCACCACCACCGCCGGGTCGTAAGACAAAACCGTTTCGTGACAGGCGCGCGGATTGACCAGGCAAGAGGTCAGTTTTCCAGAGAAAGTATGATCCAGACAGGCCTGATTGCAGGCGATGCAGGGCGCGATTTCCGCCGTTCGCCCCGCCGCCGCCTTGACGACAAAGTCGGGATCGGCAAGGAAAGGTCGCGCCATCGACACCATATCCGCAGCCCCATTAGCCAAAAGCCCCTCGGCTACATCGGGGGTATTGATCCGGTTCGACGCGATCACTGGAATGCCAACCAAAGGCCGCAACCGTGCCGTCAGATGCGCAAAAGCCGCACGGGGAACCGAGGTTGCAATCGTCGGCACCCGCGCCTCATGCCAACCGATGCCAGTGTTCAACAGACTTGCCCCTGCGGCCTCTATCGCTTTGGCCAGCAGCACGACCTCATCCCAAGTGGAGCCATCCGGCACCAGATCAATCAACGAAATTCGATAGATCAGGATGAAATCCGGCCCCACAGCCGCACGCACACGCCGGACAACCTCGACTGGAAGCCGCATGCGGTTCTCATAAGACCCACCCCACCGATCGGTCCGATGGTTGACATGGCTCACCAAAAACTGGTTCAGAAAATACCCCTCCGACCCCATCACTTCGACGCCATCATAGCCTGCCTGCTGCGCCCGAAGCGCGGCTGCTGCGATGTCAGTGATCTGCGCCTCAATGCCGTCCTCATCCAAAGCACGGGGTGCAAACGGCGAAATCGGTGACTTCACCGCCGAGGCTGAGACGCAATCCTTCGAATAGGCGTACCGTCCTGCGTGCAGGATCTGCATGGCAATCAAACCGCCTGCCGCATGCACCCGGTCGGTTACGATTCGGTGATTTTCAACATCTTCAGCCGTGAAAATTCCGGCCGCACCCGGAAACACGCCGCCCTCCCGGTTTGGCGCCATCCCCCCCGTCACCATCAAAGCCACACCGCCCCGCGCCCGGGTGGCGTAGAATTCTGCAACCCGGTTCCAGTCGCCGGTTTCCTCCAGCCCGGTGTGCATTGACCCCATCAGGACCCGGTTTTTCAAGGTGATGTGGCCCAAGGCAAGCGGAGCGAGCAGGTGGGGATAATGGGTCATGACGGTCCTCCGATTGCGGACAGAATGCCGCCTGAGGGACCATCTGTCACCCCCAACGCCGCGTCACAAGAACCGTGGTCCCAAGGCGGGACCAAAGCTGAAGTCAATATAATCAATATCTTGGATGTCCAACTTTAGAAATCCTTAACTTTCGACGCCTGTAAATGGAAACCACATCGCGTCCGACCACAACGAACGCCATCCGGCGCAGCCTGATTGGTGGCGTCAAATCGGCGGCCTTCCCGGCTGGCATCGCCTTGGGCTCCACTTGGAGCCCCGATCGGGTGGCTGGTCTCGGCGGCGCTTTGGCGAATGTGGCAAAGTCGAAAGGCGCGCCTCAGTTGCTGGCTCCAAAGGTAAAGCCACAACGCACCCAAACCAATGGCCGCAATTTTGTACGCCATTCTGTAGGCCCGATGCTCAGCAGTCACCGTGAATGCCGGGCTTGACCGAGGGATGCTGGGGCGGACGCGCGATCGGGCCGGCAAGCTGGTAGCAGCGGTCGCGGCAGGCCAGATTTCGCGTGAAACGGCCCGTGATCGGGTGCAGAATATGCTGCGTTTGATGGAGCGATCAGATGAAGTGAACGATCATTCGCATTGATGGAAGCGCGCAAACACCGCGCCCTGATCTGGCGCGGGGGGCAGAGGCGACGGTCTTTCCGACCAACAACGGGATGCTGGCTTTGGCACGCGGCACGGTTGCGCCCGTCGGCCTCAAAATAAGAACCGCACTGCAATCGTGGTATCCTGGCCAAGAAGCGGGCGATGCGATGGCCGATGTTTTGACCGGGACGGAGCCGGACGGGCGGCTGCCACAAACCTTCCCGGCCCGCCCTGCAGCATTTTGAGACTCATGCGGGGCTGGATGGTCGGGTTCGGGCTGTCACACGGTCGGTTTGAGTTATCCGATCTTGTGGTCGATGGGCTTATCGCGCACGCGACTTAGGCCAACGTCGGCGACCGCGCGGGCAGCTTTACGTGACGCCGCCTGCTGCGCCGATGGCGCGTCTGGCCAAAGTGTTGAAGGGTTTTGCCAAGCGTCATTTGGCGGCCGCGGAGTCGGTGCTGGTTGCCCTTATCCTTACACACGCGAGTGCGCAGGGTTCAAAGCACACATGCGGGCGTGGCAGGCAGAGGCCGGATCTTCTGGTGTCTTCTTTGGCCAATCGGCGGACGATCTGGTGCAGGCCGGGGTGTTTCACCTGCAGGCCGCGTGGTTGGCGGTGTGAAATTGCTGCGCCTTTCGCTGCGCAGCAATTGCTTTAAATCAGCAGGTTAGCCCATCGTTTCCAGGCAATGCCGACGGAACGCGCGCTTCAGCATGTCCAGTTCCGCGCGCAGCAATTCGACCTCGGCGCGCATGTCGTCTTCCATGGCGACGCCGGTGATGATTGTGAAATGCTCCAGCTTTTCACCAGTGGCTTTGTCGAGAATCAAGAAGGTTTGGACGCCTTCGGTCAACAATTCCGCCGGGATCGGCACCTTCACCAACCACTCATCAGGGCGGTCGGGGATGGGCGTGGCGCTGTGGCCGGGGACCGTTTGTTCCAGGTGAAGGACCTCAATCTGAGGTGTGTTGGGCCCGGTCAGAATCCCTTCCCAGATGCCAGCGCGGATTCGGGTTTTGGTCAATTTGGTTTCGGTCATTCCGGCCTCATAACTCGGCGCGCGGGCGGCGGCTGAAGGTGACGTCGCGCAGGATGATCTGATTCATTTCGGGGCCTTCAAAGATCAGATCCACCCATAGTTTCTCGACCCGCTTTTCGTTCATTTTGGAGTAAGCGAGGTCAAATTCCACCATCACCTCTTCTTCATTCAGCGGCAGTTCGCGCACGATCTGTTCAACGTTGGGCCCGTGCTTTATGTTCAGGCGGGCAAAGATTTCGAGCGGCTTTTCCATCTCGACGATCACGTCCAGCCGGATGACATGTTTTTGCTTCAAGCCGCGCGCGGCGTCTTCTGGCAGGTCCACCACCAGCGACAGGAACGATCCGTCAAAGCGGAACACGTCCATGCGAAAGCCGAACGGGGCGATGTCGGACTCGCGGGTGTTGCGGATCTGGCGGACGGTCAGTTCGCTGCTGCGGCAATCGTGGAAAATCGTGGCGCCGTCATAGATCAGCGCCTTGCCTGGCACGCTGGAAAAGCCCGGCACCGGGATCGGGCCTTTCCACAACTCGGGCCGCCAAGCCCAATCAGTGCCCAGCGGTTTGCGGATGACGTTCGGGCCGATGATCGGCAGCGCAAGGCGATGTTCTGCCTGATGGATCACCCGGTCCAGATTGCGGCGCAGAGCACGGGCACGGGTGCGCAGACCGCGCAACCCGTCCAGATCGCCGGTCGCCGCCTGATCGCCAGCCTTGCCCCAGCGACGCAAGACTCGCTTGTGCATCAGCCTGTCGATCAAACCGGACATCAGTCCTGCCATCAGTTTCTTCCTTATCGTGACCAGGCCATCAATGGCGATTGTTGAACGTCTGGAAACGATTCCTTTATTGCCGCAAATTGGTTAATACTCCACCCCGAAGCATGGATCATTGTGACATAGTCCAAAACTTTGCCAGAAACGCGGCGTCACGCGTTGGCGCGGCGCATCGCATCCAAGGCGGCATCCAGAACTTTGCGCCCATCTGCTGGATCAAGCGGCAGGTCCGGGGTGCCTGTGGCCGAAACCGTGACCAAGCGACCCTTGACTGTGATCACCGCACGCCAGTAATCGCCGACGCTGCGGTCTTGCAGATGCAGAAGAAAAGCATCGCCCGCGCCAAGGGCCTCAACCACCCGGATGTCTGCGGCGCGGCCATCACGGCTTAGAGTGGCGCGGCCTTGTTCCGACCCAAAGTACGCAGCCAGCGCCGGGCCGCCCGCTGTCATCACCCCCGCCGAGCCGCTTTGGCCGATGGAAACCGACAACAGTGCCGGGACTGCGCGGGCAGCATCGGTACAGCGGCCCATCAGGATCACCACACCGTCGGCCGCCTCACGGCTTGCGCCGCCGTTGATGCAATATCCGGCAGGCACGCCAATTTCGACGGCCCCGTCCAGCACCGAGGCGGACCGCGCCTTGGCTGTTCCGGGTTCAAGCTGGCAGCCCATCAGGGCCACCAGCGCGGTAAGGCCGGCCGCCTTACTGATCCATATAAACATGTTTTTCGGCTTTCGCACCGGGATGGGTCACCGCCCCATAGCGCGCGCTGCCGACCAGTTTCGCATATTTATACAAGGCTCCCGTCGCATACTGGTTCGGGCGCGGGCCTTTCCACAGAGCCTTGCGCGCAGCCATTTCTTCCTCGGAAACTGCCACCGACAATTCTCCTGTCAGCGCGTTCAAGGTGATGATGTCGCCATCTTTCAGCAGGGCAATCGGGCCGCCATGCGCCGCCTCTGGCCCCACATGGCCGACGCAGAAGCCGCGCGTTGCACCGCTAAAGCGCCCGTCGGTGATCAATGCCACCTTCTTGCCCATGCCCTGACCCGAAAGCGCCGCCGTGGTGGACAGCATTTCACGCATGCCGGGGCCGCCTGCGGGGCCTTCGTTGCGAATGACCAGCACTTCGCCTTCTTTGTAGGTGCGCGCCTTCACCGCCTCAAACGCGTCTTCTTCGCATTCGAACACGCGGGCGGGGCCAGTGAACACTTGTTCGGCTTCGGTCATACCGGCAACTTTGACAATCGCGCCATCGGGGCAGACGTTGCCTTTCAGGCCCACAACTCCACCGGTCTTGGTGATCGGGGTGGCGATGGAATAGATCACGCGGCCGTCCGCCTCGCCGGTGATTTCCTCTAGGCTTTCGCCCAAAGTCTTGCCGCTGGCGGTGAGGCAATCCAGATGCAACAGACCGGCCTTGGCCAGTTCCTTCATCACCACGGGGACGCCGCCCACCTCGTACAGGTCTTTGGCCACATATTTGCCGCCCGGCCGCAGATCGACGAAATAGGGGGTGTCGCGCATGATCGCGGCCACGTCGAACAGATCGAAATCAATCCCGGCTTCGTGTGCAATCGCAGGAAGGTGCAGTGCACCATTGGTCGAACCACCCGTGCAAGCCACCACCCGCGCGGCGTTTTGCAAGGATTTCAGAGTGACGATATCGCGGGCACGGATGTTTTTCTCAATCAGGTTCATCACGGCAACGCCTGACGCCTCACCGTACTGATCCCGCGATTCATAGGGGGCGGGCGCGCCAGACGAATTGAGCAGCGCCAGACCGATGGCTTCGGACACGCAAGCCATGGTGTTGGCGGTGTATTGCGCGCCACAAGCACCCGAAGACGGGCAGGCGACACGCTCCATGATCTCCAACTCGGCCTCGGACATGGTGCCGGCCTGAACCTTGCCCACAGCCTCAAACATATCCTGAACCGTTATGTCCTGGCCCTTATAGCGGCCCGGCAGGATTGAGCCGCCATAGATGAACACCGACGGGACATTCAGACGCACCATCGCCATCATCATCCCCGGCAGCGATTTGTCACAACCGGCCAGACCAACCAGCGCGTCATAGCAATGGCCGCGCATGGTCAGTTCCACGGTGTCGGTGATCGCATCGCGCGACGCCAGCGATGACCGCATGCCCTCATGCCCCATGGCGATGCCGTCGGTCACGGTGATGGTGGTAAACTCACGCGGGGTGCCGCCGCCCTTCTTGACGCCGTGTTTGACGATTTGCGCCTGACGGTTCAGCGAGATGTTGCAGGGTGCCGCCTCGTTCCAGCAGGTGGCGACGCCGACCCAAGGCTGGTGAATCTCTTCCTCGGTGATGCCCATTGCGTAGAAATAGCTGCGATGTGGAGCGCGGGCCGGGCCTTCGGTGACATGGCGGCTGGGCAGTTTGGATTTGTCGAAACGGGAGTTGGTGGCCATGGCTGGTCCTCTGCGGATTGCTTTGCACAAAGGGATAATGGGGTGGCGGCCAAGGGGCAAGGCGGATTGCGGCGGGCCTTGCTGGAATTGGGGCGGGGGCCTAGCTTGGGGGCTGACACCGCCCTGATCGAAAGACCCGCCATGACCCTTGTGACCGCCCTTTCTGGCCAAGCCGATCTTTACACCGCCCTGCGGCAACTGGGGTGCGCTGATCCGGGGCTGACATTGGATCAGGTGATGGTGGCCCTGCGTGCAGGTGATGCTGTGGCCCAAGCCACTGCCGCGCGGCTGGCCTCGGTGGATCAGGGCTTGCTGCGGGCGGTGATGCGACCAGCGCCTGCCTCGGTCCAAGCCATCCGCGACCATCTTGCGGCGGCAGCCCCCGCGCAACTGTTTCGCCCCGATCCGGCGCACAGCCCGACGACCGCCCTGCTGACGCAAGGCCAGCGTCCCGACATGCCCGCCTTTTCCGACCGCGCCTTTGATGCGTGGTTTGCGGCGCAAGGGGTGCCCTATGGGTTGGGGCTTTATGGTGAAAACCGCACGGTTTACCAAACCGACCAGTTCGCCGATGCCGCCAGCCCCGAGCGCCGCACCATGCATCTGGGCATCGACGTTTTCGCCCCGGCCATGACCCAAGTCTACGCGCCCTTACCCGGAATTGCGCGTCACGTCACCTACAACGCCGATCCTCTGGACTACGGCAACACCCTGATCCTGGAGCATGACGCGGAAGGTGTACCGTTTTACACTCTTTACGGCCATCTGGCGGGCACCTTGCCGGAGCTGGTGAAGGTGGGCGACCCGGTGCAACCCGGCCAGTTGATCGCTCATCTGGGGGATTGGCACGAAAACGGCGGCTGGGCCGCGCATATTCACTTTCAGATCATGACGGATATGTTGGATCAAACCGGCGGCAACTTCTTTGGTGTCGGCCACGCTGGCCTTTGGGATGTTTGGAGCAGCATTTGCATTGATCCCAACCTGATCCTGCGGATTGCGGCGGAGAAATTTGCGCTTTAGGGGCGACAACCCGAGGTGAATCCTTGAATTGCAAGGGTTTTCTGCCAACATCCGTGTTTCCAGACTTTCAACGATACCCGCAAATAACGCGGATAGAACGCAAGCGCGCCCCGATCCCGCCTGATTTGACGATCAATAAGGTCACATCTGCCCACTCTGCTCGCTTGGGGAAAACAATGGATCGACTAACAGAGATGGAAGCTTTCGCCACGGTCGTAGACCAAGGCGGCTTCACCGACGCTGCGAAAAAGATGGGGATTTCGAAATCTGCCGTTTCGAAACACGTCTCCGCCCTGGAGGCCCGCCTTGGTGCGCGGCTTTTGAACCGAACCACCCGCCGCGTCTCGCCAACCGAGATTGGCCTTGCCTATTACGACCGCGCAAGGCGCGTGTTGAATGACGCAGGCGAGGCGGATGCTTTGGTGACATCCATGCAATCGGCCCCCTCGGGCCTGTTGCGCATATCGGTGGCAACCGATTTCGGGGTCAACCTGCTGTCGCCGATCTTGGGTGATTTCTTGCTGGAATACCCGGATATCACGGTCAACATGGTGTTGAACAACCGCTATGTTGAACTGATCAGTGAGGGCTTTGATATGGCCGTTCGCGTGGGTGATCTGGAGGACAGCTCGCTTCGCGCTCGCAAGCTGACCGAAACCACAAAACGCATGATCGGGTCGCCGTCGTATTTTCAGAAATACGGACGCCCCTTGAAAATCGATGATCTGAACAACCATAAATTGCTGCACTATTCCAACCAAGCCAATGGCAACGTGTGGAAAGTCACCGCGCCCTCGGGTGAAAAGCGGCAAGTGCGCACGGCGGGTTGGCTGACGGTGAACGACGGTCAATCGCTTTTGAACGCCGCAGTGTCGGGCCTTGGCATCGCCTATCTGCCCTCGTTCCTGTACTCGGATGCGATGAAACAGGGTCAGATCGAAGAGGCCATTCCCGGCCTGCCCGTGGAAACCCTTGGCATCTATGCGGTTTATCCGCCGGGACGATTTACCCAACCCAAAGTGCGCGCCTTTATCGACTTTCTGGCGCGACGCTACATCGACAAAGGTCCAGACCTTTGGTGAAATGGAACTGAACGAAGGTGCGCGTTTACTGGGTCGAAGTGATCATCACTTCGACCCGTCTGTTTTTCTGCCGCCCCGAATCGGTCTGGTTGCTGTCGCGCGGGGCCAGAAAGCCGACGCCATCGGCCACGACTTGCGCGCCCGGAATATCATAGGTTTTCAACAGGGTCTGACGCACGCTTTCGGCCCGCTTTTTTGACAGCGCCAAGTTGCCCGCCAGCCCCCCCGACGCATCGGTATGGCCCACCAGCGCGATGGTCTTGCCCGGATTGGCCCGCAGCCAAGTCGCCAAATCCTGCAGCGAGGTATACTCGCCCGCAGCCAGCGCGCCCGACCCCGAGACAAACACCAAATCCTCCAGCACCACGGCTCCGCCCTGTTCCAAAGCCGCACCCAAGACCGGTGCCGTTTTGACGGGCAGCGACAAGGTTTGCTGCGTCGCCACCCGCAGCGGCGACTTGGTGGATGCGGTCAGCATCGGCGCGGGTTGCGCAAAACTGCCCACCCGGGTCAGCTGCACAAAACCATCCTGAGGCGAACGGCTGACCATCAGGCTGATGTAATCCTTGCCGCGCGGGCCAACACGTTCTGCGGCCAAGTATCTGAAATCGCCCAGATCAATATGCATGTCCGGTTCAGGCAGCACATCGGTGCCGTAACGGAAATCAAAGCCGCCACAGGCCTGAGTTTCACATTCGAATATCACGGAAAAGCCCGCTTTGGCGATCTGATCCCGCAACGGCAGCATCAATTGCAGTGTGGTCAGATCCGTCGTCGTTATCCGAAACGCGCTTTGCTCCAGCGGCCCTTCGGCAAGTGTCGTGGCCATCGCGCCGTTGGCAAAAGGGCCAACGGGCAGGCGAAATGAGGTCATGCTTTCCAGCCGCGACGCGGTGGATTGGGCCGGAGCAGGGAAAGCCAGATCAAAGGTCGTCGCAACCGCACCTTGCGCAATTCCAACCAGCACTGCAGCAAGGATCACTCCTTTGCGCGCCTGCACCCTGGGGAATTGTGTCAATGTCACCTGCTTTGGCCTCTTCGGGGGCTCATTTCTGTCGATAATGGTAGTTTCCCACAACAGTCATGCCAAAGGAAGCGTAGAGCCTGCGCGCCGGATCATTGGCCACCGCCACCACCAAAGACAAGGTATCAGCTCCCTGATCCAGCGCCCAGAGTGCCGCTGCCCGCAAGATATTGTGCGCGGAACCTTGCCGACGAAAAGAGGGTGTCACCTCCAATGCGTGCAGCATGGCGGTGCGTCCGGCCATCGCCACAAAGGCCACCCCTGCGGCGCGGTCGTTGGTTCGGGCCAGAATCGCAGTTTTCGCACCCTGCGCGCGCTGCATGACTTCCCGCCGCTCCACCCCAATGCCGCCCTCTGCCCACAGATCAACCGCCATCGCCATCGGCGGCCAGTGCGGAAATGTGGTCATGTGGTCGGGTGCGCGGGCCGTTGTCAGTTGCATCGCATAGGCCACCACCGGATCGACAATCCGGTAGCCACGCGCTTGCAAGGCTACATCCAGGGCGGCATCCTGATCGCGGATCAGAAACAGCCGCGGCTGGGCCAGTGCCGCCATCGCCGCTTCGGCCTGCGCGATGTCGCCGTCTTGCCAAGCCTTGTCTGCCGTTGCCGCCGACACGCGCTTGCCACCACCCTTGCCATCGCGAATCGTCCAGGGCCCGGCCTGCAAGGTTGCGGCGGCAGGCCATGTCGCCTCCATCACCTGAGCCAAAGCTGCCGGAGTCATGCCGGAAACAGCGCGGCCAGTTGGATCATCGCCGCATCAATCCGCGCTGCATCAGTGCCACGGATCACCAGATTTGTGCCATAAGCCCCGTTCAGCGTGAACGGATAAGACCCCATCGACAAGTCAGGATATTCCGCCGCCAGCGCGCCAAACGCCCCCGCAATTTCACCCTCGCCGCGCATCATCCGCAGCGTTTGCGACAGCAGCGGCGCACCCCCGGTCATGTTGGGCAGCACCGAAGCCACCATCGCCTCAAATATCCGGGGCACTCCGGCCATCACATGCACGTTAACCATCGAAAACCCGGGCGCAATCGACACCGGGTTTTCGATCAGCACTGCGCCGTCAGGAATGCGCGCCATCCGCATCCGTGCATCGTTAAATGGCAGGTTCTGGCGTTGGTAATGCGCGGCCAGCAGAGCCATCGCGTCGGCGCGGTGGGTGATCGCCACCCCAAAGGCCACGGCAATTGCATCAGCCGTGATGTCGTCATGCGTCGGGCCAATGCCGCCCGATGTGAACACATGATCATATTGTATGCGCAAGGCGTTCACCGCCGCCACAATCGCCGCCTGATCGTCCGCCACCACCCGCGCTTCGGTCAAGTTGATGCCATGGCGCCTCAACTCGGCTGCCAGATAATGCAGGTTGGAATCCCGCGTCCGTCCCGACAGGATTTCATCGCCGATCACCAGCATTGCAGCGGTTGGATTGATCATCGCATGTCCCCTTGTCTGTTTATGCCGATATAGGCCGCAGACTGTCGCAAAGCCAGCCAGATCCAGAGCCACTGGAAACTTCGCGTCACATCGCATATCCAAGGCGAAATAAGAGGACGACCCATGGACGATTTTCGCGGCCGCGTGACCAAAGACGGCATCCGCATCTATGATGATGCAGAATTCGCAGGCATGCGCAGTGCAGGTCGCGTGGCCGCTGAAATCCTTGATATGGTTGGTGATTATGTCAAACCGGGCGTCACCACAGCGGTGATTGACGACTTCATCCGCGAAGAAATTGTCCGCCGTGGTGTGGTTTCGGCGACGATCGGTTACAAGGGTTACAAGCACGCCTCGTGCATTTCGGTGAACCATGTGGTCTGCCATGGAATTCCGGGTGCTAAGGTGCTGATGGATCAGGATATTCTGAACATTGATGTCACGGTGATCGTGGACGGCTGGTTTGGCGACACCTCACGCATGTATGTGGCCGGAACCGTGCCGCGCAAGGCCGAACGGCTGATCGAGGTCACGCATGAATCGCTGATGCGCGGTATCGCGGCAGTAAAGCCGGGGAATACATTTGGCGATATTGGCCATGCGATTCAAAGCTTTGTTGAAAGCAACCGCATGTCGGTGGTGCGCGATTTTTGCGGCCACGGCCTTGGCCGGGTGTTCCACGCGCCGCCGAATGTGCTGCACTATGGTCGCCCCAACGCCGGCGCTGTGCTCGAAGAGGGTATGTTCTTCACCATCGAACCGATGGTCAACCTTGGCCGCCCCGAAACCAAGGTTCTGGCTGATGACTGGACCGCCGTGACCCGCGACAAATCGCTGTCGGCGCAGTTTGAACATTCGGTCGGCGTCACCGCAACGGGCTGTGAAATCTTCACCGTCTCGCCGGCGGGCAAGTTTCACCCGACTTGGGGCTAAAGGCCCAAGATCCGGGGCAAGTCCTTCATATCGCTGAATAATTCTGCGCCCTCTGCGGCCAAAGCGGCACCGTCATGGGGCGCATACCCCAGACAGCGCATGCCCGCAGCCCTTGCCGCACGGGCGCCGGTGGCGCTGTCTTCGATCACAACGCAGCCCGACGGAGCCGTCTTTAACGCTGCCGCACAATGCAGGAAAAGATCCGGCGCTGGTTTGGGTTTGCGCAGACTTTGCCCTGAAAACAGCCCCTTGAAGCGGTCAATCAGCCCATGCTGCCCCAAGGTGATCTGCATCTTTTCAGCCGATCCGTTCGAGCCCATCGCATAGGGAATGCCCGCCGCGTCCAGCGCATCCAATACGCCCAGAATGCCCGGCACCAAAGGCGTGCCCAAGCGCAGTTTCGCATAAAGTTGCGCGTAGAAGTCATCGCACCAATCATCAGGCAGCCTGGCCCCGGCCTCGATGGCCTTGTCGCGCAGCGCGGGCAAGGTCAGCCCCAGATAATGGTCGTGCAATTCTGGCAGCGTTACCTGCAACCCATGGCGCGCAAAGTCCTGAACCAGCATGTCAAACAGCATCGGTTCGCTATCAACAACCACTCCGTCACAGTCGAAAATCACTGCAGAGGGCGTCATGAGGCGGCCTGCAGAATCGTGACAAGAGTGTCGCCGTATTTGCGCTGATCCAGTTGGTCAAAGCCTTGCGGTGGCAGCGGCGCGGCGCGTTCTTCCCAGATAACCAAAGCTTGCGGCCCAAGCCAGCCCGCCAAGGCCGCCAAGGCCACCTCTCCCATCTGTTTGTCATAGGGCGGGTCGAGGAAGACCAGATCGAACGCCGCGCCAGGGTTCGCCCCCGGTCTCAGTGCATCGCGCCGCAGGATTTCGCAGCGATCCTCGACGCGCATCAGGCCGATGTTGCGCTTCAAAATCGCCAAGGCCGCCGGGCCATTTTCCAGAAAAACCGCCTGCGCAGCCCCTCGCGACAGCGCCTCCAACCCCAGCGCGCCGGTGCCCGCAAACACATCCAACACCCGCGCGCCTGCCAGTGGATTGCCATAACCGCCATTGATCAGCAGGTTGAAAATAGACTCGCGCACCCGGTCGGACGTGGGGCGCAGATGCGCCTTCGCATCGCCTTCACCGACCGGAGTAAGGTGCAACCCGCGAGAGGTTCCGCCGATGATCCTCATGCTTTCAGCAAAGATTTCATTTCTGTCGCGGGGTCGGCGACGGCGGCTTTTGATGGAGACTTTCCCTGTTCGATCAACCGCTTACCGACCATATAGGCGCGCGGATCGTTCATTGCGTCCACGGCCAAAAGCGTATCGCCCTTGTAGTACCAGAACGACACGGAATCTTCGTTCGGTCCGCGCGTGACGATAGTGTCATAGCCGGTGTTCAGCCCGGCAATCTGCAATTTGCAGTCGTATTGATCCGACCAGAACCAAGGTTTCGCCTGATACTCCAGCCCCGCGCCAAGGATGTTTTGCGCGACGATTTCGGCCTGATCGATGGCATTGCCCACCGATTCCAACCGCAGCCGCCCGCCATTGTGCGGAAAGCTGGCGCAATCGCCGGCCGACCAGATATGCGGGTCCGACGTGCGTCCTTGGGCATCGGTTCTGATGCCGTTTTCAATTGTCAAACCCGCCGCTTCGGCCAAGGCGATGCCCGGTAAAATCCCAACGCCCGCAATCACGAAATCGGCGGGCAGTTCGGTGCCATCCGACAGGCGCACGCCCGTCACCCTGCCCTCTCCCAGCAGCCGGTCCAGACCGGTCGATTCCAGAATTTTTACCCCATGATCCCGGTGCAAAGCGCGGAAATAGTCACTGGTTTCCGGGGCCGCGACGCGCTGCAAAATGCGGGGGGCCATTTCCAGAACCGTCACATCAAGACCCAGCTTGCGCGCCACAGCCGCCGCCTCCAGCCCGATGTAGCCCCCGCCGACGATCACCAAACGACGGCCCGCCACGAATTCCGCCTGCATCGCGTCCACGTCAGCCAGGGTCCGTACCGTGTAAACTCCGGCCAGATCGCCACCAACAGCGGCCGGCAAACGGCGCGGGTTGGACCCGGTGGTCAGCGCCAGCGCGTCATAGGACAGCACCTCGGCCTCAAGTGTCACGGTTTGCGTTGCAGGATCAATGGCGGTAACTTTGTTATTTAATTTCAAAGTGATAGCGTTGGCGGCGTAGAAATCGGCACCGCGCAGCCACAACCGTTCAGCCTCCATTTCGCCCAGAAGATAGGCTTTGGACAGTGGCGGGCGCTGATACGGCGGGCTGGCTTCTTCGCCGATCAAAGTGATCGCACCCTGATGCCCCGCTTGCCGCAGTTTCGCCACAAGCGCCGCCCCGGCCTGCCCCGCGCCGATTACCACAACATGCGTCATGCCCATCCCCTCTGGTCGATTGCCCCGCATGACCCTATATCTGTGACTTGGAAAAACGCAACGCGAGAGGGATAGATTATGACGATTTCTGTGGGGGCCGCGCTACCTGAGGCCAGTTTGTTGCAGATGGGCGCGGCTGGTCCCGAGGCGGTGGCGTTGGGTGCAAAACTCAAGGGCCGCAACGTCGTGATCTTTGGCCTGCCCGGCGCCTTTACCGGCACTTGCACCACCGCGCATGTGCCCAGTTTCATCCGCACCCGTGAAAAATTGGCGGCCAAAGGCGTGGACGAGGTGATCTGCGTTTCGGTCAACGACCCCTTCGTGATGCAGGCCTGGGGAGCGTCCACCGGAGCGACGGCGGCGGGGATCACCATGCTGGGTGACGGCGACGCCAGCTTTACCAAGGCGATCGGGATGGAGTTCACCGTTCCGGCGATCGGCTTTCATGACCGGTCAAAGCGCTTTGCGCTTTACGCAGTCGATGGTGTTGTGAAGGTGCTGCATCTGGAAGAAAACGCCGGTCAGTGTGAGATTTCGGGCGGCGAGGCGATGCTGGCCGCGATCTGAGGAAATGGGCGTTCGCGCAATGCGAACGCCCATTCGTTTATAAGCCTGCCTTGATTTCACACAGACATGACACCGGATCAGAGTGATCGCGGACCACTTCGGCCCCACCCGCGGCCTTGTCCATCAGGGCCGCCAAGGTGATGTCCAGCGCGGACAACCCTTTGCAATCGTGGGTGATCAGCGTGACATCCACCACATTGTATTTGTTCGACCATTCCGGGTGATGGTTGAGCTTTTCCGCAGCCAGCGCCGCGCGGGTCATGAATCCCCACGCCTCTGAAAAGGTTTTGAATTTCCAGATTTTGCGCAGGGCATCTCGCCCCGGAACGGCGCCCCACCCCGTTTCCCCCAAGGGTGGCAATTGAGTCGCGCGGTCATCAGCCCCAAGCAGGTTTGCCATCACTTCAACCTTTCCTATCTTCTTACATGAATAGTCGTTTGTATTGAGCTCACGCATCTTCAGATGAAACCCGGCGAAACGGCCCGTAGGCTGTTAGGACTTCGATTTCTTCATCCACAGCATGACGCTCTTCTATCAGATACCGCGCAACCGCGCCCCTGAAGGCCGAGTCTGCAATGTAATGCAGCGAATGCACCGGAGTCGGCAAATACCCGCGCGCCAATTTGTGTTCGCCCTGCGCGCCCGCCTCTACCCGCGCCATGCCTTGAGCGATGGCCCAGTCAATGGCCTGATAGTAGCACAGTTCAAAATGCAGACAGGGGTGGTCTTCGCTGCAGCCCCAATAACGGCCAAACAGGGTATCGCGGCCAATGAAGTTCAGTGCCCCGGCAACGGCGCGCGCACCGTCAAAGGCCAGAACCAGCAGCACATCATCACGCATCGTGGCCTGCACCTGATCGAAAAACCCGCGCTTCAGATAAGGTGTGCCCCATTTGCGATTGCCAGTGTCTTGATAAAACTGCCAGAACGCATCCCAATGCGCGGGTTCAATCGCATCACCGGTCAGGGCGCGGATGGTCAGGCCCGAGGCCCGCGCTGTCTCGCGCTCCTTTCGGATCATCTTGCGTTTGCGACTGGAGAGGTCGCCCAGAAAGGCGTCAAAGGTCGCGTAGCCGCGATTCTCCCAATGGAATTGCTGGGTGACGCGGTGCAACAGCCCGTGTTTGCCCGCCAGATCTTCGGCCTCATCCGGGGTGCAAAAGGTGATGTGCAGGGACGAAAGTTGGTTCTGATCGGTCAGGCCAATCGCCGCCTGCAGCAGGGTTTCGCGCAAGCCTGGATCACACAGAAAACGCCGCCCGGACGCCGGGGTGAACGGGACGGCGACTTGCAGTTTGGGATAATAACTGCCCCCGGCGCGTTCCAGCGCCTGCGCCCAGCCGTGATCAAAGATGTACTCGCCCTGACTGTGCGCCTTCACATAAAGCGGCAGTGCGGCGATGGGGTTGCCACCACGCAAAATCAGCGGGCGGGTTTGCCAGCCAGTGCCCGGGCCCGTGGAATTGGACTGGTCCAACGCCGCCAAAAAGCGATGGGTGGTGAAGGGGTCAATCGGGCGGCCCGGTTCAGGACAGGCCAAAGCGTCCCATTCGGGGGCGGAAATGTCGGCCATGCCGTTGAGAAGGTCTGCGCGCATGATCCGCCTGTTCGCGTGGCAAAGCCAATGATTGAGCCGCTAAGGATGGGGCGAGCCGTCGCCGCGTCAAGCCTGTGCGGCGGCGGGATAGGATTCGAACGTGATGTTTTGGGCGACGGTGCGCGCCTTTGCCTCGGCCTCCGTGGTGCGGATGGTCCAGCACAGGATGGCAGCCCCTGCCGCTTTCAGTTCCGCCACGCGGGCGCGCGACAGGTCGGCGGCTTCGTGGCTGACAAAGCTGGAAAGGGTGCGGTTGTAATCCGGGATCGCGCGCAAGTGATCGCAGGTAGCGGGGTCCAAAGGGGCCCAGTCGGTGGGGTCATAGGCCGAGGTGGTCAGCCCGCGGGGCAGGTGGGGGGCAAGCCGGGCCATATGGGCAATGGCATGCGGGTTGAAAGACATCAGGGCGACGTGGCCCTGATATGTGGCCAAAGCTGCGGTGGTGGCCGCTTCAAGCCGACCATCGGTTTGCGACATGCTGCCGGTTTGGTCCTTGAGTTCGATCAACAGCGGCACACGGCCTGAAATCTGGGTCAGGATTTGGGTCAGCGTCGGAATGGAGTCGTCGCTGTGGCGCAATTTGATCTGGCTCAGGTCGGCGGCGGTTCGGTCCGCGATCAGGCCGGTGGCGTCGGTCAGGCGGTCAAGCTGGTCATCATGGAACACCATCGCGACGCCGTCTCGGGACAGTTGCAGGTCGATCTCGATGCCGTAGCCCGCATTGATCGCGGCCTGCACCGCGCCCGGTGAGTTTTCGGGGCGGCGCAGGGCGCGGTTGTGATAGGCGCGGTGGGCCAGTGGGGTGGTCAGGAAAGCGGCGGGCAGGGGGACTCGCATCAGGTGATCTGGAAGATGGCTTCGATTTCCACGGCGACGCCAAGGGGGAGTGAGGCGGCGGAGACGGCAGAACGGGCGTGGCGACCCGCTTCGCCGAGGACGGCGACGAGGAAATCGGAGGCGCCGTTGATCACGCGTGGTTGGTCGGTGAAATCGGCGGCAGAGTTGACGAAGCCGACCAGTTTCACGGCGCGGACCACTCGGGTCAGATCGCCGTCACAGGCTTTCTTCAGCTGCGCCAGCAGGGAAATCGCGCAGCTTTTCGCCGCGTCGGCTCCGGCCTCGATGGTCAGGTCCACCCCGACCTTGCCTTTGATCAGCCCGCCCGCGTTCTGGCTGATCTGGCCCGAGATATGGACCAGGTTTCCAACCTGCACGAAGGGGACGTAATTGGCAGCGGGGGCAGGAGCGTCGGGCAGGGTGACGCCCAATTCGGCAAGACGGGTTTCAATGGCGGACATAGGGAGCCTCTGGTTCAAAGTTGCGGGCAGGCTAGCCTTGGCGGAGATGTGGAGCAAGGGGCGACGGTCCCAACTTGGGACCATTTTTTTGCCTTTTACTTTCAATGGGTTGGGGTGCCCATTTTAGGGATTTGTTAAGGTTTGGCGCAAGGTGCGTGTCGGCGCGGACCCTAGGTTTCGCGAAACGCCAGCTTGAAATAGTCGGTGAAGGGTTTCAGCAGATAGGCCATCGGCGTGCGCGCGCCGGTCTGGATGAAGGCCTCTACCGGCATGCCGGGCAGTAGGGTCAAGCCTGACAGCTTGGCCATTTCGCCTGCATCCAGAACGATTTCGGCGCGGTAGAAAGAGGATTGCGTGCGCTGATCGGTCAAGGCATCGGCGGAAATCGTGGTGACATGCGCCATCAGCTCTGGTGTGGTGCGGGCCGAAAAGGTGGAAAACACCAGCCGCACCTGTTGGCCGACATGCACTTCATCGACGTGAAACGGGCTGATCTGCGCGGTGATCACCAGAGGGCGGTCTTGTGGAATGATGTACAACACCGGATCAGCCGGGCGCAGCACCGATTGCGGCGCGGTGACTTGCAGGCCCAGCACCAGACCCGAAACGGGCGCCCTGATTTCCAACCGGGTGATGCGTTCGATCAGGGCGCGGCGGCGTTCGGCCAGTTCCAACTCTTGCTGGCCAATGTCGCGCAATTGGGTGTTGGCCTCTTCGCGGCGCACGGCGGCGAGGCGCAGGATTTCCAACTCCACCTCTGTCGCGCGGCCTTCTGCCTGCGCACGCGACGACGCGAGTTCGCCCACATTGCCCAAAAGCTGCGCCTCTTCGCGTTGCAGGGCCGACACGCGGCTGGCTTGGGCAAGGCCCTTTTGCAGCAGGCTTTGTTGATCGGTCAATTCCTGCCGGATCAGACCCAACTGAATGGTCAATGCCTGCGACTGCGCCGCAACCCCTTCTATTTGTGACGCAATCTGGCCGCCACGTTTGACCAGTTGTTCACTTTGGCGGGCAAGGCTTTCGCGGCGGGCGATGAACAGCCCACGCTGCCCCTCGATCAGTTCGGCAATTTCGGGGCGGGTTTTGGCCAGTTCGGCCAGTTCCCCGGTAAAGCTGGGCGCGTCTTTATCGTCGCGCTCTGCCTCCAGCCGGGCGCGGCGGGCGCGCATTTCGAACAACTGACCCTCGACGATGGCAAGTTCGGATTGCAGCAGGCTGCCGTCCAGCCGGATCAGCAGATCGCCCGATTTCACCGCCTGTGCTTCGATCACGGCGATTTCGGCAACAACGCCACCATCGGGGTGCTGCACGATCTGGCGGTTCTGTTCCACCTCAAGTTGGCCGGGGGCGACGATGGCCCCGGAAATGTCGGTGAGCAGAGCCCAGCCGCCAAAGCCGCCGACCAGCAGAGCAAGGGTCACAAGGCCGGTGGTAACAGGGCGACGGGCGGACCATTTTTGCGATTGCAGGGTCATGATACGCCTCCGGCCACGTTGGGTTTGTTGATCTCGGCGTGGTTCTTGACCATTTCACGCAGAACCGTGTCGCGGGGACCAAAGGCGCGGCGCATGCCGTCTTCCAGCACCAAAAGCAGATCGCATTCCTGAATGGCGGCAGGGCGGTGGGCCATGATCAGCACCGCGCCGCCGGCTTCTTTCGTGGTGCGGATGGCGGTGTTGAGCGCCAGCGTGCCGTCATTATCCAGGTTCGAGTTCGGCTCGTCCAGCACCAGAATCACCGGGTTGCCAAACAGCGCACGGGCCAGGCCGACGCGTTGGATCTGGCCACCGGACAGTCGGCCGCCCAGCGATGCGACGCGGGTGTCATAGCCATTGGGCAGCTTGACGATCATGTCATGGGCGGCGGCACGTTGTGCTGCCTCCACGATCAGCGCGGGGTCGGCATTGGGTTGCAGGCGGGCAATATTCTCGGCGATCGTGCCCTCAAACAGGGTGACGCGCTGCGGCAGGTAGCCGATGTAGCTGCCCAAGATGTCGGGGTCGTATTGGTCAAGCGTGGCGCCATCCAGCCGCACCTTGCCGCCCGCCGGTTTCCAGACCCCGATCAACGCGCGGGCGAGGGTGGATTTGCCGGCCCCCGATGGGCCGATGACGCCCATGGCCTGCCCCGGCTCCAGACGAAAGCTGACCATGCGCAGCACGGCATTGGAGTCGCCGGGGGGGACGACGGACAGGCTTTGCGCCTCAAGCACCGCTTTGGGGCGGGGCAGGGCGGTGCGCGGCGGATCGTCGGGCATCTGGGTCAGCAGGTCGGACAGGCGGGTGTTGGCCTCTTGCGCGCGGGTGACGACGGCCCATTGGCCGACCGCCTGTTCGATCGGTTGCAGCGCCCGGCCCAACAGGATCGACCCGGCTATCATCGCGCCGCCCGACAGTTCGCCCTTCAGCACCAGCCAAGCCCCAAGCCCCAGCATCGCCGATTGCAGAAACATGCGGAAGGTTTTGGAGATGGCGCCAAAGCTGCCGCCCAGATCGCCCACGGCAATGCTATCGGCCAAAGCGGTGGCGCGGGCCTTTTGCCAACGGTCAAAGGCGGCCCCGGTCATCCCCAGCGCCTGCACCGCCTCTGCCTCGAGCTTGATCATGTCGGACACCCGCTCGGCCGTCATGTTCAGGTTGTTGGCGCGGTTCATGGGCGCTGTGGTCATGCGCTGATTGAGCAGGGTCAACAGCACAAGGAACAGCCCACCCGCCATGGCCAGCCAGCCCAGCATCGGGTGAAAGACGAAGATGGCGGCGACGAAGAACGGGGTCCAAGGAATGTCAAACACCGCGATCAGCACGGGCGAGGCCCACAGCCTTTGGATGGACTCCAGGTCGCGCTGGGCTGCGATGGCGCTGGGGTCGCCGGGTTGCAGGGTCAGGCGGCGCAGGGCGGCGGCGAACACGCGGCGGTCCAACCGGTCTTGGATTTTCGCGCCGATGCGGGCCATGATGCGGGCGCGGGTGTGATCGAGGATGCCCATGGCGAGGAACAGCGCCGTGACCAGAACCGACAGCGCGACCAAAGTCGCCTCGGACCGGCTGCCAAGGACGCGGTCATAGACCTGGAGCATGTACAACGGGCCAGTCAGCAGCAGCAGGTTCACGAACAGCGAGAACAGACCGACGGCCCACAGCAGGCCGCGCTGATCCGACCTTGCCGCGCGCAGTTCTGCCTCGCCACGGCGATTGTCTTGCTGGGCCATACCCCGGTCTCCGTTATGCCTGTCTCAACCTGCCCTATCCCCGGCATCTGGATCGGCGGAATTTATCCGGCGTCACCGTCATGCCACGCTTGGCCGTTGTATTGGACCAGCGTGCGGCTTAACCCTTGTCTTCTTGGGACAAAGGATATGCTTGGCCTTGGGTTCCCGCAGGAATGTAGAAGCATGAATCTTACGATTCCATCACTTTCTGACCGCAAGATCAGATTATTGTTCAAATGTGCCGGGCTTGCCTGCACCTTGGCAGTCGCAGGATGTGCGGGTGCCCCCGCACCTGTGGGCATAAACGATCCATATGAGGCCGAAAACCGGTCGATGCACGCGTTTAACGTGGCGGCGGATCAGCATGTGTTGAAACCGATCTCGCGGGCCTTTGGGCGGCCGGGCGGTGGTGGCGCGCAGCAGACAGTTGCCAATTTTGCCAGCAATGTCGACCTGCCGGGCGATGTGCTGAACGATCTTTTGCAATTTCGGATCGGCAAGGCCGCAGAAAACACGCTGCGCTTTGCGATCAACTCGACCATCGGCTTGGCCGGGATGTTCGATCCGGCGACGGCGATGGGGGTTGCGGGCAAGAAGACCGATTTTGGCGAGACGCTGCATGTCTGGGGTGTGGGCGAGGGGTACTATTTCGAGTTGCCGCTGCTTGGGCCGTCAACGGCGCGCGATGCGCTGGGCGAAGTGGTGGATTCGGTGATCAACCCGATCGGCTTTTTGCTGCCGAAGCCCGAAAGCTATGTGGGCACGGTGGCCAAAGTGGCATCAAAAATTGGTGATCGCGCCCGCTATTCCGAAACCGTCGATTCCGTCCTATATGATAGTGCGGATGGATATGCCCAAGCCCGGATCCTGTATCTGCAAAACCGGCGGTATGAGCTGGGTCAGACCGCCGGTGAAGACGATTTCGAGGATCCCTATGCAGAATAATCACTCCATGATGTCGCGGCGTCGCTTTGCGGCCGGGTTCGCTTTGGGTTCGGTCGCGCTGGCGCTGCCGTTTCCGTCCTTGGCGCTGAACGTCGATCAGGCGCGCACGCTGATCGACAAGGCCATTGGCGAAATCAACGGCACCATCTCCAGCGGCAAAAGCCAGACCGCGATGTATGGCGATTTTGAGCGGATTTTCAGCCGCTATGCCGATGTGCCGACGATTGCCCGTTCGGCCTTGGGCGTGGCCGCGAAATCGGCCAGCAAGGCGCAGATGACCGCTTTTACCAAGGCGTTTCAGACCTACATCAGCCACAAATACGGCGCTCGGTTCCGCGAGTTCATCGGGGGCAAGATTGAGGTCACGGGCGCCAAGCCGGTGAAAAGCTATTACGAGGTGATCTCGGTGGCGTATCTGAAGGGCGAGTCGCCGTTCGATGTGCGCTGGCATGTGTCGGACAAGTCGGGCAAGAACCTGTTCTTCAACATCATCATTGAAGGCGTGAACATGCTGGCGTCCGAGCGTACCGAGATTAGTTCCATGCTGGACAAGCGCAGGGGCGACATTGACGCCTTGATCGCGGATTTGAAGAAGGGCTGACCTTGGGGCCGGCGCCGGGGGTTTCACACCCCCGGACCCCCGTGGGATATTTGTGCCAAGATGAAGCGCAAATTTTAGATAAGTTTTAGTGCAGCGTCCCATCGGGCGCTGTTTTCAATTCAGGCCAAGGATGTCGCGCAGCAGGGCCTCGACCGGGTCTTGCGATTGGCGGCGTTCGGGCAGCGGGGCTTGCATGGCGTCGGGCAGCGGGTCTTCGACATATTCCGGGTATTCGGGGCCGGGCGGCAGGCGGGGTTCGGGGATCATCA
This sequence comes from Pseudorhodobacter antarcticus, assembly GCA_945860375.1. The sequence continues at coordinate 43,502 of CAMAQR010000023.1, forward strand.
TCGGCAGGTCGCTGACCGGCAGGCCTTCGTTCACCCGCACCATGACCTCGTGCCAGATTTCGGCGGGCAGACCACCGCCGGTGACTTCCTGCAGGGGCGTGTTGTCGTCATAGCCCATCCAGACGCCGACGACGTAATCGGCGGTGAAGCCGATGAACCACGCATCGCGGCCCGCCGTGGTGGTGCCGGTTTTGCCAGCGGCGGGGCGGCCCTCCAGCCGGGCGCGTCTGCCGGTGCCGTTTTCGACGACCTGCGCCATCATATAGGTCAGCAGTTGCGCGGCGTTTTCGGAAATCACCCGTTCGCCAATGCCGCCGCCTGCGCCCATCAGGGGGTCATCCTCGCCCTTCAGTTTCAATTCGACCAAACCATAAGGGGTCACGGAAGAGCCACCGTTGAGGATGCCCGCATAGGCCCCGGTCATCTCGATCAGCGTGGATTCCGATGCACCCAAGGCCAGGGCGGGGCCTGCCGCCAGATCGCTTTGGATGCCGAAACCGTTGGCGATAGCGCGGACGGCGTCGCGGCCCACGGCCTCTGACACCCGCACCGCCGGGATGTTGCGGCTTTCGCGCAACGCCTCGGTCAGGGTGATCATGCCGTGGAATTCGCGGTCATAATTCTGCGGCGTCCACGGGCTGGAACCGGGGGTGTTGATCGTCAGCGGCGTGTCTTCGACGTAATCCTCGGGCGACCAACCCAGATCGAGGGCGGCGGCGTAGACGAAAGGCTTGAACGAGGAGCCGGTCTGCCGTGAGGCTTGGGTGGCGCGGTTGAACGATCCGGCCATGGCGATTTTGCGCCCGCCAACCATGCCGCGCACCGCACCGTCCGCGCTCATCACCACGATGGCGGCTTCGGCCAGCGATCCGGGTTTGACCTTGTTTTCAAACACCCAGTCCAGCGCGTCTTCGGCGGCGCGTTGCAGGCGGGTGTCCAAAGTGGTGCGCATGATGACGTCTTCGGTGGTTTCCGAGGTCAGGAAGTTGGGCGCGGTGCCCATCACCCAGTCGGCAAAGAAACCGCCCGAGTTGGTTTGCGCCTGTTTGGACAATTGCGCGGGGTTGGCGCGGGCTGCGTCGGCTTGGTCCGCCGTCAGATAGCCTTGCTCTTGCATCAGGCCAAGGACGACCCCGGCACGGTCTTGGGCGCGTTGCAGGTTGTTGGTGGGGGCAAAGCGTGAGGGGGCTTTCAGCAGGCCCGCCAGCATCGCTGCCTGTGCTGCGGTCACGGTGTTGGCAGAGGTGCCGAAATAGCGCTGGGCGGCGGCCTCAAAGCCACGCGCGCCGGCACCGAGGTAGGCGCGGTTGAAGTAGAGGGTCAGGATTTCGGCCTTGGAATACTTCGCCTCCATCGCCATGGAATAGGGGATTTCCTTCAACTTGCGCCAGATGCCACCGGACCGGCAGTCTTCCTCATAGGCGGCTTCGGATTTCCAGGCGGTGGGGTCATAGGGCACACCAAGGCAGAGCAGTTTGGCAAGCTGTTGGGTGATGGTGGAACCGCCGTTGCCTTCCAGAGGGCCACGGCCTTCGGACAGGTTGATGCGGATGGCCGAGGCGATGCCGCGCGGCGAGATGCCGAAATGGCCGTAAAAGCGTTTGTCCTCGGTGGCGATGATGGCGTGCAGCAGGTCGGGCGATACGGTGTCGGCGGTGATCTGACCGCCGAAGGTTTCACCGCGCCATGCAAAGACCTTGTCGCTGTGGTCCAGCAGGGTGACAGAGCCTCTGGCGCGGCCGTCGAGCAGATCGGCCACGGGGGGCAGTTGAGCGTAGAAGAAGAAGACGATCCCGGCCAGGATCAGGGCGGAGACAAAGCCCACGCGCCATGCAAAGCCCCAGATGATCCGCCAGATCAGGCGGAAGGTGCCCACGATCAGCCGCAGGATCGGGTTGAGGGGATTGTAACGGCGTTTGGCGGTGGGTTTGCGCGGTGCGCGGCCTGATCCCTTGGGTTTCGCGCGCGCGGACCCATAGCGGCGATCCGCCACCATTGGCGCGTCGCCACGTCCCTTGCCCGATGCCGCCATGCCTGCCTGCGCCCTTATTCAGCCGTTTGGCGCAGTCTAGCCGCTTTGCCTGGCGATGGGGAGTGGCAGCGGTGGCGATTCGCGCAGCGGTTTCGCTCAATAAACAGGCATGGGCGGAAAACTGCGCCGCTTTTATGGGCCAATCGCGGTGCTGCCGTTCTTTGTGACGCAGCAAACTTGTGCTGCACCTGCGAAGGCCGCCTGATCACGGCAAGGCCCAACATCGGGTCCATGGAAAGGGGTGCTGCGTGAAAATGATCATAGCCGCCATCAAGCCTTACAAGCTGGACGAGGTGCGCGAGGCGCTGACCGCGATTGGCGTTCGGGGCATGATGGTTACCGAAATCAAGGGATTCGGCCTGCAGTCGGGCCACACCGAGATTTATCGCGGCGCGGAATATGCCGTGAACTTTGTGCCAAAGATGCGGCTTGAAATCGTTGTGAGCGATGCGCTGGCCGACACGGTGGTGGAAACCATCACCAAAACCGCCCGAACCGGCAAGATCGGTGACGGCAAGATTTTCGTGATCGACGTGCAAAGCGCCCTGCGGGTGCGGACCGGCGAAACCGATGACGACGCGCTGTGAAAGGGGACAGATGATGATGAAAAAACTGACACTCGCCGGGGCTGGCGCCTTTGCCGCATTGCCGGTCTGGGCGCAGGAGGCCACGACCGAAGTCGCCGCCGCGGCCACCACACTTGTCCCTTATGTCTATGAAAAGGCGGTCGACAAGGGCGATGTCGCCTGGATGAGCATTTCCACCGTGCTGGTTCTGCTGATGACCGTTCCGGGCCTTGCGCTGTTCTATGGTGGCCTTGTGCGCAGCAAGAACATGCTGTCGGTGCTGACGCAGGTCTTTGCGATCGTTGCCGTTGTGGCGATCATTTGGGTGACTTACGGCTATTCTCTGGCCTTCAGCTATGGCGGGTCGATGGATGCCTATGTTGGCGGTTTCTCCAAGGCCTTTCTGGCCGGGGTTGATCTGACCACGCTGGTTCCCACCTTTTCGAACGGGATCTGGTTGCCGGAATACTCCTTCATCGCCTTCCAGATGACCTTTGCCTGCATCACGCCGGCGCTGATCGTCGGCGCCTTTGCCGAGCGGATCAAGTTTTCGGCGCTGCTGGTGTTTGTGATCCTGTGGGTGACGTTCATCTACTTTCCGATGGCCCATATGGTCTGGTGGTGGGGCGGGCCGGATTTCCTTGCCGAGCAGCAGACGCTGAAACTGATTGCCGAGGCAGCGGGTGACGCGGCCGGTGTTGCGGCGGCGGATGTCAATCTGGCGGCGAACGGGATGCTGTGGCAGTGGGGCGCGTTGGACTTTGCGGGCGGTACGGTGGTGCATATCAACGCCGGTGTGGCCGGTCTTGTTGGCGCGATCATGCTGGGCAAGCGCATCGGTTACGGCAAGGAGTCGATGGCTCCGCATTCGCTGACCATGACGATGATCGGTGCGGCGCTGCTGTGGGTCGGCTGGTTTGGCTTCAATGCCGGATCGAACCTTGAGTCGAATTCGGTGACTGCCCTTGCCATCATGAACACCTTTGTCGCCACGGCTGGCGGTGGTGTGGCGTGGATGTTTGCCGAATGGGCGCTGAAGGGCAAACCGTCGCTGCTGGGTCTGGTGTCGGGCGTCGTCACGGGTCTGGTTGCGGTGACGCCCGCGGCTGGGTTTGCCGGGCCGATGGGGTCGCTGGTTCTGGGGATTGTGGCCGGGGTCGCGTGCTTTTTCTTCGTGGCCTATGTCAAGAACATGTTCAAACTGGATGACAGCCTTGACGTGTTCGGCATCCACGGTCTGGGCGGCATCATCGGCGCGCTGGCCACGGGTATCTTGGTCAATCCGGCTTTGGGTGGTGCAGGCGTGCCGGACTATCTGTCGGTTCCGGGCACCTTGCAGGTGGCGGCCTATGACGGCGCGTTCATGATGATGGCGCAAGCCAAGGCCGTGCTGTTCACCATCGCCTTCTCGGGCATCGGCTCGACCATTCTGTACAAGCTGGTCGATCTGGTGATCGGTCTGCGGGTGGTCAATGATGTGGAACGCGAAGGCCTCGATCTGGCCGAGCATGGCGAGCGCGCTTACAACATGTAAGCCACGACCTGTTCACCACTGCGTTGACATTGCGGCCTGCGGGGAAACCTGCGGGCCGTTTTCCAATTGTCGCGGCAGGGGCTGCGCCGGGGCCAGAGCGTGTTGCGTTCGATCGGGTTTGGCCGATGGAGCGCAACCGCAACATACACCGTCAGTGCCTGTCTTGGATTTCCTGCAATCTGAATCAGATTGAAGGAAATCCGCTCTGGTCGGCCAATGACGCAATTGCCGCCGCAAGGATCGGGACCGTGCGCGCGTTCAGGCCCGCGATGTTGATGCGACTGTCGCCGACCATATAGATGCCATGGACGTCGCGCAGCACGTTCACTTGCGCTTCGGTCAGGCCCAAACGGCTGAACATGCCGCGATGGGTGGCTATGAAATCGAAACGGTCCGAGTTCGTGGCCATCCGCAATGCGTCGGCCAAAGTCTGGCGCAGCGTCAGCATGTTCAGGCGGACCTCTTCCAACTCGGCCTTCCAGTCGGCGCGCAGGGCGTCATCCTCCAAGATCATCGTCACCAGACGCGCGCCGTGGTCGGGCGGGAAGCTGTAGTTCTGACGGTTTAGAAAGGCCAGATTGCCTTGAGTCACGGCGCGGCGGGTGGCGTCACCGATGGCGATCAATATCCCGGTGCGTTCCCGGTAGATACCGAAGTTCTTGCTGCAAGAGGCGGCGATCAGCACCTCGGGGAAATGGCTTGCGATCATGCGGGTGGCGGCTGCGTCTTCTTCCAGCCCGTCGCCAAAACCTTGATAGGCAAGGTCAACGAAGGGGATGGCGCCTTTGGTCAACAGCAGCGCGGCCACCTCGGCCCATTGGTCGGCGTTCAGGTTCGCGCCCGTCGGATTATGGCAGCAGCCGTGCAGCAGCACGGCGTCGCCTGCCTTGACCCCAGCCAAATCGGCCATCAGCCCGGCAAAGTCGATGCCACGGGTTTCGGCGTCGAAATAGCGGTACTCTGCCATCGGCATGCCAAGGTATTTGATGATCGAGGGGTGGTTCGGCCAAGTGGGATTGGACAGCCAGACGGTGGCTGCGGGGCTGGCCAGCTTGATCAGCTCCAGCGCCTGACGAATGGCCCCGGTGCCACCCGGAGTGGCAACCGAGGCGGCGCGGTCGGTGAAACCGTCGCCCAAGATCATCTGGATCATCGCGGCATTATAGGCAGGTTCGCCCGCAAGCCCGGTGTAGGTTTTGGTTTTTTCAACCTCCCACAGCTTTTTCTCGGCGGCTTTGACGGCGCGCATCACCGGGGTCAACCCGGTGGCATCCTTGTAGACGCCGACGCCAAGGTCGATCTTGGTGTCACGCGGATCGTCACGGTACAGGGCAATCAATTGCAGGATCTTGTCCTGCGGCTGTGGGTTCAGCGTTTCAAACATGGTCTTGTCTCCATCTTGCAGGCCTAGGCCTGCGGGCCTTTTGCGACGGCAAGGTCGTCATACATGCCCCATTCGGCCCATGAGCCGTCATAAAGCGCGTGGTTGCGGTGGCCGATGCGTTCCAGCGCCAACGACAGAACGGCAGCCGTGACGCCAGACCCGCAAGAGGTGATGGCGGGTTTCGACAGGTTGACGCCGGCGGCCTCGAACACCGCGCGCAACTCGGCGGGCGGCTTCATGGTGCCATCGCCGTTCAGCAGGGTGGCAAAGGGCACGTTCTTTGATCCCGGAATATGGCCGGAACGCAGACCCGCGCGGGGTTCGGGGGCCTCTCCCACGAAGCGTGCGGAGGATCGCGCGTCGATGATTTCCGCCTCGGCCAGTTTGGCGGCATGGGCGACTTGCGTCACGTCCTTGACCAGCTGGTTCTGGCGCGAAACGGTCATATGACGGTCGCGCATGATGGGGGGCATGTCTTCGATGTCGCGCCCCTCGGCCCGCCATTTCGGAAAACCTCCGTCCAGCACGGCCACATCCAACTTGCCCATCAGCCGGAAGGTCCACCAGACACGGGCAGCGGAAAACAGGCCCGAACCGTCGTAGACCACCACCTGATGGCCGTCGCCAATGCCCATCGCGCGCATCCGGCTGATGAATTTCTCGGGCGGCGGCGCCATATGTGGCAGGGCGGATCGGCTGTCGGTGATGGCGTCAATGTCGAAAAACCGCGCGCCGGGAATGTGGGCGGCCTTATACTCGGCCAACGCATCGCGGCCTGCCTCAGGCAGGTACCAGCTTGCGTCTATGATCCGCAAATCGGGGTCGGCGCGATGGGCGGCCAGCCAATCGGTGGACACCAGGGTTTTGGGATCATCAAGGGGGGAGGGGGTCATCGGCGGCCTCTCACTGGGGATAGGCTGCACCTAAACCGTAGGCGGCTGTCAGGCAAGGGTCGCACAGGCAGGGCAGGCCCGCGCGCGCAAGAAAATCGGGTCTTGGCCGCCATGTTTTTGTCAACGCCGATGATCGCCATCAATGCGCCCCCGCCAACACCGCCCGCGACCTGCCGAAGGACAAGGTTCACGGCCATGAGGCGCGTTCTTTCCCGAACAGACCCGCCGTTGATCGGCATGGTGTTTTGTCGGCCAAATCTGCGCCACAGGGACACAAGCGCATAGGGGGAACTTTGCCGAACGATTAACCCTCGGCCGCAAGATACGTCATATTTACGCCGACGTATTCACGTTGGGTCAGCCGCGCGCACCCTCTTTCATGATGCGGGCTTTCTGCCGATCCCAGTCGCGTTTGGCGCTGGTTTCGCGCTTGTCCGACAGCTTTTTGCCCTTGGCGACGCCCAGCTTGATCTTCACCATGCCGCGGTCGTTGAAATACAGCTTCAACGGCACGATGGTCATGCCTTCGCGCCCGACTGCATTCCACAGCCGCGACAGTTCCTTTTTGGAAACCAACAGCTTGCGGCGGCGGCGTTCATCATGGGGGAAGAGGCTCGCCTGCATGTAGGGTGCGATGTAGCTGTTGATCAGCCACAGCTCTCCACCCTCCACATTGGCATAGCTTTCGGCGATGTTGGAACCGCCCTTGCGCAGGGATTTCACCTCGGACCCGAACAGCATGATGCCAGCCTCGATGTCCGACTCGATGGCGAAGTCGAACCGCGCACGGCGATTTTCGGCGATCAGTTTGGAATTGGGATCAGATTTTTCAACCATGGTGGATTTCAGATAGGGGGTCGGACCACCAGAGTCCAGATGGCGGCGTGCTGCTGTGCGGGGCCGCATGGCAAATATGCCTTGATATTTGGCGCATCTGGCGCTCCTAGATCAAGGCAAGGCAACGCCAGAGGGGGCAGGGACATGCTAATACAGATCGCCGTGGGCACCGGGTTGTTGGTGGCCAATATCACCTTGGCGGCAGTGGCGGCGATGCTGATGGAAACCGTGTTCCAATACGCCCACGGCTGGTTGCTGCGCGAACCGCACCGGCCCAAGCTTGTGCTGCTGCTGGCGGGGGTGTCGCTTTGGGTGTTGGGCATCGTCACGGCGGGGGTGTGGACTTGGGCGTTGACCTACCACAGCCTTGGCATTTTCGACACGCTGGAAGCGGCGGTGTATTTCAGTCTGGTGGTCTACACGACGCTGGGCTTTGGCGATCTGTTGCTGCACCCCGAATGGCGGTTGCTGGCGGGGATGGAGGCGGCGAATGGCTTCCTGACCTTTGGCCTGTTGACCGCCCTGTTGATCGAGGCGCTGCGGCAAGTGCGGTTGGGTCAGGTCGAACATCGGCGCAAGCGGGGCGGCTGATGCGCCCCGCTTGCGGCGGTCAGGCGGCAAGGCGCGCGGTGCGCCGGGTCAGGAAAGCGCGGGCGCAGGCGGCATCAAGGCGCGGGAAAAAGCTGTTATCGGGGAAGCTGTTGGCACCATCCAGCAATCCGGGGCAGTGCAGCAAGACGCCCGAATTGGCATAGATCACCTCTTCGTCGGCAAACAGCGGCGTGAGGATGTGCAGCGTCTCAGCGGTGAAATGCCGGTTTACCCCGCCGCGCCCTTGCAAGGCCAGCGCCGGGATCATGGCGAAGGGCGCGTCGGTGGTGGTATCGTCCAGCGTGTCCAGCAACAGGTGCTGGCCGGGCAAGAGCAACAGATCAGAGCAGGCATCAAAGCTGCCGCCGGGGATCAACAGCGGCGCGGTTTCGGGCTCGGGGCGGAAAGCGCGCCGATCCAGCGCCAGAATGCGGGCCAACCCGCCGTCCAGCGTCTGTAGGGCGTCGCCGATCGTCAAGGTTTCCACCGGCTGCCAACCGGTCTTTGTTTCCACAAGGGTGCCTGCGATCAGACCGGTCGTCACGGGGGTCACAAGCCGCTGAGGTGGGAAAACGGCGGTGGCAGTGGCAGCGGCTTGGCGCGAAAGATCTTGCATGAACATGGGGTTATCCTGTCTGTTAAGGGCTGTGGCTCTGGCGTGTTTCTGCCGCCCAATTGGCACCCGAATTTCGACATCATTTTGACACGGGCGCGGCAGGGGATTGTCATTGTCGCTGTCTGCGCAACAATTGCGCAGCAGGAGGGCGCGGATGGCCCTGCGCCGTGCCAGATTAGGAAATGATTAAGCAACAATCGCCGCAGCGGGTCAGGCGATTCGCCGGCCCTGTGTCAGGATCAGCGCGCCACAGGCCACGATGATGGCGCTGCCCAGCAGGGTCAGGGTGTCGGGATGTTCGCCAAACACCACCACGCCCAGCAGCAGCGCGAACAACAGGCGCGTGTAGCGGAACGGGGTAACGGTGGCGATGTCACCGCTGCGCATGGCGGCGGTCAGCGCCGCATAAGCGGCGATGCCGAACACAGCGGCCCCGGTGATCAGCGCCACTGCGGGCAGGTTTGGCATCGTGGCCCCGCCGCCAACGACCAGAATGACCGCGCCTGACAGCGCCAGCATGACAAATCCCATCACCCCCAACTGGGTGTTGGACAGGGTCAGGGGGGCGGCCCGCGTGGCCAGATCGCGCCCCGCAAAGCCGATCATCCCCGCCACCGCCAACAGCGACAGCGCGTCAAACCCGGCCAGACCGGGCCGCAGGATCACCAGAACCCCCACGAACCCCAGCAGGATCAAGGCCCAGCGCCCCGGCCCCACCCTTTCGCCAAAGAGCACCGCAGCGCCCAACACCACCAGCAGGGGCGTCGCTTGCAAGATCGCCGATGTCACAGACAGCGGTGTCAGCGCAATCGCCAGCGAATAAAACAACCGCCCGCCAATCTCGGATACTGACCGCAGCACCATGGTGCGCGACATGATTCCCGCCGGAATCGGCATCAGTCCAGCCCGCAGCGCGAACAGCGCAAAGACGGTTGCGCCCACCAGTCCCATGATCAGGATCGCCTCACCCACAGGGACATGGCGGGAGGCAGCCTTGAGGAACGCATCTTCGACGGCAAAACCGGCCATCGAGGCGATCATGAACAGGCTGCCGCGCAGGTTTGGGGTCATCGCGCGGCCTTCACCGGGGGTTATGGGCGTTCATCTTGGTCTAAATATCCTCGCCGAAGGCAATTGTCCTTCAGGCAGAGCCTCCGGCGGGGATAGTTGGACCAAGATGAAATTACAGCAGGCCTGCGTGCTGCATGGCGGCTTTGACGCGGGCTTTGGCGCCATCGGTCAGGCCGACCAGTGGCAGGCGGACATCTTCACTGCACAGGCCCAGCAAGGATAGCGCATATTTGGCGCTGACCAGACCAGGTTCGATGAAGATGGCTTCGTGCAGGGGCATCAAGAGGTCTTGATACTTCAGTGCCAGCCCATAGTTGCCCGCAAGGGTGGCCGCCTGAAATTCGGCGCACAGGCGCGGGGCGATGTTGGCAGTGACGGAAATGCAGCCAACCCCACCATGGGCGTTGAAGCCCAATGCCGTGGCATCTTCGCCCGAAAGCTGGATGAAATCTGCGCCGCAGGTGGCGCGCTGTTGGCTGACGCGTTCGATTTTGCCAGTCGCGTCCTTGACCCCGACGATGCGCGGCAACTGGGCCAGCGTTCCCATGGTTTCGGGCGACATATCGACGACCGAGCGGCCCGGAATGTTGTAGATCACGATCGGCAAAGCGCAGCAATCGTGCAGGGCGGTGTAATGCGCGACCAGCCCGGCTTGGGTGGGCTTGTTGTAGTAGGGCGTCACCACCAGCGCCGCATCCGCGCCGACGCGTTCGGCGAACTGGATCAGGCTGATGCCTTCGGCGGTGTTGTTCGATCCGGCCCCGGCGATCACGGGTATGCGGCCCGCCACAGTTTGCACCACGACTTCGATGACCTTCTGGTGCTCGGCGTGGGAAAGGGTCGGGCTTTCGCCGGTGGTGCCGACCGGGACCAAGCCCGTCGATCCTTCGGCAATGTGCCATTCGACAAGTTTCTTCAGCGTCACCAGATCGAGTTCACCGTTCTTGAACGGCGTAACCAGTGCGGGAATGGACCCTGTGATCATGGTGCGCGTCTCCTGATGGGGCGGTTTCGAGTCGCCCGGTTGTCAGCGCTTCCTAACCGGGGCGCGGGGTTTTGCCAAGCGCGGGCATTTTCAAAGGCGTCGGCGGGGATTTGCCGGGATAACGGGCTTGTGGGTTGTGGGAAGGCCGGGGTTGCGGCAAAATTGCACGATGAGCAGATTGATCAAGATCGCAAAAGCGACAGCATTTTCATTGGCGATGGTGTTCGCCCCAATGGCGCAGGCCGACGAGGCCGGAGCGTTGCAGCAGGCGTTGGGTTTGGCTGCGGCCAAGGATTGGCCGGAGGCGTTGCAGGCGGCGCAGGGCGCGGGGGCCGTGGGCGGCGACCTGATCCTGTGGCAGTGGCTGCGCGATGGTCAGGGCAAGCTGGGCGATTATGAGGGCTTTCTGGCGCGCAGGCCGGATTGGCCGGGCCTTGCCCTCATGCGCGAAAAGGGGGAGGTGGCGGTGGCGCGGTCCACCGATGCCGCGCGGGTGATCGCCTATTTTGGCGCGGGCAAGCCGAAGACCGGATTGGGTGCGGTGAGTTTGGTGCGGGCCTTGTTGAACCAAGGTCAGCACGCCGAGGCCGAGGCCGAGGCCTTCCGGGCCTGGACCGAAGTGAAGTTCGCGGCCGAAGATGAAGCGGCGCTGCTGTCTTTGATGGGCGAGGCCTTGGCGGTGGCGCATGAGGTGCGGCTGGATCGTGCCTTGTGGGCGGGCGGGCGGCTGGCCGAGGCCAAGCGGATGCTGCCGCGCGTGTCAAAGGATTGGCAAGCGCTGGGCGCGGCGCGGATTGCCTTGCAGGCGGAATCGCCGAATGCTCCGGCTTTGGTGGACGCGGTGCCTGCGGCCGTGGCGGGCGACGCCGGGTTGGCGCATGACCGCTTTATCTACCGCATGCGCAAGGATCGCTATGCCGATGCGGCGGAGTTGATTGTTGAGCGCAGTGATTCCGTGGCGCGGTTGGGGCAGCCCGAGGCTTGGGCAGAGCGGCGGGCGCTACTGGCGCGCTATCTGATGCGGACAGGATCGCCCAAGGTCGCCTATCGCGTGGCTGCGGGACATCAGATGACGGCGGGCACCGATTATGCCGATCTTGAGTTTCTGGCGGGCTTCATTGCCCTGCGCAAACTGGGGGATGCGGACCGGGCCTTGACCCATTTCGGGCATCTGAAATCGGCGGTGGCGACGCCGATTTCACTGGCGCGGGCCGATTATTGGATGGGTCGGGCGTTGCAGGCCAAGGGCGATGCGGCGGGGGCAGAAGCGGCCTACCGCGCGGCGGCACAGCAGCAAACGGCGTTTTACGGGTTGTTGGCGGCGGAAACCTTGGGGCTGTCGCTGGATGACAGTCTGGTGGCGGTTGGCGCGGCTGGGCCGGGGTGGAAAACCTCGGATTTTGCCGGGTCAACGGTGTTGACGGCGGCGCGGTTGCTGGTGGAGGTGGGCGACAGGACGCTGGCCAAGCGGTTCTTCCTGCATCTGGCCGAGGGGCTGGATTGGGCCGAGTTGGAGCAGTTGGCCGATCTGGCCTTGCGGTTGAATGAGCCGCATATCGCGTTGCTGGTTGCCAAGGCGGCGGCGGAACGCGGGCTGATCCTGCCGCGCGCCTATTATCCGGTGACCGAGATGGTGCCGGATGGGCTGCCGGTCAGTCGCGCTTTGGCCTTGGCGATTTCACGTCGGGAAAGCGAATTTGATCCGGCGGCACAAAGCCCGGCGGGCGCGCGCGGGTTGATGCAGGTGATGCCAGCCACGGCCGAGAAGGTGGCCAAGGGATTGGGTGAGCAATCCAGCGCCGGGCGGTTGACGGCAGACCCGGCGTTCAATGTGCGGATGGGGTCGGCCTATCTGGCGGATATGGCAGATGAATTTGGGCCTGCGGTGGCGCTGATCGCGTCTGGTTACAACGCCGGGCCGGGGCGGCCGCGCAGATGGATGGCCGAGTTTGGCGACCCGCGCCGCGATGAGGTGGATGTGGTCGACTGGATCGAGACGATCCCCTTTGCCGAGACGCGGACTTATGTGATGCGGGTGGCCGAGGGGGTGGTGATTTACCGCGCGCAGTTGAAGGGCGCTGCGGGGCCGGTGCGGATCACTGCCGAGTTGACAGGGCGGTAAGGCGGCGGGGCGGTAAGGTTGCGGGGCGGTGAGGCGGCGGGCGTTGGCGGGGGTTTCACACCCCCGCACCCCCGTGGGATATTTTCAGACAGATGAAACGCAAGGTTTAGCTGATTCAGTCTCGGAGACTGATCCGAAACGGGGTGCGTGAAGGCGGCAGCTTGTGATTCTGTTCGATGGCAACTCTGAACGGAATTCACGATGGCCTCGACTGAACTCACCACGACTGGGCGCTGATCGCGCCGTTCCCGCCCGCGTCAAACCGTGTTGGCCGGCCTCAAAGGGCAAACCTGCGCAGCGTTTTTGATGCGTCCTCTGCCGCGCGACGCAGGGGTGCCAGTGGCGGATGCCGCCCGGAGACATTCCGCCGGTCTCAACGGCGCGGCGCTGTTTTCATGAGTGGCGCGGCAGCGGCTTGCGCGGCAAGATCCATCTTCGGCTTGTCGCCCACGCGCGTCAGGCGGCAGGGCATACGGCCAGACCGACAGCGGGATGGGGTTTGCGGTTGCGGTGCCGCAAAGCCGATCAAGGGCCGCAAGCGTCGCATCGTCACCGACGGGGTTGGTTTTCTGGTCGGCCTGTCGTGCACAGGGCCGATGTTCGGGTTCGTGACGGCGCGCCGGAGGCTTGAAATCCACAACAGCGACCGAGCCTTTGCCACGCCGTGTCTGCGCTGATGGTGGCTGCAGTGGGCCAAAGCTGTGTGGGGCATTGGTGAAAACCGAGCGCTGGACCCGGCAGATTGCCAAGCGTTCAGCCACCTTCGGGGCATTGAACTCATCCCCCGAAGTTGGCTGATAGAGCGCAGATCCGCCGTCTCGCAGGGCCATGACATCACACGGATGGATTCGAATCAGATTCGAAAGTTCTGCAGGAAGCCTTTGCAACCCGGCATGCGAAAAGGCCCCGAGGGTTTCCACGGGGCCTTTCATCCTGTTTTGGTTCACTCCGCTGTGCGCAACAACGGCGTGATGATGCGAACGGCGACGCGGCGGTTGCGGGCCTCATCCTTCAAGGTGTCGATGCGCAATTCAGATTCGCCATAACCTTGGATCACCATGTTTTCCGGCGGGATGTCGAAATACTCGGTCAGCGCCAAGGCCACCGATTCCGCGCGGCGGTCTGACAGGGCAAGGTTCATCGCGGCCTTGCCTGTGGCATCCGTGTGCCCTTCGATCAGGAACATCTCGGCTGGGTTGTTGTCGATCATGTCCTGCATCAACTGGCCCAGATCGGCCAGATCTTCGGCCTCGCTGGCTTTGACGGCGGCGGAACCACTGTCGAAAGTGATGGTGTCGACGTCGATCATCGCCGCCAGCGCGCGCACTTCGGTGATCTCGCGGATCTGGCGCAGACTGAAGGTGCGTCCCAGTTTGGCGATGTCTTTGGCGGCCAAGGCGGCCTTCAGGTCAGCATCTTCGTCCTGCGTCGAGATCACCACACGTTTGGTGCGCGGCTTGGGCAGGTCTTTGATCACGACATATTCTTCGGGTTCCAGATCGTTGATCAGCACCAGCTCGCGGCCCAGATCATCATATTGCGCCCGGCGCAAAACCCGGCCCGAGGCGTCGCGGATGGTGACGATCTGGGTGCCGTCGGGACGTTCGACAATGGTGCGGGTCGATCCGTCACGGTAGGTTTCGGTACGCACGTTCGATCCCGGGCGACGGATGACCGCATCATCATCCTTGTAGACCTGATAGGTGCCATCGGGTTTCAGCACGACCACGCGGTCGCCGGTGTTGGACACGACGCGGCGCTCTTCTTTCTTGTTGCCCTCGTTGATGATGGCACCCACGACCAAAGCGCCCAACACGACAAGCCCCACCTTTTCCAGATCGGACAGGCGGTTTTTCTTGCCATCTTCAACAACCACAGGCGCAAGCGCGAACTCCTGGCTTGAGTTGCGGGCACTTTCTTCGGTCAGCATTTCGGTGACGGTCGCGACGGCTTCGGCGGGAACCTCCTGATCGGCAGGTTTGGTTTCGGTGGCGTCTATCGGGGCGGCCAAGGACGCCGCAGCACCCAAAGCCGCAGGGTCAATGGTTTCGGGTTCAGCCAGCAGGTTCGACAGGGTTTCGACTTCGGTTTCGGTGGGCACCAAAGCCTCGACCGGGGCGGCGGCTTCTTCGGTGGCGTCTGGTTCAGCGAACTTCAAGCCGGCGGCGGGGTCAATCAAGGTGCCATCTTCTTGCACCTTCAACTCGGTTTCAGCGGCGGCAAAGGCTGCGGCTTCTTCTTCAGCGATGCGGGCAGCGGTTTCGGGGTCGATCACTTCGACAGGGGCGGCTGGCTCGGTGGTTTCCGGGTCTGCCACAGGCTCTTCGATTGGAGCAGGTTCAACCGCTGGCTCTTCGGTCGGGACTGGCTCGACTGCCGGCTCTTCGGTTGGAACAGGCTCAGCCACCGGCTCTGCGGTCGGGGCAGGCTCTGCGGGCACCTCAATCGGGGCAGGCTCGACGACGGGGTCCGCAGGCGCCGCAACGGCTTCGTCGGCGGCGTCAGAGGCGGCAGTTGCAGCCGCTGCCTCATCAGCGGCGGCCTTGGCCACTGCGTCCTGATCGTTCGAGGCTGCGGTTGCGGCGGCTTCTTCTGCAGCCGCTTGATCTGCGGCGGCCTGTGCGGCAACCGCTTCGTCTTCGGCAGCCTGAGCGGCGGCGGCATCTGCGGCGGCGGCTTCATCCGCCACGGCCTGAGCAGCAGCGGCTTCATCGGCCACGGCTTGGGCTGCTGCGGCTTCTTCGGCAGCGGCTTGGTCGGCAGCCGCTTGGGCAGCTATGGCTTCTTCTTCGGCTGCGGCGGCGGCGGCGGCTTCTGCGGCGGCGGCTTCATCGGCTGCAGCTTGGGCAACGGCGGCTTCATCCGCGGCAGCTTGCGCTGCAGCGGCTTCTTCGGCAGCGATGGCTTCGGCGGCGGCAGCCTCTTCGGCGGCAGCTTGTTCAGCGGCGGCGGCTTCGGCTGCAGCGGCCTCTTCGGCGGCGGCTTGCTCGGCGGCTGCTTGTTCAGCGGCTGCTTGTTCAGCGGCGGCTTGCTCGGTAGCGGCGGCTTCGGCAGCGGCTGCTTCATCGGCGGCGGCTTGCTCGGCAGCGGCGGCTTCATCGGCGGCGGCTTGCTCGGCAGCGGCTTGCTCGGCAGCGGCGGCTTCATCGGCGGCGGCTTGCTCGGCAGCGGCTTGTTCGGCAGCGGCTTCGGCCATCGCTGCCTCTATCGCCATGGCCTGATCCACATAATCATCAGGACTGCAGGCCAGATCGGCAGACGGTTCGCACAGGACCGACCCATCGGCGGCCACGACATAGCCGTCTTCGGTCAGGGTCTGCGCCAGCAAGGGCCAGGGCTGAACGTTGATCAGGGCCAAAGACAATGCGGTGGTCGAGTTCAATAAACGTTTCATAAGTCGTCCTTTCAAGGTCGGTCCATGGCCCAGCGGTTCGGTGCCCTCAGGACAGGGCGAATCCATCGGGCTGATGGGGCGAGAAAACAGCAATACAGTCTGTTATGCGATAACATCGGGCGGAACTCAGCCCCCTTTCACGGGGTTACGGCGCGCTATCGCCTAGCAACTTCATCAAGCGGTGTTTTTCTCCGGCGTCCCCGCCGTCCGAGATCACATCGCCCAGCGCCTGCAAGGACGCAATGGAATGTCCGGCGCGAAAGCTGTCGACATGCGGCAGCATCGCCCGGATGCCGCTGGCGCGCGGGGCAAAGCCTTGCCAGCGCAGCAGCGGGTTCAGCCAGATCAGACGGCGACAAGACAGATGCAGCCTTTGCATGGCTGCGCCCAAGGCGCCTTCGTCGTCGCGGTCAAGGCCATCGGTGATCAACACCACCACCGCCCCCTGCCCCAGCACCCGGCGCGACCAGTCTCGGTTGAACGCGGCCAGCGAAGTGCCAATGCGCGTGCCGCCCGACCAGTCCTGCGCCTCTGCTCCTGCCAGTTTCAACGCCTGATCGACGTCGCGGTTCCGCAGATGCCGGGTGATATTTGTCAGCCTTGTGCCAAAGGTGAAAGCATGCACCCGCGCCCAGCCCTGCCCGCGTTTGTTGGCCACGGCATGCGCGAAATGCAGCACCATGCGGCTGTATTGGCTCATTGACCCCGAGATATCGCAGATCACCACCAGATTGGGCCAGCGTTGGCGGGGCGCGCGGTGATAAAGCGCCATGATCTCGCCGCCCGTGCGCAGGGCGGCCCGCATCGTGGCGCGCGGGTCAATGGCGCGGCCCTGCCCCGGCGCCATCCGCCGGGTGTGCAGCGGTTTGACGGGCAAGGAAAGCTTGGCCAGCATCTGTTTGGCCAGCGCCACCTCAGCCACTGACATCTGCTCAAAATCCAGCGTTTTCAGGCGTTCCTCGGCAGATTGCGTGGCGCTTGCGTCAATGTCGATCTGGCTGTCTTCGCCTTGGGTTTCGGGAAACTCTGGCGGTGGCGGGGCTTTGCCATCCAGCAACGCCTCGGCGGCACGTTTTTCGCCCGGATCGGCAAGGCGTTCTTCTTGGACGCCCCGAACGGACGGAATCAGGAACGACATCATCTGTTCCAGAAACTGCGGATCGCGCCAATACAACCGAAAGATCTGATCGAACACCGCGCGCTCTTCGGGGCGGCTGACCAACACGGCTTGCAGGGCGTGGTAGAAATCCATCCGCTGGGTGAAGCCCACAGCAGCAATCGCCCGCACCGCCTCTATCACCCGGCCCGGACCAATCGGCAGACCCGCACGGCGCAGCGCACGGGCGAAATGCGCAATGTTCTGCGCCAGCTTG
>CAMAQR010000024.1 GCA_945860375.1 Pseudorhodobacter antarcticus
GTCGCTGCCCGTTGGTCCGAATGTCCACCCCGTAGTCCCTGAGAAACTCCACCGTAGTCGCCATCGCGAAACTCCCAACCAATCTCCATCAGGCCTGGCATCGCAGGTCAGGCGAAAGGCTGGAAGGTGGGGGCCAAGAAACGCTTACGGTGATGCGCGGCAGGGTTTCGCCTTTGATCGCAGGGTCGCCGCAGACGGCTCCCTTTTTCGACTTCTTGTCTTTGTCCGGCTTCCTTGTGGGGGCAGCCGCAGTCAATTCCTCTTGTTCTTGCGCCTGTGCCAAGCCTGCCGGGCGCGGTTGCGGCCGCAGTCTGGAGGCGACTGCCCGCGAAGGCGGCACCTGTGGCGGCGTTGCACTTGGGCCTTCGGGACGCGGACGCGGGCGCAGCATGGCGGCGGTTTGGGGCGCCTCCACTGCAGGGCGGGGCAGCGGGCGGGGCGAGGTTTGCACCGACTCGGCCAGCGCCTGGCCCGTGCCCAACGCCAAGAGCAGCGCCAGCCAAAGCCGCCGCCGCATGGCCGTCAGGCCCCGGTTTCGAGTTTGGCCGGGCTGACACGACCAAAATCGGGGGACGCTGTGTCTTGGCCAGCCTCGATGATGCCGCGACGGATGGCGCGGGTGCGGGTGAAGTAATCGTGCAGCAAATCGCCGTCGCCCATGCGGATGGCACGCTGCAGCACGAACAATTCCTCGGCAAAACGGCCCAGAACGTCCAACACCGCGTCTTTGTTGGTCAGGAACACGTCACGCCACATGGTCGGATCGGACGAGGCGATGCGGGTGAAATCGCGGAAGCCCGAGGCAGAATATTCAATGACCTCGGAGTTGGACACCTGCGCAAAATGGTCGGCCACGCCCACCATCGTATAGGCGATCAGGTGCGGCGTATGGCTGACCACGGCCACGACCTGATCATGATGGGCGGCGTCCATGGTGTTGACCTTGGCCTCCATCCCCAAAAGCAGGCTTTGCAGGCGGGACACGGCGGCGGGGTCGGCATCGGGCGCGGGCGTCAGCAGCCACCATTTGTTGACAAACAAGGTGGCGAAACCGGAACGCGGGCCGGAATATTCGGTGCCAGCCATCGGATGGCCGGGGATGAACTGCACGCCTGCGGGCATGTGGGGCGCAACAGCCTCGACCACCGCTTGTTTCACCGACCCCACATCGGTGACAGTGCAGCCGGGGGCCAGATGCGGGCCGATCTCGGTTGCAATCGCCGCCATGGCCCCGACGGGCACGGCCAAAACCACCAGATCGGCACCCTGCACAGCTTCGGCTGCCGTGGCGTAAACCGCGTCGCAAATGCCAATGTCCAAGGCGACGGCGCGGGTTTCGGCCGATTTTGCATGGCCCACAATTGACCCCGCCAACCCTTTGGCCCGCATCGCATGCGCCATGGACGAGGCGATCAGCCCCAGACCGATCAGCGCGACGCGGTTGTAGATCACCGTCATTTCACACCCTTGAATTGCGCAATCGCATGGACCACGCGGCGGCAGGAGGACTCGTCGCCGACCGTGATGCGCAGGCAATGCGGCAATTTATAGCTGACCACGCGGCGCACGATAAGGCCTTGCTTTTGCAAGAAAAAATCGCAAGCCTCTGCCTCTTCTGGTGATGCGAACCGGGCCAGGATGAAATTGGCAAGCGAGGTATCCGACGGGATCCCCAGTTCGGCCAAAGCCTGCGCCAGCCAGTTGCGCATGCGGGTATTGTCGGTGCGGCAGCGGTTGACGAAATCCTGATCGCGCACCGCAGCTTCGGCGGTGTCGAGTTGGGTGTTGGACAGATTGAACGGTCCACGGATGCGGTTCAGCACGTCGATGATCTGTTTCGGGCCATAGCCCCAACCAACGCGCAAGCCGCCCAAACCGTAGATCTTCGAGAATGTCCGCGTCATCACCACATTGGTGCGCGCCTCGATCAGGGCCAGCCCGGCGTCGAAACCTTCAATAAATTCGGCGTAAGCCCCATCCAGCACCAGAATGGCCTGCGGCGGCAATCCGGCGGCCAGACGTTCGACCTCGGCGGCCGAAATCATGGTGCCAGTGGGGTTGTTCGGATTGGCGATGAACACCAGCTTGGTGCGCCGATTGCAGGCGCGCAGGATGGCATCGACATCGGTGGTACGGTCACGTTCCGCCACCTCAACCGGGGTTGCGCCGCAGGCCAAAGCCGCGATGCGGTACATCAGGAACCCGTGTTCGGTGAAGACCACCTCGTCCTTCGGTCCGGCGTAGCATTGGCACAGAAAGTGGATGATCTCATCCGAACCCACGCCACATATCACGCGGGCGGGGTCCAGCCCATGCACCTCGGCAATCGCGGTGCGCAAAGACAGATGGTCGGTTGAGGGATAGCGGTGCATCTGATGCACAGAGCGGCTGAATGCGTCTTTCGACTTGTCTGACGCGCCAAACGGGTTTTCGTTCGACGACAGTTTCAGCACATTGGTCACGCCGGGAATGCTGGCCTTGCCGCCCTCATACAGGGCAATGTCCATGATGCCGGGCTGCGGGCGGATTGCGTCGTTCATCGTATTCCCCAATTGCTGCCGAGATTTTAACGGCGACGCCGGGGCAATGCCAGCGGCAATTGCCCCGGTGAACCCGATGTCACACTGCCAAAAAGTTGGTGAACTGCCACGGATCGCCATCATCACGGTCTTCGGCAAAGCGGTTGATGCGGTTTTGCAGCGGAGTCCAGTCGGTGTAGTGGCACTCGACGGAGCCCAGATAGGGGCGCTGCACATCAAGACAGCGCGCGTGGTCCATCTCATCGGCCTCGACGAAGCCTGCGCGCGGGTTTTCAGCCACCCAGACCATCGCGGCCAGAACGGCGGATGTCACCTGCATGCCGGTGGCATTCTGATATGGGGCAAGTGCGCGGGCCTGATCAATGGTCAGACGCGAGCCATACCACATCGCGCCCTTGGCATGACCATAAAGGAACACGCCCAGATCATCACCGCCCGAAACAATCTCATCCGCCGTCAGGATGTGCTTTTGGGTGGGCAGAAGCCCCGAGCCGTTCACCTCATGCATCGACAGAATGGCGTCGTTGCAGGGGTGATAGGCATAGTGACAGGTGGGGCGGTAGATGGCCTGATCGCCCTGCCAGACCGTGTAGTAATCCGGGATCGACAGGGATTCGTTGTGCGTCACCACATAGCCAAATTGCGCGCCCGCAACCGGGCACCATGACCGCACGCGGGTATCAGCCCCCGGACGGTCTATCCAGATCGCATAGCCGGGGCCGTGATCAAAGGCATGGCCGTGGGGGGGCAGCTTTTTCTCATGCGTGCCCCAGCCCAATTCGGCGGGCTGATAGCCTTCGGACAGCAGACCGTCCACCGACCAAGTGTTGACAAAGACCCCCAACGGTTTGGGTTTGTTGGAAATCTGGGTGTCACGTTCCGACACATGCACACCCTTGACGCCCAAGGTTTGTGCCAATTGCGCCCAATCGGTTTGCGTCACCGGGGCCGCATCCACGCCCGTGTCGGACGCCAGCCGCAGCAGCGCCTCTTTGAACAGCCACGACACCATGCCGGGATTGGCACCACAGCACGACACCGCCGTCGGGCCGCCGGCGAACCGCTTGCCCAACGCGCGGACTTTCTCGCGCAAAGGGTAATTGGTGCGCTCGGCATTCGGCAGCGGCGAGCCGAAGTAGAACCCCGGCCAGGGCTCCACCACCGTATCAATATACTGCACGCCCAATTCCTGACACAGCAGCATCAACTCTATCGAATCCACATCCACCGACAGATTGACCACAAAGCCGCGCCCGTCCGGGAACAACCCACGCAGCACCGTGTCGAAATTGTCGGGTGTCAGGGCGGTTTGCAGATGACGGATGCCGTGCTCGGCCAGAAGATGCGCGAAGTCGGCTGAGGGTTCGATCACGGTGAACTGGCTGCGGTCAAAGTCGATGTGGCGCAGGATCAACGGCAAAGTGCCCCGGCCGATCGAGCCGAAGCCGATCATCACCAAAGGCCCGTCGATGCGGGTGTGGACGGTATGGGTCATGTTACTCCTAATGCTTGTCGGTCTTGGCCGACAGCCAGTCCATCAGCGCCAGCAGCACGCCGGAAATCACAAAGGTCAGGTGAATGACCACCATCCATTGCAGGGTTTGCATCGTCACGGTGTAGGCAGATTCGGATTTACCCAGCGACATGAACACTTTCAGCAGATGTATCCCCGAAATCGCCACGATGGACGCGATCAGCTTCATCTTCAGGCCCGAGAAATCGACCTTGCCCATCCAGTCGGGCCGATCCGTGGTGTCTTTGATGTCCAGTTTGGACACGAAATTTTCGTAGCCCGAGAACAGCACGATCAGCAGAAGATTGGCCGCCAGCGTCAGGTCGATCAGCGTCAGCACTGCCAGAATGCCTTGATCGGCGGTCATGGTCAGGGCCTTTGGCACATAATAGGCCAATTCTTTCAAGAAGATAACAGCCATCATCGCAAGGCTGACCACCAGCCCCAGATACATCGGCGCCATCAGCCAGCGGCTGGCAAACAGGCCCTGTTCAAACTTGGTTTCAATGCTGGGTTTGTCAGTCATGGTTTCCCTCGGGTTGAAAGCAAAAGGGCCCGCCACACAGGCGAGCCCCCCATCTGCCAAAAGGGGCAGTGATCAGTTTTTGGCGTAGTATTCGACGACCAGGTTCGGTTCCATCTGAACCGGATAGGGCACATCGCCCAGACCCGGGGTGCGGATGAACTTGACGGTCAGTTTGTGGTTGTCGACTTCCAGATAGTCTGGAACGTCACGCTCGGTCAAAGCCAGCGCTTCGACGATGATCGCCAGCTGACGCGATTTTTCACGAACAGCGATGATGTCGCCTTCCTTGACGCGGTAGGACGCGATGTTGACGCGGCTGCCGTTCACGGTGACGTGGCCGTGGTTCACGAACTGGCGCGCTGCGAACACGGTCGGCACCAGTTTGGCACGGTAGACAACGGCGTCCAGACGACGCTCCAGCAGACCCACCAGCATCTCGCCGGTGTCACCCTTGACGCGCTCGGCCTCGGTGAATATCTTGCGGAACTGCTTTTCGGTCAAATCGCCGTAGTAGCCCTTCAGTTTCTGCTTGGCGCGCAGCTGCGTACCAAAGTCAGAAAGCTTGTTCTTGCGGCGCTGGCCGTGCTGGCCGGGGCCGTATTCACGCTTGTTCACCGGGGACTTCGGACGGCCCCAGATGTTTTCGCCCATACGGCGGTCAATTTTATACTTGGCAGACGTGCGTTTTGTCACGGCTGATCTCCTTCTTAAGACGTGAAGGGCGTTGTCCTTTACCCGAAGGTCGACAGGGTTCTTCTTGCGAAGTCCACCAACACCAATGAAAAGCCCCGGACTTTCATCCGGGACGTAGGGCGGCTTATACAGTCGGTCCGGGCGGTGTCAACCGCCCCTTCCCCGATTTATGCCGCCAGTTCATGCCGCAAGATCGCCGCCTCCGACGCCGAGATGTTGCGGCGCGCATAATCGCCATAGGCATGCGGGTTGGCCTCAATCCCCGGCAGGATGTTCAGCAGGCCGGCGCGCTGGCTTTCCTCGACAGTGTCCAATGCCGTGTTTGATGGATGGAAGCTTTCGGTTTCCAGCCCGTTGGCCCAGACGATGTTGTGTTTTTCCAACAAGATATGCACATAAGTCACCTCACGCAGCACATGATCGACCATGATCGAGCCATCGTTGAGAAGGTTTTCGGCAGCCACCAGAACCTCGGGCGTGTTGAACAGCGCCTGTGCCGCCGCGCCCTTGATCAGCATGCGGTGCTGAGGTGACACCAGCAGATCATCCTCGGGCCGACCGATCCCCAAAGCTCCGGCGCGAAAGCGGATCGGGCGCAGGTGGGGCATGGCGTAAAGCCGCGCGCCGGACATCCGGCGGTGACCTGACCACAGCACGGGCTGCGCACCATTGTCGCGGGTCTGGATCAGATCGCCCGGGCGCAGGTCGCGGATCTGCCGCGCGCCGTCTGGCGTCAAAAGCCGCGTGTCGGGCGTAAAGCAGATGATGCCGCCGGCAACCCTGGCCCCCGCCCCGGATTGGGTGCGGTCCACCGAGGTGCGCACCACCCACAGATCCTGATCGCTGGGCGGCAGATCGCCCACCAGCATCAACAGCCGCGCACCGGTGTCGGGCACCGGAATGATGGTCACGGTAAAGCTTTGATGCCCATCGGTGACGATAAAGCCCTGATCGGGCAGGTCGGGGATAAGATCGGGCGCACCTGCATCAGGGTGCGCGTCGGTTCCGACCGCAACCCCCACCAAACGGCGCACCATGCGCGCCGCCCGCTTTCGTATATCCGCCGCGCCTTCAGCCCCTTCCAAAAGTAGCAATCCCTGCGGTCCGTCCACGCGGACAGCCGCGCCCGTCCAGCGCCAAGCGGCGCCGACGGCGAGAAGATCCAGTGACGCGGCCTTGAGGCCGTCTACTTCTGTTTGTGACCAAGATATGACGAACGTGCCCAAAGAGCCCGTTTTCATGCCTGTTTGCCTGCTCGTTTATTATTTCTTATTCGGAAACGTTAACAAGAAGTTGACGGCAATTCTATGTCATTTTGGCAACAAAGCTGCGGAATTTGATTTTAGAACTTCAGATTGAGGTTCAGCGCCCCAACAACCTGCCCTTGCGGCTGTTCTTCAAACTCGCGCCCCAGATAGCTAAGCCCATAGAATGCCGAGGCTTTCTTGCCTTGCCAATGCACGCCCGCCCGCAAACGGCTGCGATCGCGCATCAAAGTCGCCGAGTCATCTGCGGCAAACAGTTGGCTGTCAAACACCTGCGCGATGTCGCCGCCGACCACCAAAGAGAAGGCCTGATCGCGCGTGCCTTCAACTGCGCGGTAGCGTTGACCGGTGCCCGGGTCGCGCAGCATCAGGTCATCTTGGCCCAAACGGCCGATCACCAGATCGCCGCCGACGCGCAGAAAGGTTTCCAGCCCGACCTGCGCCTCGACAAAGGGGCGGAAGGTGGCCCTGTCGCCAAGTTCGACCGAGCGGCCCACTTCGGCAACCAAGGTCGGATAGACGGCGTTGCCGATCTGATTGTCGGTGATCTGCAGCTCTGGCATGTTCAGCATCTGGTGGATGAAACTTTGGAACGCACTGATCCCGGTTTGCGGACCGCTGAACACCAGATCGGCACCAAGGCTGACATCATTGCCCCGCCAGTCGTGATGCGTGTGCAGACCAAAGCTGAGCAAGGCGGCATAGCGACGATCGTCGCTGTCAGGGTTGGCCAGATTGACCGGGGCAATGGTTTCGGCACGGGCGCGAAATTCCAGAATGTCGCCCATCTGCGCAGGCAGATCGCCCGACCAACTGTAACCCCGCACGCGGCTGACGGTATAGGCCCCGGTCCGCCAACGGTCATCACCATCACCCAGCGCGTCATTGGTGAACAGGCGGCCCCAGCCCAGCGTGACGCGGTCTTCGGCCTGTGCGGAGGCTGTCAGCGCCACAACGAAAATTCCTGCCGCCAAAATCGTCTTGACCATATTCAATATTCCCCAATCTGCCGCCCCCAGCCCGCTCAACCTACAATGGTTGAGCTTTGTCTGCCAGCACCTTGGAAACAAGCACCTATCCGCGATGCAGCTTCTGTTGCGCAAATGTCAGAACCAAAGGCGGCTGTCGTTATTCCCACATTGCCCGTGTGAGACGCAGGCAGCTTGACCGCCGTGGCAAAGCGCAATCCGGTCTTGCGCTTTGCGGCCGCAATTGGACCTTTGTTCGCCCGACACCTGAACCGGCTTCAGATCAGGCGCAATTCTTCGAGCTACCTTACACCATATAAAGCAAGCCGCCGTAATTTCACTATGCGAGGAATGTCACCTTGCCAGTTTCAATGTCGTACAGCGCCCCGACAATCTTTACCGCCCCTGCAGCAACCAACTCTTTGATCACCAAGCTGTTTTCGGACAGAGCCGCCACGGCCATACGGACATTGGTCTCGGCGACAGCCTCGACGAAATGGTGATTGTGTGAGGACCGCTCGCCTTCCAAAGGCGTGGCCACCACTGCTGGCTCTATGGTGTTCAGCAAGGCTGTCAGGTTTGCGCCGACATCAACCTTGTCAACTGCGCCCTTCACTGCCCCGCAATGGTTGTGGCCAAGGACGACGATTGCTTTTGCGCCGGCAACTTTAGTCGCGTATTCGAAGCTACCGATTACCTCGACTGAAGCCACGTTGCCTGCGATGCGGGCGACGAAGATATCGCCAATCTGTTGGTCAAATACAAGTTCAGGTGCCGACCGAGAGTCGATGCAAGCAAGAACACAGGCGAACGGAGTTTGTTTTTCCGACGTCGCAGCCATTTCTCCGAGCAGATCGCAATTCAAGGAGTTGCCTGCTGCGAAACGCGCATTCCCATCGGCAAGAAACTCAATTGCCTGATCCGGTGTAGCCGCTGCCTGTGCATCCGACAGAAACGGCACACATTCATCAGCCAAAACTCTCCCGGCCGACAAACTGAGCAACGCCCCACTCGCAAGCATTGTGCCGTATCCGAGGATTTGGCGACGGCCCAACAGAACTTGACTTGAATTATCGCAGTCGTTGCACATTACATGATCCTCTCGATTTCAACCGTGATAAGCAGGCAGGCCAAATCATTTGTCAATTTCATCAAAGCGATAAAATGACACCCTTTAGTGGGCTTCTCACTCTAAAGAGGCGGCATCGGCGGCGGGATCAGTGGTCATCACCGCAGTAATCCCGCTGTTCCTTATCAGGGCAATCGGGTTTGGTTCAGACGTTGGCTCAGTTCTTGAGAAGGCTGGGAAAAAACGTATCGCTCCATCCTACCCGCTTCAGTTTGATCGAGAGCGGCCCCCTCGATGTGCCGGCGCGCGCGATGTCGAAGGCGAACAAGGTGGTCAGGCAGCGTGCCGCAACATCTGCGCAACACCCCTTACCCAGAGCTTTCCGCACTTTTGGGCCAGTTTCTTCTAAGCAGGTGATTTTTGGTACCACGTCCCCGGCTCGAACGGGGGACCTCTAGATCCACAATCTAGCGCTCTAACCAGCTGAGCTAACGCGGCACTTGGGGGCGATTTAACGCCGTATGGTGCGGATTGCAAGAGTGCGTCCGACCTTTGGCGGCGACACCCTGAATTTTTCCGGCAAGGTCTGGCCTCGATCGCGTTTGCGCAGAAAACCCTCCTGAAAAGCACAAGTGCGAGGCCAATCAGCACATTGGGGGGGGGGGGCAAGAGGTTGCCAAGGATCGAGACATTGGCGATCACGCCGAGCACCAGATCGCCGGGATTCTTCTCCAACAGCAGACCATTACGATGAAGCCAAACTCTGTCAAACGCAGGAAGAAAGTCCTGATCGCCTGCAGACTGGCCATAACGTCGTCCATGGTTCGGCCTTTGCCGTTGCGGGAGGCGTTTTCAGCGGTTGTTCGGCCAGATCACGCTTTCGGCAAAATCCACCCCGAGTCGCCCCATCTTGGGCGATTCGCGCTGATTCGGCGCGGACCTTGTGGCGGCGATTGCAAAATCACCTCTGGCGTTGTAGCCGGGCGGCAGCGGCAAGGTTCGAGCGAGGAAACTGATGGGAATCGACAAGCAAAGCGATATCGCGGCCGATATTCAGATCGGGCCAACCGATCAGGGTATGGTGCGGATCTATATCTCGGCCGCGGGCGGCATCGACCTGCCGCTGGATTTCGATCCCGAAGAGGCCGATGAAATCGCCGAAGAGTTGCGCGCGGCGGCTGAGGCAGCACGGGCGCTGGTGGACGGGGGCGCTCCGAAGAAAAAGCGCTGATCGGGCGTCACCAACACTTTCATTCGCCCTGCTGAAGAAGCGCCCTTACACCGGGATCACGATAGCCCTGCAACCGCAGCGCGGCGTGACGGGCGAATTTCTGCATCATCACCTTGCGGCGTGCGGCGGGTAGGGGTGTATCCGGCCCCATCCGCAGGATTTCTGCGCCGTAGGCATCGCCGATGATCAGGCCTGACCCGTCTGGCAAAAGGTCGGTTGGGAAATCACCGTCCACCGCCCAGAAGAACCTGTCGCACCATTCCAGATAGCCATGCCATTTCTGATCGGCTTTGTAATCGGCGCGGCTGGATTTGCATTCGATGATCCAGACCTGACCTTTCGGCCCCAAAGCCATCACATCGACGCGGAGGCCGGGGGTGGGCACCAATTCCTCTACCGTGACATAATCGAATTGCCGCAAGGCGCGACAAACCCCGCGCGCAAGGCGCTGACCGGGCATGGGGGGCAAGGGGTGATCGGTGTCCATCGCCAAAATATGAACCAAAGGTGAACACGCTGCAAGCCTTGCTAAGTGCCGCCACAGCGCCTACATTCAGCCTTGGCGGGTTCTGCTCTTCTCGTGAATGGCCCTTTTCCAGTGGCCGATAAGCATCTCCGAGGGAGCTGGCTCTGGCAAGATCCTGGTCTTGCTACCTGGCGACCAACCTGAACACTCAGGCTCTCGGGAAATTCACGCCGTCACGGCCGCTGCGGGCCCGCCACCTGCACCGTCATTGGCACCCGGACTGCATAAACAAGATCGCGGAGGCCCCCGCCGGTTGGTGAAAAAGGTGGGCAGGAGCTGCAACCTTAAACCATTGCGACGCCAAGCTTGTTGTCCGAATGGATCACCCGGCTGTCGTTGTCTTTGGTCAGAGATCTGACACGGGTTTGCAACGCGTTGGTGAACTTGTGGCAAAAGCGCGACGACGCGATCAGGCCGGTTTCGGTGACGCTGTCACCCTGACCATCTTCAAGACAGCCGATGCCCGCGTGCATGGCTTTCGCGCCATCAACCGAAGGCGTTCCGGTCAGGCGCGGTGCGACTTGGCGGCAAGCTTGATGGGTGCCAGACGGCTGACATCGGGGGCGCCGGTGCCGCCCTTAGGGCCTTCGGGATCTTCGGCAAGCCGCATCACGGCGATGGCAAATTGCACGCCGGCAAAGACCACGCCATTCATCACCACCATCATGAAGGCCGCGATGTAACCGACATCGGAGTCAAGTATCAGGTGGCGCAACCCGGCCACGTCCTGCCACAGCAACAGGCCCAGAAACGCCACCGACAAAGCAAAGCCGATGGCCACATTGACGATGTAAAGTTTGATCAGCTTTGGCATGACAACCTCTGTTCACAGCAGATTATCATGCAACGGCTGAATGAACAGCGCACGCTTTGCCGCAGGTCAGTTGAGGGGCTGCACAAACACCATGACATGACCGCCGCCCGATAGGGTCAGGGTCCCGGCGGTCATCTCGGCGGTCTCGATGCCTTGCAATGTCTGAAAGAACCCGGCCTCGCCTGCGATCTGCACACAGGCCATTTTGGTGGCCCCGATCGCGCCCAGCGTGAACGCCGCGCCGTTCCAAGTCAGATCGGCGAAATAGCGGTTGCAGGGGGCCTGCCCGGTCACGCGACCCGGTTCGCCCAGATTGAGCGTGGCGCTGTAGCCCGCAGGCTGACCGTCCACCAGGATCAGCGACCAGTCAGTCAGAGGAGTTTCGGCACCGCTGGCCTGCACCGATGCCGCAAAGGCCAAAGTTGTCAACAAAAGGTATTTTATCACATCTGTCCTTTTCCGCGGTGGATAAGACTTTAACGCGCGTTGAATACCGGTGCTTGGTCAGAACGCGTCTGGTTTCGCCTCGCGCGCCATGTGGTCCAGCACGGCATTGACGAATTTCGATTCCTTGCCCTCGGGAAAGAACGCTTTGGCCACATCGACATATTCGTTGATCGCCACCTTGGGCGGCGTGATCATCTGCGTCATCTCGGCCCCGGCGGCGCGAAACAGGGCGCGGATCACCGGGTCGATGCGGTCAATCGGCCATTTCGCCACCAAAGCGCGGTCGGTCATCTGGTCGATCATCGCCTGATAGTTCACCGCATGGTCCATGATGGCGCGAAAGTGGTCAACATCGCCCTCGGCCATTTCATCGCCGTCATAAACGGCGCCAAAGCGGTGGGTTTCAAACTCACGCCGAATGGCTTCTACGGTCTGGCCCGAGGCCTCCATCTGAAACAACGCCTGCACGGCATAAAGGCGTGCGGCGGATTTCATCTGTTTCTTGTCTGGCTTGGTCATGGTCGAAAGCCGATCCCTTTGGTGTCGGTCGCCCATTTGCGCGACAAAGCGATCAGGTGCAAGGCCGCAGCCGCCGCCCCACCACCTTTGTTTTGCCCCAGGGGATCAGCGCGCACTTGCGCCTGCGCCCGGTTTTCCACCGTCAGAATGCCGTTGCCAACCGCGGCACCCTGCAATCCCAGCATCGACAACGCGCGGCTGCTGTCATTGCAGACGGTGTCGTAATGCGTCGTCTCGCCCCGGATCACACAGCCCAGCGCCACATAGCCGTCAAATTTCGCCATCCGCTCCGCCAGCGCAATCGCAGTTGGCACCTCCAAAGCGCCGGGCACTTCGATCATCTCGACCTCAGCCCCGCAGGCCACGGCCACCCCGCGCGCACCCGCGACCAGATTGTCGGCAATGTCCTTGTAATAGGGGGCAACGACAATCAGCAGCTTGACCGGTTTTTCAAATGTCGGCAGCGGCAGGGTGTAATGGTTTTCATTGGCAGCCATGATTCACTCCAAAATCGCGCGTGTGCCGGTGATTGACAGGCCATAAGCCTCTAGCCCCACCACTTTAGGGGCCTTGGAATTGGTCACCAGAGTGATCTCGGTCAGACCCAGCGCCGCCAGCATCTGCGCGCCAAGTCCATATTGGCGCAGGGTTTGCGGGCTGGCCTCGCCGGCCTCCACCAGCTTCATCGAGGTGTCGCGCAAAAGCACCACCACGCCGCGCCCTTCGGCGGCGATCACCCGCATCGCGCCCTGCATATCACCGACATGGCCGTCGCCGACGCCCAGCACGTCCTCCAGCGGGTTGAGCGTGTGCATCCTCACCAAGACAGGGCCAACCGCCCCCAGATCGCCCTTGGTCAGCACCACATGTTCATCGCCATGGGTTTCATCGGCAAAGATCCGCATCAGCCAATCGCCGCCATGCACCGATGTCACCCGGCGGGCAGAGCGTTCCTTGACCAGATTGTCATGGCGACGGCGGTAGGCGATCAGATCGGAAATGGTGCCGATCTTGAGGTTGTGCTTTTGGGCAAAGGCCACCAGATCGGGCAGCCGCGCCATGGTGCCATCGTCTTTCATGATCTCGCAGATCACGCCGGACGGGTTCAGCCCTGCAAGGCGCGAAATATCGGTCGCAGCTTCGGTATGGCCTGCACGCACCAGCACACCACCGTCACGGGCGCGCAAGGGGAAGACATGGCCGGGGGTGGCAAGATCGGCGGGCCCCGCGTTCAGATCAATCGCCACGGCAATCGTGGTCGCACGGTCTTTGGCGGAAATGCCGGTGTCCACGCCTTCGCGCGCCTCGATCGACACGGTGAAGGCCGTTTCATGGCGGCTAGAGTTTTTTGACGCCATCAGGGGAAGGCCCAGATGATCAATCCGCTCTGACGTCAAGGTCAGGCAAATCAGACCGCGCCCGTGCGTGGCCATGAAGTTCACAGCCTCCGGCGTGGCCATTTGCGCGGGGATCACCAGATCGCCCTCATTCTCGCGGTCCTCATGGTCCACAAGGATGAACATGCGCCCGTTGCGCGCGTCGTCGATGATCTCTTCAACGGTGGAAATGGCGTCCGAATAGTCGGTGCGGTGATCGGTCATGTGGGGCCCCTGCAGCTTTGCGTCCGACATAGCGCGGCGGTGGGCCAAATGCCAGTGCGGGCTGGACGCGCCGCAGTCACTGGCCGTCTAACCCCATTCGCGCAGTCGGGCGACATAGCGGGCCATCGTATCGACCTCAAGGTTCACTCTGTCGCCCACCGCCACCCCGCCCCAGGTTGTCACCTTTTGTGTGTGCGGGATGAAGTTGATGCCAAAATCGCAGCCGTCCACCTCGTTGACCGTCAAGGAGGTGCCGTTCAGCGCCACTGATCCCTTGGGCGCTATGAACTTCGCCAACGGTTCTGGCGCGCGAAAGGTCACGCGGACAGAGTCGCCTTCGGGGGCGACACAGATCACCTCGGCCACACCATCGACATGGCCCGACACGATGTGACCGCCCAGTTCATCCCCCACCTTCAACGCCCGTTCAAGGTTCAGCCGCTGCCCCACCTGCCAGCCCGACAGATTGGTCTTGCTGACCGTCTCGGCCGAAATCTGGACGTCAAACCAGTTGCGCGGCGCAGTTCCAAGCGCCACCACGGTCAGGCAGACACCCTCGCAGGAAATCGACGCGCCGATATCAATGCGCGCCACATCATAGCCGGTCCCAATGCGCGCGCGCAGATCGCCGCGCTGGTCCAGTTGCAGCACTTCGCCCATATCTGTCACGATCCCGGTGAACATTGGCATCCCCTTGTTATGCGTGCCAAAGCTAAACCGGGGGCCGGGCTGCGGCAAGCCCCGGCCAATGCCTCAAATTTGCCGCCCTTTTCGCTTAAGGGTCAAAGAGGCGTTGGATTTCCCCTTTCAAGATCGGCGGCAAGCGCGCAATCAAAGGCAAAAGCAGGGACGCATGCAGGTCACGGGGCAAAATCGCCGGTTTCTTTTCTTACAGGGTCCGCATGGGCCCTATTTCCACCGGCTTGGCAAAATGCTGCAGGCCGCAGGGGCAGAGGTCTGGCGTGTGGGCTTCAACCGGGGCGACCGGGCATTCTGGCCCAGTGCCAACTTCATCCCCTATCGCGGCACGCCCGATCAGTGGCCCACCGCGTTTCGCGCCCTGACCGCCGAGAAATCCATCACCGACATCGTGCTTTATGGCGATACCCGCCCGATTCACGCCGCAGCCGTGGCTGCGGCCAAAGAGGCCGGGCTGTGCGTGCATGTGTTCGAGGAAGGCTATCTGCGCCCTTATTGGGTCACCTATGAACGGGATGGTTCGAATGGCCATTCGCGGCTGATGCAGATGGCCGTGCCTGACATGCAAAAGGCGCTGGAACAGCTCGACATGGACCTGCCCGACGCGCCCGCGCGCTGGGGCGATATGCGCCAACACATGTTCTGGGGCGCGCTGTATCACTGGTTCGTGCTGACCGGATTCTGGGATTATCGCAACTTTCGGCCCCATCGCAGCCTGACCGTGGGGCAGGAATTCTGGCTTTATGTCAAACGACTGGCCCTGCTGCCGTTTCACCGCTGGGAAAGAATCGTGGCAACCTTCCGCATCAAGCATGGTGGCTTCCCCTACCATCTGGTGCTGCTGCAACTGGAGCATGATGCAAGTTTTCAGATGCATTCGCCGTTCAAAACCATGACTGAATTTCTGGCCGTGGTGATGGAGGGCTTTGCCAAAGGTGCCGCGCCGCATCATCACATCGTCTTCAAGGCGCATCCGCTGGAGGATGGCCGCGCGCCCGTGGCACGGGAAATCCGGCGACTGGCGCGGATGCACGGGGTCACGGCCCGTGTGCATTTCGTGCGCGGCGGCAAGCTGGCCGCGCTGCTCAATCACGCGCGATCGGCCATCACGGTGAATTCCACGGCCGCCCAACAGGTGCTGTGGCGCGGACTTCCGCTCAAGACTTTTGGGACGGCGGTTTATGCCAAACCGGAGTTTGTCTCGACCCAAAGCCTGAAAGACTTCTTCACCCTGCCCACCCGCCCCGACAGCCGCGCCTACCGCGATTATCGACATTACCTGTTGGAAACCAGTCAAGTACCGGGTGGCTTCTACAGTTCGCGTGGCCGCCGCGAGTTGCTACGACAGGTGGTGGACATGATGCTGCAACCCGAAGATCCCTATGATGCGCTGACCTCGGGCAAAGCGGCACCACGGCAACAGTTGCGGCTGGTCAACTGAACAATAAAACCAAGACTGGCATTTTGTTTCGCCTTTCTTTAGGCTTGCAGGCAAAAGTTGAGGCAATTTCCAGAGGCAAATCCAGTTAAAGGAGCCCGGGCAGTGAATATATCCGGATCGAGGGGGGCGAAGGCCCTTGCCCTTTTGGCGCTTGTTGGCGCGGTCGGGGCCTGCGGCCTGCCGCGTTCGGGGCCCAATAAGGCAGAAATCTTCAAAGGTTCGGTGTTGAAAGAAGGCGATGCCTACATCGTCTCTGTCAACGCGCGCGTCACCCGTGCCACAGCGGTGGTGCCCGCATTCGGCTTTGGGTCCAACTTCCGCAATGCGGGCGTGATCGGGTCTGATGTCATTTCGCCGGGCGACGTGCTGGGGCTGACCATCTTTGAAAACGTCAAGGATGATCCACTGCTGGGCAACACCGGGCAGCGGGTTTCAGCGCTGACGGAAATTCAGGTGGATGGCCAAGGCTTTATCTTCGTGCCCTACGCCGGCAAGATCAAGGCAGCGGGGCAATCGCCTGACAGCTTGCGCGAAGTCATCACCAAAAAGCTGGACAGCCAGACGCCGGATCCGCAAGTTTCGGTGCAACGTTTGGCGGGGGATGGCTCCACCGTCACCGTTTCGGGTTTTGCCGGGGCGCAAGGCGTGTTCCCGATTGAACGCCCAACCCGGACCCTGACATCCATGCTGGCCAAGGCCGGCGGGGTCAGCATTGAACCTGCCGTCGCCATTGTTCGCATCACCCGCGCTGGCACATCCGGCAAGGTCTGGCTCGAGGATCTTTATTCCAACCCCAGCCTGGATATTGCGCTGCGTCCGGGCGACCTGATCACCGTCGAACGCGACACCCGCGCTTTTGTGGCTTTGGGGGCGACCGGGGCGCAAAACCGGGTTCCGTTTGAAAGCCAGACCCTGTCTGCCATCGAAGCGATCGCCATTGTGGGCGGCCTGAATTCCACAACCGCCGACCCGACGGGCGTGTTCGTGTTCCGCAATGAACCCGCAGAAATCGCCAACGCCGTGCTGGGCCGCAAGGATCTGAAGGGCGATCAGCGCATGATCTATGTGTTGGACCTGACACAGCCAACCGGCATGTTTGAGGCCCGCGATTTTGTGGTCCGCGATGGCGATACGGTTTACGTCACCGAGGCGCCGTTTGTACAGTGGACCAAAACACTGTCTGCGATCACAGGCACCACCGGGGCCGCCAGCTCGCTGGCGTCCTCGACCCCCTGAGGTCACCTTGTCTGGGCTGACACCGCAAAATCTGGCCGTCGGGGACACCCCCCGACGGCTTTTTTATTACAACGCCGGTTTTTTGCGGCAACCGCGGTTGCGTCGCATTCTGGAATTGGCCGGGTATGATCTGCAACTGGGCCTGCCGGTTGTCGGTGATGCGGTGGTGGTCTGGGGCCGCTCTCTCTATGCCGCGCGGGGTGAGGTGGTGGCGGCGCGGCGCGGCGTTCCGGTGGTGCGGATTGAAGACGCCTTTCTGCGCAGCCTGCGTCCCGGCCGGATGGGAGAGCCGCCGCTCGGTCTGATGATCGACCCGGTTGGCGTCCATTTTGACTCTGCGGTTCCGTCCACACTTGAGGGCATTCTGGCCCGACATCCCTTGGACGATTCCAATCTTCTGGCCCGCGCAAGTGACGGTTTGGCGCGTATTCAGGCGCTGGACTTGTCAAAATACAACATTCATCGCATTGACGCCCCCCTGCCCCCGCCGGGCTATGTGCTGGTCGTGGATCAGACGCGGGGCGATGCATCCATTGCCTGTGCCGGGGCCACGGCCAGCACGTTTCGTGAAATGCTGGCGGCGGCGCAACTGAACCACCCCCGCGCGCGCATCGTCATCAAGACCCATCCCGAAACCGCGCTTGGCCTGCGGCATGGGCATTTTTCGGTGGCGGATCTGGGCGACCGGATCAGTCTGTTGGCCGATCCGGTGTCGCCGTGGCGGCTGCTGGAAGGGGCGATTGCGGTCTACACCGTGTCATCGCAACTGGGGTTTGAGGCGATACTGGCGGGGCACCGTCCGCAGGTGTTCGGCCAGCCCTTCTATGCCGGTTGGGGGGTGAGTGCCGATCAAAACCCGGTGACACGGCGGCGGCGCAGTCTGACCAAAACGCAACTGTTTGCCGCTGCGATGATCGTGGCCCCGGTCTGGTATGATGCTTTCCGCGACCGGTTGTGCAGTTTTGAAGAGGCGGTGGATCAGTTGGAAGCGACCGTGCGCCCCCACCGCGAAGACCGCGCGGGCCATGTTGCCTGCGGGATGCGGCTGTGGAAACGCGGGCGGCTGCAGGCGGTGTTTGGCGGCGAACAGCCTCTGATGTTTCAGGATAATCCGGTGAAAGCGATCGCAGTGGCGCGGGCAGCGGGCCGGGGATTGTTGATCTGGGCGGGCAAAGAGCCGGACGGATTGCCGGATGATCTGCCCGTGCGCCGGGTGGAGGACGGCTTTCTGCGGTCGCGTGGTTTGGGGGCGGAATTGGTGCCCCCCCTTAGCCTTGTGACCGATGATTTGGGGATTTACTACGATCCGACCCGGCCCAGCCGGTTGGAACAAATGATCCAGATGCCGCTGTCGGCTGCGGCCCGGATGCGCGTTGAAAAGCTGGTGAAATCCCTGCTTGCGGCGCGGTTGTCGAAATACAATCTGTCTGGCACCGCCCTGCCCGATCTGCCCGATGGCCCGCGCATTCTGGTGCCCGGTCAGGTCGAGGATGATGCATCGATCCGGTTGGGCGCGGGCGACATCCGCAGCAATCTGGACCTGTTGCGCGCGGCGCATTCGCTGCACCCCAAGGCGCAATTGATCTACAAACCGCACCCCGATGTGGAGGCCGGTCTGCGCCCCGGAGCGGTTTCGCCCCAAGATGTGCAAGCCTTGGGCGCAACCCTTGCCGCCCATGCCGACCCGATTGCCCTGATTGACGCCTGTGATGGGGTCGTGACCATCACCTCGCTGCTGGGGTTCGAGGCCCTGCTGCGCGGCAAGCCTGTCACCTGCCTTGGCGCGCCGTTCTATGCCGGTTGGGGGCTGACCCATGACGCGAGCCCGGTGCCAGAGCGGCGCTTGCGCGCGCCCGATGGCCATCCTTTGCCGCGCCCCGATCTGATGCAACTGGCCTATGCCGCCCTGATCGCCTATCCGCGTTACTATGACCCTGTCACCCGCCGCCCCTGCCCGCCAGAGGTGGTGGTGGACAGATTGGCCAATAGCACAAATGCACCGACAGGGCTTGGCCTGCGATTGCTGTCAAAACTTCAGGGGCGCTTGATCACTTATGCGCGGTTTTGGCGGTAGATTGGGCCATTCTGGCATTGGCGGTAGATTGGGCCATTCTGGCCCGGTGCGAGATCAGTAGATATAGCGGATCTGATCGGTCCAGTAGCGTTCCATCCGCTTCAAGGACTGGCTCATCGCATCCATGCCGGCGGCATCGACCAGACCTTTTTTGCCCAAGCCTTCGGCATGGCGGCCAAACAGATCGACCAGCTGCCCGCGCACCCGCCGCCCCTTTTCTGTCAGCCGCACCCGCACCGAGCGGCGATCGATTTCCGACCGCTGATGGTGCATATAGCCTAGCTCGACCAGCTTTTTCAGATTGTAGCTGACGTTTGATCCTTGGTAATAGCCGCGCGATTTCAATTCGCCAGCCGTCACCTCATTCTCGCCGATGTTGAACAACAACAGCGCCTGAACCGAGTTGATTTCCAGAATGCCAAGGCGTTCAAATTCGTCCTTGATCACGTCAAGAAGCAGCCGGTGCAGCCGTTCAAGCAACGCCAAATTCTCAAGATAGCCAGACATCAAGGCCCTTTGCGACCCGTCCAGCAGGGTTGTGTGCAGTGTCATCTTCCTCTCCACGGTCACTGAAACTGCGGACAGACTCGGCACAAAACGCAAACATAACGTAAACTCGACAGGATTTTGCCGAAATATTTTGCCAGATCAGGCCCGCGCCAGCCGGTTTCGCGCAAAAATCCCGATTTCCGCAATCAGATCGGCCATAGCGGCGGGGGCGGGCCGTTGTCCCAGCACCCAAGGCAGCAAGTCCTGATCGTTTTCTTCCAACAAAATATCATAGACTGCCAGCTTTTCTTCGGACAAACCCGCCAAATGCGCGTCGGCATAAGGGCCAAGCACCAGATCCATTTCCTTGGTGCCGCGCCGCCAGGACCGCATGGCCATACGTTTCAGCCGTGCCTCAGAGGTTTCCATCGCCTGCATCCTTGATCCGTTGCGCGTCACAGCCTATGACAAGCCGCGCGCCCTTTCCAGTCCCGAGGATCACCATGGCCTTCCTGTCCGATACCCTGTCCCGCGTCAAACCGTCGCCCACAATCGCCGTCACCACCAAAGCCGCCGAGTTGAAGGCCGCAGGCCGCGACGTGATCGGCCTTGGTGCGGGCGAGCCGGATTTCGACACGCCGGTCAACATCCGGGAGGCCGCGAAACGCGCGATCGATGCCGGGCGGACCCGCTATACCCCGGTCGATGGCATTCCCGAGCTGAAAAAGGCGATTTGCGCCAAGTTTCTGCATGAAAACGGTCTGACCTACGCGCCGAACCAGATCACGGTGAGCACGGGCGGCAAACAGGTTCTCTACAATGCGCTGATGGCGACCTGTAATCCCGGCGATGAGGTGATCATTCCGGCGCCCTATTGGGTATCCTATCCCGATATGGTGCTGCTGGCCGGGGGTACTCCTGTGGCGGTAGAGTGCGGCATCGACACCGGTTTCAAACTGACCCCGGCGCAGCTTGAGGCGGCGATCACGCCGAAAACCAAGTGGTTCATCTTCAACAGCCCGTCGAACCCCACCGGGGCGGGTTACACGCGGGCAGAGTTGCGAAGCTTGTGTGATGTGCTGCTGCGCCATCCGCATGTCTGGATCATGTCGGACGATATGTATGAACATCTGGTGTTCGACGATTTCGAATTCACCACGCCCGCGCAAGTGGAACCTGCCTTGTATGACCGGACTTTGACCTGCAACGGTGTGTCGAAATCCTACGCCATGACGGGTTGGCGCATCGGCTATGCGGGCGGCCCCGTGCATCTGATCAAGGCGATGGGCACGATCCAAAGCCAAAGCACCTCGAACCCCTGTTCGGTGAGCCAATACGCGGCACTGGAGGCCCTGACCGGGCCACAGGACTTTCTGGCCCCCAACCGCAAGCTGTTTGAACGCCGCCGCGATCTGGTGGTGTCGATGCTGAACGCCGCACCCGGCGTCACATGTCCCAAGCCCGAGGGCGCGTTTTATGTTTATCCCGACATTTCGGGCTGCATCGGCAAAACCACCCCGGCCGGCACCAAGATCAGCGATGACGAGGTATTCGCCACCGCCTTGCTGGAAGAAACCGGCGTGGCCGTGGTGTTCGGCGCGGCCTTCGGGCTATCGCCAAACTTCCGTGTCAGCTACGCTACGGCGGACGAGGTGCTGCGCGATGCCTGCACCCGCATCCAGACGTTCTGCGCGTCATTGACCTGAAAGAAACCATGGCTGGCGATCTTCCTGACTATTACTTTCGCATCCGCGACAATGGGGCGGCGGTGTTCCGGGTGGACACCGAGAACCGCCAGCGCCGGATCGACATGGAAGAGATTGCCATGGTCAACGTCAAGACCGGCAACATCAAACCGCATGGCGACCGCAAACTGACGCCCGAAGATGTGGCGGAAATCAGCGCCTGGGTCGTTCGACGGCAGGCGTTGTTGGCCGCGCGCGATGTCGATGACATCTTGCGCGCGGTTGATCACCTGAACCTGACATCACAATGGGTGCAATCCAAGGCCGACGATGGGCAGTTGGAGGCCGTGACCGATCTGCTGCTGCTGGCGATGCACGATCTGCGCACGGTATTGGTGCGCAAGAAGGCCGAACGTCTGATGAAGGACGAAGCGGCGGCGGAATGAGCCTGACATATCGCCCCGAAATTGATGGGCTGCGCGCCATCGCGGTGACCTCAGTCATTCTGTTTCACAGTGGCTTGGTGCCTCTGCACGGCGGCTTTGTGGGCGTGGATGTGTTCTTCGTGATCTCGGGCTACTTGGTTACCGGGATTTTGCTGAAGGATATGGGCAACAGCACACACACGATCCTGCGGTTTTATGAACGTCGGGTGCGGCGTATCTTGCCGGCCTTGGCCGTCGTCCTTGCGGCAACCACCTTGGCGGCTTGGGCGCTGATGATCCCGCCGCAACTGGAGTCCTATTCCAAATCGCTGCTTGCGGTCCTGCTGTTCGTGTCGAACCTGCTGTTTGGTGCCAACAGCGGCTATTTTTCGCCTGCACTGGAAGAAGCGCCCCTGTTGCACACCTGGAGCCTGTCAATCGAAGAACAGTATTATCTGCTGTTCCCGCTGGTTCTGGCGCAGCTTTTGCGGCGTGGCCCCCGAACCGTGACGCTGGGGCTTTGGGGCATGGCACTGGCCAGCCTTGCCTTGGCGCAATGGGGTGCGATTGCGAAACCCGAGTTCAATTTCTTCTTCTCTTTGTCGCGGTTCTGGGAGCTTCTGGGCGGATCGGCGGCGGCATGGATCAGCCATCGCCGGGTCATCTCGGCCCACGGACCGGCCGCGTTGCTGGGGCTGATGATGATCCTTGCAGCTGTGATTTTTCACAGTGATCGGACGCCTTATCCGTCTGTCTATGCGCTGATGCCGGTGGCGGGCTCTGTGCTGGTGATCCTGTTTGCCGGTCAGGGCAACCTGACGGGGCGACTGCTGTCATGTCCGCCGATGGTGGGCATCGGTCTGATTTCCTATTCGGCCTACCTTTGGCATCAACCGCTGTTCGCCTTTGCCCGTATGGCCGCGACCGACGCCCCCGGTGCCGGTATCATGTGGGCGATGACGGCGATGACCTTTGTTCTGGCATGGATCAGCTGGCGCTGGATTGAGCAGCCGTTTCGCCGTCAAGATCGCCGTTGGCTGCAGGCCCCGCCTGCGCTGTTTCGGGTGTCCGCCATGGCAATGGCAGGGTTGGTGCTGGCCGCAGCACTGGGGATGATCAGCGCAGGCAACGCGACTTTCTGGCGCAACCAGCATCCTGAACAGGCGGCATTGCTGGACATTGTGCTGGCCGCACGCATCAAAAGCGGCCTGCCGGCCGATGACGGCAGCTGTCGGTTCAATCTGACCACTGTCAGCACAGACGACCGGCCGCGCCTGCGCGACTGTGCCCGCCGTTTCGGCCCGGCTGCCGTTGTTCTGGGCGACAGCCATGGCATCGACATGTTCAATGCGCTGCATGCAGCCGCAGACGCGCCGTTCCTGTTGGGGCTGACCAACGGCGGATGTCGCCCGGCCGATGCCAACGCCGACTGCCCGTTTGACGGGTTTCTGGCTTTGGCAGGGGCAGAGCCGCACCTGTTCCGCCAAGTGCTGTTCGTGCAGGCGGGGGCCTACCTGCTGACCGGGCCAGACGGCAGGGCTGGGTCGCGACAATTGTTCGCCCGCGCGTCGGCGCATCAGCCCCTGCCTGCATTCGGCGTGGACGCCGTTGCCTTGTCCCGGATCGCCACCTATCTGCGCCAGATCGTGGCTGCCGGAGTTCCGGTGATCTGGGCCAGTCCACGCATTGAACCCCACATCAGCGCCAACAGGGTGCTGCGTCTGGGCTGCACCGAGGTTCCCGCCCTGCGCCCCGGCCAGATTGATGCCTTTGTCCGCCTTGATGACGCCATCCGGTCCGCCGCCGCGACTGCCGGCGCAAGCCATTTGCCCCTTGCCGCTTATGGCTTTGACATCGCGCAAGATTTCATGAGTTGTGACACGCTTTACTGGTCAGATGGCGACCACTGGAGTGCCGCAGGCGAGTTGCGGTTCGGCAAACGGCTCTTGCCCCATCTGCCCGCAGAATTCCAATAGGCGGCCACAGTTGCGGGGCAGCCCTTGGACCCGACACCGCGCTGCCTTCGCGAAATCTCGGGCCTCAGACCCGCGCCTTGTGCCAGAAGCGCCACATCAGGGTGGCCGCTGCAAAGGTCAGTCCGATCACCAGACCCAGCCATAGCCCAATGCCGCCCAATCCAGCCTTGAAGGCCAGCAGATAGGCGCAGGGCATGCCGATGACCCAATAGCTGATGGCGGCGGCGATCATCGGCACCTTTGTGTCGCGGATGCCGCGCAGCAGGCCCAGCGCCATGACTTGCATCGCATCGGCCAGCTGAAACAGCGCCGCCATCGCCAGAAGCAACACACCAAAGGCGATGATCTCGGCGCTGCCCGGTTTGGATTGGTCCAGAAACAGCGCGATGATCGGCTGCGGCAAGGTCAGGAACAGCGCCACCATGGTGACGCCAAAGCCAACCGACAGCGCTATGGCCACTTTCGCGCCGTCCCGCAACCCCTGGCGGTCACCCGCACCATCGGCCCGCCCTGCCCGCACTGTGGCGGCGTTCGACAGGCCCAGATGCACCATGAACGACAGCGCCGCCACCTCCATGGTGATGCCGTGGGCGGCCAATTCCACGGTGCCGATCCAACCCATCATCAGGGCCGTGGCCTGAAACAGCCCGCTTTCGGCAAGCCCGGTCATGCCGATCGGCCAGCCCAGCCGGAACACCTGCCCCATCGCCGCCCAATCGGGCCGCCAGAACCGTTGGAACAGATGGAACCGCCGCAAATCGGGCAGCCAAGCCGCGTAGATCGCCAGCACCACAAAGGTCAGCACCTGCACCGCCAGCGAGGCTATGGCCGCCCCGCGGATGCCCAGTTCCGGCGCGCCCCAATGGCCAAAGATCAGCGCATAAGCAAGGCAAAGATTGACCCCGACCGCCGCCAGCGTCACCCAGAGCACCACTTGGGTGCGCTCCAATGCCGCCAGATAACTTTTCAGCGCCATCACCAACAGGGCCGGAATCATCCCCAGACCGGCGATGCGCAAGAAGTCCTGCCCCAGAGCCGCCACCTCGGGCCGCTGGCCAAGAGCCAGCAACAGCGCCTCGGACCACCAGAAGATCGGATAGCTTATCACCCCGAAGGCAATCGACAGCCACAGCCCCATCCGGGTGTCGCGCCGCACCTGCGTCTCATCCCCCCGCCCCAGGGCCTGTGCGACCAGAGGCATCACCGCTTGCGCGAAGCCAGATCCCAGAATGAAGGTCACAAAGAAGGTCGAAGTCGCCAGCACCACCGCCGCCAACTCGTTCACCCCGTACCAACCCAGCAGAACGGTGTCGGTGACATGCAGCGCCATCTGCGCCAGATGGCTGCCGATCAGGGGGATGCCCAAAGCCAAAGTCGCGCGGGCGTGGGCGGGATAGGACAAACGTTTGATCATATGTCGGACATATAGCCGCACCGTCACAGGAACAAGACGCCATCCCCGCCGCAGCGCAGCGTCTGGCCTTTCGCCGCGCCGCCTCGGATCTAGTCCGGGGCGGCGTGTGAGGTGTCAAAGCGCCTGCGCCAGCAGCGACAAAGCGACCAAGGCCACCACCGCGCCCGCCAGCACTTCAAACCACGGCAGGGCGCGGGCGATGCGGCTGCCGGGCAGGCTGGCCAGCGCGCCCTCACGCGCCCAGACAGCCATCAGGGCGACGCCGATGGTCACAACGGCGGTGCCCAGCCCCATGGCAAAGGTGCCGGCAATCCCGGCCAGACCGATGCCCATCTGCCAGGTCAGGATCAGCAAAAACAACGCCCCGGAGCAGGGCCGCAACGCGATGCCTGCGATCAGCGCCGCAGTGTCGCGCCACCCGGTCAGCGCCTGCACCGCATCCAGACTGGGCCCATGGGCGTGACCGCAGCCGCAATCGGCCTCATGGTGATGGTCATGGTCATCGACGCTCTGCGCCGCCCTGATCCCGCGCAAACCGCGCCAGACCAGCCACATCCCCACAGCGGCAATTGCCGCCAATCCTACAGGGGCCATGATGTCCTCGGCCACACCCTCCACCTGCACCCGCGTCCAGCCCAGCACCGCCACGCCCGCATAAACCACCGCCACCGCGACCACCGCCTGCGCCAGACTGGAGGCCAGCGCTATGCCCGACAAAGCCAGAACCGGCACCCGCCGCCCGATGCCATAGCCGCCAATCAGCACCTTGCCATGGCCCGGCCCCGCCGCATGCAGCACGCCATAGCTGAAACTGACCGCCAGCAGGCCCCAAATCGCCCCCGCCTGCCCGGTGCGAATGGCCCGCACCGCCCCCGCCAACGCCGATTGCACCTCGCGTTGGCCCTGCACCACCTGTGCCTGCAAGGCGGCGTAACCGCCCGTCGCCCAGAGCAGCGCCAGCACAGCCGCCACCACCAGCCCCAAGATCAGGAGGGTGCGTTGCATGTCACCCGCACTTCTTCAGCATAGGCCGCTCCCACGGCTGGAAAATCGCCCTCGGCATCGCCCCCGGCCATTTCGGTGATGGAATCCGCCAATATCTGATCCGCCGCCGCCCGGTCGGGTTCAAATGCCTCGGCGGTGCAGGATGTGGCCCCGGTCAGCACCGCGTCACCGGTGATTGTGTAGGCGGTGTAATAACTGCTGTCATAGACCTGCACCACCAAAGGCACGCTCAACACCACGGGTGCATCCAGAAGGCGCAGATGCGTGGTGGTGATCCGGGCATCGGCGTAAGACACCGTCCAATCCGACGGCCGCGACAACACCAGCGGCTTGTCCCCCAACAGCGCATAGGTGTCGCCCGTGATCCCCGGCTCCCATTGCATGTCAAACCCGTTGAGCGTGGCCAGTTCCGCAGGCGTCAGCACACCGTCGAAGTCTTCGTCCATGCCGCGTTCAGACAGCAAAGCCAGCGAGATCAGATCATCATAAGTCCAAGTGATCCGCACCGCCTCGGCCCGGCCTTCGATGTCAAAGATCACCTCTATTCCAGTGTCGATGAACACATGCGGATGTGCCGCGACAGGCGCAGCGCACAAGCCCAGTGCCACAGCCAGATAGACCTGCTTCATAGCGCCCCCATTTTTGCGCAATCTAAAGGGGCGCGCACGAAAGGCCAAGCGGGTCTAGCGGTCTTGGCGGCGAATGGCCGGATGGGTGGCCGTGTCAAGGATATGGCCTGACCCGGTCAACACCTGACTGGGGCGCCCCACGATCAGCGGATCAGGGGTGCCAATGACCGCGTGATCCTTGCCGGGATAGTCAACCGTCGCCAGAAAGTTCTTCATGCAGTTCAGCCGCGCGCGTTTCTTGTCGTTCGACTTGACGATGACCCAAGGCGCATCGGCGGTGTCGGTGTAGAAAAACATCGCCTCTTTCGCCTCGGTGTAGTCGTCCCATTTGTCCAAGGACGCCTTGTCGATCGGCGACAGCTTCCACATCTTCAAAGGATCGGTTTCGCGGGCCTTGAACCGCGCCAACTGTTCTTCGCGTGTGACCGAGAACCAGTATTTGTAAAGCCGGATGCCCGAGCGCACCAGCATCCGTTCAAACTCGGGCGCTTGGCGCATGAATTCCAGATATTCCGACGGGCTGCAAAACCCCATCACCCGCTCAACCCCGGCGCGGTTGTACCAACTGCGGTCGTAAAATACGATCTCGCCAGTGGTGGGCAGGTGCTTGATGTAGCGTTGGAAAAACCACTGACCCTTTTCGGCATCCGATGGTTTGGACAGCGCCACCGTGCGGGCAT
The DNA here is from genome assembly GCA_945860375.1 of Pseudorhodobacter antarcticus. The sequence continues at coordinate 27,466 of CAMAQR010000024.1, forward strand.
AACGCGGATTCAGATGTTCCATGAACCGCTTGATGGTACCGCCTTTTCCGGCGGCATCGCGACCTTCCATCAAGATCACGAACTTTTGCCCAGTTTCCTGCGCCCAGATCTGCACCTTGAGCAGTTCGGCCTGCAAACGTGCCTTTTCCGCCTCATAGGCCGCCCGGCCCATGACCCGCGCATAGGGGTAGCGACCGCCTTCAAAGGCCTGACGGATGAGATCGGGGTCCACGGCGGGGAATTTTCTGGGACCTGTCACCTGTTCCGGCACCGCCTGCAGGATTTCGGTTTCAGTCCCAATCGGGCTTGCGTCATCGTCCATGCCTGTCTCCCGCCTGTCGTGCCGTCTGCATTCTAGACCCGGCTGCAAGGGCGCAAATTGATCCGTGTCAAAATGGCGCAGCAAATTTTCCGCAGTGTTGGCTAGGTCGGGTTTTGAAAAATGGGCGGCGGCGCTCCAGAGCACCGCCGCCCATGCGCCGATAAAAAGGTTTGATTTGAACGTCACACATTATGGGCATCGGAAAATGCGTACAGGTTTACCTCTACCCCGCGCAGCCCGCATACCCCGTTTGAGGTAGGCGCATGAATATTCTCAGCGCCGGGGCAGGTATTTCTCCAGAACATCCAGCACCAGCGGCCATTCGGCAAAGAACAAAAGCTGCCCGGTGTTGGGCAAAAAGCTGATGTCCAGATGCGGATAGTCGCCGCGCAATTCCTCAATCGTCTGCACCGGCGTTTGCGGATCCTGATCGCCCTGCAACATCTGGACCGGCACCGTAACCGCGCGCAGAAGATGCGACCAATCCTTTTCAGACCCGATGCATTCGCGGGTAAACGCCTCATGTGCCAAGACTTTTGCACCCAGCGACACCTCGGACCCCGCCAGCAGTGCTTCACGGATTTCAGCGCGGCCAAAGGCCTCCAGATCGGCGGCGGACCCACCGTTCACCTGAGCAAAGAACTTCTCCTTGCCCAGCTTGCGCGCCAGCGAGAACCCGGCTTGCACCAGAAAGGGCAGGATCTTGGGCGCATAGCGGGCGTTGGCCAGAATGAAGCGCTGCCATTTGTCCATCCGGTCATACTGCGCCGAAGTGCGCAGCGGCAGTTGCGCGGCACAACCCAGAATCGCTGTGACCAACCCCTGACGGAGCACTGAGATATTCAGCGCAAAGCGCAGATCTGCCCCCATCGCCAAAATGGCACAGCGGCGCACGCCCAGATGGTCCAGCACAGCCAGATAATCCTGCGTCACGCCCTGCAGATGATCGGCACTGCGGGCGAGCGGATCACTGCGACCGTAACCTGCACGCACCGGCACAATCACCCGGATACCCCGCGCCCGCGCCGCACGTTCAGCCGTCGCGGGCCAACGGATAAAGCCGTAGTCCAGATGCATGAACAAACAGGGCGCCCCCGCGGGCAAGCCAAATTCGATCCACTCCAAGCGCCGCCCGTCGGGGCCTTTCATCTGCTGAAACGAAAGCTGTTCCAACGTGCCCTCGCGCGGCACCGGCCCGGCGTTTTCAGTTGGCATCTGCGCCACATCCATCAGCCCCAGCACCACCCGCACCAGTTCGGACTGGCTGTGGGTTTCGCTCTTGGCCAAAATTGACCGCACCTGCGTGCGCACGGTTTCGGGCGACCGGCCCCGCGCCTCGGCGATGTCCTTGACCGGCAGGCCAAGGGTGATGCCGCGCACGATGTCAACTTCGGCAGCGGTCAGCCCGAAAGCCTCTTGCACCATCAGTTCAAACCCTTCGGGCCAGACCAATTCGGTGGACATGATCAGCGCAAGGGGCCGGGCGTTGTCGCTTTCAATCGACCCCACCCGCACGATCACCGGGCTGTCCGTCACCTTTGACCGCAACCGCAACGTGACCACCCGCTCGGCCCGCCCGGTGGCCGCGCCGTGAATCACCCCGCGCAGCACCGCCACATCGTCGGGATCAAACGGCAAATCGGTCAGCAACGCCCCTTCTTTCAGACCAAAGGCAATCGCCGCCGGTCGGTTGAAGGCCGCAATTGCCGCGCTGCCATCGGCCAGAAACGCCGCTGATCGCGGGATATCCTCTAGCACCGAGCGATAAACATGGTCAGAACGTGTGGCTTCGAACCGATCCAGAAACACCGTCGCCCGGCGCAGATGCGTTTCTATTTCCTCATCGTCCATCTCAACCGCGGCTGCGACGAATTCCGAGCGTGTCGGCCCGACGCGGCCTTCCCAAACATCCAGCAGATCTTCCAGACGGATCGGGTCCAGCGCCACTTCGTACAAACGATCCACGATTTCGGCGCGGTGGTCGCGGCCGAGCGTGGCAGGGATTTCCAAAGCCGGCATGCGCTCTTTCATCTGGCATCAAAGTTGGCGAAAGCCATGAAATGCGGCAAGAGATTTCGACCAGTCACCCAAAAAATGCCAAATCTGCGCCCCATATTTTGGCGCAATGCTGGCCCGGCGCGCATCGCGCCCCTTCCACCGCCATCGCGCAAGGCCTAAAGTCGGGCAAATTGCATGGCAAAGGGCCCCCCCATGATCACCCTCTATGGCGTTTACCGATCCCGCGCATCGCGACCCTTGTGGCTGTTGGCGGAACTGGGCCTGCCTTTCAGCCATGTGCCGGTCATTCAGGCCTACCGCCTGCCCGATGCCAAGGCCGCAGAAGCGCCGCTGAACACCACTTCGGCGGCGTTTCTGGCGGTCAATCCGCAGGGACAGATCCCGGCCTATCAAGAGGGCGATCTGGTGCTGACCGAAAGTCTGGCCATCACGCTTCACATCGCACGCAAGCATGGCGGCGCATTGGGGCCGCAAAGTGACGCCGAATCCGCGTTGATGGAGCAATGGTCGCTGTTTGCAGCCACGGCGATTGAAACCCCGGCGCTGGAGATCTTGTACATCCAAGGCGACGGCGGCGATAAAACCGTCGAAGGGCAGGCGGCGATTGCGGTGAATGCCGAAAAGCTGCGCCGCCCCTTGGCGCGGTTGCAGGCGCATCTGGCGGGGCAGGATTGGCTGGTGGCCGGGCGGTTCACGGTGGCCGACATCAACGTTTCGGAATGCGCACGCTATGCGCAGGGCCATCCCAGCCTGTTGGGCGAATTCCCCGCCGTCAAGGCTTGGCTGGAGCGGTGCCAGTCACGACCCGCGTTTCAATCCATGTGGGCAGGACGGATCGCGGAACCGGCGTGAGGCAGGGGGCACCGGCCCCCTTCCTGCGCTCATCCACGGGGTATCTGGGCAGGCAAGACGATCTTAGGCGGTTGGATCATCGACATAGTTGCGCCAATTGTGTTGTTCCTCAAAGCCCAGCACGGACTTGATCTTGCGGTTCGACAACAGGCTTTCGTGGCTGCCAAGCGGACGTGACAACGGCACTTTCGGGAAGAACCGCGCCAGCAGTTCTTGATTGCTTTGGCAAACCGAATTGGTGTCGTTGCAGGCGTTGAACACCTGCCAGCCCAAGCCATCCTTTTTCAGCGCCAGATCGACAATCTGCCCCAGATCGCGGGCGTCAATATAGCTGAAGGTGATGCGGCGGCGTTGACCGGGGTTCACGAAGAAATCCGGAAACTTTTCGGCATATTCATGCGGTTCGATCACATTGCCGATCCGCAGCGCATAGATGTCAAAGCCCGACCGCCGCTGAAAGCTGCGCGCCGTGGCCTCGTTCACCTTTTTCGACATGCCATAGCTGTCCATCGGGTCGATGTCGTAATCTTCCTCCAGCGGCAGCACCTTGGGGTCCACCACGCCGTTGGAAAAACACACGCCATAGGTGGTTTCAGAACTGGCGATGATGATCTTTGTGATCCCCAGTTTCACCGCCGCCTCGATGACGTTGTAGGTGCCCATCACATTCACACGGTACGTCTCAGAGTCGGGGCGCATCAACAGCGCCGGGATGGCCGCGAAATGCACCACCGCATCGAATTTCGGCGCGGCCCCTGCCTCCATCTCGTCCATATCGACATGGGTCGAAAGCGCGTTGAACATCTGCGCGCCGTCGGTGATATCCGCCAGCAGATCGGCCACACCCGGATGCCGCAGCGGCACCTGATCGACGTTCAGCACCTTGTGGCCTTGCGCCGCCAGATAGGCCACCACATGCCGCCCCGCCTTGCCCGATCCGCCCGTGAACAAAATGCGCATAACAGCTTCCTTCAAATTATGGGTATTTCAGTGTATATTGCATCGTACATAAAGGGAGAACGCCATGACCCACCCCGCAGATCTGCACCATGACCGAATTGCGCGAGCCGCAAAAGGTGTTTGACCGCGCCAACGGTCAGCCGATTGCGATCCTGAAGCATTCAGCACTGGTGGGGTATTATGTGCCGGCTGAGGCGGTTGGCAAGGCGGACACCCGCGAAGCCACACTGGAAGAGATGATGGACAGCCTGAAGCGTCGCCGCGCCATAAACCAGCCAATCCTTGATCACCTCAAAGACAATTGACCTATCATTTGCTGACCCCGGATTTGGCGGACGCCATCCACGACGCGGTTTTGAACCCCGGCGAACTCTCAGCCCGTGCGATGAACAAATCGCTGGAAAGAGCTTTGGGGCGCGTCGAAAACCGGCGGGTCTACGGCATGATCAACGACGCCTTTGAACTGGCCGCTGCCTATGCGGTAGCCATCGCGCAGGGCCGTTGCTTCAACCATGCCAACAAGCGCGCCGCGCACCAAAGCATGGACGTTTGCCTTGACCTGAACGGCGTCCAGATCATGTGGACCGCCACCGAAATCGGCCCCGTCATCATCCGCGCCGCCCAAGGTCTGCTGGACGCAGGCGAGTTGGCGCATTGGCTGCGCCAGCGGGGATAGCCCCCACATCTTGCGCCCCTCCCCCACGATCTGATCTAATGTCAGATCAAAGCCGCATAATAAGAATCGAGCATCCCATGGCGAACGACCTGCTTTCGGGCAATGACCAGACCTATGACGCCAGCAGCATCGAGGTGCTGGAACCGTTGGAGGCCGTCCGCCTGCGCCCCGGCATGTACATCGGCGGCATTGACGAGCGCGCCTATCACCACTTGGCCGCCGAGATCATCGACAACTCGATGGACGAGGCGGTGGCGGGGCATGCCAACCGGATTGAGGTCGAACTGCACGCCGACGGGTCCTTGACCGTGCGCGACAACGGGCGCGGCATTCCGGTCGATCCGCACCCGAAATTCCCCGACAAGTCCGCGCTGGAAGTGATCCTGTGCACCTTGCATTCGGGGGGGAAATTCAACGGCAAGGCCTATGAGACGTCGGGCGGCTTGCATGGCGTCGGCTCATCGGTGGTCAACGCGCTGTCGGACCATCTTTACGTCGAGGTCGCCCGCAACAAGGAACTCTACGCGCAAAGCTTTTCGCGTGGCAAACCGATGGGGCCAATTGCTAAAATCGGCGCGGCCCCCAATCGGCGCGGCACCTCAGTGACCTTCCACCCGGATGCGCAGATTTTTGGCAGCCACCAATTCCGCCCGTCGCGGTTGCTGCGGATGGTGCGATCGAAAGCCTATCTGTTTTCGGGCGTCGAAATCCGCTGGAAATCGGCAATTGCCGACGGCGACATGCCGCTCGAGGCGACGTTCCACTTTCCGGGCGGCTTGGCCGACTATCTTTCGGACACGCTGGAAAAAACAACCACCTACGCTGACCGGCCCTTTGCTGGGAAAGTGTCTTTTCAGGAAAAGTTTCAGGTTCCGGGATCGGTGGAATGGGCGATCAACTGGTCGCCAGTGCGCGACGGGTTTTTGCAATCCTATTGCAACACGGTGCCCACGCCCGAAGGCGGCACCCATGAATTCGGATTCTGGTCCGCCATCTTGAAAGGCATCCGCGCCTATGGCGAATTGACCAAGAACCGCAAAGCCGAATTGATCACCCGTGACGATATGCTGACCGGGGGCTGCGCTTTGATATCGGTGTTCATCCGGGAACCGCAGTTCGTTGGCCAAACAAAGGACCGTCTGGCAACTGAAGAAGCCACCCGCTATGTTGAAAACGCCGTGCGCGACCATTTTGACAACTGGTTGGTGTCGGACTCCAAATCGGCGGGCGCGATCCTTGATTTTCTGGTGCTGCGGGCCGAGGAACGGCTGAAACGCCGGCAGGAAAAGGAAACCCAGCGCAAGACGGCGACGAAAAAGCTGCGCTTGCCGGGAAAATTGACGGATTGCTCCTCCAAGACTCGGGATAACACCGAACTGTTCATCGTCGAGGGGGATTCGGCGGGCGGATCGGCCAAAGGCGCGCGGGACCGCGAAACGCAGGCGATCATGCCGCTCAAGGGCAAAATCCTGAACGTGCTGGGTGCTGCCTCGGGCAAGTTGAACGACAACTCCGAAATCCGCGATATATGTGAGGCTTTGGGCGTGCAGATGGGCACGCGGTTCAAGGTTGATGATCTGCGCTATGATAAAATTGTTATCATGACCGACGCCGACGTTGATGGTGCGCATATTGCCAGCCTGCTGATGACGTTTTTCTTCACCCAGATGCGGCCCTTGATCGACAAAGGGCATTTGTATCTGGCCTGCCCGCCCCTGTACCGCCTGACCCAAGGCGCGCGCCGGCTTTACGTGGCCGATGACGCCGAGAAGGAAATCTGGCTGGCCAAGGGCTTGGGCGGCAAGGGTAAAATCGACGTGCAGCGGTTCAAGGGCTTGGGCGAAATGGACGCCAAAGACCTTAAAGACACCACGATGAACCCTTTGACCCGCAAGCTGATCCGGGTGACGATTGACGAGGATGCACCGGGCGAAACCGGCGATCTGGTGGAGCGGTTGATGGGGAAAAAACCGGAACTGCGGTTCCAGTATATTCAGGAAAACGCGCGGTTTGTGGAGGAGCTTGATGTTTGAGGGTCATGCTGACACACAAGCTTCAGGCATGTTTGAATTCATCAAGCTGACCATTTCCTTCGGCTTTTCTTGAGTGGGAAGCTTTGGTGCTTCTGTCTATTCATGGCCTTCGTGACTTTTCTGTTCTGTGCTTCACGCAGGAAACGTCCTGTATTCGCCTTAGAGAAAGCCTGAAAAGCCTGCCGTTTTTGGCATGCTGTGGTGGATTTTGGCAGGCCCACTCTGGGAAAGGGATGCCGCCGGGCGGTTACATCATCAGAGCCACCTCAGTGACAAAGCACCATGCGCCAGAACGCCAGTTTAGCAATCGGTGACACTATCGACAGGTTTTTTCCGATCCAACGTGTTGATCGGCGCATCCACAGTATCAGCGACTTGAGGATGGTCAAACGGGACCGCATCGGTCGCCGTGTCATATGGGCGCAGCATGCGGCTTTCACCCCGAATTTGCCGGGGGCCGAAGTGGGTGCCCGAACGGTTTGAGGTGCCAATAGTCATCAGAATGCCGATGAAATCGGTGTTCAGCCCGGCCGGGGTATCTGGCATGGGCAGGCGCGTCATGGTGGCCGGGCCGCCAAACCGCACCATTTCCTTGCCGCCAAGCGGTTGATAAAATTTGGACATTTACAAAGAATCTCCAGAAATTCCACGCCTGCAAAGCGCTGGGCCGCACTGGGGGGGGAAAGGGCTTTGCTGGTAGTTTTCGCCACTTTTCCGGGCAGTGCGCAAGATTCATCGTTCTCGGCTTTTTCCCAACAGGAAAATAATTTGACAGTACGCTGCGAGTTTCGCTAGCCTGTTTTCCAACGGAATGCGGCCCGAAGCGGGTGCAAAAACTCGGAGGAAAACATGGGTAAACGTGTGGCAGTGATCGGCGCGGGGCCGTCTGGTTTGGCGCAACTGCGGGCTTTTCAATCTGCCCAGATGAAAGGTGCTGAAATTCCCGAGGTGGTCTGTTTTGAGAAGCAATCCAATTGGGGTGGGCTTTGGAACTACACGTGGCGCACGGGATTGGATGAGAACGGTGAGCCTGTTCACAGTTCGATGTATCGCTATCTGTGGTCGAATGGACCGAAGGAAGGTCTTGAATTTGCAGACTATTCCTTTGAAGAGCATTTTGGCAAGCAAATCGCTTCTTACCCGCCCCGCGCTGTGTTGTTCGATTACATTCAAGGTCGGGTGACCAAAGCAGGCGTCCGTGATTGGATTCGATTTTCGACCACCGTGCGATTGGTGAAATACAATGAGGCCAAGGGGACTTTCACTGTCACGGCGCATGACTTGAAAACCGACCGGATGTATGAGGAGGAATTTGACAACGTGGTTGTCGCCTCGGGGCATTTCTCGACACCGAATGTGCCGGAATATCCGGGGTTTGACAAATTTGGCGGACGGGTGCTGCACGCACATGATTTCCGCGATGCGATGGAATTCAACGGCAAGGATATCTTGTTGCTCGGGTCCAGCTACTCGGCCGAGGATATCGGCTCACAATGCTGGAAATACGGCGCAAAGTCGATCACCGTGGCGTATCGGAACGCGCCTTTGGGCTTTGATTGGCCCGAGAATTTTGTCGAGGTTCCAGCGCTGGAGCGGGTGGATGAGACCACCGCTTATTTCAAGGACGGCACCAGCAAACGAGTCGATGCGATCATTCTTTGCACCGGGTATAAACACCACTTCCCGTTCCTACCCGACGATCTTCGGCTGAAAACTGCCAACCGGTTGGCGACGGCGGATCTTTACAAGGGGGTGGCTTGGGTCAACAATCCCAAGCTGTTCTTTGTGGGCATGCAAGATCAGTGGTTCACTTTCAACATGTTCGACGCTCAGGCCTGGTGGGTGCGCGATGTGGTGTTGGGGCGGATTGCGGTTCCAGACGACAAAGCGGTGTTGTTGGCAGATGTGGCAGCGCGGGTCGCGGGCGAAGACGCGGGCACGGACGCGCATGATGCGATCCAATATCAGGGCGATTATGTAAAGGAATTGATCGCCGAGACTGACTATCCCAGCTTTGACGTCGATGGAGCCTGCGAAGCGTTCTTTGCGTGGAAGGATCACAAGAAGGAAGGGATCATGACTTTCCGCGACCGTGCATATCGGTCGGTGATCACGGGGACGATGGCGCCAGTGCACCACACGCCTTGGAAGGATGCGTTGGATGACAGTTTGGAAGTTTACCTGCGCAACTGAGTTTTGAAAGGGCCCCGGAATTTCCGGGGCCTTTTTTCCATGCGGGAACGCAGGGATTATAATATATGAATCAATGGCTTGGAATGGGCTTGTTCAGAAATGATGACCAACCCGAGCCCATGATCAGCCGCTGCATGTCACATCCCGAAAGGTGATATCGGAACCACTCCGGCTTCAGTTTGTGCCAGTCCTTCGCCGCCTGTAAGGGCGCCTTGCGGCTCAAGGCGGACTGCGGCAACGGCTGCTTTTAGATCAGAACCAATCGGTGCAGCGTCTGACCACGGCTTTGGCCGGATGCCAGCTTTTCACGTGCCGTGGGCCGGTGTGGAGATGCCCGGATCAGGTCCAGATCACCTATGGCGCGCGCAGGCTGACGCTTTGGCTTCCCCTGGTATTCCTGATGCCGATCTGGTCGGTCATTTGCCGATGCGGGTCATTGCCTTTTGCATCGTAGCACCCCGGGCCGTTGTCGCAGCGATCCCCAGGGCGGGCAAAACCGCGCTGGTGACTTCGGGCGTGACACCGTGCCGATCGCCAGCCTTACCCCACAGGGGCCTGCACAGTCATGATGCCGGGGCGGGTCAACACACATGCAAACGCCCTCCGGCAACAAAGCCGGAGGGCGCCTGTGCGTTATTCAATCGGTTTACTTGACTGCGCCAATCGACCAGAACAGCGTTTCGCCCGAGCTGTCGGTGACTCCGTCGTTGTCGGTGACAACCCAGCCGGTGCCTGCGGCGTCGATGGCGAAGCCTTCGACCTTTTCAGCAGTGAAACCGTTCAGAACCGCCAGATCGGGCATCAGGTCGCGGAAGAGTTCCTTGGTCACGACCGGCAATGCGCCGCCAAGTTCGGCCGGCACCATGTCTGCCGCTTTGACGCGGTAGATTTTCTTGGTGGCAGCGGCAGCACCAACCTGATTGTCACGTTCGATGATATAGACCCAGTCGCCGTTGACGGTGATGTCCGACAGGCCCATCCAAGCACCTTCGCCCGCACCTTCGGCCAGCGCGTCAAGCGGTTAGTGCACGGCACCCCACTTTTCTTCGGCGGTGTTGTAGGCGACCAGTTTGACCATGCCCTTGGCATCGTCTTTCCATTCGCGCTGCACGGGCATCCACAGCCAGTCACCGGCGACGGTAATGCCTTCAAAGCCAAAGCGGATTTCGTTGGCCAGCAGTTCAGCGGGCAAGGCGATTTCCTTGGTGATCTCGCCCTCTGCGTCGGCGTGATAGATGGCATGCGGGATCAGACGGTCGCTGCGGCCTTCGGAGGCGAGCCAGAAGCCGCCTTTGCCGTCAACAGCCACGCCTTCAAGGTCCAGCTTTTGGGCGGCGTCGCCGCCACGGGTGACCAACAGGCCAGAGGTGATCTTGGCCGGGGTCTGGGTGGCGTCGATGGTGTAGATCATCGGCATGGAGCCGTAAACGCTGTCAGACACGGCGTAAAGCTTGCCAGCCTCAACCGGGTCGGCGGCCAGACCGGACAAAGCGCCCCAGCCCAGCAGGGTTTCGGTGCCAGCCGAGGTGATCATCGGATAGGCCGCAGCTGCATCTTGCAGTTCGTAGATCATGACATGGGCGCGCACGCCGCCGTCTGCGACAAAATCCACTTCGTTGGCGGTCGCAAACAGGTTGCGGCCGGGGATCGCCACCATGCCTTCGGGCGATACGCCCGAGGGCAGCATCTGCTTCAGCACCGGGGCGGTCGGATCGGTCAGGTCGTAGACTCCGATGATTGACCCGCGTTCCGAGGCGACAAAGCCCATATTTGTTTCGCCAAACTTGGCGATTTCGACCGATTCCAGTTCCACGCCTTTGGTTTTGGAGCGGCCTTCGGGATAGTGGCCAAGGGCGGCGATTGCCTGCTCAAGGCTGGCGCCGGATTCGTAGACCACGGTGCCGTCTTTCTTGAAGATGGTCCAGCTGCGGCTGCCACCTTCGTAGTCGCCTTCGTTGGCGACGGCAAAGTGATCGGCATCCAACCATTTCACGCCATCGGGTTCACGCAAAGCACCTTCGCGCTTGGACGAAAAGTCCAGCTTGCCGTCGCGCTTGGTGTCGATGCCGTCAAGGTCAACGGCCCCGGCGCTGAAGTGGCTGGCCACGGCACCATCGGCACCGATCACCACGATATGGTTGTTTTCCTGCATGGTGACAACGATTTCACCCGCGTTGTTGATGTCGACGAATTCGGGTTCCGGGTCATCGCCGCCAACAGCGGCCAGACCGGTGACGTCGATCTTCAGCAGAGCGGCGCAATCGACCACACCGTCCTTGACCGGCAGTTTGACGACATAACCTGCGGGCATCTGCGGAAGCTGGCCGTCATTCAGGTCTTCGTCGCGCTCATTCTCGATCGCGATGGCGAGGAACGATCCGTCCTTGGCCGCGGCCACCGAATCTGGCTGGCCACCGAGGTCGCATTCAGCGGTGACGGCTTTGGTCGCCAGATCGATGGTCACCATCTTGCCGCTGGTGTTCACATAATCCGTCGAGGTGTTCACCCCGACGAATGCCATGGCGCCGATGATCTTTGCCGTCGTCGGCTCTCCGCCCACGGCGATGTTGCCCAGAGCTTTGGGGGCCTTCGGGTCGGTGATGTCGATCAGCCCGACCACGCCCAGCGGGCTGTCGGTGTAAATCAGGGTCATGCCATCGGGAGAGGTCGAGATGATCTCGGCGCTGGTCTCGCGGGCGCGGTCTTCACCCTCTGCCATGTTGTCGGGCGTTGCAAAGGTCGCAACGCGGTTGAAGTTCATTTCGGCCAGAGCGGGCATTGCCGCCACCAAAGCCAGAACCGAAGAAACGCCAAAAAGCCGTGCGGACATGGGTAAACCATCCTCGTTTGGGGGGAAGTTGAGCGAGGGTAAGGCCGCCCGTGTAACCGCGGTGCGACAGGAAAGTGTCAATTCGGAAAAACCATCATTGAGCGCGCTAAGCCAGTCCGGTGATGCGGCAACTGAGCAGGTCATGGTCAGACAGCGGGCGACCGTCATCGTCCAGCGATGGGATGATCTGAACCCGCTCAGCCGTGACCCCGCGTGACAAAAACCAGTCCAGCTTCATCGCCCGGTCGGGCCAGCGGGTGATCAGGCTGGGGCGGGTGGTCATCGTGGTCTCGGCACCGCCATGGGTGGCAAAGCCGCGCGCGGCTGCATGGGCGAACAAGGTTTCATCGCGGTGATCGCCGCCGATGTTGTTGCCGGTGTTCAGATCGCCACCGATCAGGATGGGGTGGCCGGGGAAATGGGCATCAAGCGCATCGATCAGGGCCGCTAACTGCGCTTCACGGGACGGTGCATCGGACACGCTTTCCAGATGGGTCGAGACTGTCACGAGCGGCCCGTCTGTGGTTTGGATCACCGCGCCAATGGCCATGCGTTCGCCCAAGCGGGGCTGATCGCCGCCGTTCAGGAACCAATGCCGCGCGCCCGGCAGGCGCAGCATGAAGGGGCGATAAAGGGGCACCCGCGCCATCAGGGCGTTGCCGTGAAAGCCCTTTTCGTTATGAGCGTCGGTGCAGAACGCGCGTTCGGTGTCGGACCCAAGGCCCAGTTCCAGAAACTCCACCCCATAGGCATAGGCCATGCCCAGATGGCACGCGACCTGCGCCGTGGTGTTGGCTTGATCGGTGCGGGCCATGCCGCTGTCCATCTCGGACAGCAGCACCACTTCGGCCCCGATGCGGCGCAGCATCTCGGCGCTGGCCTTTGGGAACAGGCAGCGTTCAAGGTTCCAAGCGGCGACGGTGAAGGGGAAGTTGAGGGAGGTGTCAGGGGCGCTGCCGCCAACCTCTATCTGCGTCATGAAAGGTTGCGCGGCCATATGGGCGTCATGCGCAACCGTGTTTTTGGGCAGGAGGGAGATCGCGACACGGTCGGATTGCGGTGGCACGGGCAAGGCGGGGGTGGTGGCGAAGATCACTTGACGGCCCAGCTTGAGACGGTTTGCGATGCGGTGACGGCGGCGTCGAAACCGGGCAGGCGTTTGCCTGTGAGGGTGTCAAACACATGCAGGCGCTGCAGGGGGATATGGACAGACAAGGTGTCGCTCAAAGGCACAGAGGGCGACAGCGACAGGATCAGGGGCTGGCCGTCCACCGTGCCGTGGATCAGGCGTTGCGCGCCGAGTTCCTCGATGTGGTCTATCTTCAGCGCGACGGAAGGCTCGCCGGGGGGTGCCAGCCGCAGGTCTTCGGCGCGCAAGCCCAAAGTGATGGGGCCTTGAACGTCACCATGACCCAGCGCAAACTCCGCGCCACCAAAGTGCAGGCGGCCGTTGGCGATTTGGGCGTCCAGCAGGTTCATCGCGAGTGCGCCGATGAAGCTGGCGACAAAGGTCGAGGCGGGGCGGTGGTAAATTTCCAACGGCGCGCCAATCTGTTCGACCTTGCCGGCGTTCAGCACGACCAGACGGTCGGCCAGCGTCATCGCCTCCAGCTGGTCGTGGGTGACATAGAGCGAGGTGGTGCCAAGACGGCGTTGCAGTTTGCGGATTTCGGCCCGCATCGACACCCACAGCTTGGCGTCAAGGTTCGACAGGGGTTCGTCGAACAGAAATGCGGCGGGCTTGCGCACGATGGCGCGGCCCATGGCGACGCGCTGGCGCTGACCGCCCGACAGGGCGCGCGGCTTGCGATCCAGATAGGGGCCAAGCTCCAGCATGCGGGCGGCTTCATCGACGCGGGCGTCAATCTCGGCTTTTGGCACCCGGCGGTTTTTCAGCGCATAGGCCATGTTTTCCCGCACCGTCATATGCGGGTAAAGCGCGTAGTTCTGGAACACCATCGCGATGTCACGGTCCGCCGGATCAACCGCGTTCACCACCCGGTCGCCGATTTTCACCTGACCCGCAGTGATCGTCTCAAGTCCCGCCACCATGCGCAACAGGGTGGATTTGCCGCAGCCAGAGGGGCCGACCAGCACGATAAACTCACCGTCCCGAATGTCTATACTGACGCCGTCCACCGCCAAGGCAGGACCGGCATAGGATTTGGAGACGGCGGAAAGGGTCAGTGCGGCCATGGCAGGCTCCTGTTATTTGTCGCTTTCGGTCAGGCCCTTGATGAACCAGCTTTGAAAGATCACCACCACCAGAACCGGGGGCAGCATCGCCAGAACCGCCAAAGCGAAGGCCTCGTTGTAATCGGGGATGTTGGAACCGACCCAAACTTGCAGGATGGATTTGATGCCGCGCATCAGGGTGAAGAAGCGCTCTTCGGTGGTCATCAGCATGGGCCAGAGGTATTGATTCCAACCGTAAACGAACATGATGATGAAGATCGCAGCGATCATGCTGCGCGACAACGGGATCAGGATGTCGATGAAGAATTTCACCGGGCCTGCGCCGTCGATCCGCGCCGCTTCCAACAATTCATCGGGGACGGATTTGAAGAACTGCCGGAAGTAGAAGGTGCCGGTGGCCGAGGCCAGAAGTGGCACGATCAGGCCGGTGTAGCTGTTCAAGAGGCCCAGTTCTGCCATCACCTGATAAGAGGGCATGATGCGGACCTCCAAGGGCAGCAACAGCGTGGTGAAGATCACCCAGAACATCGGCACCGCCATGCGAAAGCGAAAATAGACCAAGGCATAGGCCGCCAGCATCGACAGCGCAATTTTCCCCAAGGCAAAGCCGATGCCCAGAATGGCCGAATTCATCAGCATCCGCGCGCCGGTGATCTGCCCGGTAAAGCCGCCCTTTTGGGTCAGCACCTTGGTATAGGTCGCGGTGAAATTGTCGCCGGGCAGCAGGGTCAGCCCTGTGCGGTGAAGCTCGGTCGCGGTATGGGTCGATGTCATGAAGGCCACCAGAACCGGCAGCACCAAGAACAGCGCGCCAAGGATCAGGATCAGATGGTCAAGCGGGCGGGTGCGGAACATGGGGCCTCAGGTGTAATGGATGCGTTTTTCAAGCAGGCGGAATTGCAGCAGGGTCAGCGCAAACACCACGAACATCAGGATCACCGACTGCGCCGACGACCCGCCGATGTCATTGCCGCGAAAGCCGTCCAGATAAACCTTGTAAACCAGTGTCACCGGGTTGTTGGCGGGCTTGTCTTTGACCATCACGTCGATGATGCCGAAGGTGTCAAACAACGCGTAAGTGATGTTGATGATCAGCAGGAAGAATGCGGTGGGGGCCAAAAGCGGCAGGGTGACGGTGCGAAACCGGCGCCAACCGTTGCGGCAATCCATCACGGCGGCCTCGCGCACCGAAACGGGCACCGATTGCAGGCCGGACAGGAAGAAGATGAAGTTGTAGGGGATCTGTTTCCACACCGCGACGGTGATCATGGCGAATGCGGTGTCGGTGTAATCCAGCCCCACCTTCATGTCCCAGCCGAACCAGCCGACGACTTTCACGAAGGGGCCGATGTGCATGTCGAAAAACATCATGCCGATCAGGCCCGCCACCGGGGGGGCGATGGCATAGACCGAGATCAGCACGGTTTTATAAGCTGCACTGCCGCGGATCACGGCATCGGCCTTGACGGCCAAGAGCAGCCCGATGCCCAGCGACAAGGCGGTGACAACGGCGGTGAAAAACACGGTGAACCGGGCGATGGAACGGTATTCGGAACTGCCCAGCGCGTCGGTATAATTGTCAGTGCCGACAAAGGTAGAGCCAAAGCCGAAGGGGTCTTCGATGTAGAAAGACGAGGTCACCGCCTGCACCGAGGGCCAGTAGAAAAAGATCACGATCACAGCCAGTTGCGGCAACAAAAACAGCCAAGGCAACAGCGGCTTGTCGAACTGCACGCGCTTTTCCAGGATCGGTGCGGTGCGGGTTGCGCGGGTTTGGGCCAAAGGGGCACTCCGGTAATGCAACCCCCCGGTCGAAAACCGGGGGGCAATATGGGGTCAAGCGGATCAGCCAGCGGTCTTGGCGAATTTGGCCAAAAGTGCGTCGCCTTCCTGTTTGATGATCTCAAACGCTTCTTTCGGGGCCACTTCGCCCGAGAAGATGCGGTTGTATTCGCGTTCCATCACTGAGCGGATTTGCGGGTAGAAGCCGAGGCGATAGCCCTTGGCCCAGTCGCCGCCGGGCAGCATCAGCTGCTTGATGCCGACTTCGGCGACGGGGTTCTTCTCATACCAGCCTTCGGCTTTGGCCATCTCGTAGGCGGCATTGGTGATCGGAACGTAACCGGTCTGCTGGTGGTAGAACACCTGCAGTTCGGGCGAGGTCAGAAACTGGAAGAACTGCGCAGAACACTTGTTTTCCGCGTCCGACTTGCCGGACATGGCGAACAGAGCGGCACCACCGATAAAGCTGTGGCCACCCGCGCCTTCGATCGACGCCCAGTAAGGCAGGAAATCGGCCGAGAAGGGCATGGTTGCCGTCTTGCTCAGACCACCGAACGAGCCCGACGAGCCGATCCACATGGCAACCTTGCCTTCTTCGAACGGCTTTTGGTTGTCGGCCCAGCTTGCGCCATAGAAGGCATAAAGCCCGTTGTCGGCCCATTCCTTCAGCTTGTCGAACATCATCACCAGATTGGGGTCGGTGACATTCAGCGTGGTGCCGTCGATGCTGTCATAACCGTTGTTGTTCGACGCGAACTGCACATTGTTGCGCGACATGAAGTTTTCGGTGAACTGCCAGGTCAGCTGCGACGCGGTCAGCGGGATATAGCCCGCGTCTTTCAGCTTTGGTGCGACGGTTTCGAACTCTTCCCAGGTTTTCGGCGGAGTTACACCGGCTTTGGCAAAGGCATCGATGTTGTAATACATGATCGGCGCGGAGGAGTTGAAGGGCATGCCCACGAACTTGCCTGTCGGATCGGCGTAGAAATAGCGCACGCCTTCGATAAAGGCCGCGCGGTCAAAGGTGCCGCCGTTCTGGTTGATCAGGTCTTCGGCGGGGATCACCGCACCCTTGGCGTTGATGATGGTGGCCGCACCGGCGTCAAACACCTGCAGGATGTTGGGCTGTTCACCCGAACGGAAGGCAGCGATGCCAGCGGCCAGCGCCTCTTCGTAGGTGCCTTTTGACACCGGGGTCAGCACGCATTCGGTTTGGGCGGCGTTGAACTTCCGCGACACTTCGTTGATGACTTCGCCATTGCGTCCGCCCATGCCGTGCCACCAAGTGATGTCGGTCTGGGCCAAAGCGGATACAGTTGAAGCCATCAGCGCGAGGCTGGTAAGTGTTGACGTCTTGAGCATCGGATTTTCCTTTTGTCGACCATCTGTTCGCGCAGCCTTACACAGGGTCCGTGACCGTCCAGAGTCGCTGACGTTGTGGATTTGTGACGAAATGGATTTGGGCGAGGGTCCGGGCCATTGGTCCATCCGGTCGCAATCAGGTCACCCAAGTCGCTTGCAAGACAGATCATCGCCTCTGTGCGCGCTCCCCTTGAACAGCCGCGTTTCCCGAGCCAGAAGGTCTGCAATGCCAAAACACAGAGTGTCCGCCGCACGTGATGTGATCCGCAAGGCCCTGACCGGCAGCGGTTTGGCCGCGCGCCATACGCTCTGCTTCACCAAGGCCAGTCTGGACACCGAACTCTCGGGATTGAAGGGCCATGGGCTTTACAGACTGGACCATCAGCGCCTGCATCTGCGCAGCGGCAAGGTGGGCGGCGCGGTCGTGCCAGAGGTCAACGCCCTGTCGCCCGGCGCCTTTCGCATCGACGCGCGGCACGGCTTTGCCGATCCGGCGATCAAGGCTGGGTTTGCCCGGTCGATCCCGGGGGCACAGGCCCGGGGGATCGCGGCGATCGGGGTGTTCAATTCCTGTAACGCGGCGACTTTGGGCTTTCGCGCCGGCAACTTGGCGCGGGCGGGGCTGTTTGCCTTCGGGGCTGCAAACGCCGCGCCAACGGTCGCCCCGGTGGGCGGTCATCGACCGATCATCAGCACCAATCCCCTGCAGGCTTTCGCATGACCGAGGATCAGGTCACTGCGCTTTTGCAAGACGCCGGGTTATGGCAAGGTCCGGTCACCTTGCGCGCGTTGAAGGGCGGTTATCTGAACGAGGTGCTTTTGGTCACCACCGGATCCGCGAAGATGGTCTTGAAGCGCTTTGCGCCCGAAACGGCGGGCACCCTGTTTCCAAACAGCCCGGCGGATGAGGCCCGCGCTTTGCAGCGGCTGGAGGGGCTGGATGTCTCGCCCCAGCTTTTGGGCTTTTGGCCAGAGGCGTCGGTGATGATTTACCACTATGTTGAAGGCAAGCCATGGCAGACAGGCACCGCCGATGTGGCGAAGGCCCTGTTGCGCAAAGAGGCCGCCGATCCGAGCGGCTTTCGCCACGTGCCCTGGCGCCCTGTGGACATTTTGGCCGAAGGGGACGTCCTTTTTGCCCGTGGCAATGGCCTGCCCGCCAACCGCCCTGCCCCGGCTGAAGTGCCGCCGCCGGGGCGTTTGTCGCTGATCCACACCGACCTCGGGCCGGGCAATCTGATTGGGCAGGGCGCGGGCCTTCGGATCATCGATTGGCAATGCCCGGCTGCGGGGGACGTGGTCGAAGACATCTACAGCTTTCTGTCGCCCGCGTTTCAAATCTTGTCCGAACATGCGGTGTTGACCTCGGACGAAGAAGCCGCGTTCTGGAAGGCCCTTGCCCGCCCTGACCTGCAAACGCGCTATCTGGCGCTGCGCCCCTGCTTTGCGTGGCGCATGGCCGCCTATTGCCAATGGCGGTCCGAAACCCGTCCCGAGGCGGACGTGCGCGCGCGCTATGCCAAAGCCTTGGCCGCCGAGTTGCGCCATATGGAGCGATGCGATGATCGTTGACCCCACCCTTCACAGCTTTAGCCTGTGGCACCATTTCGCCCACAAGCCGGGTTTTGACTGTGTGGCTTTTGCCGATCTGGCGGCCGAGTTGGGGTTCAAGGGCATCAGCCTGTCCTTGAACAACCCTGAATACCGCCACCTTGGCGGACGCGAAACCTGGCGCATGGACCGCCTGCGCGGCCATCTGGATGGGCTTGGGTTCAGCCTTGAGGTCGACACTTCGGGCACCGATCCGGCCCATATGACGGAACTTCTGGGTGTAGCATCGCGCATGGGGGCCACCTCCTTGCGCACCTATACCCGGCATGGTGGGGCACCCGATCAGATGATGGCGGCAACGATCAGCGACCTTGTGGCGGTGGCCCCGGCTGCAGGCGATCTGGGCATCGTCATCGTGCTGGAAAACCATGAGGATTTCACCGGCCCCGAACTGGCGCGGATTGTCGAGGCGGTCGGCCACCCCGCGTTGAAGATCCTGTATGACTATGGCAATTCCCAGATGGTGCTGGAAGACCCCGAAGCGGCTTTGGATGCGGTGTTGCCGCATGTACATTCGGTGCATTTCAAGGATCATGTCATGGTCCGCCCCGAACATGCCGGGCGGCTGACGGTGGCCGGCGTTCCCATCGGGGACGGGATGCTGCCTTTGGCGCGGCTGACCGGGCGGCTTTTGGACCAAGGCCTGCGCCGGATCACATTTGAAAACGTCTGGGCCTATTCTGCGCCGATCCGCGCGGGACGCTCTCCTTTGGCAGGGGTGACGCTGGGTGAAGGGTCGTTCGCCTTCGCCGATCCGCCTTTTGACCCGGGTTTTCTTGTTCTGGACCAATCGCAGCTTTCACCAGAGCGTCTGGTAGGTCTGGAATACGTGGCGCTGATCCGGGGAAAGGCTGCGTTCGATGCAGTGTTGCGCGGCCTTGGATGCGCATACAGTCGCTAAACTGAACTGATCCTTTGACCTTGGGCGCTGTCACTGGCGACGGGTCTGGTTGAACGCCAACGAAACAGTTGCACCCATGGCAGGTCCATGGGCTTGCAATGCAACCACAATGTATATACATTATCATTGTACCTTAACCCGACGACCATTGAGGGCCCCATGAGCAAATCGAAAAACAAGAAGAAAAGCAGCCAGATGATCATTCGTGTGGAAAAGCACGAAAAGGATCAGTTTCAAGACATCTGCAAGGATATGGACACCTCTGCCGCGCGCGAATTGCGCCGGTTCATGCGGGACTTCGTCGCGGCCCACAGCCCCGCCGCCGTCCCTGCCAATGCGGCAGAAACCCCTTTGCCGGTGCAAGTAGAGGCTGAGGCTGAGCCCGAGGCAGCGACGACCAAAGCCCCCGCACAGACCGCCGCCGATGAGCCGCTCGCAGAAGCCGTCGAAGCGGACATCCCCGAAGCCACGACCCAAAAGCGCACCAGAAAGAAGTAAGGCCGCGAAGGTCACGACAGGTCCGCCCTGTCGTGACCCGCAAGCCCTATTTCCAGCTTTGCAAGGGCCGCATCTGGTGGGTTTTCTTCGACAAATGCCCGCCCATGCGCCTGAACAGTGCATCCAGCATCTCGATCCCGTCAAACAGATGCGGGCCTTTGTTCAGCATGACACATTCGGCGCGCGCCGCCATTGCGGCGTCGGTCATCTCGCCCCGCGAGGACACTCCGGTTTTCAGAAAGCTCTCCAAAACCTGCGTTGCCCAGATCACTGGCACCTGTGAGGCTTCGCACAGCCACAGGATTTCCTCTTGAATCTCGGCCAGCCGGGCAAAGCCGATTTCGACCGCCAGATCACCGCGTGCGATCATGACGCCGGTGGGCTGCCGCCCTGCCGCGCGTACCAGCATGTCAGGCAAGTTACGCACCGCGCGGCGGGTTTCGATTTTCAGGACCAGTCCCAAACGCTGCCAATCAGAAGGCCGATGCAGCGCCAGCGCGGTTTGCAACTGGGTCACATCCTCGGCGTCCTGCACAAAGGAATATTCGATACCATCAACATGTTGGGCAGCAAACCGCAGGATCTCGCGATCGTTGTCGGTCAGCGCGGGCACTTGAACATCGGCATCGGCAAAGTTGATGCCTTTTTCCGGCTTCAACTTGTACCCTTTGTCATCCGGGCCCGCCGTCACCGTCACGACAACACCCCAAGGCTCTACCTTGCTCACGATGGTCAGCAATTTGCCGTCATCGATAAAGATATGATGCCCGACCTCGGTTGCTGCCAAGGCCTGCGGCAGGGTGCATTCAACGGCCGCAAGCTTGTTCGGGGCCTGGCCAAGACGACCCGGATAGGTCAAGGCCAACTCGTCGCCTGACATCAGCCGCTGGCCATCCTTGCGCAACTGGATTGCCCCGGTGCGGATTTTGGGGCCCGGCAAATCCAGCATCACCTTCATCCGCCGACCCGTTTTAGCAGCGGCCCGGTCCACATGGCCGATCATCCGCTTCCAGGTCGCTTCGTCATCATGGGCTGCGTTGATGCGCACCGCCTCGACTCCCAGCTTGGCCAGGCGGGTCAGAAAGGCAGGCTCATCCGCCGCCTCGGACGGCAGGGTCACCATCAGACGCACGGCAGAATGATCCGACAGGGGGCCAAGCAGGGTTTCGGCGCGCGCCTTGATCCGCGCCTCTCCGGCAAAGAAATCGGGCGCGGGAGCGGGCAGATCAGTGTCCTGCCCCGTCGCCATACGCAACACCCCCGCCACCGCGTCCAGCGACGGCATGACCCGACCTTCGGCCCGGCCCAGGGACGACAGGCCCACCGCCATCATCCGGCGTTGCAGGTCGCGCAGATCAAAACGGCGCAGCGCAAGGTAATGCGCGAAATTCTCGGCGCTGGGGGCGAAATCGGCAAGCTCGATCCACCCCTTCCAACGGCTGGAAATCTCTGCCGCTTCATCCCTGACACTTTGGCGCAGCGTTCCTAAATCCTGGCTCAGCTTAAAATAGGTCTGATCAACCATGGGCAATACCTCTCGCGCAGCCCTATCCGATCAAGGTGACAGTCCTGTGACCCCCCAAACCGGCGGCGCCAGAAGGCGAAAACGCCGCAGCGCAGAATCAAAACTACCATCATTCCGCAAAATCAGGTGCACAAAGGCGGCGCGGGTTTGAATCGATCTCCAGATGAAGGGCGGCCGAGTCACCACGGTTTGCACTGCATCGTCAGGTGAAATCATCGTGACAGCTTGCACCACCGGGCCACGGTGGCATACAGGTTGGTGATAGGGGTTGCGGGCGGATGGTTTGCCTTCATGACCCTGAATGCGTCAGAGACTGGAGTGAAGGTGAAAATTGCCTTGATCTGCCTGTCGCCGGCGATGGATGGTGGCGAGATGCCGTTGCCGATGCCGAGCTATGGCATTCACCGCATTCATGCAGCCGCCCTCTCTGCGCCATCGCTGGTGCCGCGCGAGGTGCGCGTGTTTGATCTGGGCCACAGCAGTTTTGCCGAACTGAGTGCTGCGGTCTGCGAATTTGGCCCCGACCTGATCGGAATGTCAGTCTATGTCTGGTCGACGCCCGGCTTGTTGAACCTTGCCGTTGATCTGCGCGCCAAGCTGCCACATGTGACGATCCTGTTCGGTGGGCCCTCGGCCCGGACAGAGCTGTTCGATCTTCCCAGCTATGCGGCGCGGGCATCGGCCTTGGACGCGCTGTGTGTGGGCGATGGCGAGGCGGTCATTCAGGATATCATCGCTTTGGACACCATCACCCGCGCCGGGCTGGCGACGGTTGGCGGGCTGGCGCTGCGTTTGCCCGAGGGCGGGTGGTTGCGCACTGCCCCGGCGCGGCAGATACCGATGAGCGAGATACCTTCTCCCTACGCGATGGGGCTGATGCCCAAGGGCGCGGTGGCCTATCTTGAAACCTATCGCGGCTGCCCTCTGAGTTGCCGGTTCTGTGAATGGGGCGTGACCCGACCAGCGCGCGACGTGTTCGATGCCGACTACATTGCCCACGAAATCGCCGCATTCCGGCGGTTGGAGGCCCCAGCGGTGTTTTTGTTGGACGCCGGCCTGAACCTGAACTCCCGCGCGTTCCGAAATCTGACGCAGGCCCATGCGGTGGATGGGTTTCTGGCCGAATCTCTTTTTTGGGCAGAGATTTATCCAACTGTGATCAAAGACGAACACCTTGAATTTCTGCGCGGTGTTGGTGCCGCCTATCTGGGTGTCGGGCTGCAAAGCATGGATGACGCGGTGCTGCGCGCCCATGACAGACCCTTTGACATGACCCGCTTTGGCTCGGCGGTAGAAAGATTGTCGCAAGTGGCGCAGTTGGAAGTGCAGATCATCATGGGCTTGCCCGGCGACACGCCCGAAGGCTTTCGCCGGACGCTGAAATTTGCGATGTCGCTGCCGGTGGGGTCGGTGCGGGCCTATCATTGCCTCGTGCTGCCCGACGCGCTGCTGACGCGGGCGCGCCCCGAATGGGCCATCGAGTTTGAACCTGACACCTTGGCGATGACTGCCAATCGCGATTGGTCGGCCAGCGCCATAACCGCGATGCGCCACGAGTTGACGGATCAGGCGCACCGGACGGGTGGTTCGGCGGGCGCGTATTGGTGGTTGTTCCGGCGATGAAACGCACGTGGAAACGCCCGGGCCGCCGCGTCGCCCTGCTGGGATGGTATCCCGAACCGGATCCGGCGCTGCCACCCTATATTCCGAACATGGGGCTTTATATGGTGGCCGCCGCGTTGAACGCGCTGGAGTTGCCGGATCTGGAGCTGAGGATTTGGGATGAAAGTGGCCGTGCAGCGGGCGAGGTTGCCGCCGAAATTCTGGCCTTTGATCCCGACATCATCGGCGGGTCGGCGTTCTTGTGGTCTTTGCCGAAAATCCTTCGGGTGATGGACACGCTGGCCGCCGATGATCCGCACCGCCTGATCGTGCTGGGCGGCCCTTCGGCGCGGGCCAATATGCTGGCGCATCTGCCGTTTGCCGCCAGCGCGGACCGGGTGGATCTGCTGATTGAGGGCGACGGCGAAGCCACCTTTGCCGAAGTGGTCAGCGACCGGCGGCGCAACCCCGAGGTCTGGGCCACGATCCGCGGCTTGCGGATCAACACTGCGGCGGGCTTTGTGCCGACCGGCGCGCGCGACGGGGCGGTGATGCAGGCGCTAGCCTCGCCCTACCAGCAAGGCTTGATCCCCGAGGGTGGCATCGGGCTGATGGAAACCTATCGCGGCTGCCCGTTCAGTTGCAGCTTTTGCGAATGGGGCGTGATGGAGGCCCCACGCAACGTGCGCGGCCCCGAGAATATCCTGCAGGAGTTCGCCGCGATGGAACGGCTGGGCCTGCGCGCGCTGCTGCTGGCGGATGCCGGGTTGAACCTGAACAATGCAGGGTTTGAAAGCCTGCGCAAAGCCGCCGCCCAAACCGATTTTCTGAAAACCCGCGCGGTGATCTGCGAGGTCTATCCCAACAGCCTGCGCGAGGCGCATCTGGAGTTTCTGGGCAATATCGGCTCGGCGCATATCGGCGTCGGGCTGCAATCCTTTGATCCGGCGGTGCTGGAACAGGTGGAGCGCCGCTATGATGCCAAGCGGTTTCCGAGCCTGCTTGCGGCGCTGCGGTCGGTGGCCTCGGTGACGGTCGAGATGATCATGGGCCTGCCGGGCGACAGCCCTGATGGATTCTGGCGCAACTATGAACGCGCGCGGCAGTTGGGCACGGGGCTGCGGGTCTATCATTGCGCAGTGCTGCCCAGTGCGCTGATGGCGCGCTCGCCCGTTGAACACGCGCTCGATTATGATCCGGTGACGTTGAAGATGCGGAGTTGTCTTGGCTGGAACCGTGCCGAGATGGCGCGCACCGTTGATCGGCTGACGCTGGCCGCACAGGGCGCAGGCGGTGCGGGCGGCGATTACTTCTGGGTATTCCCGCCCGCCTGACGCGGCTGCAGTGCCAGCAGAATATAGCGCAGCCCCCCCCGCTCCAGCAGCCGGCGCATCTCGGTCACTGCCGAAGATGTGACATCTTTTGGCGGTGGTGCCGCAATGAAGTCAAAGGTGGGGGCAACGGCCTCGGTCATGTCTTCGATCGCAATCAGCTCCAGCCCGGCCGCGTCGATGTGGCCAAGCAACTGCGGCAGGGTCAGACCCGGCAGGGGCCAAGGCGCATAGCCCCACGCGACCACAGCGACAGACCGCGCGAGATCGGCCTGACCCTCAGCGCTGAGCAGGATCGTGCTGATCACCGCCCGCCCGCCGGGCCGCAGAACCCTCGCCACCGCTTGCAAAAATCCCACGATGTCGGGGAAGTGGAACATCGCCTCAACCGACAGCAAGGTGTCGCAAGACAGGCCGGGCCGGGCGAAAGCCGCAGCATCCGCGGTGATCCATTCAAGGCTGTTGCCGTTCAAGGCCGTCAGACGCTGCGCCACCGCAAGCTGGCGCGGATCAATGTTGACGCCGATCAGCCGTGTGCCGGATTGTCGCTCGTTCAGCATCCGCAGCGTGCCGCCAAGGCCGCAGCCAACATCCAGGATCACGGCACCATCCCGAATTGCGGCGTGGTGCAGATGCCGCTCCACCATCGCGGTCTGGGCGCGACCAAGGGCATCATCGCAATCGTCGTGTGGCGGCGCAAACCAGCCCAGATGCATGTGATCGGCGGTATGTCCCGCCGCGTGAGCCGCGATCAGCCCGGCAACATAGGACAATGGCTCGGGCACCGTCATCCCCAGCACAGCACTGCGTCGGGGGCCGCCGAGAGTGCCATGAAACTGCACATCGTCCAGCGTTTGCGTGCGCCCTGCACGCGCGACACCTGATGCAGCAGCCGGCCCGAATTCACCAGCACCATCGACCCTGCCGGGATCGGCAGCGCCACCTTTTCCACCGTCGTCAGATCAACCGCACCGCGCCCGCCTTCGGAGTTGCGAAAATCCCCGGCATGATCAGTGGCGCGCAGGTTGAACAACTCCAATTGCCCGCCCTGTTCAGCGGCGGCCAGCGTCAACACATAGGAAAAGACGTCAGACCGGGCTTGGCGGGCAATATGGCGGTAGCTCGGACGCAGCGATTGTTCGTTGTCGAAATGCGGCGGAATATAGCCGCCGTCGAGATGGCCGCGCAGGGTGGCGAAGAAATGCTGCTCCGCTGCGCTGCGCCCGGGGGCCGCGCCATAACGCCGACCCTGATCAAAACCCGACAGCACCTCAGAGGTCCGCGCGATCAGATCCAGCGCAAGCCCCTCGCCCAGCCGGGCGATGGCGGCGCGAAATCGGGGTTCTGCGGCAAAGTAATCGTCAAGCTCTGGCGCATTCAGGTTCAGGTTGCGGCCATAAAAGAAGGATCGGAACGGGCCGGGAAACTCTGTCACATCAAAGCCGGCGGCATTGCTTTCCAGCCGGTCGCACAGCACGGCAAGGGCCTGCGGAGCCACCACGTCATGCACAATCAGCACATCCAGCGCATCCGCGCGCAGCCGCCCGATGGCCGTGGCATCGGGTGCGGCATCCTTCGCCGAGTGCTGTTCGATTTTGAGAAAGCCGGGATCGAAGGATACCGTCACAGCGGCACCGCAGCGCAACCGCAGCTTTTCCGTCCAACCGAAACAACCGCCCTGCGGCGCGCACGGTGGCACCTAGTCCCTCCAACCCGCCGCGCCGGCGGGACAGTGGCGGGAGTTATCCAAAACATTTGCACTGACAGCCCTCAATGGCACCCAAAAGCGGGCAATGCCATTCTTCCTTTGGAAACTGTTGCCGATCTGGCAGCCCGCATCAATGGCGATTGTGCAACGCAACTTGTGCAACCTTTTGGCACCGCAATACCTGTTCCGGTTTCAGCGAACTTTCCCGCCGTGGCATGATCGTCGCACGCAAGACCCCTCGAAAGGGTCACACAAGGGCAAGAAAATGCAGCCGTCCTCGTGAGAGCGCGCGCAGATGTATCAGTGTGTCGTGCGTTTTTTTGGCGAGGTCTGGCCCGCTGATTTCGGTGCGCGTTCCGCTTGACACCCAAAGGACTGTTGCAAGCGCCAAAAATCCGGCCGCAATTATGCATTTGTATTCAAGGCTTAACGCTGAACACCAGATCCACGCGGTCATCAGTCTTACAGAGAAGGGCGCCTGAGAAGCAAACGTCCCGATGCCCGCAGGGAACCGCGCGCGGCCTTCGCCTTTGTGCCTCTCTCTATCCGCGCTGATCAAAGCCCTGACGGCGAATGCGTTGACGAGATTCAACTGGGGCGGGGTCTGGCATCAGCGCAGTCTCCACAAGAATCGATCAGGCCTTCGTCCCGGGTCAACGCACAGCTTGCCCGTCATGTGTCTGTATTGACGCGGATCACTGACCCGTCGCCAGCGGCGCAAGCAAAGCCGGCTTGATGGGTGCGGCCAGCGTATGGAAGACAATAACCTGGATCAATTCAGATCTTTCGGTTCGGAGCTGACGCCGGCTCAGATTTTGCAGGAATAAGATAGTGTTGGATTCCGCCCCACCCCAAAAGCTGAAGCGTTCGTTGACGCTTTTGCTCGCCGTACTTTATGGGCTTGGGGTGACGATTGGTGCGGGTATCTATGTGCTGGTTGGGATCGCTGCGGGCCGAAGCGGCATGCACGCGCCGCTGGCTTTCGTGTTTGCCGCGCTTGTGATGTCGTTCAGTGCGGCTTCGTTCGCTGAACTGGGGACGCGCATGCCCGTCAGTGCCAGTGAGGCCGCCTATGTTAAAAAGGCGTTCAACCGACCGTGGCTCAGCCTGGCCATGGGGTTGCTGGTCGTGCTGACCGCGACGATATCGGCGGCCACGATCAGTGTCGGCAGTGCTGGCTATCTTGGCCTGTTTGTCGATCTCCCACCTCAGTGGATCATCACACTTGTCGTGCTGTCCATGGGGCTTGTGGCCTGTCTTTCGACACGCCAATCCGTCATCTTGGCCGGCATCATGACTCTGATCGAACTTGGCGGGCTGATGCTGATCATCGGTGCCGGATTTGGAGCGGGCAGCGGGGTCGTGACCCGCCTGCCCGAGATCCTGCCTGCGTCCGGTGACATTGCCGTCTGGGTCGGGCTTTCGGGAACGACCTTGATCGCGGTGTTTGCCTTCATCGGGTTCGAACATCTCGTCAATGTGGCCGAGGAAATGAAAAACCCGTCGTACACGCTGCCGCGGGCGCTTTTCCTGACACTTGGGTTGACCGCGCTGGTCTATGCGCTGGTGGTCTGGGTGGCCGTTGTCGCGGTACCTCCTGACGAGCTTGCCACATCCAGCGCCCCCTTGGCGCTGGTGTTTGAGCGCCTGACCGGCATGCCGATAAAGACCATGAGTGTGATCGCCGTCATAGCAACACTCAACGGCATCATCGTGCACGTCATCATGATCTCTCGGGTGCTTTACGGACTGGCGACCCAAGGCAATCTTCCTCGGGTTCTGACGCGTCTCAACCCCAGCACCGGCACGCCACTCCTCGCCACCGCGATCGGCGTCGTCGTCATCCTGGCTTTGGCACTGGCGGTCCCATTGGCCGGGCTTGCAGACCTCACCGCCCGTTTTACGCTCGTGGTTTTTGCCATCATCAACATCACCTTGATCCGCATAAAGTCCCTTGAGGCCACGCCGCCTGCGCATGTGTTTGTCTGTCCGCGATGGGTGCCCTATGCAGGCCTGATTTCGAGCATCGGGTTGCTTTTTCTGGATATGGTTGTGCGTTGACCGGATGAAACAAAAAGCCGGATCACCCCGCAGCAGCCGTTTCAAACGCATGGCACTGGCCGTCGCCAGCGTTGCCGGTATCCTCGTCTGCGTTCTGATCGCTTGGCCTTTTCTGGGCGCAATCACTTGGGCGCTGACGCTGGCGATCCTCTTTTCACCACTCCATGTGCGCGTTGAAAAGAGGATCAAACACCCGAACCTCGCCGCCTTGCTCTCGACCGCCATTGTTGTTGTTGTCGTGATCGCTCCTGCGGCATTTGTGGTCGAACGCCTTATTACGGAAGCCGCGTCCGGTATTCTGTCGCTGCAGGCCCGTGTCGAGAGCGGCGAGCTTCAGGCCCTTCTCGACAGCCGTCCCACCCTTGCGCCCCTGGGACACTGGATCGACCGTCAGTTCGATTTACCGGCGATGATAACAGCCGCTGCGACTTGGCTCAGCAATCTCGGGGCGATTTTCGTCAAGGGGTCGTTGCTTCAGGCGGTCGAGGCAGTGATCACCTTCTACCTGCTGTTCTACTTCCTGCGCGACAGGCTGGCGGCCAAGACCATGATCAAGGCATGGCTGCCGCTGACGCAAGCTGAAACCGAACAGTTGCTGCGGCGGCTTGCAGAAACGGTCCATGCGACGGTGTATGGCACCCTTGCCGTCGCTGCAGTCCAGGGCACCCTGGGTGGCCTGATGTTCTGGATGCTCGGTCTTCCCACACCTCTTCTTTGGGGGTTGGTGATGGGTCTTTTGTCCATCGTGCCGGTCCTCGGGGCATTCATCGTCTGGATACCTGCGACGATCTTGCTCGCTCTGGATGGAAGCTGGGCACGCGCGCTCATTCTTGCGGCATGGGGCGGGATTGTGGTTGGCGGAATCGACAATGTCCTGCGGCCGATGTTCGTCGGCAACCGTCTGCGTCTGCATACCATTCCCGCGTTCATTTCAATAATCGGCGGCCTTTTGCTGTTTGGAGCACCGGGCTTCATCCTTGGCCCTTTGGCTGCGACGATGACGGTGCTGTTTGTAGAGTTCTGGAAGCGCCAAGACGCATCAACCCGCCCCCTCGATTGAGGGAATGGCGTTTGATCTGTCGCGGATTTGGTGGAAATTCCCGGTGAGCGCCCTCCGGGTTGGCCCCGTCAGGCGACCAAGTCAGGGATTTTTGTGGCCATAGGCTGCGAAAGGGTCGCGCAGCCGTCGCCTTTCCACGCGACAAGCACAAACTTTGCAACAACGCCGTTCAGGGCAACTTTTCTCAAGTGCTGCGGTGCGCGCGCAAGAGGGCGAGGGGGATGCTGAATTGGCAAACGACCCCTGCCGGCTCATATCTCAATAGAATTTCACCGTGAAGTTGAGAGGCAAGGGCGCCGAGCAGGCGCGTGCCAAAACTGTGCCGATTGGGTTCTTGAACCGCCGGGCCACCCGTTTCGATCCATCCCAGCGTGAATAGCTGCATATCTTCATCGACGTTCGATGTGATGTCGATACGCCCTGTGGAGTTGGACAACGCGCCGTATTTGACCGCATTCGTGCACAGCTCGTTGAGACACAAGGTGAGGGGCAGCACCGCCCCCGGGCCGATTTCGATGAGCGTGTCCTGAACGACAAATTGCCGAATGTCACCACCGTCGAAGGGTTCGATTGCGGCGCCAACAACGTCCATCAAATGCGCGCTGGACTCGTTTGCCCGAAGCAACAGATCTTGCGCCCTGCCCATCGCAGTCAGGCGGCTTGCAATGGCCGCTCTGCCTTGTTCCAAGCTGTCCGAGAGCCGCAAGCTTTGCGACGTGATCGCCATGATTATTGCCAGCATGTTTTTCATGCGATGGTGCACCTCGTCCAAGACGAGACGCTGTAATCGCTTGCCGGCTTCGTTCTCTGTGGCATCAATTCCAGCCTGCGCCAAGAGGCGCGCCACGTCGGTTTTGGCCCGTCCCAGCAAATCCCGCAGTTCGGAATTCTCAGATTCCAAACCGTCGTTCTTGAGACCTTTGGCCGTGATATCCCGCATCGCAGCGATCACGACCAATCCGTCAGGGGCATGATACGGACTTAGGCTGATCTCGATCAGCAATTCACTGCCGTCTTTGCAAAGCGCTGCCAATTCCAACCCAACACCCATCATGCGGGGACTTGGGTCGTTCATGAAACGGTCCATATGGCCCGAATGAACGTCTCTGTAACGGTCCGGCAAAAGAACGCTCAGAGGCTGACCAAGCAGTTCGTGGGGGCGGTAGCCCAACATGGCTTCGACACAACTGTTGGCGAAATTGATACTGCCGGTTTGGTCAACGACCACGACAGCATCCGGGCTGGCCTCGTAGAATGCGCGAAACGGGGTCTTGCTCATTCGCTGGGCTTTGCGTGGCGCGCCCGCGTCTGAGGATTGGAAATCGCCAACCCTGACCGTAGCCCCGCCGTAGCGGACAGTGACATCCAGCCCCCGACGGTCCGGGCATAAAACATAAACGATTGCACGGCGATCTCCTTGCGGACAGGCGGGAGCGTTAGCCGAAGCCCAATCTCTCAGCCGCAGGACGCCCAATGATGTCGCCGACGATATTTGATCATAACACGCGGCTCGCGATAACGGCAGTGCAAACTTCGCCACGGAAGCGGTGGGATCGTCTTGCTGCGGGCAAGGTAAAACTTTGCCGATCTGGCCCTTTTCGGGCGACAGGGAGGGGGTATTTTAAGCGTGGAAATCGAAAGGTCCGCCTCCCACGTCGGGGCGGCATCAGCGAACGCGCGGCGGCAGATCAATTCGGGCTGCCATGCGCGCGCGTGTAGAAGATCATGGGGTTTTCAGTGCAGCTTGGCAATTGACGCATGGCAGAGATCAAGCGGCCGAAGCTGGACGCCCAAACTGGACGCCCAAACTGGACGGTCGCCAGCCCACACCGACCCGGACGCCAGCAGACAAACCCTGCAATCCGCACCCACGCACAGCGTCGCAGACCTGCCTCTTTCCGTGCTGCACTGAAAAGACCGGCTTCAGCCGCGCCAGTCATGCGTCCGCTAGCCAATAAAGATCCCTCATTTGACACGTCCTTGGTGCCAAGAACGCAGCAATGAAAACTGGCACGGTACGGGCTTCACTGGGTTCTGACCCTAGATGAGATCAAATGTGGTGCCGCCAAACTGTAGGTTCAACTGGGTCATGGCGGCGCCGTCGGCAATCATCCACAGCACCAGACCACTGGGTTTGTGGGTCACGATGGCCTCGGCGGTGGCAGTGCCGACGCCTTCCACCGCAGCGAATCTCACTTGAAACTGCGACTTCGCGGCACCCGTGGCCGTGTAGGCCAGGTAATCCCCTTGTCGCGCCGAATAGTCGGTGATCACATCTTGCCCGGCGGCTATCGGGTTGAACTCAAAGCGATCTGCGCCCAGACCGCCTGTCAGCCAATCTTCGCCCAAGCCCCCCGTCAGCGTGTCATTGCCATCGCCGCCGAAAATCCGGTCATCTCCGGCACCGCCTGTCAGCCAGTCGCGGCCCGCGTTGCCTTGCAAAGTGTCGTCTCCGTCACCACCCCAGATGCGGTCATCGCCCAATCCACCCAACAGGCTGTCGGCCCCGGCCCGCCCAAAGAGGGTGTCATTGCCCGCGCCCCCGTTGAGATGGTTGCCCAAAGCATCGCCCGACAGATTGTCGCGCAGCTTTGATCCCATGATGGCCTCGATGCCGATAAAACTGTCGCCCTTGGCGCTGTAGGTGTTCAGGCTGGGGGTGGCCAGATCCAGCACCTGACCCGCCACCGCAGAGGCAAAGCTGACCCA
>CAMAQR010000025.1 GCA_945860375.1 Pseudorhodobacter antarcticus
TCGCGACAAAACCCGGCCGATTCAGGCCAACCGACAAACTCCTCGCCTTCCTCGAAGCCCTCTGATTATGCCGACACCACCACAGAGAGCCCCACCAGAAACAACAACTTATAGCCCTACATCGGCATAATCCGGACATCGGCATAATGATCGGCCAAGTCCACGGCGCTTTCGACGATGGTCTTGGCCTCAAACGGCGCCGCGCCGCCGACCATCGGGTTTTCAGCCATAGCAAAACCAGTGGACAAACCGAGAATGTCGACGGCCAGAGTGAAGGATGTCATCAGACAGTTCCGGATACTGAGGCGGGCCAGTCCAGCCTTCACCGGCAGTTGCGGATCGGTTTGGGGGGAAGATTGCGATGAAGCTTCGCCTCACCGCTTCGGGACGACTTTTCTCATCAGACGCCGATTTCAACGGCGGCCAGTATAGGCCCGGTGGGGGCACCGGTTGGCGAGCCGCCCGCAGGTTCAAGCGTAATCGCCAGCGTCCAACCTTTGGGGGCGCCGGTGGTGACGGTCAGATCGGCGTCGGCCAAAAGGCCGAGCGACACCGGGGCGGCACCGGGTGCGATGATCCACAGCTCATGCACTTGTCCTGCGGCGGCAGGGCTGCCCGCGACGCGCTGCACAGTCAGTGCCGACCCGTCAAAGCGGGCCTCATAAGACAGGCTATCGCCTTCGATGATTGCCAGCACCGGTGCCTGCGGTTGGGGCAGGGCGAAGATGATCAGCACGGCGGCCACAGCCCCGACACCCGCCAGCCAGCCGAACCAGTTGCGCGCAGGCTTGGCGGGTACAGAAAACAGCCGTGCCTCAATCTGGGGCAGCAGGTTGGGGGCAGGGGCCTCTGCGTAATCGTCGTTCAGGCCGGAGAGGCGGTTTTGCCATTCATCAACCAGTGCCGCGAAGCCGGGATCGGTTTTCAGCCGCGAATAGGCCGTCGTCCGCTCGGACAGATCGAGCACGCCCAGCACATATTCTGCTGCAAAATCATCATCCTGAGCGTCGGTCATGCCGCCATGCACTCCTTCAGCCGTTGCAGGCTGCGCCTCAGCCATGTGCGCATGGTGTTCAGCGGAACAGCGTGGCGGGCGGCCAGATCCAGATAGGACAGGCCCGATAGGTAAGCCCCGCGCAGGGCATCGGCGCGGTCGGGTTCGAGCGTGGCAAAGCAATCGATGATCCGCTTGGCTTCGTCGCGTGCGATCAACTGCGTCTCGGCGCGGGGCGTGGTGTCGGGCACTGCCGCCAACGCATCGGGGTCGGCGGCGTGGTCGGGGCGGGCGCGCAGGCGATCGATCGCAAGGTTGCGGGCGATGGCGATCATCCAGGTCATGCCACGCCCCTTGTGAGGATCAAACCGCCCGGACCGCAGCCAAACCCGCGTGAAAACCTCTTGCAGCGCATCCTCCGCCTCGGCTCGATTGCCCAAGACACGCAAGAGCACGCCCATAAGTTTCGCGGAAGCCTGCGAATAGATGCTGCGAAACGCCGCGCGGTCCTGCGCGGCGATTTTCTGCAGCAAATCGGCAATCGGATCATCGGTCATGCCGTAAACGTAGAGGAGTGGGACGACAGGTCAACCCCGCCGTCTGCGTCCACCCGAACCCGCACCGTTGGTATTGAAGGTCACATCCGGCAACGTCACCACCTTGGACAGTTCGGGAAAGGTATCGACGGCGTTCGGGATGGCGCTGGCATTGACGAAATGCTCTTGAAAGCGCGGCTCGATGGCGGTTTCGACCTTGTGGATGTTGTGGACCATCGCCTCCACCGTGTTGCGCGCCGCGACATTGCACAGCGCGATGCGCGCGCCGGTGCCGGCTGCATTCCCGGCAGAGATCACCTTGTTCAGGGGCACATCCGGGATCATTCCCAGCACCATGGCGTGTTTTGGGCTGATATGCGCGCCAAAGGCCCCAGCCAGCGTCACCCGGTCCACGGTTTCAACGCCCATTTCGTCCATCAGCAGCTTGGCCCCGGCGTAAAGGGCGGCCTTGGCCAGCTGAATGGCGCGGATGTCGCCTTGCGTCACCAAGATGCGCGGGCCGCCGTCCAATGATCCATCGTGCAGCACATAGGAATGGGTGCGGCCTTCGGGGGTGCAGCGCCAAGTGCCGGTTTGATCGGGGTTGCCGATCAGGCCACCCGCATCGACAAGCCCCGCCATGCGCATTTCGGCCACGGCCTCGATGATGCCAGATCCGCAAATGCCGGTGATGCCAGAGGCGGCGGTGGCAGTCGCGAAACCGGGATCGGTTGACCACAGATCAGACCCGATGACCTTGAAACGGGGGTCTTTGGTGACGGGGTCGATTTCCACCCGCTCAATCGCACCGGGGGCGGCGCGCTGGCCCGAACTGATCTGCGCACCCTCAAAGGCGGGACCGGTGGGGGAGGAACACGCCAGCACGCGGTGTTCGTTGCCCAGCAGAATTTCGGCATTGGTGCCGACATCGACAATCAACACCATATCCTTGGATTTGTTGGGTTCTTCTGACAGCGCGACCGCAGCGCAGTCGGCGCCCACATGACCTGCAATGCAGGGCAGGATATAAACGCGGGCGGCGACATTCACGGCACGAATGTCGAGATCATGCGCGTCCAGCACCAGCGACGAGGATGTCGCCAAAGCAAACGGCGCTTGCCCCAGTTCCACCGGATCAATGCCCAGCAACAAATGGTGCATCACCGGGTTGCAGACAAAGGTGATCTCGTAAATCTGCGCGGGATCAATTTTCGCCTCGGTCGCGATCGACTGCACCAGCCCGTTCAGCGCAGTGCGCACGGCTGCGGTCATTTCCACATCGCCGCCGGGGTTCATCATGGCGTAGGATACCCGGCTCATCAGGTCTTCACCGAACCGAATCTGCGGGTTCATCACGCCGGCCGATGCCAGAACCGACCCGTCGCGCAGATCGCACAGGTGGGCGGCGATGGTGGTGGATCCCAGATCAATGGCCAGCCCGTAAAGCCCGCCCTCATGAAAACCCGGCCAGATATCCAGCAGGCGGTGGCGGGCGTCGTGGTTGCCTTTGTGCAGCGCCACGGTGACGGTCCATTTGCCCTTGCGCAGCGCGGGTTGCAACCGGCGCAGGATCGGC
Source organism: Pseudorhodobacter antarcticus (assembly GCA_945860375.1). The sequence continues at coordinate 3,107 of CAMAQR010000025.1, forward strand.
AGTTCGGCGGCCACTTCGCCCACGCCCCATTGCTGTTGTAGGGCGGTCACCAGACGCTCAAAATCCCCTGTCGGTTCGTGCATGTCGGGTTCGGCCACTTCGACATAAAGCGCGCGGGTGGCTGGATCCATGATGATATCGCGTTGGCTGGCCGACTTGCGGATCACCTGTTTGTGCACCTGAGATTCCGGCGGCACGTCAATGACCACATCGCCCATCACGCAGGCCTGACAGCCCAAACGGCGGCCATCCAGCATGCCGCGTTTGGATTTGTAGCGTTCCTCGACGGAATTCCAGTCGGTCAGCGCATCGGCTTCAACCGTCACCCCATGCTTTGGAAATTCGCCATAACCGGGGCTGATCTGGCATTTGGAACAAATCCCACGCCCGCCGCAGACCGAATCCAGATCGACTCCCAACTGCCGCGCTGCCGTCAGCACCGGGGTGCCATGTGCAAAGCGGCCGCGTTTGCCCGAGGGAGTGAAGATCACGAGTGCGTCTTGGATGTCAGTCATATGGTCCTCACGTCAGGCGAAGGTGTAGGTGATGTCGGCGAAGGCATCGGCGGCGAAAGTGTAGACCCAGCGCACGGGCTGATCGGCGTTCAGAACGCCATGCACCGCGCCGCCGGGAATGAAAAGGGCCACGCCGGGCGACAAGCGGTGCGCGGTGCCGTCGATCTGCACATCGACAGCGCCTTCCAGCCCGAAATACACTTCGGGTTGCGGATGGGAGTGCAGAGCGAAGGTGCCGCCCTCGGCCATCTCGGCCACGCCGCAAACCAACGTGTCGGTCGCGGTCACGTCGCCCGACAGCAGCGTTTTCCAACGGATACTGCCGCGCGCCGGGTCATCCCACGCCGCGACCGCCACCTCGTTTGCATCCACCCTTATCGCTTTGGTCATTTCCGCCCCATCGCCTTTGCGTTGATTTTAAGCCGCGCGGCGTCGGGTTCGATGCCTGTTCGCGGCACATCAGGGGGCGTCTGCGCCGCGCAGCCAATTCAGGATCGACGCGCGGTCGCCGTCCAGACGTGGGGCGGGCGCGCGGGCGGTGATTTCGGGCAGGGTCGACATCTTGATCGGATTGCCGGGCGCTACGAACGCCGGGCCATCGCCATTCGGCGCCACCGGCAAAACCATGTGGCGGGCCAGCAATTGCGGGTCTTGCAGAACCTGCGCCATGTCCTGAACGCGGGCTGTCGGCAGGCCTGCCGACTCAAACGTCGCAATCCAATGGTTGACGGTCTCGGCCAAAGTCACCGCCTCCAGCCGCCGTTTCAGCAGCGCATGGTTTTCGCAGCGCGCAGCATTGGTGGCAAAGCGCGGATCGGCGGCAAGAGGCAGGGCAAGGGTGTTGCACAAGCGTACAAACATCGCATCATTGCCCGCAGCGATCACAAAAAAGCCATCGGCGGCGCGATAGGTCGAAAACGGTGTGATGGTGGGGTGACGCGCGCCGGTGCGGCCCGGAGGTTTGCCCGTGGCCGTGGTGATCGCGATGGCATGTTCCTGAATGGCCAGTTGCGCGTCCAGCATGGCCACGTCAATCTTGGCCCCAAGCCCGGTTTTGCTGCGGTCAAAAAGTGCCGCCAGCACGCCCTGCGTCAGATACATGCCCGCCACGACGTCGCCCACGCTGGCACCCACCCGCACCGGGGGGCCGCCTTCTTCGCCCGTGATGCTCATCACGCCGCCGCGTGCCTGCACCACCATGTCATAAGCCGGTTTTTCCGCGTCGGGCCCGGTGTGACCGAACCCCGACACCGCGCCATAGATCAGGCTTGGGTGGGTCTTGTGCAAAGCATCAAAGCCATAGCCCAGCCGTTCCATCACGCCGGGGCGGTAGTTTTCCAGCAAGACATCGGCGCGCGCCAGCAGCGCCTCAAAGATCGTGCGGTCGTTAGGGTCTTTCAGGTCGAGGGCGATTGAGGCCTTGCCCGCGTTCAGCACCGCAAAATAGGCGCTTTCGCCATGCAAAAAGGGGGGGAAGGCACGGGTGTCATCGCCCGCTCCGGGTCGTTCAACCTTGATGACCCGCGCGCCCAGATCGGAAAGCGTGTGGCTTGCGAAGGGGCCGGCCAAGACATGGGTCAGGTCCAGAATGGTGATGTCTGACAAAGGGGGCATGGCGTCCTGCGGTTTGAAAGGTCACAGCAATGTTACCCGCGGTCTGTAACAGGCGCAACGCAGAGCAATCACCCCCACCTTGCCCCCCCGGACTCGTTCAGCGGCTTCGCGCGTAGACGTGAGGCCCCGGATCAATGCCAAAGCGGGTTGCGGTCTAGTCTGCGCAGAATTGCTTGGCCAGTTTCAGACCCTGGCCCTGATAATTCGACGCAATCCCTGCGCCATACAGGGTTTCAGGACGCTCGGCCATGCGTTCATAGACCAGCCGCCCCACAACCTGCCCATGTTCCAGCACAAACGGCGCTTCGTGGCAGCGCACTTCCAGCACCCCGCGCGAGCCGATACCACCGGCGGTAACATGGCCAAAGCCCGGATCAAAGAACCCCGCGTAATGCACGCGGAATTCGCCGACCATCGCCAGAAACGGCGCCATTTCGGCGGCGTAATCGGGCGGGATTGTCACTGCCTCGCGGCTGACCAGAATGTAAAATGCGCCGGGATCCAGAATGATGCGCCCGGATTTGGAGTGAATTTCCTCCCAAAACTCGGACGCCGGGTAATGCGCGATGCGGTCCAGATCAATGACGCCGGTGTGTGGCTTGGCGCGGTAGCCGACCAAATCGCCCGACGCGGGGCGCAGATCAACGGAAAAGCCCAACCCCTCGGAGATCACGGCGTCACCGGACACCAAGGGATCGACCCCATGCAGCGCCGTCAACTCGGCATCGGTCAGCACAGATTGACCCTGCCGGAACCGGATCTGGTTCAACCGCTGCCCCGCGCGGACCAGCACCGAGAACGACTTCGGGCAAACTTCGGCATAGAGGGGGCCATCATATCCTTCGGGGATGCGGTCAAATTCGGTGCCGCCGTCGGTGATGGTTCGGGTCAGCAAATCCAGCCGCCCGGTCGAGGACTTGGCATTGGCGACGGCGGTGATGCCGTGGGGCAGGGACAGGCGCTCCATCAGCGGGATCACATAGACGCAGCCCTTTTCCAGCACGGCACCTGCGGTCAGATCGACCCGGTGCATTTCAAATTCGGCAATGCGGTCAATGACTTTGCGGCCATTCCCCACCAAGAAAGACGCCCTGACCCGATAGGCGACCGCACCCAAACGCAGATCAAGGCTGGCGGGTTGGATCTGGCCTGCGTCAATTGCGGGATCGGCGGCAATGGCCCCCGTGGCAATCAGACGGCGCAGGCTTTGCGCGGGAAGAACGCCGGGATGGGTCATCTGTGTTTCCTTGTTGGTCTAGAAACGGAACAGCCCGCGCTGCCGATCGGCAGGCGGGCTGTTTCGATTTTGGTCGGGCCAGAGAGATTCGAACTCTCGACCTTCCGCCCCCCAGACGGACGCGCTAACCAGGCTGCGCTATGGCCCGACACGGGGTCTTCATACTGATATTCGGGGCAGGGGCAAGCCTGAAAGCGCATCAGCGGGTCAGGCGCGGCCAAAGACCGGTGGGGCCAAAAGCGTCTGCTGCAAGGCTACAAGGCGCGCGTGCAGAACTGTGGCCTGTGGATGCGAGGCAAAAGCACCGGAGGGCAGGGCGCGCAAGGCCGCGGCCAGATTGCCTTGGGTCAGCGGTGTTTGGGCGAGGACCGGGTCAGACACCGGATCAAACGCCGCCGCCTGAGCATCACCCGGATCCGATGGGATTTCCATGTGAACGGGCTGCCAAGGGTCCGGGGCGTTTTCAAAGAGATCGGCCACCACGGGTGCTTTGGCGACAGGCCGCCTTAGTGCGGTTTCCAAGGCCACAATGGTGGCGCTTATCGCGCGTTCGGGGGCCAAGGGTTCATTGTCAAACGGGCCGAAGTTCGCGGCCAGCGCGGCCTCCAGCGCCGCTTCGGCATCCATCTCGATGTCATCGGGCAAAGCTTCGCCAGACAGGCCCGCCACATGGCGCACGCCATGCTCGCGCAGGATTTTTTGCACACCGCGAATGGTCATACCTTCGTCATGCAACAGCCGCTTGATGCCAGTCAGCAGCGCCACATCGGCCGGCCGGTAATAGCGCCGCCCGCCCGCCCGTTTGACCGGGCGGATCTGCGGGAAGCGACTTTCCCAAAACCGCAGCACATGCGCGGGGGTCTCCAGAAACTCGGCCACTTCGCTGATGGTGCGGAAGGCGTCGGGCGACTTGTCCATCCGCCGGACCTTTCCTTAACGCTTTTTCCCGGCAGCCACGCGGTCTTTCATCAGATGCGAGGGCCGGAAGGTCAGCACCCGGCGGGGCGAGATTGGAACCTCGTCGCCAGTTTTGGGATTGCGACCAACGCGGGCCGTTTTGTCGCGCACCGAAAATGTGCCGAAGGACGAGATTTTTACAGTCTCACCCGCCGCCAACTCATCCGACATGTGCTGCAAGACCGCCTCGACCAAAGTCGCAGATTCGTTGCGGCTAAGACCAACCTCACGAAAGACGGCCTCACTCAGGTCCATACGGGTCAAAGTTTTTTCGCTCATCATTCCCCCCCGGGTTATTTTCCCCAAAGATGCGCAGGAATAAATTGCGAGTCAATAACAGTGACTTGGAAGGCGTTGTTAAAACCGGATAATCGCCGAATTTACCAGCGGATGACCACGGAACCCCAAGCCAAACCACCGCCAATCGCCTCGGTGACCAGCAAATCGCCCGGTTTGATCTGCCCGCGCGCCTTACCCACCGACAAAGCGAGGGGAATCGATGCGGCCGAAGTGTTGCCATGATCTTGCACCGTCACCACCACGCGATCCATCGACACCTGCATGCGTTTGGCTGTGGCCTCGATGATGCGGATATTGGCCTGATGCGGCACGATCCAATCGACATCATCGGCGGTCAGTCCCACCTTGTCCAAGGCCGTGTGCGCGGTTTGCGCAAGCTTTTCAACGGCGTGGCGGAAGACTTCTTTGCCTTCCATCCGCAGATGACCAATGGTGCCGGTGGACGAGCCGCCATCGACGTAAAGCAGGTCCTTGTACCGCCCGTCACTGTGCAGATCGGTCGACAGGATACCACGGTCCTCGGTGGTCCCGGTGCCTTCCGCTGCTTCCAGCACCAAGGCCCCAGCCCCATCGCCAAACAGCACACAGGTGCCGCGATCGGTCCAGTCCATCAGCCGCGAGAAGGTTTCTGCGCCAATCACCAGCACGCGGTTGACCTGACCCGAGATGATCAGCGCGTTGGCCGTGGTCAACGCAAACACAAAACCGGCACATACCGCCTGCACATCAAAGGCAAAGCCCCGCGTCATGCCCAGACCGGCCTGAATCATCGTGGCAGCCGAAGGAAAGGTCAGATCGGCGGTCGAGGTGGCGACGATGATCGCGTCAATGTCATCCGCCACCAACCCTGCATCCATCAGCGCGGCCAGTGCGGCGCGGGTGCCCAGATCAGAGGTGGTCTGACCCACCGCTGCAAAATGACGGCGTTCAATCCCAGACCGGGTCTTGATCCATTCATCCGAGGTTTCCACAAGCGCCTCAAGTTCGGCATTCGGCACGACGCGCTCGGGCAGATAATGCCCGACGCCCTTGACCACGGCGCGTATATTCATTCCCCGGACCCAGCCTTATCCACATCCAAAGCGGCATCCTGCCCCGCCCGGCCCGCCGATGCAACCCGTGCCGCCATGCGTTCCAGAAAGCCCGCGTCTGACAACTGATAAGCCAGATTGATCGCCGCAGCGACCCCGGTTTCATCGGCCGAGCCGTGCGATTTGATCACGGTGCCGTTCAGCCCTAGAAACACCCCGCCGTTGACGCGGCGCGGATCAATGCGCTTTTGAAGGCGTTTGAGCGAGTTCATCGCCAGCAATGCCGCGATCTTCGACCAAAACCCGGCGCGGAACGCCTCTTTCATGAAGTCGGAAATCAGTTTTGCCGTACCCTCACCGGTTTTCAGCGCGATGTTGCCGGTAAAACCATCGGTCACGATCACATCGACACGATCGGACGGAATATCTCCGCCCTCAACGAAACCGACAAAGTCGTAACCACCCACGTCGGCGGCGGCGGCCATATGATCATGCGCCTCTTTCAACTCGGCGCGGCCCTTGTGTTCTTCAGTGCCGACGTTCAGCAGGCCGACGCGCGGGCGGGCGATGTTCATGCCGTTACGGGCATAGGATGCGCCCATGGCGGCGTATTGCAGCAAATCCGCCGCCTCGGCCTTGATGTCTGCGCCGACGTCCAACATGACATTGAAGCCACCCGGATTGCGCGACGGCCAAAGGCAGGCAATGGCGGGACGGTTGACGCCGGGCAGCTTGCGAAGACGGATCATCGACACCGCCATCAGCGCGCCAGTGTTGCCGCAAGACACGGCAACCCGCGCTTCGCCGTTTTTCACCGAATCAATGCAAGACCACATCGAGGTGCCATCGCCGTGGCGCATCACCTGAGAGGGCTTGTCGCTCATCAGCACCACACGCGGGGCGTGGCGCAGCGTCACCCGGGTTTTGATCGCGTCATGACGTGCCAAAAGCGGCGCCAAAGCGACCTGATCCCCGTGCAAGATGAAATCCGCATCCGGAATGGCGGCGGCAGAAAGCACAAGACCTGCGACAACCACCGCAGGCCCGGCGTCTCCGCCCATCGCATCAACGGAAATCACGATGCGGCTTGCACCAAGGTTGGCCGAAGTATCAGGTCCGGTTCCCATGGGGCAAGCGCGCGAAGGAGCGGCTTACGCCGCGTCCTCGTCGACTTCGACGGCTTTGGTCGCCACGACTTCGCGGGCGTCATAGTGGCCACAAGAAGGGCACACATGGTGCGGGCGCTTCAGCTCGCCGCAGTTGGTGCAATCTTGCGGGTTTCCAGCGACCAATGCGTCATGCGAGCGGCGCATGTTGCGCTTGGAACTGGTGGTGCGGTTCTGCGGGACAGCCATGTCACGACCTCGAGTAGTGGGGGACATGCCCCTGATTATGCTTTGATTTCAGCCACTTTACCCGATTAGTCACAAGCCCGGATAAAGCCCTGATTGAGGCGCGGAACATAGCCGGATTTCCGCCCGGCGCAAGCCCCATTCTGCACAGCACGGATTGGCGGGTCATTCCGCATCTGCGTCCGGCTTTTTCATCTGCGCCGCAAGGCCCGCAAGCCCGGCGAAGGGCTTCAGATCATCGGATTTCAACGGGGCCACGCCGGGGGCTGCAAACACGGCCTCGCCAAACTCTGCCCCCTTCGCTCGCGGATACAAGGGCAGGGCCAGCACCAGCGCCTCCAGCGCCACGGCGGCCACGTCGATGATTTCGGGCAAGGGATCGGCATCCTCCTCGGGGATCTCGACCTCATCGCCCTTGGCCTCGATGTATTCGGCGCGGTAATGGCGTTCGACGCTGTCTTTCACCCGGCTGCGCACCGGGGCCAGCGTGATCGAGCAAGGCTGCACCACCAGACCCACCAATTCCGCCCGCAGCACCACATCAGCGCGACCCATCGGCGACATCTCACCCTTGAAGGAAAACTCGGACAGTTCGAGCAAGCCCAAAGCCTGTGCCATCTGTGCGCGGGCCACGTCATCGGGGGCGAACGTAAAGCGCAAGGTCTTGCGCCCCGACACCAGGGCCGACCGATAGGGCTGGCTGGGCAGGTCTGTTGGGGCGGCAATCGGGTCTGACATTGGCTTTCCTTCACGCTTGGTGCGGAAATCTGGTCTGAAACCAGCGTAACCGCGTTCCATTCTTGAACAGCGACGCGACCTGTCGTAAGCCAAAGGCAAGAGCCGCCGACCATCGCGCGCAGTCCAATCCGATACTGACCTCACAGGTCCAGTGCAAGGGTAAGCTGCGCCGTGTCGGGGGTGTTGGCCGCAAGGCAATGGCAGGGATGGCGCAGTTGGTGGACATATCACGTCTGAACGGGGCTGCTGCCCGCTTGCGGATCACGATGTTTGGGCTGGTACTGCTGCTGGCGGCGGGCTGTTCTGCGGTCTACCGCAACCACGGCTATGTGCCCGCCGACACGGAACTTGCGCTGATCGAAGTGGGCGTTGACACCCGCGACACGGTGGCAGCCACGGTTGGGCGGCCATCTACGTCAGGGCTTTTGAACGATGTGGGCTGGTACTATGTGCAAAGTCGCTGGAAACATGCCGGCGCGCTGCCGCCCCGCGAAGAAGAACGCCAGATCGTGGCGATCACCTTCACCGAGGCCGGAATGGTCGAAAATGTCGAACGGTTCGGGCTGGAACAAGGCCGCGTTGTCGCCTTGTCGCGCCGCGTTACAGACAGCAATATCAAGGGCATGAGCATTCTACGGCAACTGTTCGGCAGCCTTGGCCGTCTGCGTGCCGATCAGTTGTTGAATCTCTGATCCGACCCGGGCGTGACCTGACTGATCATGACACTGGCAGACGTTGGCAAAAAAGCGCTGATGCGGATTGAAAAGGGTCGCTTTGTTGCCCGACTGGCACAAACCGAAGATGACCTGACCCGCGCCTTGGCCTTACGGACGCAGGTGTTTCGCACCAGCCGCGCTGTGCCGGGTGGTGATGGCGATCGCTTCGACGCCCTGTGCCAGCATGTTCTGGTCGAAAGCATGGGCCAATTGGTCTGCTGCTATCGTTTGCTGCCCATCGCCAGTGGCGCAGACCTGTCCCAAAGCTATGCGGCGCAGTTCTATGATCTGACGCGGCTTGCGGCCTATCCGGGGGCGATGCTGGAACTGGGGCGATTCTGTCTGCATCCAGATCACCACGACCCCGACATCCTGCGGCTGGCTTGGGGGGCGATGGCGCGGGTGGTGGATGATCTGGACGCAAAGCTGCTGTTTGGCTGTTCTTCGTTTGACGGTGCCAATCCTGCCGCACACAGCGCGGCGCTGGCCCTGTTGCGCGACGGGCATCTGGTGCCAGAGCGTTGGCGGCCCTTGGCCCTGCCAGGGGCCTATCCCTATGCCAGCACCCTGACCGAGGCTTCCGATCTGCGCGCGGGCATACAGGCCATGCCACCTTTGTTGCGCACCTATCTTGCGATGGGGGGCTGGGTCAGCGATCATGCGGTGATCGACAGCGATCTTGACACGCTGCACGTCTTCACTGACGTTGAAATCGACCGCATCCCCGCGGCGCGGGCGCGGGCACTGCGCCTGATTGCGCAGTAACTTTGCGACTAGGCGTTGACCTTCTGCGCCGCTGCACATAATTCCGCCCCATGGCACGCGCACCCCTCCTTCAACTATCCGGCATCTCGCTGACTTTCGGCGGCAATCCCCTCTTTGACGGTCTGGACCTTGTGGTTCAGGCGGGCGACCGGGTGGCCCTTGTGGGTCGCAACGGGTCTGGCAAGTCCACCTTGATGAAGGTGATGGCCGGGCTGGTCGAACCTGACAAAGGCATCCGCGTGGTGCCCGCCGGGGTTTCGGTGGGCTATATGGAACAAGACCCGGATCTGTCGGGGTTTGAAACCTTGGGCGACTATGCCGCAAGCTGTCTGCCGGACGGCGAGGAATACAAGGTGCCGATGGTGGCCGAAGGGTTGAAGTTCAATCCCGAAACGCCCGTCGCCACGGCCTCTGGTGGGGAACGTCGCCGTGCGGCCTTGGCCAAGCTGTTGGCCGAAGAGCCCGCCTTGATGCTTCTAGATGAGCCGACCAACCATCTCGACATCCAAGCCATTGAATGGCTTGAAGAAGAGCTGAAAGGCACCCGCACCGCCTTTGTGTTGATTTCCCACGATCGCGCCTTTCTGCGCGCGCTAACCCGCGCGACGTTGTGGCTGGACCGCGGCCAGATCCGCCGCCGCGAAGCGGGCTTTGACGGCTTTGAGGAATGGCGCGAAACCATTTGGGCCGAAGAAGACGACGCCCGCCACAAGCTGGACCGCAAGATCAAGGCCGAGGCGAAATGGGCGGTCGAAGGCATCTCTGCCCGGCGCAAACGCAATCAAGGCCGGGTGCGCGCACTGGCCGCGCTGCGCGATGAACGCGGGTCGCAAATCCGCCGCCAGGGCACTGCCGCGATGGAACTGGAAACCGGAGTTGTGTCAGGCAAACGGGTGATTGAGGCCAAGAACCTGACCAAGATCTTTGGCGACAAGCAGATCGTGCGCGACTTCGATTTGCGGGTACAGCGCGGCGACCGTGTGGCCTTTGTCGGCCCGAATGGCGTTGGCAAAACCACTTTGCTCAAGATGTTGATCGGGGAACTGGCCCCCGATTCGGGTACGGTGACTTTGGGGACCAACCTTGAAGTCGCGGTTTTCGATCAGGCCCGCGCCCGTCTGGACCCCGAGGCGACGCTGTGGGACAGCCTGACCAACGATCCGATGATGGCGGTTTCCGGCGCGTCCGATCAGGTCATGGTGCGGGGCAACCCGAAACATGTGATCGCCTATCTGAAAGATTTCCTCTTCGACGAATCGCAGGCCCGCGCCCCGGTGAAATCGCTGTCGGGGGGTGAAAAGGCTCGGCTTTTGCTGGCCCGTCTGATGGCGCAGCCGTCGAACCTGTTGATCATGGACGAGCCGACCAACGATCTCGACGTGGAAACGCTGGACCTGTTGCAGGATATTCTGGGCGACTACGACGGAACGGTTCTTTTGGTCAGCCACGACCGCGATTTCATTGACCGCATCGCGACGGCGACGGTGGCGCTGGAAGGCAACGGCAATGCCACCGCCTATCCGGGCGGCTGGTCGGATTACGCGGCACAGCGCGGGGCGCTGGCGTTGGAAATGCCCACGAAAACCGGGTCTTCACATGTGAACCTGCGGGCTGACGTGAAGAAAGCCGCCGAAGGTCTTAATTTCGCTGAACGAAAGCGCCTAGAGGTGCTGCCGGGCATCATGGAACGGCTGGAAGCCGAGATCAACAAGCTGTCCGACTTCCTGTCAGACGCCGAAATGTTCACGCGTGAACCCGTCAAGTTCCGCAAGGCAACCGAAGCCATTGCAGACCGCCAAGCCACCCTTGCAGCCGCCGAAGAGGAATGGCTGGGTCTGGACGAGCGGTCCTAGTTACAGATATCGCTGTCGACATTGGGGATCAGGAACGCGCGGTCATCGCCGCGCGTGCCCGAAATCTCGACAAACCGGTCGCCCTCAAACCACATGCCAAGACGACCCACTGTCAGCAAAAGCGCGCCCTTTTTTGCGCCGGTGAGGGTAAAGCCCCCGGCATCGCCCTCCAACAAGCAATTCAAGCCATCACCCTTGGCTTTGCACTCGGCAAAAGCATGATAATAATAGGGATCGCCGCGCATCATCACAAAGACGTCCAACATTTTGATCTGGCCTCTGTCGCTGCGCGCGGATGTGGTGACGGTGATTGACGTGACCAGCTGATCGGGATGTTCGGCCAAATGGGCCTTGGTGTAGTTGCGCGCGAAACATCCGCTCAGGCGGGCGTTGCCAAAATGGCTTTGCAGGACGTTTTCTGCGGTGGCGGGGCTGGCGAGCAATGCCGTCAGCAACAAAATGCGGCGCATCGGAAACCTTTCATTGCAATGGCCAAGTGTTGCGCAGCTTTGCCCACCGCGCAAGGTGCGGAATGGCCTACCACTTGCCCGAAGCGCCACCACCCGAAGACCGTCCGCCGCCAAAGCCGGAATTGCCAGAGCCGCCGGACCCGCGCACAGGGATCGCAAAGGGGTCACGCCGCTCAAAGCTGCATTGGGTGCAGCGCGTGACTTGCAGCCCGGACCCTGCCAGCGTCTTGGTCGCAGCCGTCACCGTGTCGCGATGCCGGCGCAGCCCGCGCGCGCCGCATTGCGGGCAGGCGCGAAACCGGGTCAGGCCGTCGCCGATCTTGTGGCGCAGCAGCAGCAGCGCGACGCCGACAAAAGCCACGGCAAACACCGCAAAGCCGGCCGGATCGCTTTCTGGTTCAACCGCCGGCGGGGGTGCCTTTGCCGCAAAGGGCTTGGCCAAACCCGAGATCACCGCTTCAACCGCCAGCGCAATGCTGCCTGCATAATCATCCCGGCGAAACGCGGGCAGCATATCGCGGTCAATCACCCGCTGCGCCAGCCCGTCATACACCGGGTCATAGCCCGCGCCCAAAGCAATGCGTGTCTCGCGATCCTCTTTGGCGATCAATATCAGGATGCCGTCGTTGCGGGTGGCATCCCCGATGCCCCAATGGTTGAACAGCTTTTTGCCATAAGAGCCAATGGATTGGCCCGATCCGCCATAGTCGGCAATCCGCCCCATTGTCGCGACCACAATATGCACGCCCGTTTCGGCTCGGGCCGCTTGCAACTGGTTGGTCAGTGCCAATTCTTGTTCCGCTGTCAGCAGATCGGCGTAATCCGACACCGTATCCGTCAGCGGGGCAGGCAAATCCTGTGCCAGTGCCAGAACCGGAAACGCCAGCAAGAACAGAATGATGCGCAACATTCCCTATCCGATCAGCTCTGAGACCACTTGCGCTATCATCATGACATCGTCGCGGGTGCAGTCAAACTGCCCCACCTGCACGCGAATCACATAGGCGCCCTGATGCCGGGTCTGGGTCAGATAGATCCGGCCATCGTCGTTGATCCGGGTCAGCAACGTCTCGGTCAGTGCATCCGTCGCCAGAGCAAAGGTGAACAGCGACAGCGCCGGTTCGCTGGTGATGGTGACGCCGTTCTGGGCACGCAGGGCCTCACAGACCTCGGTCGCCCACAAAACATGGTTGCGGATGCGGGTGCGCAATCCTTGCAGCCCATAGGCGCGCAGCGTGAACCACAGCTTCAACGCGCGAAAACGGCGGCCAAGAGGCACCGTCCATTCATTGAAATTGACGATTTCTTCGCGGCCCCCCGTTTCCAGATAAGTCGGGCGCAAGCCAAGGGTTTTCACCTGCGGTGTGGGATCGCGCAGGAATTGCACCGCGCAATCAAACTGCGCGCCCAGCCATTTATGCGGGTTGAAAACGATGGAATCCGCGCCCTCAATCCCCGCCCACAGGGTGCGAAACTCGGGGCAGATCATCGCAGACCCGGCCCAGGCGGCATCGACATGCACGGGCAAGCCGCGCGCCTTGGCGACCGCGATGCAGTCGCCGATGCGATCGAACGCCCCGACAGAGGTGCCGCCGACGCACAAGACCACCCCCACCGGGCGCAGACCCGCCGCAAGGTCGGCATCAATCAGTGCGGCCAGCGCGGATGGGTCCATCGACAGGCTGGCATCGGTGGGCACCTTGACCAGATTGTTCTGCCCGATTCCCGCAATCCGCACCGCCTTGTCCACCGAGCTGTGCGTCTGCGCGCTGGCATAGATGCGCAAGCAGGGTTTGCCCGTCAGTCCCATTGTATTGCCTGAAAAATCCAGCGCTTGTTCGCGCATGGTCAACACCGCCGACAAAGTGGCAGTGGTGGCGCTGTCATGGATGGTTCCCGTAAAACCTTCGGGCAGGCCCAGCCCTTGGCGCAGCCAATCCACCATCACCTGTTCGATTTCGGTCGCCGCTGGTGAGGTCTGCCACAGCATCCCTTGCGCGGCCATCGCATTGGCCAGTTGTTCGGCCAGCATCGAGGCAGGCGAGGCATTGGCCGGGAAATAGGCAAAGAAGCGCGGGTGTTGCCAATGCGTCATTCCCGGCGGAACAATACGCTCAAAATCGGCAAAGATGGTTTCGACGGACTCGGGCGCCTCTGGCGGGCCGGGGGGCAGCAGCGCCGCAATATCACCGGGCGCGGTGTTGGCGCGCACCGATTGGACGCGCAGACCCGCATGATAGTCATGCGCCCAATCGGCGGCGCGTTTGGACCAATGCCGCAAGTCATCGTGGTTCATGGCTGGCTCCTGTTTCGCGCGCAGGTTACGCGGGCGCAGGCGGGGCGTCCAGCCTTGCATGGCGAGGGCTTGGCGGCGCAAGATTGGCTCGCTATAAGGCGGCTATGGAACATATGGGCGTCTTTTGCTGCTGCATTACCTGCTGACATTTGTCAGGCGGGCCCATCATCTCATTCCTGAAACAGGATCAAGCTGATAGACCCGCGCCGGAAGCTGCGAAGGTGGGAATGAGGGTTGCGATGATCAGACTGCACAACACCAAAACGAAGATCAAAGAAGAGTTCACTCCGATTGATCCGACCAATGTGCGGATGTATGTCTGTGGCCCCACGGTTTACGACCGCGCGCATCTGGGCAATGGCCGCCCGGTGGTGGTGTTTGACGTGCTTTACCGGTTGCTGCGCCATGTCTATGGCGCAGAGCAAGTGACCTATGTGCGCAACTTCACCGATGTGGATGACAAGATCAACGCCACCGCCTTGGCCCGGCAACAAGCCGGGGCAGCAGGCACGCTGGAGGATCTGATCCATCAGCGGACTGAGGAAACCATTCAGTGGTACCATGATGACATGGACGCCTTGGGCGCGCTGCGGCCCAACCATGAGCCGCGCGCAACCGAATATATCGGGCCGATGGTGGCGATGATTGCCGATCTGATCGCCAAGGGTCACGCCTATGTCGAGGACCGCGCCGACGCGCCTGCGGTCTATGATGCGGCCACCGATCCGCGCCACGTCCTATTTTCCGTACGTTCGTACAAAGACTATGGCAAACTGTCTGGCCGCTCTGTCGATGACATGATCGCCGGCGCGCGCGTGGAAGTGGCCAACAACAAGCGCGACCCGATGGATTTCGTGCTGTGGAAGCCGTCCTCGGGGGATGAACCGGGATGGAGTTCGCCTTGGGGCCGGGGCCGCCCGGGCTGGCATATCGAATGCTCTGCGATGGCGGATGAATTGCTGATGAAAGACCTGCCGGAAGATCAGAAATCCTTCGACATTCACGGCGGCGGGCTGGACCTGCAATTTCCGCATCACGAAAACGAAATCGCCCAATCCGCCTGCGCCCATCCACAAGGCCACTTCGCCAATGTTTGGATGCACAATGAAATGTTGCAGGTTGAGGGCAAGAAGATGTCCAAGAGCCTGGGCAATTTCTTCACCGTGCGGGATCTGCTGGAGCAAGGCGTGCCGGGGGAGGTGATTAGATTTGTGTATCTGAGCACGCATTATTCCAAGCCGATGGATTGGACGGATGCAAAAGCGCAGGAAGTGCGCCACACTTTGAAAGCATGGTATCGGGGGACAGATGGAGTTTCGGCGGCCGACCACGTTCCTAGTGATGTTTTGGCCCTTCTATCCAATGATGTTAACACTGCAGGAGCGCTTGCAGAGATGCACGGCCTAGCGAACCGGGACGATTGGGCGGGCCTAAAAGCATCGATGCTTTTGCTAGGTTTTCCTGAGGCGGAAAAGGTGGAGTGGTTCCGGGAAACCATGAACATGGCGAGTTTCAATAATCTTCCGCAATACGGAGGGCTTTGGAAACTTATGGGGGATTGGCAGGCCCTTAGAAACGACAGGAATTACGCTGAAGCAGACGCTTTGAAACAGCGAATTGAGGCTTGCGGAATTAAACTGTCGGTTAGTATTGCGGGTCCGGAAGCGACTAAAACGGACAGCTTCGACCCCTCCAAACTGGAATCCCTCAAATGACCCGCAGTGCCCTCACCACCGCCCGAAGGCCAAAGCCTCCGGGCCGCGTACGACACGCCCCCTCGGGGCGGGCGCGGCAGTGCCGCTTTCACCCCAGCGTGTCCTGCGCAGCCCTTTGTTGCGCTTGGGGAGTGGTGGGATGAAAGACCGCCTCTATCTCTTCGACACCACCCTGCGCGATGGGCAGCAGACCCAAGGCGTGCAGTTTTCCGCCGCCGAAAAACGCCAGATCGCCAGTGCGCTGGATGCCTTGGGCGTCGATTACATCGAGGGTGGCTGGCCGGGCGCGAACCCGACGGACTCGGAATTTTTTGCCAACACGCCACAAACCCGCGCCACCATGACGGCCTTTGGCATGACCAAACGGGTGGGGCGCAGTGCCGAGAACGACGACGTTCTGGCCGCCGTGCTGGATGCCGCAACCCCGGCGGTGTGTCTGGTCGGCAAGACGCATCCGTTCCACGTCACCACAGCGCTTGGCGTCAGTCTTGACGAAAACCGCGACGCCATCGCGGCCTCTTTCGCGCATGTGGTCGCCAAGGGACGGGAGGCTTTGTTTGACGCCGAGCATTTCTTTGACGGCTACCGCGCCGATCCGGCCTATGCTCTGTCCTGTCTGCGGGTGGCATTGGATGCGGGTGCGCGCTGGGTGGTTTTGTGCGACACCAACGGCGGCACCTTGCCCTCCGAGGTCGGTCGTGTGACGCGCGAAGTCATCGCGGCGGGCATTCCGGGCAACCGTTTGGGCATCCATTGCCATGATGACACTGGCAACGCCGTTGCCAACTCTCTGGCTTCGGTGGAAGCCGGGGCGCGGCAGATTCAGGGCACATTGAACGGGTTGGGTGAACGCTGTGGCAATGCCAATCTGATCACCCTGATCCCGACTTTGCTGTTGAAGGAACCCTTTTCCAGCCAGTTGCAAACCGGCATATCGACCGAGGCTTTGTCTGGATTGCTACGTCTTTCCCGTATGTTAGATGACATTCTCAACCGGGTTCCGCAACGGTCTGCGCCCTATGTCGGGGCATCGGCCTTTGCGCATAAAGCCGGGTTGCACGCCAGCGCCATTCTGAAAGACCCCACCACCTACGAACATATCCCCCCCGACCGGGTTGGCAACGAACGCGTCATTCCGATGTCCAATCAGGCCGGGCAATCCAACCTGCGCGCCCGGCTGAACGCGGCTGGCATCGCGGTGGCTGCGGGTGATCCAAGGTTGGGCCGCATCCTGGAAATCGTCAAAGAGCGCGAGGATCAGGGCTATGCCTATGACGGCGCGCAGGCGTCGTTTGAACTGGTGGCGCGGCAGGAACTGGGGCTTTTGCCGACATTTTTTGAGGTCAAGCGTTACCGCGTGACGGTGGAACGCCGCAAGAACAAGTATAACCAGATGGTCAGCCTGTCCGAGGCCGTTGTGGTGGTGAAAATCGGCGAGCAAAAGATGCTGTCGGTATCGGAAAGCATGGATGAAACCGGCACCGATCGCGGCCCGGTGAATGCGTTGTCCACGGCGCTGTCCAAGGATCTTGGGCCATATCAATCGGTGATTGACGATCTGCATCTGGTGGATTTCAAGGTGCGGATCACCCAAGGCGGCACCGAGGCGGTGACTCGGGTGATCATCGACTCGGAAGACAGTCAAGGGCGGCGCTGGTCCACTGTAGGGGTTTCGGCCAACATCGTGGACGCGTCGTTTGAGGCTCTGCTGGATGCGATCAACTGGAAACTGATCCGCGACGTCGGGGTGCCCGCGTGAGCATTGAGGCCTGCGCCGCTTTGGTAGAACGCGGTGATGCGGATCGGTTCGCGGCGGTGATGGCCACCCCTGTGGCACTGCGGGCGCGGCTGTGGCCTTTGTATGCCTACAATCTGGAGCTGGCCAAGGCGCCGTGGGTGACCAAGGAACCGATGATCGCCGAGATGCGGCTACAATGGTGGCGCGACGTGGTGGCCGAACCCCGCGCCCGCGCGCATGAGGTGGCGGGGCCGCTGCATGATTTGATCCTGCGGGCCGGTTTACCTGTCGATGTGCTGGACCGTATGGCCGAGGCGCGGCGTTGGGACATCTACAAGGACGCCTTCGCCGACCGGGCGGCGTTTGACGCCTATCTCGACGATACGGCGGGGGGGCTGATGTGGCTGGCGGCCAAGGCCTGCGGGGCAGGCGATGCCGCCGAGGCCCCCGCGCGCGCCTTTGGCTGGGCCAGCGGTCTGGCCAATTATCTGCGCGCGGTGCCGGAGCTTGAGTCGCGGGGGCGGCTGCCTTTGGTCGATGGGCGGGCTGAGGCGGTGCGGGAACTAGCCCGCGACGGTCTAGCGCGGATCGCGCAGGCGCGGGCAGGGCGGCGGTTGGTGGGGGCGGCTGCCCCAGCACTGCTGGCGGGCTGGCAGACCGAAGCTTTGCTGCAACAGGTGGTCACCGATCCGCGCGTGGTCGCTGCGGGCGCGCTGGAGCTGTCAGAATTCACCCGGCGCGGACGGTTGGTGTGGCAGGCGGTTTCGGGTCGCTGGTGATGCTGTCTTTTTCGCCCGCTGCTCGATAGCACAGCTTCTACCGCATCTCTTTTGGCCGCAGCGCCAGCCAGATCAGCGCCCCTCCGGCCAGCACCAGAAACGGCAGCATCGCCATGTTCACCGCTTGCCAGCCCGCGTGCACCGTACCGCCTGAGCAGTTCATCAAACCGCCCGAGGAAAAGCTGGCCAAAGTCACGCCGCCAAAGACGATGAAATCGTTCATCCCCTGCATCCGCCCGCGCTCAGACGGCGCATGGGCCGAGGTCAGCATGGTCGTCGCGCCAATGAAGCCAAAATTCCAACCCACCCCCAGCAGGATCAGCGCGCCAAAGAAATTCGTCAACTCGAACCCCGACATCGCAACGGCACCAGCCCCGGCCAAAATCACCAGTCCGGTGGCCATCACCTTTTCCACCCCGAACCGCGCGATGACATGCCCGGTGAAGAACGACGGCGCATACATCGCCAGAACATGCGCCGTCACCACATTGGCCGCGTCCTTTGTCTCGAACCCGCAACCGACCACCGCCAAGGGCGACGAGGTCATCACCAGATTCATCAGCGCATAAGACACCGTCGCCACAATCACCGCGACGGCAATGCGCGGGGTGCGGATCAATTCCATCCGGCTGCGGCCCTGCGCGTCGCCCGCCGTCGGGGGCTTCGGTTTTGGAATATTCAGCCAGGCAAACAGGAACACACCGAGGAAGTTCAGCGCGATCACTGCAAGATAAGTGCCAAGGAACGGGATCACAAAGGCCCCCGCTGTCAGCTTGACCAGTTGCGGGCCGACGACGGCAGACAACAGCCCCCCCGCCATCACCCAGGAAATCGCCTTGGGCCGGAACGCATCCGACGCGGTATCCGCGGCGGCAAAGCGGTAAAACCCCTGCGCCGACATATAGACGCCGGAAAACAGCGCTCCAATCAGGAAGGCCAGAAACGATGAGGTGTAAAGCCCGTAGGCCCCAATTGCCGCCCCCAAGGCCCCGCCGAACGTGCCCAGAACAAATCCGGCCCGCCGCCCATAGCGCGACATGAACGCCGACAGCGGCGTCGCGGTCAGCATCGACCCGATCACCATCAGCGATATTGGCAGCGTCGCCCAGCAGGCGTTGGCTGCAAGGCTTTGCCCCGCCAATCCAGCGATGGTGAAGATCATCGGCAGTTGCGCGCCAAGAATGGCTTGCGAGGCCACAAGAACCAGAACATTGCGGCGGGCGAGGCGATCGGTGCTATCTGTCATCATTGTCAAGGGGTAGGACTGACGTTGCCAAGGGGCAAGCCGGATTCGACACTCAAATGGGGTTTGATGTCGTGGAGGGATCGGGGCAGGGGAAACATGGTTGGTCGCATCATTGAAACGCTGGATTGTGTGGCCGAAGGGGCGGCCTGGCTGTCCGGCGCGCATCCACGCTTTGCCCATGCCCTGACGCTGACCGGGCCGCTGCCGCTGCGCCGTCAGGCCGACGGGTTCGCGGCGCTGCTGGATGCGATCACCGGGCAACAGGTGTCTGTCGCCTCTGCCAAGGCGATCTGGGCGCGGTTGGTCGCGGCGGGGCTGACCGATCAAACCGCGATGGCGCAGGCAACAGATGACGCCCTGCGCGCGGTGGGGTTGTCGCGGCAAAAGGCGCGCTATGGCCGGGCTTTGGCACAAGCGGGGATTGATTTCGACGCCCTGCGCCACGCCCCCGACGCGCAGGTGATCACCACATTGACCGCTGTGCCCGGTATCGGCAGTTGGACTGCCGAGATTTACGCCATGTTCGCCTTGGGCCGTGCCGATGTGTTCGCGCCGGGCGATCTGGCCTTGCAAGAGGGTGCGCGCCTGCTGTTCGATCTGCCCGAACGCCCCAATGAGAAAGCCCTGCGCACCATGGCAGCCGATTGGGCCCCGTGGCGTGCGGTTGCGGCGCGCATCCTTTGGGCCTATTACCACGTTGCGAAATCGCGAGAGGGCATCCGATGACCAGCAGAGCACTGAAGTTCGGCCGCAAAGCGCCTGTCTCGGGTGATACCCGCTCGATGGTGGTGTTCTTGCACGGCTACGGCGCCGATGGGGCGGATTTGCTGGGACTGGCCGACCCTCTGTCCCCGCATCTGCGTGACACGGTGTTTTATGCCCCGGATGCGCCGGATGCCTGCGCCAGCAACGGCTTTGGCCGCCAATGGTTCCCGATCCCGCGCTTTGATGGATCAACCGAAGCCGCTGCCACGATGGCGATGACCCGCGCGGTGGCGGATCTGAATGCATTTCTGGACGCCAAACTGACCGCAGAACGCCTGACCCCAGCCAATCTGGCGCTGGTGGGCTTTTCCCAAGGCGCGATGATGGCGCTGCATGTCGCCCCGCGTCGCGCGCAGGCTGTGGCAGGGGTGGTGGCGATTTCGGGCAAGTTGATCGCACCGGAACGACTTGTCGCTGAAACACGCGTGAAGCCACCGGTGCTGCTGGTGCATGGCGACGCAGACCCGGTGGTGGATTTCGCCGAAATGACGCTGGCGGGCGATGCGCTTTTGGCTGCGGGTTTTGACACCTATGGCCATGTCATGAAAGGCACCGCTCACGGCATTGCGCCGGACGGCTTGCAAGTGGCGCTGCATTTCCTGAAGGAAAATCTGCCGCGCTGAACCCTTACAATTCATCTAAAATTTTCATTCATCTTGGCACAAATATCCCACGGGGGTGTGGGGGTGTGAAACCCCCACGGCCAATGCCGCAACCTACCGCCCACCCGCAAACAGATAGGCCGCACAGCCCGTCAAGGCGGCAAAGTCATCCTCGACCACCTGCACCGAGAAACCTGCCATGAACTCGCCAAATCGCCCTTTGTCGCGGAAGGATTCTGCCAGCCCCATCTCGGCCATGAACGGCGTCATCGCGCGGGCCACGCCACCGATCAGGAAAATCCCGCCAAAGGGCAGGTGGATCAGCGCAAGGTTGCCCAGCTCTGCCCCCAAAAGATGCACATACAACCGCGCCGTTTCGCGCGCCACAGCGTCGCCTGCGGTCAGTGCGGACATGATGTCGGCGGCCTTCATATCCTGCGCCGCCCCAGCCTCGGCCGTGACAAACGCATGCACCCGCTCAAGCCCGCGCCCGGACAGCACGTCCTCGACCCCCGCAAAGCCATGGGCGTAGGGTCCGTGGGCCTCGATGAACCGCGCCAATCGGTAATCTTGATCGGTGCGCACGGGCATTGAAATATGGCCGCATTCCGACGCCGCCACCAGACGCCCCCAATGCGTGTCATGCACAGGGGCCGCGTTCATGCCGGTGCCAACGCCCACCACCAGCATCGCAGCCCCAGCCTGTTGCGGCCCGTCGATCAACTGGCGCAAATGCTGCGGCGCAATGCGGCCCAAGGCATGGCCCTGCGCCTGCAGATCGTTCAGGATCGCTGTCTGTTTCGCCCCGGTCGCCCGCACCAGAAGGGCGGCGTCGATGGTCCAGTCCAGATTGGTCATCACCGCGATGCCATCGCGCACCGGCCCCGCTGCGGCGACGCAAACGCCGTCCACCGACGCCACCCCGGCATCGGCCAGATAGTGTTTCAGCACCGGCTCAAGGCTGGGATAATCGGCATTGGCAAAACGCCGAATGCTGTCCACGCGCACCACTTTGCCATCAGAAAGTGCCACGCGGGTGTTGGTGCCGCCGATATCAGCAAGGATTGCAAGAGGTTGGGTCATGGCTGCACCTTATGGTCGATGTCGGCCACGCCGGGCCGTTGCGCGGTGGGTTGCGCGGTGGTTTCGCGGGGTGTGACGGCATCGGGGCGAAAGGGCAAGGCGCATGTCAAACCGCACGCGGGGCCGGGCCGGTGGACTGGCCAAGGATCAGATCGGCCTCCAGCAAGCGGTTGTGCGGGGCCGAAGCAGGGTCGGCAATCAGGTCCAGCAGCATCTGCGCCGCGATCCTTCCGGCATCACGCACCGAAGATCTGGTGGCGGTAAAAATTGGCAGATCCTCGCCGTTGCGCAGGTACGACAGCTCATCGTCAAAAATGATCACCGACACATCGCGCCCCATCTTCAACCCGCGCCCTTCAATCGCCCGGCGCACGCCCATGCCTGACAGCATGGATGAGGCCAGAAACGCCGTCGGCGGCTGGGCCAGATCCAGCATCTGGCTGGCGGCGGTAAAGCCCGATTGCTCGGTCATTTCGCGCGATGTCATCAGGGCAGGGTCCTGCACCAGACCGCGCGCCGCCATTGCATCGAGAAAGCCCGTGCGGCGGCGCACCGCAAAATCCATATTCTCCAGCCCGTTGACCAAACCGATGCGCTGATGGCCCAGATCCAGCAGAAATTCGGTGGCGCGCAGAAAGGCGCGGCGGTTGTTCACATCGACCCAGGAATAGGGCAGTTCGACTCCCGTCGCCCGACCGTGGCAGACAAAGGGCAGGCCCAAGTCAATCAGCGCCGGGATACGGGTGTCAAATGTGCGCACGGCATGGACGATCACCCCATCCACCGCCCCGCGCGATTTCAGATCGCGATAGGTGTTTTCCTCGGCCTCATCGGCCACCACCGACAGCAGCATGTCATAGCCGTTTTGGGCGTAAACCTCACCAGCGCCTGCGATGAAATCGGCAAAAACCGGATTCATGATTTCGTATTTGGTGGCCACAGGAAAGATATGCCCCACCGCCATTGCGCGCCCCGTGGCCAGACGAATGGCGCGGGTGTTGGGGCGGTAATTGTGACGTTTTGCCGCCGCCATCACCCGGTCCCGCGTGGCGTGGTTCACCTCGGGGTAGCCGTTCAACGCGCGGCTGACGGTTGTGGGGGACAACCCAAGTTTAAGGGCCAGTTCTTTGAGGTTCATCGGATCAGGGCACCAAAACGCTTATGCAGGCGACACCATAGCTGCGGCAAAGCCATCGGTCAAAGTGATTGAAACGCTTGTTACAAAAATGGTGCAGAAAATCTGGGGATATCAGCCATTCCAGAAGCTTATGGGGCAAGGACCGACCTTCAAAGCGGTTTGAAAAAAGGGCTGGCTGGCAAAAATGAAAGCGCTTTGGCTGTCCTGTCGTCAGGCGTCACTGAAAAGATCATCGGCGCTGGCCAAAAGCTGGATCACCTCGACCGTGCGGCGGCGTTTGGGGCCGGGCGGCAGGCGATCATCGAAGCCAGCCCAAGTGGCCATCGCAAAGGCCAGTTGAAAGAACCGTCGCACAGCCGGGTCGGCCAACGGTTGCCCATAGGCGCGCAGCAAGGCCGTGGCATCCGCCCGCAGGCTGGCCTGACTGGGCGCCGCCGTTTGCACCTTGGCGCAATCGCACAGGAAAAAGAGTAGATCACGCAGGCATTCATCGCGGGCGGCGTTTTCAAAATCAATGCCGTAAGTGCGGCCGTGCTTGCGGAGCAACAGGTTGCGCAAATGAAAATCGCGGTGGGTGATGGCACGGCGGACCAATGCGCCTCGGGCTTTGTCGGCCAAAGCATCGAGGTCGGGCAGCAAGGCGCGCAACCCGTCGCAATCGGTGATCTGCCTTGCACCTGACTTGTGCGCGGCGATGGACTTGCGAATCCAGTTGACATGCGGGTCGGGGTTGAAGCCGGTTTGCGCAGCCGTCAGCCCGTGAAACCGTGCAATCCAGGCCCCGGCACTGTCCAGCACCCGCCGCGCTGGCTCCACGCCCTGAAGCAACAGCAAATCTGCCTGCTGCCCCCAAGTGTCTTCCATCAACAAAAGGCCCTGTTCTGCGTTGTAAAACAAGGGCTCTGGCACACGGTAACGTCCCTGCGCCATGTCGGGATGCACCGCAATCAGACGGGTGGCGTAAGGGGCAAGCAGGCTGGGTTCGGTCAGTTTGGCGACAACGTAATGATCGACCCCCAGCTTGGCCCGCAACACAAGGGCCGGATGACCGGGGCGGCCTGCGTTCAAGGTTTCCAGCTCTGGCGCAGCGTCTGGATAGCGCTGCGCCAACACAGCAAGCACAAGCGACTGGGCGGCGTTTATCGTCATCGTCAGCCTTTGCAACACGAACCAGCGGGCACAGACCCAACCCAACCAGAAAGCGGGGTTTGCGCGGGCTGCGCAAGGCATTCCGGTATGGTCTTGGGCGAAAACGGCGGGCGATGGGGCGGTTTTGCAAAAGCAACTGGCGCAGCGGCGCGGTTGTCATAATATCAAAGCTCAGACCATAGGCCCTTGGGTGCTGTTGGTGGCACATGAGTTTGGGAAATCGGGGGCGGAAATGGTGTTGGTCACGGACGAGATGGTGCAAACCTATCAGCGCGACGGCGTGGTGCTGATCAAGGGGCTTTGGGCCGATTGGGTCGATGATCTGCGTGCAGGCGTGGCGCGCAACATGGCTGACCCCGGGCCTTACGGTGCAGAAAACCTGAAACCGGGCGAGGGCGGGCGGTTCTTTGACGACTATTGCAACTGGACCCGTATTCCTGAATTTGAGCGGGCGATCCGACAATCGGACGTGGCTCAAGTGGCGGCAAAGCTGATGGGATCTGCCCGTGTACAGATGTTTCACGACCATGTTCTGGTGAAGGAACCCGGCACCTCGAAGCCCACGCCATGGCATCAGGACGGGCCGTATTACTTTGTGCAAGGACGGCAAAACGTGTCGTTCTGGTCGCCGCTGGACCCGGTGACGGATGCGTCCCTACGCTGTGTTGCCGGATCACACCGCTGGCCGAAAGAGGTTTTGCCCACGCGTTGGCTGGCCGAAACCGCGTTTTACCCGAATCCCGAAACCTATATGCCGGTGCCCGATCCAGACGCCGAAGGCATGGACATCCGCGAATGGCAGATGGAGCCGGGCGACGCGGTGGCGTTCCACTACGGCACCTTGCACGGTGCGCGCGGCAATGAAACCGCCAGCCGCCGGCGAGCGTTTTCATTGCGCCTGCTGGGTGATGACGCGCGCTATGTGGAACGGCCGGGGCGCACCTCGCCGCCTTATCCGGGGCACGAGATGCAGGCAGGGCAAGTGTTGCGAACCGATTGGTTCCCGTTTCTGATCTGAACCAGCAGGGCTTGCTTTGAACCAACCCGGCCTTGGCGGGCATCGAGTCCGCCGCACCCGGCGGCTGCACGTGCCTGCGGCGCTGCATCCGCTTGCCGCTGCGGCGCTGGAGTGTTCAAGTGGCGACCAAGGAGTGCGCCATGTCCGTTGATCCCATCCGCCGCCGCCCCAAGGCCTTTCCGCCGCCCGAGTTTCCACCGCGCAAGCCAAAGCTGTTTGCCCGGACCCCGCCAGCGGTGTTTCCGGTGCTGCTGGGCTTGATCGGTCTGGCCTTGGCGCTGCGCCGTGGTTTGGCGGGTTTTGATCTGGCCGCTGGTCTGGTTGAGGCGCTGGTGGGCGCGCTGGTGGCGGGTTGGGCCTTTGCATGGTTGGCACTGGCCGCAAAGATCGCGCGCAGGCCGGGCGTTCTGGCAGAGGATTTGCGGGTGCTGCCGGGGCGCAGTGGGATGGCGTCGGCCACGGTTTCCGTGATGGCGATGGCAAGTCTGGTGCTGCCCTATGCGCCGGGGCTGACACTGGCGCTGCTTTGGGCCGGGTTGGTGTTGCATGCGCTGCTGACGGTGGTGCTGATCCGGGTGCTGATCGCCTTGCCGCCCGAGGCGCGGGGCGTGAACCCCGGCATGCATCTGAGCTTTGTGGGCTTCATCGTGGCGGCTGTTCCTGCCGCGCAGATCGGCCAAACCGGACTTGCCACGGGTCTGCTGTGGGCAACGCTTCCGGTGGCGGCGCTGATCTGGGGGATATCACTGGCGCAGCTGATCCGGCGCATTCCGCCCGCACCCTTGCGCCCGATGTTGGCCATCCACCTTGCCCCGGCGGCGCTGTTTGCCACCGTTGCCATCATGGTCGGCCAACCAGCGCTGGCGCAAGCCTTCGCCGCCTTTGGGGCGGTGATCTTGCTGGCACTGATCGCCGCCAGCCGTTGGATCACCAGCGCGGGCTTTTCCCCGCTTTGGGGGGCGTTTGGCTTTCCGATGACGGCCTATGCCAGCGCTTTGCTGACTTTGGGCGGGGCTTGGGGCAGTGCGGGCAATCTGGTGCTGGGGGCGGCATTCTTGATCATCCCGCCCCTCAGTTGGCAGGTGCTGAAACTCTGGCCCGCAGGTCGCCTTGCCGCCAAAACCAACGCGGCAGAGGCCTGAAGCCTGCCCACGGTCAATCGGCTTCGCCCGGTTGACCGCGGTCGCACCATCAACCGGCCGCACCTGTCTTGGATTCCCGTCAATCCGGTTCAGATTGATTCAAATCCGCTTTAGATCACCCCGACCCAAGCCCGCGCGATGGCCAGACCATGCGCATCGGCCCGCACGCCCGCACCGCTTGCCAGCACCGCATGATCGTCCAGAAAGTCGGGCCGCTGCCGCGCAATCGCTTCGGGAAACCGGCGCACCCAATCGCCCACCACGGCGCGGCTGGCCTCAAAGTGGAACTGCGTCGCATAGCCCGCCCGCCCGATGCGGTAACTTTGCACCGGGGCTGCCAAGTTGCCCGCCAGATGTATGGCACCGGGGGGCAGGGTGAATGTGTCCGAATGCCATTGAAAGATTGGAAAGCGCGCAGGCAGATGCGACAGCACCGGATCGGCAAGGCCCGCCTCGGTCAGTGCCACCTCGCACCAGCCAAACTCGGGCGCGGTGCCGATGCGGTTCTGCGCCCCGGCACCGCGCGCCAAAACCTGAGCGCCAAGGCAAACCCCCAAGACCGCAACGCCAGACAGCGCCACATCATGCATCAGCGCGGCCAGATCGCCCAAATAGGGATGGGTGTCATCAGCCAGCGCGTTCTGCTCACCGCCAAAGGCCACCAGCGCATCGAAGCTGCCATGCGCGGGCAACCGCCCGTCCAGCCATGGCCGGTACAGATCAACCAGCGCCGCCGCCTCATGCAGCGCCACGCCAATCTGTCCGTGATGGGTGATTGCAGTGTTCTCGACGATTGCAATGCGCATGCCAGCCCCCGGTTTTGCCCGCAGCTTGCACGGTGGCAATTTGGCCGCAAGGGGGATTGGCCCTTGCCAATCACTGCAATCAGTGAAAATGGGACCCGTCAAACGAACACTCCCCAACCCACCCGATAGGAGGTTTTCATGGAGATTCGCGAGGCGCTTACCTTTGATGACGTTTTGCTTGTGCCACAGGCCAGCTCTGTGCTGCCGTCTGACGCCGACACGTCCACTTTCGTCACCAAATCGGTGCGGATGAACATCCCGTTGCTGTCGTCGGCGATGGACACCGTGACCGAAGGCCGAATGGCGATTGCCATGGCACAGGCGGGCGGCATTGGCGTCATCCACCGCAATCTCGACCTTGTGGCGCAGGCGCGCGAAGTCAGCCGCGTCAAACGGTTCGAATCCGGTGTGGTCTATCAGCCGATCACCCTGACCCCCGATCAGACCCTTGCCGATGCCAAGCTGCTGATGGAGCGCTATCAGATCACCGGCTTTCCGGTGGTGGACACCGAAGGCCGCGTGCTGGGCATCGTCACCAACCGTGACATGCGCTTTGCCACCGATGACAAAACGCCAGTCCACGCGATGATGTCCTTCGAGAATCTGGCCTTGCTGCGCGAGCCGATCGACCGGGACGAGGCGATTTCGCTGATGAAGGCGCGGCGGATCGAGAAATTGTTGGTAACGGATGGCGCGGGCAAGCTGACCGGGCTGCTGACGCTGAAAGACACCGAGAAATCGGTGCTGAACCCGCAAGCCTGCAAGGACGAGTTGGGTCGCCTGCGCGTGGCTGCCGCCTCCACCGTGGGCGATTCCGGGTTTGAACGCTCGATGGCGTTGATCGAGGCCGGGGTGGATATGGTGGTGATCGACACTGCGCATGGCCATTCGGCGGGGGTCGCTTTGGCGGTCGAACGCATCAAGGCGTTTTCCAATTCGGTGCAGGTTGTGGCGGGCAATGTGGCCACAGCCGAAGCCACCCGCGCGCTGATTGGCGCAGGCGCTGATGCGGTCAAGGTCGGCATCGGGCCGGGTTCCATCTGCACCACCCGCATCGTCGCGGGTGTTGGCGTGCCGCAGTTGACCGCAATCATGGATGCCTCCCGCGCGGCTGGCGACATACCGATCATCGCCGATGGCGGCATCAAGTTCTCGGGCGATTTTGCCAAGGCCATTGCGGCCGGGGCAAGCTGCGCCATGGTCGGATCGGCCATCGCGGGCACCGACGAATCACCGGGCGAACTGATCTTGTGGAACGGTCGGTCTTACAAATCCTACCGTGGCATGGGCTCTTTGGGGGCGATGGCGCGCGGCTCTGCCGACCGCTATTTCCAGAAAGACGCGGCCAGCGATAAACTGGTGCCCGAAGGCATCGAAGGTCAGGTGCCCTACAAAGGCACGGCGGCACAGGTGATTCATCAGATGGTCGGCGGTCTGCGCGCCGCGATGGGCTACACTGGCTGCCGCACGGTCGCCGAGATGCGCAGCAACTGTCAGTTCGTCAAGATCACCGGGGCAGGGCTGAAGGAAAGCCATGTCCACGACGTGCAGATCACCCGCGAAAGCCCAAACTACCGGATCGGGTAAAACGCACCCGCCAAGGGGTCCGTTGGACCCTCTTCCGCGTTTCCGCCCCGGGCCACCGCGCGGGGCCGGGTATCGCCCGGAGAAACCAGAACAGTGTAAAATTCGCCTAAAATTTCGTTCATCTGTCCTGAAATATCCCACGGGGGTGCGGGGGTGTGAAACCCCCGCTCAGGCCCCTCTCGCAAGAACCCTGTGACCCTCTTGCGGGCCGTTTGCAAAGCGCCCATCATGACCCCAGCCGCCCGCCTTTCCGCCGCCATCGACATCCTCGACCGTCTCCTCGCCGGCACCCCTGCCGAACAGGCCCTGACGAACTGGGGCCGTGCCAGTCGCTTTGCGGGCTCTGGCGATCGCCATTCCGTGCGCGATATCGTCTACGACGCCCTGCGCTGCCAGCGCTCTTTTGCGGCGCTGGGTGGCGGTCAGACAGGGCGCGGTCTGGTCTTGGGGTCGCTGCGCGACAAGGGCGCAGATGAAACCGCGCTGTTCACTGGTGTCGGCCATGCGCCTGCCGAGGCCACCTTACAAGATCAAGGATTTACGCCGCAAGGTTACAGTGCCCTTGATTGCCCGGAGTGGCTGGGCCCCATGCTGCAAGACAGCCTCGGTGCTGATTTTGAGCCGGTCATGATGGCCATGCGCCACCGCGCCCCGGTGTTCTTGCGCGTCAATCTCGCAAAAACCGACCGCAATCAGGTCATCGCCGCGCTTGCCGCCGAAGGCATCGTGGCGCACCCGCATCCTCTGGCCAAGACCGCGTTGGAAGTGACCGAAAACGCGCGTAAAATTCAGACATCGCAGGCCTATTTGTCGGGTCTGGTGGAGCTTCAGGATGCGGCCTCTCAAGCGGTGGTCGAGGCGATCCCGCTGAGGCCCGCAATGCGGGTGCTGGATCATTGCGCGGGTGGTGGTGGCAAGACATTGGCGCTGGCGGCACAGGCCAAACTGACACTGTTTGCCCATGACGCCGACCCACGTCGGATGCGCGATTTGCCGTTGCGCGCAAAGCGGGCCGGCGTGCAAGTCACTGTCACCGAAAACCCAGAGGGTTCAGGGCCTTACGACGTGATCCTGACAGACGTCCCTTGCTCTGGTTCTGGCAGTTGGCGCCGCGATCCGCAGGGCAAGTGGGCGCTGACCGAGGCTGACTTGCAACGCCTTGTCCAGCTTCAGGCCGCGATTATGGACCGCGCAGCCGCAATGGTCGCGCCCAATGGACAGCTTGCCTATGCCACTTGCTCGATGCTTCGGGACGAGAATGAGGCGCAGGTTTCGGGTTTTCTGGCGCGCCATCCGGCGTGGCATCTGCATTCCCAACGCCGCTTCAGTCCACTTCAAGGCGGCGACGGCTTTTACTTTGCGCTGTTGACGCGCGAAGTCTGACAATTTACACAACCTATAGGCGTTTTTCGTGTTTTTTTCTGTTGGGTTAAGCCCAGATTAACGATTTCACCGCCGTACTGACCCCACAGCGATTCCCGGATCGGAGGATGACGTGGCCAGATCGGCGCCAGACTTGGCAGAAGTGTTCGCAGACAGGCACCGCAGATTTGCGGGCACCCTGATGCTGCTTGCCGCGGCGCTGGTGTGCGTGGCGGTAGCGGCCTTTGCCCCCGACCCGAAGCAGCGGCTGATGGCGACGGTGGCCGGGCTGACATTCCTGTGCCTGTTCTTGATGCACAGGGGCACGCTTTTGTTTCAGAATCTGTCCGGAAACCGGGCTGAGCAGCATTTGGATCGGCTGATCGGTCGCGACGCAACACCTTGTTTTACAACAGATTCAATCGGTCAAATCCAATATCAGAACGGGGCCGCCAAGGCCCGGTTCACGGTGCAGGATGGCAGCACTTTGATCGCGGCACTGACAGATCATTTTGCCTCACCCTCGGCTGTTTTGTTCCGCCTGCAAAGCCGCGCCGCCAATCAAGGGGCCGCGCGCGAAGATGTGGTCACGCGCAAAGGCCATTTGCGGCTTTCGGTGCATCAGTTGTTCGACAACCGCTTCTTGTGGCGGCTGGAGGAATTTGTGGACCGCACAGCGGCAGGGCGCGGCGCCGAATCGCTCAGTTTGCCCATGCTGACGGCCAACAAGGCGGGCGTGGTTTTGTTCACCAATGAGGCCATGCGCCGGCTTTTGGGTGGCAGGCCCAAGCGATTGGACAGGGTGTTCACGACGCAAACGCTGCACTCGGGCGAAGAGGTGGAGATTGCCGCCGCAGAGGGCCCCGTCCGCGCCATTCTGGCCGAAGTTGAAGGCAATGCCGAACGCCGCGAAATCTATCTGCTGCCGGTCGCTCCTCGCGCTGGGAACCCCAGCGTTCTGGCCGATTTCGAACATGTGCCGGTGGCTTTGTTGAAATTCGCTTCGGATGGCAACTTGCGCATTGCCAATCAGGCCGCACGGGATTTGCTGCATCTGGATGACACCACAGCGATGTTCCACGACCTGTTCGAAGGCCTCGGTCGTCCGGTTTCTGATTGGCTGGCCGATGTTGTGGCAGAACGTGTGCCGGGCGGGGCAGAGGTGCTGTGCGCGCGCAAACTGGGGGGCCAAGTATTCTTGCAAGTCACCCTGCGCCGCATTGTTGATCTGGGTCGCCCTGGCGTGCTGGCCGTTCTGCAAGACGCCACGGCACTGAAAACGCTGGAGGCGCAATTCGTCCAAAGCCAGAAAATGCAGGCCATCGGCCAACTTGCGGGGGGCGTGGCGCATGATTTCAACAATCTTCTGACGGCGATTTCCGGCCATTGCGATTTGCTGTTGTTGCGCCATGACAGTGAAGATCCCGAATACGCCGATCTGATCCAGATCCATCAGAACGCCAACCGGGCGGCCGCTTTGGTGGGCCAATTGTTGGCGTTTTCGCGCAAACAAACCCTGAAGCCAGAGCGTCTGGATGTGCAGGACGTGCTGTCTGACCTGACACATCTGCTGAACCGGCTGGTCGGTGAAAGGGTGCGTCTGCGGCTTGGCCATGCGCCCGGTCTGGGCGCGATCCGGGCGGACCGGCGCCAGTTGGAGCAAGTGATCATGAACCTTGTCGTCAACGCCCGCGACGCCATGGCCGATGGCGGCATGATTCGCATCGAAACCGAGGCTGTCACCTTGCGCGAAGAGCTGCGGCGCGACCGCGCATTGGTGCCGGCTGGCGATTACGCTCTGATCCGCGTGTCCGATTCCGGCTGCGGCATGCCCCCTGAAAGACTTCAGAAGATATTCGAACCGTTCTTCACCACCAAGAAAGTCGGCGAAGGCACAGGCCTTGGCCTGTCCACCGCCTATGGCATCGTCAAACAGTCCGGTGGCTTTATTTTTGTGGATTCGACAGAAGGCGAGGGCACGGTTTTCCAACTGTATTTCCCGATTCATCATGACGCAAAAGCCACCGCCTCACTGCCCGTCGCCCCACCGCGTTCCATTGTGGTGCGGCAAGGGCAGGGCGTGGTCCTGCTGGTGGAGGATGAAGCCCCGGTGCGCGCCTTTGCCAGCCGGGCGCTGCGCATGCGCGGCTACACAGTTCTGGAGGCGGAGAACGCCGAAGAAGCGTTGAAAACGCTGGAGGACCCGGCGCTCGTGGTTGATGTTTTCGTCACCGATGTTGTGATGCCGGGGATGGACGGACCCTCTTGGGTCCGACTGGCTTTGCAGACCCGGCCGAATGTGCGGGTGATCTTCGTTTCTGGCTATTCCGAAGAGGCTTTGGCCGAGGGTCATGCGCGCATCCCAAATTCGGTTTTCCTGCCAAAGCCATTCTCTCTCAGCGATTTGACCGAAACCGTTCACGGCCAGTTGCACTGAGTTTCGAGGGCTGTCGCAGATCAGGTGGCCCCGGAATTCGACCGAGCCAGAGTGCCGAATCAATATCCGGTCCGAGAGCTTTCAAAACTCGTCATTTTTGAAGCTTGGCTAACGCTTTCTTAATCCTTCTCTGAAAAGACTGATGCCAATCGATTTCGATTGAAATGTTCCTGTTTTGCCCCCATACATGGCAAACAAACAGGGAACATCTTGACCAATTGCCGCGCAGGTGCGGCTGTGGAATAAGGGGAAAGACAATGGCTGCGGCAAATCTGATCGAGTTGAACGGGAAGCGGGACATGGACAAGGCGAAGGCGCTGGAAAGCGCGCTGGCACAGATTGAACGGCAGTTCGGCAAAGGCTCCATCATGAAGCTGGGGTCGGACAATGCCATTATGGACATTGAAGCGACCTCGACCGGTTCGTTGGGTCTGGACATCGCCTTGGGCATCGGCGGTCTGCCGCAGGGACGCATCGTTGAAATTTACGGACCGGAATCTTCGGGCAAGACCACCTTGACGCTACATGTCGTGGCAGAAGCGCAGAAAAAAGGCGGCGTTTGCGCCTTTGTTGACGCAGAGCACGCGCTGGACCCGCAATATGCCAAGAAACTGGGCGTCAATCTGGACGAGTTGCTGATCAGCCAACCCGACACTGGCGAGCAGGCGCTTGAAATCGTCGACACATTGGTACGCTCGGGGGCTGTCAGCTTGATTGTGGTCGACTCGGTGGCGGCACTGGTGCCAAAATCGGAAATTGAAGGCGATATGGGCGATATGCAAATGGGCTCGCAAGCGCGCCTGATGAGCCAAGCCATGCGCAAACTGACGGCCAGCATTGGGCGCAGCAATTGCATGGTGATCTTCATCAACCAGATCAGGATGAAGATTGGCGTGATGTTTGGCAGCCCTGAAACCACCACTGGTGGCAATGCATTGAAATTCTACGCGAGTGTTCGTCTGGACATCCGCCGCATCGGCGCGATCAAGGATCGGGACGAAGTGGTTGGCAACTCGACCCGCGTCAAAGTCGTCAAGAACAAGGTGGCCCCGCCCTTCAAAGAGGTCGAATTTGACATCATGTACGGCGAAGGCATTTCCAAGGTTGGCGAACTCGTCGACATCGGGGTGAAGGCCGGCGTGGTGGAAAAGTCGGGCAGTTGGTATTCCTACAAGGACGAACGCATCGGGCAGGGGCGTGAAAACGCCAAATCTTTCCTCAAGCAGAATCCGGCGACGGCTTTGGACATCGAAGAGAAGATCCGCGCCGCCAACGGGTTGAACTTTACCACGAAGTCCGAAGATGGTTCGCTTTTGGGCGATTGAGATTTGTCCATCAGCTGGACTGTTGAAGGCCGGAAACCGTTGTTTCCGGCCTTTTTCACAACCCGGCAATGAAGCCGTGGACAGCCTCGACATGGGGGGGTAGACGGGGGATGACAACCGTTTTCAGCCTTTTGGGGGCCTAAATCCATGGCGTCTTTGAACGACATCCGCTCGACCTACCTCGACTTTTTTGCCCGCAATGCCCACAAGGTTGTGGACAGCTCGCCCTTGGTGCCGCGCAACGACCCGACCCTGATGTTCGCCAACTCGGGCATGGTGCAGTTCAAGAATTGCTTCACCGGGGTGGAGACGCGCGATTACAAACGCGCGACATCAGCGCAGAAATGTGTGCGCGCCGGCGGCAAGCACAATGATCTGGACAATGTGGGTTACACCGCCCGCCACCATACCTTCTTTGAAATGCTGGGAAATTTCAGTTTTGGCGACTATTTCAAGGATCAGGCGATTGCTTTTGCCTGGGAATTGCTGACCAAGGATTTCGGCCTGAACAAAGACAAGTTGCTGGTCACGGTTTACCACACCGACGACGAGGCCGCGTCGATCTGGAAGAAGGTTGCAGGCCTGTCGGATGACAAAATCATTCGCATTCCCACCGATGACAATTTCTGGCGGATGGGCCCGACCGGCCCTTGTGGCCCGTGCACCGAGATTTTCTACGACCACGGTGATCACATCTGGGGCGGCCCCCCGGGTTCGGCCAATGAGGATGGCGATCGATTTATCGAGATATGGAACAACGTGTTCATGCAGAATGAACAGTTTGCCGATGGCACAATGCGCCCACTGGACATGCAATCGATTGACACCGGCATGGGGCTGGAGCGGATTGGCGCGCTTTTGCAGGGCAAGCACGACAATTATGACACCGATCTGATGCGCAGCCTGATCGAGGCTTCGGCGCATGCCACCAACACCGACCCGGACGGCCCCGGCAAAACCAGCCACCGGGTGATTGCCGACCATTTGCGGTCAACCTCGTTCCTGATTGCCGACGGCGTGATGCCCAGCAATGAAGGGCGCGGCTATGTGCTGCGCCGGATCATGCGGCGTGCGATGCGGCACGCGCATATGTTGGGTGCGCAAGACCCGGTGATGCACAAACTGGTGCCAGCCCTGGTGCGGCAGATGGGGGCGGCGTACCCGGAACTGGCCCGCGCGCAAGCGCTGATCGAGGAGACCCAGCGGCTGGAGGAAACCCGGTTCAAAACCACGCTGGACCGTGGCCTGCGGCTGTTGAATGACGAATTGGACCACTTGCCCGAGGGCGGCGACCTGCCGGGCGCAGTGGCCTTCAAGCTTTACGACACCTATGGCTTCCCGCTTGATCTGACACAGGATGTGCTGCGCGAGAAGGCCCGCGTGGTCGATGTGGCAGGGTTTGATGCCGCTATGGCCGAGCAGAAGACCAAGGCACGCGCGGCTTGGTCGGGCGCGGGCGGAACGGCGGATGCCAAGATCTGGTTTGAAATCGCCGAAGCCCACAGCACCACGGAATTTCTGGGCTATGACACCGAAGCCGCCGAAGGCCAGATCGACGCGCTGGTGCGTGACGGCGCGCTGATCGGCGCGGCAGAAGTGGGTACATCCGTACAGATCGTCGTAAACCAGACGCCGTTCTATGCCGAAAGTGGCGGTCAGTTGGGCGATGCTGGGTTCATCCGCACTGCCACGGGTTTGGCTGCCGTGTCGGACACCAAGAAAACCGCGGGCGTTTTCATCCATCTGGCGACCGTTCTCGAGGGCACCGTCTTGCGCGGTCAGCCGGCAAAACTGGAGGTCAGCCACAGCCGGCGCGGCCAGATTCGCGCCAACCATTCGGCGACCCACCTGCTGCACGAGGCGTTGCGGCGCGCTTTGGGCGATCATGTTGCACAGCGCGGCAGCTTGAACGCGCCAGACCGCCTGCGGTTCGATTTCAGCCATTCCACGGCGCTTTCATCTGTCGAAATCACGGCGGTTGAGGCCGAAGTCAACGCCTATATCCGTCAAAACAGCCCTGTGGAGACCCGGATCATGACACCTGATGACGCCCGCGCTTTGGGCGCGCAGGCGCTGTTTGGTGAAAAATATGGCGATGAGGTGCGGGTGGTGTCGATGGGCCTGCTCGACGGGTCGGGCAAAGGCGCTGAGGGGCGGACCTATTCGCTGGAATTGTGCGGCGGCACCCATGTGGCGCGCACCGGCGATATGGGCGCCTTTGTTCTACTCGGCGATTCTGCCTCGTCCTCGGGCGTGCGGCGGATTGAGGCCCTGACGGGACAGGCGGCGCTGGACCATCTGCGCGCGCAGGATCAGCGGCTGGCCGATGTGGCAACGGCGCTGAAAACCCATGCGGGTGATGTGCTGGAGCGCGTCCGCGCGCTGCAGGATGAACGGCGCGCTTTGGTCAATGAAGTCGCGCAATTGCGCCGCGAGTTGGCGATGGGCGGACGATCCGGCGGGCCGGAAGTCAAGGAAATCAATGGGGTAAGGCTGATTTCTCAGGTGCTTTCGGGCGTATCTGGCAAGGATTTACCCGCGTTGATTGATGAGATGAAGGCGCAGATCGGATCAGGGGCCATCGTGTTGATTGCCGACACTGGCGCCAAGCCCGCTGTGGCGGCTGGCGTCACGGCGGATCTGACAGCGCGGATTTCAGCGGTCACTTTGGCCAAAGCGGCGGTAGAGGCTTTGGGTGGCAAAGGGGGCGGCGGTCGCCCGGACATGGCGCAAGGTGGCGGTGCCGACATCGCCTTGGCAGATGCGGCGATTGCAGCGGTCCATGCCGCGTTGGAGGCTTGAATGACAACCGCGCTCTGGATTGCCCATGTGGAAGTGACAGACCCCGACGCTTACGGCCTTTATGCCAAGGGGGCCGGGCCAGCGATTGCGGCACATGGCGGCGTGTTTCTGGCCCGAGGTGGCCGCTATGTGCAGTTGGAAGGCAACGACCGGGCCCGCAATGTGGTCGCGCGGTTTCCAAGCCTTGAGGCGGCCGTGGCCTGCTACCACTCACCCGAATATCAGGCGGCGCTGGCCCATGCCAAAGGCGCGTCTGTGCGCGATCTGATGGTGGTGGAAGAAATCGGCGATTGATCAAATTGCTGGCAAATGGACTGCCGTTTGCCAGCAATCCATGTTAACCTCTGAAAAAAGGGGCAAAAGAATGGTCCGGTTTTTCAAAGGGGCTCGGTGATGTGCCGTTGGGCTGCCTATATCGGGGCGCCGATTTTCCTTGAGGAAATCATCAGCCGCCCCGGCCATTCCCTGATCCATCAAAGCCATTGTGCCACCCAATGCCATTCAGCGATCAACGCCGACGGCTTTGGCGTGGCTTGGTATTGTGATCGGGACGAACCGGGGCTTTACCGCGATGTGTTGCCGGCTTGGTCAGACCCGAATTTGCGCAGCCTGACGGCGCAGGTGAAATCCGGGCTGTTTTTGGCGCATGTGCGGGCCAGCACCGGCACCGCCACCAGCCGCAACAATTGCCACCCCTTCGCCCATGGCCGCTGGTCCTTCATGCACAATGGTCAGATCGGCGGCTACGATCAGTTCCGCCGGGATGCCGATATGATGATCCCCGACGCCCTGTATCCCGCCCGGCGCGGTGCCACCGATTCCGAGGCGCTGTTTCTGGTTGCGATGGCAGAGGGGTTGGAAACCGACCCCAAAGGCGCGTTGGAGCGGGCTGCGGCGCGGTTCATTGCGCTGGCCCGCGCCAAAGGGGCGGCTCCGCATCTGCGCCTGACCGCGGCTTTGTCAGACGGGCAACGGCTTTATGCGGTGCGTTATGCCACTGATGCGGCGGCGCCGTCACTTTATCACCGCTGGTCCGACACGCGGGGCGGCCGCGCGGTCGTGTCAGAACCATTGGAGGCGGAAGAGGGGGGTTGGCAGGAAGTGGCGGCCAGCACCTTCTGCACTTTTGACGGTGAAACCGTGACAGTCGAAGAATTCTATCCCTGCCGATTGGCACTGGCCGCATAAAACTGACCCAAGTTATCAAAAAACCCGCCTTTCGGCGGGTTTTCCAATTCAGGCAGACCGCGAATGCCGCTTGCGGTCGTTCGGGTCCAGATGGCGCTTGCGCATGCGGACCGATTTCGGCGTCACTTCGACCAGTTCATCATCGTCGATATAGGCGATGCACTGCTCCAGCGACAGCTTCACCGGGGTGGTCAACCGCACCGCTTCATCCGTTCCCGAAGCGCGCACGTTGGTCAGTTGCTTGCCCTTCAGCGGGTTCACTTCCAGATCATTGTCGCGCGAATGCTCGCCGATGATCATGCCGGTGTAAACCGGTTCCTGCACGCCGATGAAGAAGTGACCACGGTCTTCCAGTTTCCACATCGCATAGGCGACCGAGATACCCGATTCCATCGAGATCAGCACGCCCTGCCGACGCCCTTCGATCGGGCCCTTGTGCGGCGCCCAATCGTGGAACACGCGGTTCAAAACACCGGTGCCGCGGGTGTCGGTCATGAACTGACCGTGGTAGCCGATCAGACCGCGCGACGGCACATGTGCGATCAGACGGGTTTTGCCGACGCCTGCGGGTTTCATCTCAACCAGATCGCCCTTGCGGGGTCCGGTCAGCTTTTCGATCACAGCGCCAGTGTATTCATCATCCACGTCAATGGTGACTTCTTCAATTGGCTCGGACCGCACGCCGTCAACTTCCTTGAACAGCACACGGGGGCGCGAAATCGACAGTTCAAATCCCTCACGGCGCATGTTCTCGATCAACACGCCCATTTGCAATTCGCCACGACCAGCGACTTCAAAGGCGTCGCCGCCGGGGGTATCGGTGACTTTGATGGCGACGTTGATCTCGGCCTCTTTCATCAGACGCTCACGGATGATGCGCGACTGTACCTTGGAGCCTTCTTTGCCAGCCAAGGGGCTGTCGTTGATGCCAAATGTGATCGAAATCGTCGGCGGATCAATCGGTTGCGCCGGAATGGCGGTGTCGATGTCCAAAGCACAAAGCGTGTCGGCCACGGTGGCTTTGGTCATGCCTGCCAAAGTCACGATGTCGCCAGCCTCTGCCACGTCAATCGGGGTCATCACCAGACCACGATAAGCCAGCACCTTGGAGACGCGGAACTGCTCCAGCTTTTCGCCATCGCGCGACAGCGCTTTGATGGTTTCGCCGGCTTTCAATGTGCCAGCCTCAACCCGACCGGTCAGGATGCGGCCGATGAACGGGTCTGCCGAAAGGGTGGTTGCCAGCATCTGGAAGGGTTCAGCCCGACGCGCAATCTGCTTCGGTTCGGGGACGTGCTTGATGACCAGTTCGTACAAGGCATTCAGATCTGTGCGTGGGCCGTCCAACTCGACATCGGCCCAGCCAGAGCGGCCAGAGGCGTACAGCACCGGAAAATCCAATTGATCATCATCGGCACCGAGGTTTGCGAAAAGATCGAACACCTCGTTCAGCGCGCGGGCCGGTTCTGCGTCATGCTTGTCGACTTTGTTCAGCACCACAATCGGGCGCAGACCCAAGGCCAGCGCCTTGGCGGTCACGAATTTCGTTTGCGGCATCGGGCCTTCGGCGGCGTCGACCAGCAAAACCACACCGTCCACCATCGACAAGATACGCTCCACCTCGCCACCAAAATCGGCGTGACCGGGGGTGTCGACGATGTTGATCCGAGCGCCGCCCCACTCAAGGCTGGTGCATTTCGCCAGAATCGTGATGCCACG
Source organism: Pseudorhodobacter antarcticus (assembly GCA_945860375.1). The sequence goes on from CAMAQR010000025.1 coordinate 42,552, forward strand.
CTCCCGTTCGATGTCGTTGCTGTCCATGGCACGTTCGGCCACGGCCTGATTGTCGCGGAACGAACCGGACTGTTTCAGCAACTCATCAACGAGAGTGGTTTTGCCATGGTCGACGTGCGCGATGATGGCGATGTTGCGAAGCTCCATCGGGGAGATCTCTTTCTGTTCATTCGGGTTGGCGCGGCCATATCGCGTTTGCAGCATAAAGGCCAGAGGGCATTCAAGACGAAGGGCCGGGGGGGGTAATCCCCCCGGACCCTAGGCGCAGAATGTAACAGAATGGCCGGTAGCGTGGGTGGTTCCTGCATCAGCAGGGGTCACCCACCGCTATTATCCCGCCAAAGCCTTGTTCAGGTATTCATCGACCTTTTCCAGATAGCCCATCGTGGTCAACCACTTCTGATCGGGGCCGACCAGCAGTGCCAGATCCTTGGTCATCCAGCCGTCTTCCACCGCATCCACGGTGACTTTTTCAAGCGTGGTTGCAAACCGCATCAGCGGCTCGTTGGCGTCCAGCTTGGCGCGGTGCTTCAGGCCACCGGTCCAGGCGTAGATCGAGGCCACCGAATTGGTGCTGGTCGCCTTGCCCTTCTGATGCTCACGGAAGTGACGCGTCACGGTGCCGTGCGCCGCCTCTGCCTCCACTGTCTGGCCATCCGGCGTCATCAGGATCGAGGTCATGAGGCCAAGCGATCCAAAGCCCTGCGCCACGGTGTCGGACTGCACATCGCCGTCATAATTCTTGCAGGCCCAGACGTAACCGCCCGACCATTTCATGCAGCTTGCCACCATGTCGTCGATCAGGCGGTGTTCGTAATGGATGCCCGCAGCCTTGAATTTATCTTCAAATTCCTCGGCATAGACCTTGGCGAAAATGTCCTTGAAGCGACCATCATAGGCCTTCAGGATGGTGTTCTTGGTGGACAGATAGACCGGCCAACCCTTCAACAACCCATAGTTCATCGAAGACCGCGCGAAATCGTGGATAGAGTCGTCCAGATTGTACATGCCCATAAACACGCCCGAGGACGGCGCTTGATAGACCTCTTTCTCAATCACGGTGCCGTCTTCGCCGACGAACTTCATCGTCAGCTTGCCTGCGCCCGGAAAGCGGAAATCGGTGGCTTTGTACTGATCGCCGAAGGCATGACGGCCCACAACGATGGGCTGGGTCCAGCCGGGCACAAGGCGCGGCACGTTTTGGCAAATGATCGGCTCGCGGAAAATCACGCCGCCCAGAATGTTGCGGATGGTGCCGTTCGGCGATTTCCACATCTGCTTCAGGCCGAATTCCTCAACCCGCTGTTCGTCCGGGGTGATGGTGGCGCATTTGACACCGACGCCGTATTTCTGGATGGCAAGGGCGCTATCGATGGTGATCTGATCGTTGGTGCGATCCCGCTCTTCAATGCCCAGATCGTAATATTTCAGATCAATGTCCAGATAGGGCAGGATCAGCTTTTGCTTGATAAAGTCCCAGATGATCCGGGTCATCTCGTCGCCGTCAAGTTCGACGACGGGGTTGGCTACCTTAATCTTGGTCATGGGGGCCCCTTGCTGTTGGATTCGCTTCTCCGGGCTTTAGTGGAAAAATGCGTTCTTGGGAAGATGGTATGCGACGGTATACCGAATTGTCGCAATTTAGTCGAAGAAGGCACGGGTCTTTCCGCGCACCCAATCCCACAAGGCCGGCGCGCCTTTGGCAATCTTGGCCCCGACCCGGGCATCAAGCTGTTCGGCGGTGACCTTGTATTCAATCCATGTCCCGCCACCCGATTGCAAATTGGCCAACACGGGCTGCACCCGGTCCAGTGACTTGGCGAAAATCGCATCTGGGGTGAGGGCGGCTTCAAACTCGGCCCAAAGGGTGCGGAACCGCGTGCCCAGATCGGCCGGCAGAAGGCCGAAGATGCGGTCGGCCGCGACGGCTTCGGCGACTTGGACATCGGTGCTGCCGTGCGCCTGCCCATTCGCGGCATGAATCGGCACGTCGCCCACGTCGATTTCCACCAGATCATGGATCAGCAGCATCTGGATCACGCGGGCAATATCAACGTCCGGTGCCGCCTGATCTGCCAGCACCAGCGCATAAAGCGCCAGATGCCACGAATGCTCGCCCGAATTTTCGCGCCGAGACCCATCGCACAAAGTCGTGGCACGCAGCACCGACTTCAGACGATCCGCCTCATTCAAAAAGGCAAATTGCGCCTCAAGCCGCAGGCTCAATGCCCGCCGCTTTCCAGATGCACTTTCGGCCCGTCGCGGCCTTCGCGTTTGGCTTTCAACGCCGCCTCCATGAAAGCGCGGCCCCGGCGTTCGGCCACCCGCACGCGATAGGCGGTCAGAAACGCCTCTTGCATGGTTGGGGAGGCGTCCAGCAACACCTTGGACACCTTGTCAAAAAACCGCTCGTCGCCAAGTTCTTCCATGGCCGCGATCACTTCGCGGGCCAACTGGTCGCCCATATCTTCGAGAACAGACATTTAGCGTGTCACCTCGGTCAACCGGCGTTTCACATAAGTCGAGACGGTGTTGATCATCGGCTTCATATGCGCCTCTTCATCCTTGAAGAAGTGATCGGCACCCTCGACCTGCGTGTGGGTGATGGTGATACCCTTTTGCTCGTGCAACTTGTTCACAAGGCTGATGGTGTCCTTCGGCGGCGCCACTTTGTCGGCAGTGCCGTTGATGACCAGACCAGAGGCCGGGCAGGGCGCAAGGAAGCTGAAATCATACAGGTTTGCCGGGGGCGCGACCGAGATAAAGCCAGTGATCTCGGGGCGACGCATCAGCAGTTGCATGCCGATCCACGCGCCAAACGAAAAGCCCGCCACCCAGCAATGCTTGGCATTCTGGTTCATGGATTGCAGATAATCGAGGGCCGATGCGGCATCCGACAACTCGCCAATGCCCAAGTCATACTCGCCTTGGCTGCGCCCCACGCCGCGGAAATTGAACCGCAGCACGGTGAAGCCCAGATTGTAAAAGGCGTAATGCAGGTTGTAGACAACCTTGTTGTTCATGGTGCCGCCATAAGCCGGGTGCGGGTGCAACACGATCGCAATCGGTGCATCACGCTCTTTTTGCGGATGATAACGGCCTTCCAAACGGCCTTCTGGGCCGGCGAAAATCACTTCGGGCATGTACGCTCCGTACTGTTTCACAAGCGATTTGTTGACGAATTCGCTCGGATATCCTAGAACCATTCTAAAGCGGCAGATGCCGCCCATGGACTGGGGTTGAGTTAAGCGGACAGGCCCCCAACGTCAATGGAAAGTCGTGGATTTGGGTGGGTTGGCGGGTGAAACTATCGACAAAAGGGCGCTACGCGATGGTGGCTTTGGCCGATCTGGCCTTGGCACAGGGCGAAGATCTGATGTCACTGGCGGCGATTGCCAAGCGGCAAGACCTGTCGCTGCCCTATCTGGAGCAGTTGTTCGTCAAGCTGCGCCGCGCCGGGTTGGTAGAGGCGGTGCGCGGTCCGGGTGGTGGTTACAGGCTGGCCAAGACCCCCGATGCGATCCGCATTTCCGAAGTGATGGAAGCGGTCGAGGAAAATGTCGACGCCATGCATGCAGGGGCAGGCGCGTCTGGTGGCGTGTCGGGAACCCGTGCGCAAAGCCTGACCAACCGGCTGTGGGAAGGGCTCTCGGCAAATGTCTATGTGTTCTTGCACCAGACCCGGCTTTCAGATGTGATTGGCAACGCGATGACGCCTTGTCCCGCCGTGCCTGCGTTGTTCCGGGTGGTGGAAGAGGAATGAGTCGCGTCTACCTTGATTGGAACGCCACCACACCGCTGCGCCCCGAGGCGCGGGCAGCGATGATTGCGGCGATGGATCTGGTCGGCAACCCCTCCTCAGTCCATGCCGAAGGGCGGGCTGCCAAGGCGATGATGGAGCGCGCGCGCGGGCAGATTGCAAGCGCCTTGGGGGCCGAGGGAGCAGACATCGTCTTTACCTCTGGCGCGACCGAGGCTGCGGCTTTGGCCTGCGCGGGGCGTGGTTTGGTTTGTGCCGCAGTGGAGCATGAAGCGGTTTCGGCCTGGTGCGACGCCACTTTGCCGGTGGACGCGATGGGTGCCGTTTCGGTTTCCGATCCTGGCCGTAGCGCCCTGCAACTGGCCAATTCGGAAACCGGCATCGTGCAGGATCTGCCGCAAGGCATCGCGGTCTGCGATCTGACCCAGGGCTTTGGCAAGCTGCCCTTGGCCTTCAACTGGCTGGGCTGCGATATGGGGTTGGTGGCGGCGCATAAACTGGGTGGGCCAAAGGGAGTCGGCGCTTTGGTGTTGCGGCGCGGGTTGGATCTGACGTCGCAACTGAAGGGCGGCGGCCAAGAGATGGGGCGGCGTGCAGGGACCGAAAATCTGATCGGCATCGCCGGTTTTGCAGCGGCAGCGACGGCTGCAGCCCGCGATCTGGCCGACGGTGTCTGGCAGCAGGTGGCTGAGATTAGAAATATTCTAAATGAAGCATTGTCTGGCTTTGGATTTGAGACTATTTCAGTCGGGAATAGGGTGGCGCGTTTGCCGAACACTCTGAATCTGATCGCACCCGGCTGGAAGGGTGAGACTCAGGTGATGGCGATGGACCTTGCGGGCTTTGCTGTTTCGGCGGGGTCTGCCTGTTCCAGCGGCAAGGTGCGGGCCAGCCGGGTGTTGCGGGCGATGGGCTACACGGACGAACAGGCGGGGCAGGCGATCCGGATTTCCATCGGGCCGCAAACCACGCAGGAACAGGTGCTGCGCTTTGCCGAAGCGTGGGGTCGCGATTACAGGCGGGTGCGTTCGCGCGCTGCGTGAGGAAAAGGGGGCAAGCCCCTGAATGTGAGGGAATAAGACATGTCCGACTTGGAACTTGAAGTGCGCGATGGTGTTGATCGGGAAACGATCGAAACCGTTTACGCCATGTCTGGCACCTACAAATACGGCTGGTCCACCGACATCGAGATGGACTATGCGCCAAAGGGCGTTTCCGAGGACATCGTCCGACTGATTTCAGGCAAGAACGGCGAACCGGAGTGGATGCTGGACTGGCGTCTGGCCGCCTATCGCCGTTGGGTGCAGATGGAAGAGCCCCATTGGGCGATGCTGAACTATCCGGCCATCGACTATCAAGACCAGTATTACTATGCCAAACCAAAAAGCATGGCCGTGAAGCCGAAATCCTTGGATGAAGTGGACCCGAAGCTGCTGGCGACCTATGCGAAATTGGGAATTCCGCTGAAAGAACAAGCGCTTCTTGCGGGTGTTGAAATGCCCGAGGGTGAGCGTCGGGTGGCTGTGGATGCGGTGTTCGATTCTGTGTCTCTGGGCACCACGTTCAAGGCCGAACTGGCCAAGGCCGGGGTGATCTTCTGTTCGATTTCAGAAGCCATCCGCGAACATCCCGAACTGGTGAAGCAATACTTGGGCTCGGTTGTTCCGCAGTCTGACAACTTCTTTGCCACATTGAATTCTGCTGTTTTTTCAGATGGTTCCTTCGTCTATATCCCCAAAGGCACCCGCTGCCCGATGGAGCTTTCCACCTATTTCCGCATCAACGCCGAAAACACCGGCCAGTTTGAACGCACTTTGATCATCGCCGATGAGGGGTCTTACGTCAGCTATCTGGAGGGTTGTACGGCGCCGAAACGTGACACGCACCAACTGCACGCGGCTGTGGTTGAGCTGGTGATCCTGAAAGACGCCGAGGTGAAATATTCCACGGTGCAAAACTGGTATCCGGGCGACGAAGAAGGCCGCGGCGGTATCTATAACTTCGTCACCAAACGCGCCGACTGCCGCGGCGATCGGGCGAAAGTGATGTGGACGCAGGTGGAAACCGGCTCGGCGATCACTTGGAAATACCCGTCCTGCATCCTGCGCGGCGACGACTCTCAGGGCGAGTTTTACTCGATTGCCATCGCCAACAACGCCCAGCAAGCCGACACCGGCACCAAGATGGTGCATTTGGGCAAGCGCACGAAATCGCGCATCGTTTCCAAGGGCATATCGGCGGGCAGGGCGCAGAACACCTATCGCGGGCTGGTGTCGATGCATCCACGCGCCACCGACAGCCGCAATTACACCCAATGTGACAGCCTGCTGATCGGCGACCAGTGTGGCGCGCACACGGTGCCTTATATCGAGGTCAAGAACAACTCCAGCCGAGTCGAGCACGAGGCAACCACCTCCAAGGTCGATGAGGATCAGCTCTTCTATTGCCGTTCGCGTGGCATGAGCGAGGAAGAGGCGGTTGCTTTGGTGGTCAACGGCTTTTGCAAAGAAGTCCTGCAGGCCTTGCCGATGGAATTTGCCATGGAGGCACAATCTTTGGTCGCGATTTCACTGGAAGGGTCAGTGGGATGACGCTTGGCGCTGAACCCAGTTCAGCCCCTTTTGCGATGTTGCGCAAGGAATTGGCCTTCGATCGCCTGACGCGGGTGATTGATGTTGGCGCGAATCCTCTGCTGGATGCCGCTCCATATGCGCATCTTTTGCGGCTTGGGGGCTGTCATGTGGTCGGGTTTGAACCGCAGGAAGATGCCTATGCTGCCCTGATCCGAGACAAAGGGCCAAATGAAAGCTATTATCCCAACGCTGTTGGCGATGGCTCAGAGCATATGCTGCACCTCTACAAGTCACCCGGTTTTGCGTCGATCTTTCCACCACATCCTGCCAGCAATATCCTTGCCTTGGGTGTGAACTGGCAAGAAGTGACTGGTAAAGTTCCATTCAAAACCGTTCGCTTGGATGATCTGGGCGAGATCGGTGATGTCGATTTGGTAAAGATCGACATTCAAGGCGGCGAGGCATTGGTGCTGGAAAATGCGGTGTCCGTATTGTCCAAAGCTGTGGCTGTCATCACCGAACAACGCTATTATCGCCTTTACGACGGTGAGCCGATGGCTGCAGGCGTGGACAAGGTTCTGGTCGAGCAAGGCTTTGTTGTTCACAAGTTTTTGTCGTCCAATCAGTTCCAACTCAACTCCACACGTCGCAAGATGTTGTCTGCGATGGCAACAAAAGATCAATTGATTGACGGCGACGTCGTCTTTATCCGTGACCCCGCGCAAATTGCAGGCTGGACCGACCCTCAAGTGCTGCATATGTGCATTCTGGCCGCGACGGTGTTTTCAAGCCATAGTCTTGTTTTGTATTGTCTGGATGAGGTGGTGCGGCGCGGATTGGCGCGACGTAATATACTGGACTCCTATCTGGCAACTTTGCCCGATGAGCTTCTTTCCAAAAAATACAAAGAGGGCAAATGACCGTCCCGCGTATTCCACTGTTGACCTTGTCGCAGACAAAAGCTGATCCGTATTGCGCAGGCTTGGCTGAGGCCCCTGTATTGATGGATCGTGCGCTTGGTGTTTCGGCCGCTTTGTCAATGGCTTGCCTTGTGAGCGCTGACTATCAGAGGGTAAGGGCGCAATCATGAAGCATGTCGCTTTGCTTTTGGAACGACTTGCCATGGATCGACTGACGCGCATCGTCGATGTCGGCGCCAACCCGATCAACCGGCAGGCTTACGCAGATTTGCGTGATATGGGCGGCTGCCAGACCATCGGGTTTGAACCGGGCCCCGAAAGCTTTGCCGCCTTGCAACAAAGCCTTGGCCCCAATGAAACCTGTTTTCCCCATGCCGTGGGTGACGGCAGCGAGATTGAATTGCAACTGGCGGTCGGTGGCACGCTGACTTCGGTGTTCAAACCCGATCTGGCTGCCGTGACCTATTTGGGCAAACCCAACTGGGCCGACCTTGAAGGCAGCTTGAAGTTAAAGACCGTAGCCCTTGATACTATGGACGGAATGCCCAATTTCGACCTGATGAAGATTGACATTCAGGGCGGCGAATTGGCGGTGTTTCAGGGCGCAGAAACGCTGATGAAATCCTGCATGGCAGTCATTGTCGAACAGCGTTTTTTCCCAATCTATCAAGGGGAACCGATGATCGGCGGTTTGGATGTGGAATTGCGTCGTCAGGGCTTCTATATCCATAAAATTCTATCCACTCATTCTGTGTTTGTGCCAAATTCTCGCGCGAAACGGCTGAACCGGCCCCAGTTGCGGGACCAGTTGGTGGATGGTGACATTGTCTATCTGCGCGACATGTCCAAACTGTCGGAACATCCGACCGATCAAGTGAAACATCTTTGCATTCTGGCGGCATCGGTTTTTTCCAGTCATTCCTTGGTGTTGCACCTGCTGGATGACCTCGTGCGCCGTGGTGCGATTGCCGCCGATCTGCCCGACGCTTATTGTGATGCCTTGCCCGCAGCCGTGTTGCGCGTCAAGAAACCCAAGCGCAAATGAGCAGAACCCTGATCACCCGTCCGGTTCTGACCCTGCCTGCCGACGAAGCGGCGGCGGTGACGGCGGCTTTTGCGGCGGCGCGCGTGATCTTGGAATATGGCTCGGGAGGATCCACAGTTTTGGCGGCGGAGCAGCCGGGCAAAGTGATCTTTTCGGTGGAAAGCGATGCGAAGTGGCTGGCCGATATGCAAGGCTGGTTTGCGCTGCATCCCCCATTGGGAACAGTCCATATGCACCACGCCGACATCGGTCGCACCAAAGGTTGGGGGCACCCTCGTGATGCAAGCGCGTTTCGCGAGTGGCCGGGATATCCTTTATCTGTCTGGGACTTGCCAGAATTTCTTCAACCTGATCTGGTCTTGATCGACGGCCGCTTTCGGGCGGCTTGCTTTCTGACCTGTCTGTTCCGCAGCACCCAGCCGATGACAGTGCTGTGGGACGACTACATTGACCGGCCGATGTATCACTCTGTCGAAACGCTGGTGAAGCCAACAACGATGATCGGGCGACTGGCCCGTTTTGAAATCACTCCGATGCCTTTGCCCGTGAATAGACTGGCTTGGGTGATCGAAACTTACCTGCGTCCAAAATGAGACGCCCCCTGCCTGAAGGAAAGAAAAATGCTGGAAATCAACGACCTGCATGTCAAACTTGAAGAAGAAGACAAAGTTATCCTGCGCGGGGTCAATCTGAAGATTGGTGCGGGTGAAGTCCATGCGATCATGGGGCCGAACGGATCTGGCAAATCGACGCTGTCTTATGTGCTTTCAGGGCGAGGCGGCTACACGGTGACGGGTGGGTCTGCGACCTTGCAAGGGCAAGAACTGCTGGACATGGAACCAGAGGCGCGGGCGGCGGCGGGTCTGTTCTTGGCATTCCAATACCCGGTCGAAATCCCGGGCGTTGGCAACATGACCTTCCTGCGCACCGCCGTAAACGCGCAACGCAAAGCGCGCGGCGAGAGTGAAATGACTGCGGGGGACTTCTTGAAAGAGGTGCGCGCCAAGGCCAAGACCTTGAAAATAGACGCCGAAATGCTGAAACGCCCGGTCAATGTCGGTTTTTCGGGAGGTGAGAAAAAACGCAATGAAATCCTCCAGATGGCGATGCTGGAGCCCAAGATGTGCATCTTGGACGAAACCGATTCAGGTCTGGACGTTGACGCCATGAAACTGGTGTCTGAAGGCGTGAATGCGTTGCGCGGGGCAGGGCGATCATTCCTTGTCATCACGCATTATCAACGGCTTCTGGACCATATCAAACCTGATTTCGTTCACATCATGGCCGCCGGTCGCATCATCAAGACCGGAGGTCCAGAACTGGCGCTGGAGGTCGAGAACAACGGCTACGCGGACCTGCTGGCTGAGGTGAACTGATGGCTTTGCCAAACGTAAAACAACAAACCCTGTCCGCGCGCATTGCCGGACTTACCTTTCCTACCGGTGGCTGGTTGGGGGCGGCGCGTGCCGATGCTTTGGCACGATTGACCGCCATGGGTATGCCGACAAAGCGAGACGAATATTGGCGCTATACCGATCCGGCAAGCCTTGTTTCGCCACTTCCCGAGCTGGCAAAAGCCTTTGAACCCGGCGACGAAGTCCCGGTTTTTGACGCCATTGACCGGCTGAAGCTGGTTTTCGTGGATGGGGTTTTCGATCCCGAAGCGTCTGACAGCATCGACCTAGAAGGCGTTGAAATAGAACGGATTTCGACGGCTGGGCTACACGACATTCACTGGGCGCAAAGCCTTTATGGTGTGTTGGAAACGCGTGGCCAGTCGCCCGTGCAACGCCCTTTGGCTGCGATGAACACGGCCTTTGCAACCGACGGCGTGCTGATCCGTGTCAGGGGCAAGGTGTCCAAGCCCATTTCCTTGATTTACCATCACAAATCAAATACTTCAGATGCAATCTTACATCATTGTGTGAAGATCGAAACCGGTGGTGAACTGACGCTGTTGGAGAACGGCCCGGCAGCAGCGCGGCTCACCAAAGTGTTGGAGGTCGAAATCGCCGACGGCGCCCGGTTCCATCACATCCGCGCCCAAGGGCGGGACCATGAACGCCAAGCCGCCACGCATATCTTTGCCCGTTTGGGCCAAAATGCGGCGTTCAAATCCTTCACGCTGACGGCCAACGGTCGCATGACCCGCAATGAGACTGTGATTGAATTGGCGGGCGCAGATTCCATCGCCCATCTGGCCGGAGCGGCCTTGGGCGACGGCAATTTTCACCACGATGACACCGTGTTCGTCACCCATGCGGCAGAACGTTGCGAAAGCCGTCAGGTTTTCAAGAAAGTCTTGAAAAACGGCGCGATTGGGGTGTTTCAAGGTAAAATTCTGGTCAAACGGGGCGCGCAGAAAACTGATGGCTATCAGATCAGCCAAGCGCTTTTGTTGGACGGTGACAGCCAGTTTCTGGCCAAACCTGAGTTGGAAATCTATGCTGATGACGTCAAATGCAGCCATGGATCGACCTCGGGTGCGATTGACGAGGTCGCGCTTTTCTACCTGCGCTCACGCGGGGTGCCCCTGAAGGCAGCGCAATCGCTGCTGGTTTTGGCGTTTCTGGCCGAGGCGATCGGCGAGATCGAAGACGAAACGATTGCAGAAGACATCCGCAGCCGACTTGATGGCTGGCTGCAACGGCATGAGCTTTGAATGACCGTTACAACGGACATTCTGCGCAGTTGGCGCCATCCCCGCACCGTGATCCGTGAAAAGCTGGCGGCGGGTGAGCGCGAGGATCGTGCATTGGCCGTGCTGATGGGGGCGTCATTGTTGCTGTTCGTGGCACAATGGCCCAGCCTGTCGCGTGCTGCTTTTCTGGATCCGACCACCCCGCTTGAGGCGCGTCTTGGCGGGGCCTTGCTGGCGTGCCTGTTCATTCTGCCTTTGCTGGCCTACGGAATTGCCGCGATCAGTCACTTGATCGCAAAGGCGATGGGGGGCAAGGGTAGCGGCTTTGGCGCGCGTTTGGCCTTGTTTTGGGCCATGCTGGCCATCGCGCCCGCAATGTTGTTGCAAGGGTTGACGGCGGGCTTTATCGGAACAAGTCCTGTACTGATGTTGGTCCAATTCATTGTGCTGATTGGGTTTTTATGGATGTGGTTGTCAATGCTGATCCAAGTGGAGCGAAGCGAATGATGTTTGATCTGCCAAGTCTTTTGGCCGCCGCGCGCGACACGGTGCAACAACCGCGGGCAGGGGCGCGCGCCGTGCTGAACCTGGGCCTGACCCTTGGTGCCGCCTGGACCGCGCTTGCGCTGATGGCGGTGGCATCCTCGGGATTGTCAGCGCTGACCTTTCTGATGTCGGATATGGGTGGCGAACCGCAGCTTGACGGTGCAATGGTCGCTTTGTTCTCAAGTCCGCTACAATTGGCAGTGCTCCAAGGCGTCGTCTTGGCGTTTGGCGCGTGGTTGATACACACCGTCGGACGTATGTTTTCGGGAAAGGGGCAGTTCCGCGACGCCTTGATCCTGGTCGCTTGGCTTGAGTTTATCCTGCTGCTGGTCCAGATCGTGCAAACCGTTCTGCTGCTGGTTTCACCACAACTTGTTGCCATGTTGGGCATATTCGGCTTGGTGTTGTTTCTTTGGCTGCTGACGAATTTCATCGCAGAATTGCATGGCTATTCTTCGATTATGGCGGTTTTCTTCGCAATCGTTGGCACTGTGCTGCTCATCTCTTTCGCCGCTGCGGTTCTGATTGTCATCTTTGTCGGACTAGGGGGCTGAACGATGCTGGACGTCAAGAAACTGCGCGCTGATTTCCCAATCCTGGCGCGCAAAGTCAATGGCAAGCCCTTGGTCTATTTGGATAACGGCGCCTCTGCGCAAAAACCGCAAGTGGTCATTGATGCCGTGACGCAAGCCTACGCGATGGAATACGCCAATGTTCACCGTGGTTTGCATTACCTTTCAAACCTTGCCACTGAAAAATACGAGGCGGTGCGCGGCACGGTTGCGCGCTTTTTGAACGCGGGGTCCGAAGACGAGATTGTCTTTACCAGCGGCACCACAGAGGCGATCAACCTGGTGTCTTATGCTTGGGCCGCACCTCGGCTGCAGCCGGGCGATGAGATTGTGCTCAGCATCATGGAGCATCATGCCAACATCGTGCCCTGGCATTTTTTGCGCGAACGCCAAGGGGTTGTGCTGAAATGGGTCGATATTGACGCGAATGGGGATCTGGATCCGCAGGCGGTGCTGGATGCGATCGGTCCGCGCACCAAACTTGTCGCAATATCTCATATGTCCAATGTGTTGGGCAGCGTTGTTGATGTGAAATCCATCTGTCATGGGGCAGGGGTTCTGGGTGTTCCTGTGCTGGTGGACGGCAGTCAGGCAGCGGTGCATATGCCCGTTGATGTGCAGGATATCGGTTGTGACTTCTACGCCATTACCGGACATAAATTATATGGGCCAAGTGGTTCCGGGGCGATCTTCATCCGCAGCGACCGCATGGCCGAGATGCGCCCCTTTCTGGGTGGCGGCGACATGATCCGTGAAGTGACGCGCGACGCGGTCACCTACAACGATCCACCAATGAAGTTTGAGGCGGGCACTCCGGGCATTGTGCAACAAATCGGCATGGGCGTGGCGCTGACCTATCTGATGGGGTTGGGCATGGACAATGTGGCCATGCATGAGCGGCAGTTGCGCGACTATGCCCGCTCAAGACTTGCGGGTCTGAACTGGTTGAACGTGCAGGGAAATTCGGAAACGAAGGGCGCGATATTCTCGTTCACGCTGGACGGCCCGGCCCATGCACATGACATTTCAACCGTGCTGGACAAGCGTGGCATTGCGGTGCGGGCGGGTACGCATTGCGCGATGCCCTTGATGCAGCACCTTGGTGTGGGCGCGACGTGCCGCGCGTCTTTCGCGATGTACAACACGACGGAGGAAGTCGACGCGTTGGTTTCGGCGCTGGAGCTTTGTCACGATCTGTTTGGCTGATTTCGCGTTGCAGCCGGGTGCGTCTCGGGCTATAGCACTTTTGTGCATCCATAGCTCAGCTGGATAGAGTGCTGCCCTCCGAAGGCAGAGGTCGCAGGTTCGAATCCTGCTGGGTGCACCAATTCAATCAAAGTGTAGGGTAACGGGGCAGTGGCCGTTTGGTTGCATCCTTACATCCGATAATCAATAGAATGTAATATAGGTTGCGGTTTTGCCACAGTTAGAGCCAGACCCAACGAGTAGGGGCCGTACGGCGCAGGCGTATAGATGTGGCGTGAACAGAGAAGCAACAGAGACATTCAGCGAGAAGTCGAAGATTATGCAGAGGAACAATCAGAGGTAGAGAAGAAGAAGGGGCGGGGCTTCGCCCCGCCGAGAT
>CAMAQR010000026.1 GCA_945860375.1 Pseudorhodobacter antarcticus
TTGGTATAACAATCGTCGCCTGCTCGGCCCTATCGGATACATCACCCCCGCAGAAGCAGAGGAGGCGTTCTATGCAAACCTGAACACAATCGATATGGTCGCCTAGTCGTTGAACAAATCACCCTCCGATAAACCCGGGGCGGTTCAAAGTGACGGGGCAGGCAAAGATGTCTATGGTTTTCCAAGTGCCGCGCGCGGTTGGGCCGCGCGTCCGGACGCGTTCGGTGCCGACGACGACGGTGCCGACATGTGGGCCGTGCTGGCTCATGGCACTGACGCTGTGCTTGAAGTGGGTGCGGTGGAGGTCCGATATGCGACATGCCCCGAACCTGATCCTAGCGCGGATTGGTAGATCGGGTACGTGCGGGACATTCACAGGTTGAAATGCCCACTGCAATGAAGGTGAAGCCACAACCGTCATTGGCTTTTCTTCCACGGGCAAACCCTCGGCATCGCCGCTGTCACCTCCAACGCCCGCAGCATCCCGCCCGCGATCAACCCATCCCGCACCCAGTCCAGCGCCTGCCACCACTCCTCATATCCGCGCCTGGCGGAAGTGATCTGTTCTGGGTGTGGCCGCCAAGTGACCGGGCAAGCCAGCAACTCGACGGTTCGCCACTTGCCGCGCGTATTCACCCGTTCGGTGCCAACCACAATGGTTGTCGCTCGCTCACCATGCTGGTTGTTCTTGGTTTCCACGATGACGCAGTGCGGTACGACACTTGTCATCCAGTCCGGGGTCAGTCCGGCCCGCGCCAGCTCGGCCACCTGGATCGCCATGGGGATACCGCCGAGGCTGTCGAGCATACCTGCGACGGTGGCGGCGATCACCTCAGCGTCGGGGGTGGGTGCAGCTGCCGCTGGCTTTGGTGCCTGCGTCCTCTGTCCCCGGTGCGGATGCAACCTCGTGCTGGTTCGCTCCTGCCAGGTTTGGCGTCTCGACCCGCGCCAGCTCTTTCAACAGCTCCCCCGCACGGCCTCTGTTACCCCAAACGTTACCCCAAACGATCAAACAAGAAAACTCGCCGAAGCGAGTTTTCTGTAAGTAACTCATCTTTTAGAGATTTTTGGCTCCGGCGGTAGGGATCGAACCTACGACCAATTGATTAACAGTCAACTGCTCTACCGCTGAGCTACGCCGGAACTGCGGGCCGTATAGCAAGGTGGTTTGGGGGCGTAAAGGGGGCGGGTGAAGAAAAATGGCTTCCGCGGTCAGATCATTTGAAAACGGCTGTGCGGGGTGATGACTTTGGTCGCGGTGATCAGGTTTCTGGCATGCAGATCAATAAGATGCGCCAGAACGTTGCGACTGGCGGCGGGCAGCAGGGCTGCGGGTGTTTCGGTGTATATCCGCGCGGCTAGGCTGGCGGCATCGGCGGGGCCATGCGCCAGCGCAGCCAGAACCTGTGTTTCACGGCTGTGGCGGTGCCGGGTCAACTCGGCCAGGCGGGCGGTGGGCTGCGCGATCGGTGCGCCGTGGCCGGGCAGCATCTGTGCCCATGGCCTGCGGATCAGCAGGTCCAGTGATGCCCTGTAGGCGGCCATATCGCCATCGGGTGGTGATACCAGCGAGGTGGACCAACCCATGACGTGATCGCCGCTGAACAAGGTATCCCCGATGGCAAAGCACAGGTGGCCACCCATGTGTCCGGGGGTGTGCAGCACCTCTATCATCCGACCTGCAAGGACAATCTGCTGGCCATCCACAAGCTGCACATCGGGGGTAAAGGCCAGATCGACGCCTTCGCCGCCGCCCGTCAGCCCCTGTTCTGACAGAGCCGCCATTATGGCACTGCGGCCCGATTGGGCATCACCATAGGCCAGAATCGGCGCGCCGGTGCTGTGCGCCACTGTCGGGGCCAAGGCTGTGTGGTCGAGATGGGCATGGGTGATCAGGATCGCCTCCAACCGTCGACCCGCCAAGGCGGCCATGATCGCCTGATGGTGCGCGGGCAGGGCGGGACCTGGGTCGATCAGCACGCAGGACCGGTCGCCCTCGATCAGATAGCTGTTGGTGCCGGTGCCTGTCATCGGGGAAGGATTATCAGCGCGCAAGCAGATGACGTTGGCAGGAAGGGGGCTTTGCATTGCAGGCGGGGCTTTCCGATTGGTCCGATGACGGCTAGTCTTGCCTCTATGCGCTTTCGCCTCAAGACCCTTTTGCCCCGCAGCCTGTTTGGCCGTGCCGCCTTGATTCTGGTGGCGCCGATCGTGACGGTGCAGTTGATCGTGTCGATCACTTTCATTCAGCGCCATTTTGAAGGCGTGACGCGGCAGATGACCCAAGGCGTGATCATCGAGATGGACTATCTGTTGGCTGCCGTGAATGCCGCTGACTCTCTGGCCGAAGCGCAGGCGCGTGCGGCTGAAATCGCCAGCGCCTTGCAATTGGATGTCACTTTGCCGGTGGATGCGGCTGCCATCCCCGCCGCTGACAGCCGGACAGTGCTCGATTGGTCGGGGCGCGAGATCATCGTGACCTTGCGCGCCGGATTGGCTGGGGTGCAGGCCGTTGATCTGACCACCAACAGCCGCGAATTTCAGGCCTATATCGGCACCGCTCATGGCCCGTTGCGGCTGGCTTTGGTCCGCAGCCGGGTGTCTGCGTCCAATTCGCATCAGCTTTTGGTGTGGATGGTGTTCACATCGGCCCTGATGACGGTGATCGCCTATGTGTTCCTGCGCAATCAGCTGACGCCCATCACCCGGCTGGCGGATGCCGCCGAAGCCTTTGGCAAAGGGCAGACCATGCCTTACCGCCCGCGCGGGGCGACCGAAGTGCGCGCGGCGGGCAATGCGTTTTTGGACATGCGGGCGCGGATCGAGCGACAGATCGAAAGCCGCACCCTGATGCTATCTGGGGTCAGCCACGACCTGCGCACGCCGTTGACGCGGTTGAAGCTGGGGCTGGCGTTTCTGCCCGAAGACGACGAAACCGCCGCATTGCAGCGTGATGTCAGCGATATGCAGCGGCTGGTGGATGAGTTTCTGGCCTTTGCGCGCGGCGACGCCATGGAGGCACCAGAGCCGGTTGATCCGGCAGAATTGGTGCGCCGCGCCGTCGAAAACGCGGTGCGCGCCGGGCAGGCGGTGACTTTGGGTGCAGTGGACAGCCCCGGTTTGGTGCGGTTGCGGCCGCAAGCGGTGATGCGGGCTTTGGAAAATCTGATTGGCAATGGGGTGCGCTATGGCACCTTGGCCGAGGTCAGCCTGAGCATGACCGAGCGCATGGTGCGTCTGGTGGTCGAAGACAACGGCCCCGGCATTCCGCGCGAGCAGCGCGAAGAGGCGATGGTGCCCTTCAAACGGCTGGACGCGGCGCGCGATCCGAATCGGGGCGGCGGGGTAGGCCTTGGCCTCTCGATCGCCGCCGACATTGCCCGCAACCATGGTGGTGCCCTGCGGTTGGGGGAAAGTGAGCGGTTGGGCGGCTTGCGCGCGGAATTAACGTTGGCGCGGTAGGGCGCCTTTAGTGTTCAGGGCCGGAGCGGGGGCGGTTTCGGGAGCCTCCGGCGGGGATATTTAGCAGACAGATGAATGGGGCTGCCGGGGCGTTTCGCCTACAAGGGGTGACCCAAGGGGGAGATGACGGGTCCGCCTGCGGCTGCCGCATCTGCGGGATCGTGGGTCACAAGGATCACGGGCAAGCCCCGGTTGCGGGCTGCGGCAAAGACAAGGCTGCGGATCTGATCGCGCAGGGCAAGGTCAAGCCGCGAGAACGGCTCGTCCAACAGCAGTGCCTCCGGTTCGGCCAGCAGACTGCGCAGCAGGGCCACACGGGCGCGTTGGCCGCCGGACAGGGTGGCGGGGTCGCGGTCGGCAAAGCCTTGGAGGTCCATCTGGGCCAGACCCTCTTCGATCGCCGCGCGACGTTGGGGGCGGGGGACGCGGGCGGGCAAGCCAAAGCCAAGGTTGCCGGCAACCGACAGGTGCGGAAACAGCACATCATCTTGAAACAGCAGGCCAATCCTGCGCTGGGCCGTTGGCAGCTGCGTCACGTCGCGGCCCCGCAGCAGGATTTGGCCATGGACGGTGAATTCGGGCGCGGTTGCACCGATGACGGCGGCAAGCAGGGTGGATTTGCCGCTGCCAGATGGTCCCATCACGGTCAGAACCGTGGCGGGGGGGATATGGGTTGACACCTCGGCCAGCACTTGTCCGCGCAAGGAAACCCGCAGATGACGCAGCTCCAGACCGATCATGCCCGTGCTCCTGCCCACATGCCGCGCCGATTTGCGAAGGCCAGCCGGGGCAGGGCCAGCGCCAGCGCAAATCCAAGCGCAGGCAGGGCCATTTGCAGCAGCCCGTAGGCCCCGATCACTCGGCGATTGCCGCCTGATGACAGTGCCACTGCCTCGGTTGTCAGGGTTTCCACACGCCCGCCCCCGATCAGAAGGCTGGGCAGATATTGCCCGACCGAAACCGCCATGCCCACGGCTGCCGCGGTCAGTACGGCGGGCAGCAGCATCGGAAGCCGCAGGGTCCAGAAGATGCGGTTGGCGCTTGCGCCCAAGGCCGCCCCCGCCAGAGCTTGGCGGGTGTCCCAAGCACGATAGGCGGGCGACAGTGACAGAAAGACATAGGGCAGCACGAACACCAGATGCGCGGCGGCGACAGACCACAGCGCACCGTCCAGCCGCAGGCGCAGGGCCAGCCCTTGCAGGCCGGGCAGAAAGGCGATCTGCGGCACGAGCAGCGGCAGGTACAACAGCCACAATGCCCGGGTGCTGGGGGTCAGGCCGTGACGGTCTTCGGCCTCAAGGCAGGCCAGAACCACTGCCATCGCGGCGGCGGTGGACAACAGCGCGATGGTGGTGGTGGCGGCAAGAGTGGCCACCAGGTCAGGCGCGGATTTGGCCCAGGTCTTGAGGTCAAGGCTGTCGGGCAGGGCGTCAGGGAACTGCCACGGACCGGCCAGTGACCACAACGCAAGACCCGCCAGCCCGGCAAAAAGCGCGCCCGCCAGCAGGCCGCCCGCGGCCCAAGCCATGCCGCGCAGTGCCGCGTCCACCGCGCAGCCGCGCAGGCCGCGTCCTGCCATGGACAGAAGCACCGGTTTTGCCAGCCGTTCCGCCAGATGCCACGAAAGCAATGCCAAGCAGACCAGGGCCAGTTGCAGCAACGCGGCACTGGCGGCGATGGGGCGTTGCGCCAAGCCGGGGTCGGTCATCCAATGGGTGATCTGCACTGACAGCGTCGGCGGCAGGCTGGGGCCAAGGATCAGTGCCATCTCGACCGCCGTCATCGCGTAGGTCAGCACGGCATAGACCGGCAAGCGCAATTGGCGGTAAAGTGCTGGCAGCACCGTCAGCGCAAAGCCCCAGACCTGACCATAACCCAAGCTTTGCGCCACCATCAGCCGGCGCTGGGCATCGGTTTGCGGCAAAGCGGCCAAGGCCATCAGCAGCAGGAACGGCACTTCTTTCGCCATCAGGCCAAGGATCAGCGCCAGCCCGGCCGGATCGTTCAGGATCAACAGATCAGGTGGCGCTGTCCAGCCCGTTGCCCAAGGCGAAAGCATCCGGGCGATCCAGCCCGAAGGCGCGATCAAAAAGGCCAGCCCCAAAGCAGCGGCGGCATGCGGCACCGCCAGCAATGGCGACAACACATGCCGCAGCAGGCCAAAGGCGCGACTGCCTGACAGGGCTGCGACGATCAGCAGGGTGATCAGCAGCGACAGTGCCGTCGAGGTGACGCCCGTTGTGACCGAAAGCCACGCCGATTGCGCCAGCCCCGGCCAAGCCCAGAGCATGCGGGCCGCCGCCAGAGAGCCACCCGCGCGCAAATCAAAAGCGGGCCAAAGCGTGCCCGCCAGCCCGGCCAGAACTGGGGCCACCAGCAACAGCAACGTCAGGCGCGGGGCCAGTCGCAGCCACTGGCCCCGGCGTTTTGTCATGGGGCGACGCCGTAGCGTGCAATCCAGTCGTCGGCCATGCGGTTGGCCCAGCTGCCATGCGGCTCCAGCAACACCGGGCCCAGATCGGCGGGCGACAGGGTGGCCACGCCCAGCGACAACCCGTCAAACCGCGCTTTGTCCGCTGGTCCCAGCGCGGCCATGTTCAGCACTGTCAGAAAGCCCAGGATGGCCGGGTCTTGGGCGCGGGCCTGCACCGCCGGGTCGAGCAGCAGGTCGGCCACCACCATCGCCCCCGCCTGATGGGCGGCATTGAACGGGATCGCCACGAAAGAGGCGTTGCCAATGGTGCCGCCTTCCAAGACGAAGGTGCGCACAGAGTCGGGCAGGGTTCCCGCCGCGATCTCGGCGCTGACGCGGCCGGGGTTGAAGGCAAAGGCAATGTCGGTTTCGCCGTCGGCCAGAAGCTGGCCCAAGGCGGGTTCATTGGCTGGGAAGGCGGCCGCCTTGCGCCAAAGGGACGGGTGGATGTCATCGAGCAGCGCCCACAGCGGGGCGGTGATGCCCCCATAAGTCGTCTCGTCCACCGGCAATTGCAGCAGGGCCGGGTTGGCGACAACACCGTAAAGCGCCTGTTTCAGGAAGGTGGTGCCCAGATAGTCGGGCGGCTGCGGATAGGTGAAGCGACCCGGATTGGCCTTGACCCAAGCCGCAAGGTCAGCCAGCGATTTTGGCGGCATAGGCAGGCGCGCAGAGTCATATTCAAACACCAGCTGCGCCAGCGCCCATGGCGATTCGTAGCCTTCGGTCGGCAGGGTGAAATCGGTGACAACGGCGGGCTTGCCGCCGACATCAACCAAAGGCCAATTTGGCAACCCTTCGGCAAAAGGACCGTGCAGCAGCCCCGCCGCCTTCATTGCCGCGAAATTCGCGCCGTTGATCCAGATCAGATCTACCGCGCCGCCCGATGTCTGGCCTGCGTCCTTTTCGGCGAGCACCCGCGCCACCGCATCGGCGGTATCGGCCAGCTTCACATGCTCAACAGTCACGCCATGGCGTGCGAAGGCTTCGGCCCCGACCCAAGCGATGAAATCATTGATCTTGGTGTCGCCGCCCCAAGCGTGCCAATAGACGGTCTGGCCCTTGGCAGCAGCCAGCACTGACGCCCAATCGGCGGCGCCTGCAGCGCCCCCAAAGGCTGTCATCAACAGGCCCAAACCGGACAACTTGCCAAAATCGCGTCTGTTCATGCTGTTCCCGATCCCATGGCTTTTTGCGGCCTTGACGCAGGGATAGGGGGCATACCCTGCGCCATGCAACCAAAACACCCGCGTTATGACAGGAATGTGAGACGCGGGCGGTAGACGGCGCGCGCGGGTTGGGTCAGGTCTTGGGAAAAAGGGGTGGTGATGCTGGACGGAATGATGCGCAGGGCGATTGATCCGACCGTAAACCGGCTAGGCCGGGCATTGGCCGCGCGTGGGGCCTCGGCTGACGGCGTCACGTTGGTGGGGTTGGCTTTGGGTCTGGTGGCGGCGGGGCTGATTGCGGGCGGGGCGGCGACGGGAGTGGCCTTGCTGCCCTTGCTGGCGGGGAGGTTGGCCGATGGTTTGGATGGCGCGGTGGCGCGGGCCAGCAAAAAGACCGATTTCGGCGGTTTTCTGGACATCGCCTGCGACTTTCTTTTTTACGGCGCCATCCCTTTGGCCTTTGTGTTGCGCGATCCAGACGCGAATGCCGTGGCCGGAGCCTTCCTTTTGTGCAGCTTTTACGTCAATGGCGCGACCTTTCTGGCTTATGCGATCATGGCGGCCAAACGGGGGATGGAAACGGATGGGCGCGGCGAGAAATCGCTGTACTTTACCGCGGGTCTGCTGGAAGGCACGGAAACCATTGCATTTTTTATAGCGTTTTGTCTTTGGCCAGCAGCCTTTGCGCCCTTGGCTTGGGGATTTGGTGTGTTATGTTTCGTGACGGCGGGGGCAAGGGTTCTGCTGGCGCGGCGCGTGTTTGCAAACCCCAGACCACAGGCGTGAAAATAAAGGCGCGCCCTTGCGGCCCCCGGCGCGCGCAACTAAGACTCTGGCAAGTATCGACGGATAAACCGACAGCGGACAACAGGCAGGTAAACCATGCGCGATCCTATTGACCATTACATGAATACCCTTGTGCCGATGGTGGTCGAACAGACCAGCCGTGGCGAACGCGCCTATGACATTTTCTCGCGCATGCTCAAAGAACGGATCATCTTTCTGGCAGGCCCGGTGCATGACGGCATGTCCAGCCTGATCTGTGCGCAGTTGCTGTTCCTTGAGGCGGAAAATCCGTCCAAGGAAATCGCAATGTATATCAACTCGCCGGGGGGCGTGGTGACGTCTGGCCTGTCGATTTATGACACCATGCAGTATATCCGCCCCAAGGTTTCCACGCTGGTGATCGGGCAGGCGGCCTCGATGGGGTCGCTTTTGCTGCAGGCTGGCGAAAAGGGCATGCGGTTCAGCCTGCCCAACAGCCGCGTCATGGTCCACCAGCCTTCGGGCGGTTATCAGGGGCAGGCGACGGATATCATGATCCACGCCCGCGAAACCGAAAAGCTGAAACGCCGTTTGAACGAGATCTACGTCAAGCACACCGGCAACAGCTATGAGGCCGTTGAGGCGGCGCTGGAGCGTGACAATTTCATGTCTGCCGAAGATGCCAAGGCCTGGGGGCTGATTGACGAAATTCTGGAAAGCCGTGGCAAGGCCGACGAAGTGAAATAAGCCATTGGCCCCCGGCACAGGGTGATCCCGTGCCGGGGGCGTTTTCAGATTGTGGAGGCGCGGGCCTTGGCCTAGACTTCCCAAAAGCGCCCCCACGGGCGGAGGGCAGAGGATACCCATGGCGAACAACTCCGGCAGCGACAGCAAGAACACGCTCTATTGCTCCTTCTGCGGCAAAAGCCAGCATGAGGTGCGCAAGCTGATCGCGGGGCCGACCGTGTTCATTTGCGATGAATGCGTCGAGCTTTGCATGGACATCATCCGTGAAGAAACCAAAGCAACAGGGCTGAAGGCCACCGATGGGGTGCCGATCCCGCGCGACATCTGCAAGGTGCTCGATGATTATGTCATCGGTCAGGTCCACGCCAAGCGCGTACTGTCGGTGGCGGTTCACAACCACTACAAGCGTTTGAACCATGCCAGCAAAACCGATATCGAACTGTCGAAATCGAACATTCTGCTGATCGGCCCCACCGGTTGCGGCAAGACTTTGCTGGCGCAAACTCTGGCGCGGATTCTGGATGTGCCGTTCACCATGGCCGATGCCACCACCCTGACCGAGGCCGGCTATGTCGGTGAAGATGTGGAAAACATCATCCTGAAACTGCTTCAGGCGTCCGAATACAACGTCGAACGCGCGCAGCGCGGCATCGTTTATATCGACGAGGTCGACAAGATCACCCGCAAGTCTGACAACCCCTCGATCACCCGCGATGTGTCGGGCGAAGGCGTGCAGCAGGCGCTGTTGAAGATCATGGAAGGCACTGTGGCAAGTGTGCCGCCGCAGGGCGGGCGCAAGCATCCGCAGCAGGAATTTCTGCAAGTGGATACGACCAACATCCTGTTCATCTGCGGTGGTGCGTTTTCTGGTCTTGAAAAAATCATCGCGCAGCGCGGCAAGGGCTCGGCGATCGGCTTTGGCGCCGCTGTCAAAGGCCCCGAAGATCGCGGCGCGGGTGAATTGTTCAAGGAATTGGAGCCGGAAGATCTGCTGAAATTTGGTCTGATCCCGGAATTTGTTGGCCGTCTGCCGGTGATCGCCACCTTGACCGATCTCGACGAAGACGCGTTGGTGACAATTCTGACCGAGCCGAAGAACGCTTTGGTCAAGCAATACCAGCGGCTGTTTGAGATTGAGGGCACCAAACTGACTTTCACCACAGACGCGCTGACGGCCATCGCCAAGCGCGCCATCAAGCGCAAAACCGGCGCACGGGGCCTGCGGTCGATCATGGAAGATATCCTGCTGAACACCATGTTCGACCTGCCCGGCATGAACGACGTCGAAGAAGTGGTGGTCAATGAAGAGGCCGTCAACAATGGCGCGGCCCCCTTGCTGGTGCACACCGAAGTGAAAAAGAAAGAAGCCGCAACGGCGCGTTAAGGCGCGGTTCGGGTGGGAAAACGGCGGGCTTCGGCCCGCCTTTTTCATTGGGGCACCTGAATCCAAGGC
The DNA here is from genome assembly GCA_945860375.1 of Pseudorhodobacter antarcticus. The sequence continues at coordinate 10,070 of CAMAQR010000026.1, forward strand.
GGTTCTTTGCGCGGCCTTCGTCTGCCCCCTAGACCTTGCCGCGCCAATCGGACATATCAAGACAAACGTCGTTCGGAGGCCCGCATGTACTTCCTCAAAAGACTTCTGACCTGGTGGAACAGCCAAACTCTTGGCACCCAGATTTTCACCTGGCGCAAAGGCCAGAAGGTGGGCGAGGATGCGCAGGGCAATATCTATTACCAGACCGCCGACACCAAGCGCCGCTGGGTGATCTACAACGGCGAATCCGAGGCGTCGCGCGTGTCGCCCGATTGGCACGGCTGGCTGCATTTCACCTGGAATGAACCGCCGACCACAGCCCCGTTGGTCCATAAGGCCTGGGAAAAACCCCATCTCGAAAACCTGACTGGGTCAGCGGCGGCCTATGCGCCCCCCGGTTCGATCCGCAGCGCAGCCCCGGCTGTGCGGCGCGATTACGAGGCGTGGCAGCCCGAATAATGGCGGAGAATCGTGCAGAGGTTCTGGCCGGAGCCGCCGTACTGGCGGCGGCCGTGGCGTTTTTGGCCTATGCGGTGGGCGGCGGCAGCCTGACCGGTTCTGCGGGCAGCTATCCGCTGACAGCATCGTTCCGGTCGGTTGAAGGCATCAAGGCCGGCACCGATGTGCGGTTGGCGGGGGTGAAGGTGGGAAGTATCACGTCGCTGACGCTGAACCCCGCGACATTCTTTGCCGATGCCACCATTCAAATGGACGCGGGCATCCTGCTGCCCGACGATTCCGCAATTCTGATCTCGTCAGAGGGCTTGCTGGGCGGCAACTTTGTCGAGGTGATGCCGGGCGGATCACCGGACAATCTTGCGCCGGGGGCCGAGATTGAAGACACCCAAGGCTCTGTCAGCCTGATTTCGTTGCTGATGAAATTTGTCTCCTCCAGCGGCGACAACGGCGACGCCGGAACCTCTCCATGAGGTTGCTTGCTTTGGCATTGGCTTTTTGCGCAACTTCGGCGCTGGCGCAAGAGATGGCCACCGCTCCGGGGGCGCAACTGCGCATCTTGGACAAGCTGACAGGTGCAGTGCAAGACGTGACGCTGGCCAACGATCAATCCGCAACGGTTGGTCGGGTCACGGTGTTGGTCAACGAATGCCGCTATCCGGCCGACAAACAAACCGCCGAGGCAGAGGTGCATGTGACCGTGATTGACGCATCGGCCAAGGACCCGGTGTTCAACGGTTGGATGGTGGCGTCCAGCCCCGCGCTGTCGGCGCTGGACCATCCGCGCTATGACGTCTGGGTGCTGCGCTGTGATATTGGGGATCTGGCGCTGCCAGAGGCTCCGGCGGAAGAAGCTGTTCCCGAAGCAGAAGCCCCGCCCACCGACGGCTGATAGCCGGGCGGATCGAAGACCGCGCTTTGGGTCAAGGCTGTGGCCAGACGGCGCTGATACTCCGCCCGTGTGATTTCCACCGCGCCCAAAGATGCCAGATGTGGCGTCAGGAATTGCGTGTCAAAGAGCGTAAAGCCCCCCGCTTGCAACCGGTGCATCAGATAGGCCAGCGCGGTTTTCGACGCATTCGGGCGGCGTGAGAACATGCTTTCGCCGAAAAACGCAGCGCCCAAAGTCACACCATAAACGCCACCGATCAGATCATCGCCTGACCACACCTCAAGGCTATGGGCACGGCCCATGTCGTGCAGGGCCAGATACAGCGCGGTGATTTCGGCGTTGATCCAGGTTTCGGGGCGGTCGGCGCAGCCTGCCAGAACGCCCGCGAAATCGGAATCTGTTCGGACAGTGAAGGTCTGCTGCCGGATATGTGCGGCAAGGCTGCGCGAGATGTGGAAATTGCCCAAGGGAAAGATGCCACGGCGGCGCGGGTCCACCCAATGGATTTCGGCATCATCGCGCCCCTCGGCCATAGGGAAAACCCCCTTGGCATAGCCGCGCAGCAAGATATCGGGCGTGATCTGGGTCATGATGCAAAGGGGCGCCCGAAGGCGCCCGCTTTATCCTCCGAACTGCACGGCCAGCCATTTTTCCAGCCAGTGAATGTTGTATTCACCGTTCTGGATATCCGGCTCGTTCAGCAGCATTTCAAACAGCGGCACCGAAGTGTCGACACCGTCGATGATCAATTCACCCAAGGCACGGCGCAGGCGGGCCAAAGCCTCGGGACGGTCGCGGCCATGTACGATCAGCTTGCCGATCAGGCTGTCGTAATAGGGGGGGATCGAATAGCCCGAATAGAGCGCCGAATCCATCCGCACACCATAACCACCCGGTGCGTGAAACATCCGCACCTTGCCGGGGCAGGGCGAGAAGTTCGGCAGCTTTTCCGCGTTGATGCGCACCTCGATGCAGTGGCCGTTGATTTCCAGTTCTTCCTGCACGAAGGACATATCCATGCCAGCCGCGACGCGGATTTGTTCGCGCACAAGGTCCACGCCGAAGATGCCTTCGGTGACGGGGTGTTCGACCTGCAGGCGGGTGTTCATCTCGATGAAGAAGAACTCGCCGTCTTCGTACAGAAATTCAATCGTGCCCGCACCGATGTAGTTGATCTTGGCCACGGCATCGGCGCAGACCTTGCCAATTCTGGCGCGCATGATGGGGGTAATGCTGGGGCCGGGGGCCTCTTCGAACACTTTCTGGTGGCGGCGCTGCAGGCTGCAATCGCGTTCACCCAAGTGCACGGCATTGCCTTTGCCGTCACCAAAGACCTGAATCTCGATATGACGCGGCTTTTGCAGGTATTTCTCTATATAGACTTCGTCATTGCCAAAGGCGACTTTGGATTCAGCGCGCGCGGTGCGGAAGGCGATTTCCAGCTCTTCGGCGTTATTGGCCACCTTCATGCCGCGGCCACCACCGCCCGCCGTGGCCTTGATGATCACCGGAAAGCCAATGCCCGCCGCCACACCAATTGCGGTTTCGAAATCGGGCACGCCGCCGTCAGAGCCCGGCACAACCGGAATTCCCAACTCTTTGGCATTGACTTTGGCGGTGATCTTGTCGCCCATGATGCGGATATGCTCCGCCCTTGGGCCGATGAAGGTGATGCCGTGGTCTTCCAGCGCCTGCGCAAAGGCGGCGTTTTCGGACAGGAAGCCATAGCCCGGATGCACCGCTTGCGCGCCGGTGATCTCACAGGCCGAAATGATCGCGGCCTTGGAAAGATAGCTGTCCGCACTGGGCGCAGGGCCAATGCAGACGGATTCGTCGGCCATCCGCACATGCATCGCATCTGCGTCCGCCGTGGAATGGACGGCCACCGATTTGATGCCCATCTCGCGGCAGGCGCGGATCACGCGAAGGGCGATCTCGCCCCGGTTGGCGATCAGGATTTTTTCAAACATGCGTCACTCGATGATCATCAATGGCGCGCCGTATTCGACGGAATTGCCATCGGCCACAAGGATGCGCTTGACGGTGCCAGCGCGTTGCGCGGCAATATGGTTCATGGTTTTCATCGCTTCGATGATCATCACGGTTTGACCCTCTGTCACCACCGAACCGACCGCCACAAACGGGGTCGCGCCCGGTTCGGCAGACATGTAGCAGGTGCCGACCATCGGCGAGGTCAGGGCGCCCGGATGCTGTGCCGGATCTTCGGGGACAGCCGGAGCGGCAGGTGCCGGTGCTGCGGCATATTGAACTTGCGCCGGCGCGCTTGCAGTCATTTGTACGACGTTGGATTGCTTGACCACGCGCACTTCAAGACTGTCATCCGCGCCGTATTCGCGTTTGACCGACAGCTCGGTCAGATCGTTCTTGTTCAAAAGCTCTGCAAGAGCCGAGATAAACGCAACGTCTGCGTCGGGGGAATGTTTGCTCATGCCGTCCTCTGATTGGCGTCTTTTCTTTAAGGGCGGATGGGCCAAAACCCGCCTTTGGTCGACTACATATACAGAAGGCGGCGGTCAGAAAAAAGGCCCAAGATCGGATGCAGCTTTTTCAGCGTGAAATAAAAGGAAAAAAATCGACTTTGGGTCAAAATTTACCGTTTGATAAAAAAAATGACCTGTGGCAGTCTGATGGAATTCAGCCAATGGAGATCGACCCTTGTCCAACAGCCCGATGACACCCGGAGTGGTGGCCCAGCGCCTTGAGCCCGCGGCCTATGTTCAGAATTTCACCGATGTGCAGGGCCTGTTGGGCCAGCACGAGGCGCTGGTGGCGGCGGATCGCTGTTACTTCTGCCACGATGCACCCTGCATGACGGCCTGCCCGACCTCGATCGACATTCCGCTGTTCATCCGGCAAATCGCGACGGGCACGCCAGAGGCTGCGGCCAAGACCATCTTTGCGCAGAACATCATGGGCGGCATGTGCGCGCGGGTGTGCCCAACGGAACAGCTGTGCGAAGAGGTTTGCGTGCGCGAAGTGGCTGAGGGCAAACCGGTGGAAATCGGACGGCTGCAACGCTTTGCCACTGATACTTTGATGGACAAGGGCGTGCATCCGTTTGTGCGCGCTGCTGCGACGGGCAAGGTTGTCGCCGTCGTCGGGGCGGGTCCGGCGGGTCTGGCCTGCGCGCACCGATTGGCGCTGCACGGGCATGAGGTGGTGGTGCATGATCGCCGCGCCAAGCCGGGCGGGCTGAACGAATACGGCATTGCGACCTATAAAACGCCCGATGACTTCGCCGCGCGTGAGGTCGAATGGTTGCTGAAAATCGGCGGCATCACGGTGAAAACCGGGGTGGAACTGGGCCGAGATGTGACGCTGGCCGGGTTGGAGTCTGATTATGACGCGGTGTTTCTGGGCATTGGTCTGGCCGGGGTAAACGCGTTGCAGGCGGCGGGTGAGGATCTGGACGGCGTGCGCAACGCCATTGATTTCATTGCCGAACTGCGCCAGTCCGACACAGCCGCTGTCGCCATTGGCCGCGATGTGGTGGTGATCGGTGGCGGTATGACGGCGGTGGATGCCGCGGTGCAGTCCAAGCTTTTGGGCGCGCAGTCCGTGACCATGGTTTATCGGCGCGGCAAGGAAAATATGAGCGCGTCGGAGTATGAACAAGATCACGCCACCAGCGCGGGCGTGCGCATCATCTACGGCGCGGCGTCAAAGCGGATTGTCGGCGATGGCCGGGTTGAGGGTGTCGAATTTGCCTATGCGGGCGGTGAAACCTTTACCTTGAGGGCGGATCAGGTGTTCAAGGCGATTGGTCAAACGCTTTTGGGCGCGCCGATTGCGCAGGACGGCAAGAAGCTGGTCAAGCAAGTGGGCCGTGTCTGGGCCGGTGGCGACTGTGCGGCGGGTGGCGAAGATCTGACGGTCACGGCGGTGGCCGAGGGCCGCGATGCCGCCGAGGCCATTCACACAGCATTGATGGCGTAAGGGGAAAATCATGGCAGACCTGACAACCAATTTCATCGGCATCAAATCCCCCAACCCATTCTGGCTGGCCTCCGCGCCACCCACTGACAAGGAATACAACGTGCGGCGCGCGTTCGAGGCCGGTTGGGGCGGCGTGGTGTGGAAAACGCTGGGGGCTGAAGGCCCGCCAGTGGTCAACGTCAATGGCCCCCGCTATGGCGCAATCTGGGGGGCGGATCGTCGCCTTCTGGGCCTGAACAACATCGAACTGATCACCGACCGCCCGCTGGAGGTGAACCTGCGCGAGATCAAGGCGGTCAAGCGCGATTACAAAGACCGTGCCATGATCATCAGCTTGATGGTGCCGTGTGACGAGCAATCGTGGAAGGACATTCTGGCGCATGTCGAGGATACCGAGGCAGACGGCGTCGAACTGAATTTTGGCTGCCCGCACGGGATGGCCGAGCGTGGCATGGGCGGCGCCGTTGGCCAAGTGCCCGAATATATCGAAATGATCACACGCTGGTGCAAGATGCACACGCGAATGCCGGTGATCGTGAAGCTGACGCCCAACATCAGTGATATCCGCAAACCGGCTGAGGCCGCCAAACGCGGCGGGGCAGATGCGGTTTCGCTGATCAACACCATCAACTCGATCACCAGCGTGAATCTGGACAGCTTTGCGCCGGAACCCATGATCGACGGCAAAGGCACACATGGCGGTTATTGCGGTCCTGCGGTGAAGCCCATCGCGCTGAACATGGTGGCGGAAATTGCGCGGTCGCGTGACACCCACGGACTGCCGATTTCAGGCATCGGCGGCATCACCACTTGGCGCGATGCGGCGGAATTCATGGCTTTGGGTGCGGGCAATGTGCAGGTTTGCACCGCCGTGATGACCTATGGCTTCAAGATCGTGTCGGAAATGATTTCTGGCCTGTCGCAGTACATGGACGAAAAGGGCATGGCCTCAACCGCGGAACTGGTGGGCCGTGCGGTGCCGAATGTCACCGACTGGCAGTTCCTGAACCTGAATGCGGTCAGCAAGGCGTATATTTCGCAAGACGACTGCATCAAATGCGGGCGCTGCTATGCGGCGTGCGAGGATACCAGCCATCAGGCGATCTCGATGAGCGCGGACCGCACCTTTACGGTGATGGATAACGAATGTGTCGCTTGCAACCTTTGCGTCAACGTCTGCCCGGTGGAAAATTGCATCACCATGGTGGAACTGCCCAAGGGTACGCTGGACACCCGGACCGGCAAGACCGTGGGCGATTATGGCAACTGGACCACGCATCCCAACAACCCGATGGCCAAGGCCGCCGAGTGATCAGGGTTCGGTGGGGTCGGGGCGTATGATGTCGTCGGACAGAACGGCTTCGTCCTGAAACGGCACATTGTCAAACTCGATCCCGGCGGGCGGTTCGGGCGTCTGGGCATTTTGCAGCATGATTGCCTCGGCGCTGGCCGGGGCAGTGACCGGGGCGATGGGCGGACTGGGTGGCGGCGTTGATGTCGTGGTCATTCGCGGTAGGGGCGTTGGCTGCGCAAGCGGCAGCATCGGCATCAGCGGCGTTAAAGACACGGCATTCACGGCAAAGCCCATGACAAAGCCTTTCCAATTCAGACGCCCCCGCCATTAATCCTACCAGAGTTGCGGCCCGATTTCCGTGGGATATTGCAAGGCCTTTTCGGCAAGGACCGCAGGTTTGCCGGAATTTGGCTGTGGTTTGTCCATAATTGGCAATGGGCGGTTGGCAGCGCGCGCAGGCGAGACTAGATGAAACCCATGGAACATTTCTCATTGCTCGACCTGGCCCCCGTGGCCGAGGGCCAGACCCCGGCCCAAGCGCTGGCCAACGCCGCCGACCTTGCCCGTCATGCCGAGGCGCAGGGCTACCATCGCTTTTGGCTGGCCGAACACCACAACATGCCGGGGATCGCTTCGGCGGCGACGGCGGTGGTAATCGGGCATGTGGCGGCGAGCACGCGGACCATCAGGGTGGGGGCCGGGGGCATCATGCTGCCCAATCATGCACCCTTGGTGATCGCGGAACAGTTCGGCACGCTGGCGACGCTGTTTCCGGGGCGGATCGATCTGGGCTTGGGTCGCGCGCCCGGCACCGATATGGCCACGGCGCGTGCCTTGCGGCGCAACTTGCAGGCATCCGATCAGTTCCCCGAGGATGTGGTCGAATTGATGCAGTATTTTGCCGCCCATGACCCGGCGGCACAGGTGCGCGCCCTGCCGGGTGAGGGCACGCATGTGCCGGTCTGGATCTTGGGCAGCAGTCTTTATGGCGCACAGCTTGCGGCCTATCTGGGCCTGCCTTACGCTTTTGCCAGCCATTTTGCTCCCGCGATGCTGGAACAGGCGGCCGAGACTTATCGCGCCACATTCCGGCCTTCGGCGCATCTGGCCCGACCCTATTTCATGATGGCCGCGGGGGTTTGTGCGGCGGAAACCGATGCGCAGGCGGAGTATCTGCGGTCATCCCAAGTGCTCGCCTTTGCGCGGTTGCGGATGGGGCGGCCCGGCAAATTGCCGCGCCCGCAGGCGGATGTCTCCGAAGTGCCGGCGCAGATGCTGACCGAGGTCAACCGCGCGCTGGCCTGTGCGGCGGTGGGGTCGCAAGCCACGGTGACGGTGCAACTGCAACAACTCATCGCGCAGTTCCGCCCCGATGAGATCATGCTGACCGGGATGATCCACGATCACGCAGCGCGGCTGCGGTCGTTTGAGATCGCGGCAGCGGTGATGCGCGATCTGATCGGCTAGAGCGGATTTCCCTCAATCTGATTCTGATGGCAGGAAATCCAAGACAGGCGCTGCCAGCGTATGGAGCGGTTGCGGTCTATCGGCTGAACCCGATTTAACGCATCTGGCTTTAGATCGCCAGTTGCTGTCCCAATTCGACCACCCGGTTTGACGGCAGGCAATAGAACGCTGTCGCATCGGATGCCGATTTGGTCAGCGCAATGAACACGCGTTCTTGCCAGATTGGCAGGCCGTGGTTGCGGGCGGACCGGAAGCTTCGGCGGTTCAGGAAGAATGACGTGGTCATGATGTCGAACTTCTCACCCCGGCGCCGTGCAAGGGCCAAGGCGCGCGGCACGTTCGGCGTCTCCATATAGCCAAACACCAGCCGCACTTTGAGGAACTTGTCGTTCACCCGTTCCAGCGTGATGCGGGCGTTGTCATTTACGGTGGGGCTGGGGGCGACGCCAACCGAGACGATGAAGTTCTGGCTGTGCAAGACCCGGTTGTGCTTGATGTTGTGCATCAGGGCCGAGGGGGCGATATCGGGGTCTTGGGTCAGAAACACCGCGGTGCCGGGCACTTCAATGGGGCGCGATTTCTCCAGCATGGCCACCAGTTTCGCCAAGGATATAGCGGAATCATGCGCTTTGCGCTGCACATGCGCCGAGCCGCGCACCCATGTCCAGATCAGGAAACACATGGTTGCGGCCATCAGCACCGGCACATAGCCGCCATCGGGCAGCTTGATCAGGTTGGCAGACAGAAACAGCCCCTCCACCACCATGATCGGCACCATCACCAACAGCACCAGCCACAGCGGCCATTTCCACGCCTTCAGGAACAGCACAAAAGCAAGGATCGAGGTGATCACCATATCGCCCGTCACCGCAATGCCGTAGGCCGAGGCAAGGTTGGTGGACGACCCAAAGGCCACCACCAGACACAGCACCCCCACCAAAAGGATCAGGTTGACCTTGGGCAGATAGATCTGTCCCAATTGGGTGTCGGACGTGTGTCGGATTTCCAGACGCGGCAGCAGACCCATCTGCACCGCCTGCTGCATCATCGAAAACGCGCCCGAGATCACGGCTTGGCTGGCAATCACGGTGGCGGCCATGGCAAGGATCACCAAGGGCAACAGGGCCCAAGCCGGGGCCATCAGAAAGAACGGATTCACGGCGGTTTCGGGATGCGCCAGCACCAGCGCGCCTTGACCCAGATAGCTGAGCGTCAGGGCCGGAAACACCAAAAACCCCCAAGCCAGCCGGATCGGGCGGCGGCCAAAATGGCCCATATCGGCATAAAGCGCCTCACCGCCGGTGACGGCCAGAAACACCGAACCCAGAACGATGAAAGACGCGCGGCCATTTGTGACCAGGAAGCTGCCCGCATGGGCGGGGTTCAGCGCAGTCAGAATCGACAAATCGTCAAACACATGCACCAGCCCCATCGCGGCCATGACCAAGAACCACGCCACCATGATCGGGCCAAAAAAGGTGGAGACCCGTTCCGTGCCCTGACTTTGAAAGAAGAACAGGCCCAGAATGATGACAATGGTCAACGGCACGACGTAGTCCCCAAAGGCGGGTGTCACCAAGGCCAGACCTTCGACCGCCGACAGCACCGACATGGCCGGCGTGATGATGGCATCGCCAAAGAACAGCGAAATTCCAATCACGCCGATGGCGAGCAACCAACCCGGCCGCCGCTTCAGCGCCTGTTGCACCAACGCCACCAGCGATAGCGTGCCACCCTCACCCTTGTTGTCGGCCCGCATGATCAGGGCGACATATTTCACCGTCACGATCAGGATCAGCGTCCAGATCAACAGCGATATCACCCCGATCACATCATCGCGCGTCAGCCCGTCCTGGCTGGCGGCATGCAGTGATTCCCGCATCGCATAAAGCGGACTGGTGCCAATGTCGCCATAGACCACGCCAATGCAGCCAAGCACCAGTTTGCCTAGGTTTTGTTTTGGATGATGCGGTGGAAGTGGGGTAGGGTTTACACCCTCGTCTGGTGATGTGGCTGTCTGGGACATGACCTTGAACCGAAGACTGATCTGGCCTGCCCTCTATACCCTTGTCGCGGAGGCGTCCAGAGGCACATCCGGGCCGCAACCCCGCGTCGGGGCCAGCAGCCGCGCGAACAGGGTTTCCATGAACGCGCCCGCTTCGACAAAGGGATCATGGCCGGGGCCAAGCATGGCACGGACCTGCACATCGAAATCGGCATAGTGCTGGGTCAGCGCCCAGATCGAAAAGATCAGATGCACCGGATGCATCGGTGCAATGCGCCCGGCTTCCATCCACATCTGCAGCACCTGCGATTTTTCATCCACCAACGTTTTCAGATCGCCCTCGATGGCGGCGCGCATCCGCGGCGCACCCTGCAGGATTTCATTGGCAAACAGACGGCTTTCGCGGGGGAAATCGCGCGCGAGATCCAGCTTGCGACGCACATAGCCCATGATCTCTGCCAATGGGTCGCCGTCGGGGTTCATCGCCCGCAACGGGTCCAGCCATGTGTGCAGCAGTTGCGACAAAAGTGCGGTGTGGACGGCCTCTTTCGACGCGAAGTAATACAACAGATTGGGTTTCGACAGGCCCGCGCCTTCGGCAATCTGGTCCAGCGTGGCCCCGCGAAAGCCATGCTGCGAAAACACCTCAAGGGCGGCGTCCAGAATGGCTTTGGAATTGCGCTGTTGAATGCGCGTGCGCGGTTTCGTCATCAGGGTGCCAGTGTTGCGGGCCCAAGTCGCAGGCCGGGAGGGACAACGTGGCGCAAGACCGGGCAGGATGCAAACCCAAACCGGTTGCAATGGCCAAGGCCGCTTGGGCGCGTTATCCCGCCAGCATCGCACGGATCGCCCGCACCACCAGTTGGTGATCGTGCAATTCGGGCAGGCCCGACACCGTGGCCACCGCAACCACGCCCACCCCCGCCACCACGATTGGCACCGCACCGCCGCTCGCGGCATGGTCGGATTCGGCCAAGCCGTGCTTGGCCAAAGTGTCGCCCTTGTCGCGCAAACGGGTCGTGACCAGCATCGACGGCTCTTGAAACATCAGCGCGAGGTTGCTTTTGCGCCGCGCCCAAAGATCGTTGAGCGGGGCAGCCCCCGGCATGGCCGCGTGAAACAGCGTGCGGTTGGGCGAGCGGATGTTGATCACCACAGGCAGCGCATTGGCACTGGCCAGCGCGACAATGGCACTGCCCAAGGCCCAGGCCTCGGCCTCGCCAAAGCGCGGAAAGATCAGATCGGCCTGTTCGGCCAGCAATTCGGCAAGCGTCATGAGATGTCCTTAGAACAGCCCGGCAAAGCGCGGGGGGATGGTGTAGGTCTTGCGGTTGTGCAGCTTGTCATGCCGCCAGATCTGGTCTTGCGGGTCATAGGCCCAGCTTTTGGTGATGCGCTTGCGTTGCCAGTCAAAGCTGAAATCGCCGTCAATCGGCGGGCCCGCATCGATGAAACTTTGCAGAAAATGCTCCATTTCTTTGGCCCCCTTGGACCAGCCAGCCCCCGCCACACCTTCTGCCCCTTCGGGTGTTGGCGTCATCATCGCCTGACGGCTGTTTTGCCGCTCCAGCAGCAGAGCGCGGTCGGCAAAGCGCAGATGCAACAGGTATAGGTTCGGGTCAAGGTGCAGGTCGGGGAAGTCGGAGTAATGGCCGCCGATGGTCCAGTTCACCGGGCGCGAGGTGATGCAGGGCTTGCAATAGCTGGCGTTGATGCGCACATAGCGGCGTTGCGACAGGATCGGCGCGCTGGCGTGCAATGGGTCGGGTTCCAGATCAGTGCGATGCAGCAGCTCCAACGCGAAGGGCGAAATCACGCCAAGGCTTTGCGCGCGGGCCAGCAGGGTCAGCAGGTCCTCGCCCGCAGGATCGGCCAGCAGGATTTCATCCACGTCATTGAAAGCCGCCACGTCAAAGCGGTGCAGCAGGGTGGCCGTAAAGCTGGAAATCATCTGCCAGCGCGCGCGGTCCCAGCCGGGGCCGGGGGTGACCTGCGGCAGCACGATCACCTGACAGCCCTGCACCTGCGGCGGCAGGCTGCGATGTTCACCGTCCACAAGAATGAACAGATGCGATTTCGGGACGAATTGGGCGTAGTGGTCGATCCACAGCGGCAGGAAAAACGGCTCTTCCCCGACCATGGTGGCAAAGGCAATACGGGGCGTCATGGCGGCGGCTGTTTCCGTTCGGACTACAGTGACGGGTATCGGGCAGATTTTGACGAAGATCAAATAGTATTGGCGATGGTTTGCTGCGTTTGGGCAGACCGGGGGTTTCACACCCCCGCGCTGCGCTACCCCCGTGGGATATTTTCAGACAGATGAACAATTTGAGACAAGTTTTGGGCGACTTTCAAGTTCTAGGCGACTTGCGCGGCGCCTTCACCCTAAATCGCCCCGATCCCGCGCAGGATCATCGACTTGACCGAAATCTTCGCCTCTTGCCATTGCTGATTGGTCAGGGGGTTGCCGCCGTTCAACGTTTCAATCTGATGGCCGAAGTCGGCGTAGTGCTGGGTGGTGGCCCAAAGCATGTAAAGCAGATGCTCAGGGTTCACCGCCGCCATCTTGCCCTCATCGATCCAGCGCTGAATCAGGGTCGCGCGCCCTGTCGTCCACTCTCGCAGGGTGGTTTCCAGATAGTCCTGAATGACCGGTGCGTGAGACATCACTTCGCTGGCCCACACCTTGGACCCATTGGCATGACGGCGGGAAATCTCCATCTTGGCGTCAATATAGGCCCCGATGCCTTCGACCGGGCCGGCGGCAGCGTCCATCGAATCGGCAGCGTGCAGCCAGATTTCAAAGATATTCTGCACCACTTGGCGGTAGAGATCTTCCTTGGTCGCAAAATAGTAATGCAGGTTGGCCTTGGGCAGCCCGGCCAGATCGGCAATCAACTGCATGGTGGCACCGCCAAAGCCTGCCTCGGCAAAGACTTTCTCGGCCGCCTGCAAAATCAGCGTCTCATTCTGCTGGCGGATTTCGTTGCGCTTTAGCGGGCGAACGGTTTCAGACATCGGCGGGGCCTCAAAATAAGTATTGACCGCTTGGTCAGCTTCTATAGCATTTTATCTGACCATACGGTCAGGAACAGATTCGGGGCAAGGGGCATCAAGACCCCGGTCCGCAGGGAGACAGCGATGGGCTTGGGTTCAAATCAGCGGATCAACGCGGCGCGTCTATGGGACAGCCTTGGCGAGATGGCCTTGATCGGGCCGGGCGTCGCCGGGGGCTGCAACCGCCAGACCCTGACCGATGCCGATGGCGTCGGGCGGCATTTGTTTGCGCGCTGGTGTGCCGATGCGGGCATGACCATGGGCGTGGACAGCATGGGCAATATGTTTGCCGCGCGGGCGGGGACGGACCCTGACGCGTTGCCGGTCTATATGGGGTCGCATCTGGACACGCAGCCGACGGGCGGGCGCTATGACGGCGTGCTGGGCGTGCTGGGCGCGCTGGAAGTGGTGCGCACGATGAACGACCTTGGCGTGAAGACCCGCCATCCGATTGTGGTGACGAACTGGACCAACGAGGAGGGCGCACGCTTTGCCCCTGCAATGCTGGCCAGCGGCGTCTTCGCCGGGCTGCACACGCAAGACTATGCCTATGGGCGCACCGATATGGACGGGCTGCGGTTCGGCGATGAGCTGGCGCGAATCGGTTGGGTGGGTTTTGAGGTGGTGGGCGCCCGCAAGATGCACGCCATGTTGGAACTGCACATTGAGCAGGGGCCGATTTTGGAGGCGGAAGGTGCCGCGATTGGCGTGGTGACGCATGGGCAGGGGCTGTGGTGGCTGGAAATCACGCTGACCGGGCGGGATGCGCATACCGGGTCCACACCGATGGCGCTGCGGGCCAATGCAGGGTTAGGGATGGCGCGGATGGTCGAACGCGTGCATCAGATCGCGATGGCGCATCAGCCGGGTGCGGTGGGCACCGTTGGGCAGATCAAGGTTTTTCCCAATTCGCGCAATGTGATACCGGGCAAGGTGATTTTCACGGTGGATGTGCGGTCGCCTGATCAGACCAAGCTGGACCTGATGCGGGGCGAGGTCGAACGCGCGGCTTATGCGGTGGCCGCCGAGTTGGGCTTGGGCTGTGCGATAGAGGCGGTGGGGCATTTCGACCCGGTGACGTTTGACGCAAACCTTGTGAAGATCATCCGTCAAAGCGCTGAAAAGCTGGGGCTTTCCCACATGGACATCATCTCGGGCGCAGGCCATGACGCCTGTTGGATCAACCGGGTCGCGCCGACGGTGATGATCATGTGCCCCTGTGTGGGGGGGTTGTCGCACAATGAGGCCGAAGAGATTTCCCCGGAGTGGGCGGCGGCAGGAACGGATGTGCTGTTCCACGCGGTTTGCGATGTGGCGGGGGTCGTTGCCTAGGCAAGCAGCGGGGGCCAGCCCCCGCACCCCGGGATATTTAGGGACAGATGAAAATACGGAGTTGAGCCCATGACCACAGTCATCAAAAACGGCACCATCGTTACCGCTGACCTGACCTACAAGGCCGATGTCCTCATCGACCACGGCAAGATCATCGAAATCGGCCCGAACTTGCACGGCGACAAGACGCTGGACGCCACCGGCTGCTACGTCATGCCCGGCGGGATTGATCCGCATACGCATCTCGAGATGCCCTTCATGGGCACTTATTCGGCGGATGATTTCGAATCCGGCACCCGGGCGGCGCTCGCGGGCGGCACCACGATGGTGGTGGATTTCGTCCTGCCGGGGCAGGGGCAGGGGCTGATGGATGCCGCGCAAATGTGGCACAACAAATCCACCCGCGCCAATTGCGACTATTCCTATCATATGGCGATCACCTGGTGGGGGCAGCAGGTCTGGGAAGATATGGAACTCTCCGTCAAGGCGGGCATGACCAGCTTCAAGCATTTCATGGCCTACAAGGGCGCGCTGATGGTCAACGATGATGAAATGTATCAATCTTTCAAACGGGTTGGTGATCTGGGTGGCCTTGCCATGGTCCATGCCGAAAACGGCGATGTGGTGGCGGAACTGACCGCGAAACTGCTGGCCGAGGGCAATACCGGGCCAGAGGCCCACGCCTATTCCCGCCCGCCGCAGGTGGAGGGAGAGGCCACAAATCGCGCCATCATGATCGCGGATATGGCCGGGGTGCCGCTGTATGTGGTGCATACCTCTTGTGAAGACGCACATGAAGCCATCCGCCGCGCCCGCATGCAGGGCAAACGGGTCTGGGGGGAGCCGCTGATCCAACACCTGACACTGGACGAGTCCGAATATCAGCACCCCGATTGGGACCACGCCGCCCGCCGGGTGATGTCGCCGCCCTTCCGCAACAAATCGCATCAGGACAGCCTGTGGGCGGGCCTGCAATCGGGCAGCTTGTCGGTTGTGGCGACTGACCATTGCGCCTTTACGACCGAGCAGAAGCGGTTCGGTATGGGCAATTTTGCGAAGATTCCGAATGGGACCGGAGGGCTGGAGGATCGGATGCCGATGCTGTGGACCTATGGCGTCGCCACGGGCCGCCTGACGCCGAATGAATTTGTCGCCGTCACTTCGACCAACATCGCGAAAATCCTGAACTGCTATCCGCAAAAGGGCGCGGTTCTGGTCGGCGCCGATGCCGATCTGGTGGTGTGGGACCCGGAAAAATCGAAAACCATCGGGGCCACCACCCAGCAATCCGCCATTGATTACAACGTGTTCGAGGGCAAAGCTGTGAAGGGCCTGCCGCGCTATACAATGTCACGCGGCGTGGTTTCGGTGGATGATGGCGCGGTCAAAACCCGCGAAGGCCATGGCAAATTCGTGGCGCGGGAAGCGCGGCCAGCGGTGAACCGGGCGCTGAGTGCGTGGAAAGATGTCACATCGCCGCGACCTGTGATGCGGTCAGGCATCCCGGCGACGGGTGTATGATGACCGTCAGGGCCAAGCCGGGTACCCTGCGCCGAGTGACTGGCGCAGGGAGGGGTGCAACAACCGGGGCTCAGGCCTCTTCGGTTTCGTCGGCGTCAGCTTCGTCAGCGTCAGCGTCCTCATCTTCCATCTCGTCTTCATCGTCGTCCATCGCGTCGGCGTCGTCATCCATTGCCTCGGCGTCGTCGTCAGCCGTGATCGCATCGGCTTCATCGTCTGCGCCATGGCCCATCACGTTGGCGGCGAAGTCCTGCACGGCCTCTGCGGCGTCAGACATCATCTCGCCAACCTTTTCCATCATGGAAGAAGCGGTGGTTTCAACTTCGTTTGCGGTGTCGATAGGCATGGCAGTGCTCCGTGTTGAGGGTTGGTCCCGAATGGACAGACCCAAGGTAGACACCGGTTGGCGACGCCAAAATGACCGGCATGTGACAGAACGATTTATCAAGGACAGAGTCGCATGAAGGATAGCCAGACCAGCGCAGCTGCGGTCATAGAGGCCAAGGACCTGAATTTGGTGTTCCAGACCAACGACGGCCCGGTTCATGCTTTGCGCGATGTCAATCTGACCATCAACAAGGGTGAGTTTGTCTCGTTTATCGGGCCTTCGGGCTGTGGGAAGACCACTTTCCTGCGCGCCATCGCGGCGCTGGAGCATCCGACGGGCGGCACCCTGACCGTCAACGGCATGACGCCCGATCAGGCCCGCCAAGCCCGCGCGTATGGCTATGTGTTTCAGGCGGCGGGGCTTTATCCGTGGCGCACGATTGCGGGGAATATCGGGTTGCCCTTGGAGATCATGGGTTTTTCCAAGCAGGAACAGAGAGATAGGGTTGCCCGCGTGCTGGAGTTGGTGGAACTTTCGGGCTTTGGCAAGAAGTTCCCTTGGCAGTTGTCGGGGGGCATGCAGCAGCGGGCCTCGATTGCCCGCGCTTTGGCCTTTGACGCAGATATCCTGTTGATGGACGAGCCCTTTGGCGCCCTGGATGAAATCGTGCGCGATCGGCTGAACGAAGAACTGCTGAAGCTTTGGGCGCGCACCGGCAAGACCATCGGCTTTGTCACCCATTCCATTCCCGAGGCTGTGTATCTTTCGACCAAGATCGTGGTGATGAGCCCGCGCCCCGGTCGGATCACCGACATCATCGACAGCCCATTGCCGCGGATTCGCCCCTTGGACATCCGCGACAGCCGGGAATTCATCGAGATCGCGCACCGGGTGCGTGAGGGTTTGCGGGCGGGCCATGCGGATGAGTAACGTGTTCGGAGCCATGAAATGAACCTTGTCATGCTGGCTTGGTTGGTTGCCTCAACCGCTGTGTTTGTCACGGCCAATGCTGTGCTGAAAACCTACGCGCAACAGGGCGGCATCTGGGTGCTTTTGGGCGCGCTGGCCTTGTTCTGTTTGGGCAACACGCTGATGGTGCAGGTGATGCGGGGCCAAGGCTTGGGCGTGGCGATTGCCCTGTCTGTGGTGTTCCAGCTGGTGGCGATTTCGGCGATGGCGATGGTGGTGTTTGGCGAAAAGCCATCCAGTCTGCAACTGGCCGGGATGGGTTTGGGCATTGTCGCAGTCTTGATGATCGCCTGGCCGGAGGCGAAAGCATGAACCGTCTTTTGCCCATCGCCGCTGTTCTGTTGGTGATAGTCGCGGTGTGGTATGCGATGGCCCTGCGGCTGAACGCGCCTTGGGTCTATGATCAGGCGGCGCGGGCAGGGCAAACGGCGCCGGGGTTCGGCGCGTTGGTCGGGCTGACGATGGAACAAGACCGCCCGGTGCTGCCGACCCCGCATCAGGTGGTGCGCGAGCTGGTGAAATCGACCCTTGGCATGGCGGTGACGTCAAAGCGGTCGCTGGTCTATCACGCCTGGGTGACGATTTCCGGCACGCTTTTGGGTTTTGGCGTCGGCACCGCGCTGGGCATCGGTCTGGCGGCGGGTATTGTTTACAACCGGGCCATGGAAATGAGCGTGCTGCCTTGGGCCATCGCCAGCCAGATGGTGCCGATCATCGCGCTGGCCCCGATGCTGGGGGTGATCATGAACGCCATTGGCGCGACGCCCTTGATGACGAAGGCGGTGATTTCGGCGTATCTGTCGTTTTTCCCGGTGGTTGTGGGCATGGTGAAAGGGTTTCGCAGCCCGGATGCGGCGCAGCTGGACTTGTTGCAAACCTATGCGGCTCCGGGCCGGGCGGTGTTTTGGAAGCTGCGGTTGCCATCTTCGATGCCTTACTTTTTTGCCAGCGTGAAGGTCGGCATTGCCGCCAGCCTTGTTGGCGCGATTGTGGCTGAACTGAACCAGCAGGCGGGCTTGGGCGCGCGGTTGTTGCAGGGGTCGTATTATGGCCAGACCACGCAGATCTGGGCCGCGCTGTTCCTTTCGGCCATGCTGGCTGCGGTCCTTGTCATGATCGCGGGATTGCTTGAGGCGCGGGTGCTGCGGCGGATGGGGATGGCACGGTGATGACAGGGCTGATGGACATGCGGCTGTGGGTGTTGCTGGCGTTCTGGGCCGGGGCGTGGCTGCTGAATTCCGAACTGTCGAAAGGCCGGGCGGATTGGGTGCGCTATGCGGTGCCTTTGCTGTTTGGCGTGACGGTGTTGCTTTTATGGGAGGCCGGGGTGCGGGCCTTCGGCGTCAACCGGGTGATCCTGCCGCCACCATCGGCGGTGTTCGACCGGCTGACCGGCTCTGTGACGATTTTGGCGGCCGATCTGTGGCAAACCTTCGTCAAAGGTGCACTTTCGGGCTATACCATGGGCTGTGCGGCGGCGGTTCTGACCGCGGTGGCGATTGATCGCAGCGGCTTTTTGCAGCGCGGATTGCTGCCGGTGGCGAATTTTGTGGCCGCCTTGCCGATTGTCGGCATCGCGCCGATCATGGTGATGTGGTTCGGATTTGATTGGCATTCCAAAGCCGCAGTGGTGGTGGTGATGGTGTTCTTTCCGGTGCTGGTGAACACGATGGCCGGGCTGGCCGCGACCGAGGTGATGCAGCGCGATCTGATGGCCACCTACAGCGCCAGCTATTGGCAGACTCTGTTCAAACTGCGTCTGCCTGCGGCGATGCCTTTTATTTTCAACGGGCTTAAAATTGCGACAACCTTGGCGCTGATCGGCGCGATTGTTGCGGAATTTTTTGGCAGCCCCATAGTGGGCATGGGTTTTCGCATCGTGGCCGAGGTTGGGCGCTCTAATCCCGACATGGTTTGGGCCGAAATAGCGGTAGCGGCTTTGGCGGGATCGGCGTTCTATGGGCTGGTCGCGGTGATCGAAAGGCGGGTAACGTTCTGGCACCCGTCACAACGAAACTAGGTTTCGCGAAATTAACAAGGCCCTGAACGGGTCACAACTTGGAGGTTGAGAATGAAAAAGCTACTGACTTCGGCGCTGCTGATGGGATTTGCAGGCAGTGCGCAGGCGGCGGACGATGTGACGCTGCAATTGAAATGGGTGACGCAGGCGCAGTTCGCCGGTTACTATGTGGCCGCAGCGAAAGGCTTTTATGAAGAGGAAGGGCTGAACGTCACCATCCTTCCGGGCGGCCCCGATGTGGCCCCGACCCAAGTGATCGCGGGTGGCGGTGCAGATGTGGTTGTTGATTGGATGCCTTCGGCCTTGGCTGCGCGCGAAAAGGGTCTGGCTTTGGTGAACATCGCCCAGCCGTTCAAATCCTCGGGTATGATGCTGACTTGCCTGACCGAATCCGGTGTGGCGACTTCGGCTGACTTTGCCGACAAGACGCTGGGCGTCTGGTTTGGCGGCAATGAATATCCGTTCCTGAACTGGATGAACAAGCTTGGCTTGAAAACAGACGGCTCTGCCGGTGGTGTGACGGTCCTGAAACAGGGTTTCAACGTCGATCCTTTGCTGCAAAAGCAGGCTGCCTGCGTGTCGACAATGACCTATAACGAATACTGGCAGGTGATTGATGCCGGCATCGCGCCCGAGGCTTTGACCGTGTTCAAGTATGAAGACGAAGGGGTGGCGACGCTGGAAGACGGGCTGTACGTCATGGAAGAAAAACTGGCCGATCCGGCGTTTGAAGACAAGATGGTGCGTTTCGTGCGCGCCTCGATGAAGGGCTGGAAATATGCTGAGACGAACTCGGACGAGGCCGCAATGATTGTGTTGGAAAACGACGCGACCGGCGCCCAGACCGAGGCGCATCAAAAGCGGATGATGGCCGAGATTGCCAAGCTGACGGCAGGATCGAACGGCGCTTTGGTGGAAGACGACTACAAGCGCACGGTGGCTGCCCTGATGTCAGGCGGGTCTGATCCGGTGATCACTGCCGAACCGGTTGGGGCCTGGACGCACCAGATCACCGACAAAGCGCTGCAATAAGCGTTTGGTTTCAATGTTTGGACGGGCGTGGCCAATGGCTGCGCCCGTTTTTTTATTGTCGCGGAACGTTGTGTGCCCCTCCCTGCGCTTTTGCCAAGTGCAACACGGCTGGCTTCGCAGATATCAGGGCGCCGAGGAGGGGGCTTGTTAATCGCCTGTGAATTTGTAAATTTATTGACAACTGGAGTGTGCCGATGCCAATTTCTGCCCTGACCGGAACAAGGCTGCGCGAACGCCGGGTGGCGTTGGGGTTGCGGCAGGCCGATCTGGCCGAAACTGCGGGAATTTCCGCCAGTTACCTGAATCTGATCGAACACAACCGCCGCCCCGTGGCGGAGGCGTTGTTGAAGCGTTTGGCGCTGGCTTTGGGTCAACCGTTACACGCGTTCCAAGAGGGCGTTGGCGGCGCCATGCTGCATGATCTGCGCGCGGCGGCGGCGGCGGTGCAGGGCGCGGAACTGGATCGGATCGAGGATTTTGCAGGCCGCTACCCCGGTTGGGCCGGGATTCTCACGGCGCTTTACCAGCGTGCAGCGGGGCTGGAGCGCGCGGTCGAGGCACTGAACGATCGCATGACCCACGATCCGCATTTGTCGGCGTCCTTGCATGAGGTGCTGTCGGCGGTGTCCTCGGTGCGATCCACGGCGGCGATTCTGGTCGATACGGACGACATTGATCCCGAGTGGCGCGCGCGCTTTCACCGCAACCTGCATGAGGACAGTGAACGCCTTGCCGTGGGGGCCAAGGCCTTGGTGGGCTATCTGGATACCGCCGGACAAGTCGATGTTCAGGGCATCGCGTCACCGCAAGAAGAGTTGGAGGCGTGGCTGGCGCTTGGTGGTTGGCAAGGAGGCGGCGATGTCGCGTTGCTGGCCTCGGGGGCGGCTCGGGAAATGGCGCGGGCATGGGCGGCGCAGGCTGCGCGGGATGCGGCCGCCTTGCCTGAAGCGGCTTTTGTGGCGGCTTTGGCCGAACTGGGGCCGGACCCTGCGCAATTGGCGGCCCGGTTCGGGGTCAGCACGCTGGCGGCCTTTCGCCGCATTGCCCTGCATCCGGGCAGCACCGCCGGGCTGGTGATCTGTGACGCCTCTGGCACGCTGACCTTTCGCAAGCCGATGCCGGGGTTTGCGCTGCCGCGGTTTGGTGCCGCTTGCCCACTGTGGCCGCTGTTTACGGCGCTGGCACGGCCGTCCAGCCCAATCGAATGTGTCATTGAAACTGCAGGACCACAGGCGCAGCGGTTTCTGGTGCGGGCGTTTTGCCAACCCAGCTTTCCAGGTGGTTTTCGCGGCCCGGAACTGCGTGAGGCGGCAATGCTGATCTTGCCCGCGCCTGCACACAGCCCGAATGTGCTGGCGGTTGGCTCCACCTGCCGCATCTGTCAACGCCAAACCTGTCCGGCCCGGCGCGAGCCGTCGATCCTGACGGCATGAGAAATCGCAAGCTTGCCAGTATCGGCTTTTGACAGGGCGCGACTTTGCCCCGATAGTCGGCCGCAGAGTATGGGGAACACATGACACGCAGGGTGTTGTTGATCGAGGATGAGGCCAACATCGCCGAGGCGATCCGCTTCATCCTGTCGCGCGACGGCTGCGAGGTTCAGGTGCAACCCGATGGCAACGCGGCTTTGGCGGCGGTGGCGGCCTTTGGGCCCGATCTTGTGGTGCTGGACCTGATGCTGCCGGGACTGAGCGGGTTGGAGATCTTGACCGCCCTGCGCGCCAACCCGGCAACGCAGGCGCTGCCCGTGCTGATGTTGACGGCCAAGGGGCAGGGCCGCGACCGTGAGGCGGCAGAACGTGCCGGGGTGTCGGCCTTCATGACCAAGCCCTTCGCGAATGCCGAAATCCGCGCCGCTGTGCGCGATCTGCTGGGGGACTGAATGCGCCGCCCGCGTGCGCCCTTGTTTCTGGCCCGCGCTGTTTACCGCAAACGTCGCTTGCGGGATGCAGCAAGATTGCTGCCGATCCTTGGCCTGTTCCTGCTGCTGCTGCCCGCGCTTTGGGCTGGCCCGGTACCCGGCGGGGCGGACTGGGTCTATGCCTTTGCGGTCTGGGCCGGGTTGATCGGCCTTGCGGCGGCGCTGGCGCCCGGATTGGCCGAAAGCGAAAACCTGCCCGGCAAGGATGAGGATGGCGAGGACCGCTGATGCCGTTCAACATCCTTGTTCTGACCTGTCTTGCTTATGTGGCCTTCCTGTTCGGTGTGGCCTTCTTTGTCGAGCGCCGCGCATCGCGCGGGGTGATGGGGTTCTTGCGCTCGCCCTTGGTCTACACGTTGTCGCTGTCAATCTATTGCACGGCGTGGACGTTTTACGGTGCGGTTGGCTATGCGGCCCGGTCGGGGATGGAGTTTCTGACCATCTATCTGGGGCCAACGCTGGTGTTTGTCGGCTGGTGGTGGGTGCTGCGCAAGCTGGTAAGGATCGGGCGGCAACAGCGCGTCACCTCGATTGCTGATTTGATTTCCAGCCGTTACGGCAAGTCGAACCTTTTGGGTGTGCTGGTCACGATCATCGCAGTTGTTGCGGCCACGCCCTACATTGCGCTGCAACTTCAATCGGTGACGCTTTCGTTCGGCGTGTTTGCGTCCGAAACCCCGGAAGGTTGGGCGCTGCCGAACCGCGATGCGACGGCGGTCTGGGTGGCGATAGGGCTGGCGCTTTTCACCATTCTGTTCGGCACCCGCAATCTGGACGCCAAAGAGCAACACCATGGCATCGTGATGGCGATTGCGGTTGAGGCGGTGGTCAAACTGGTCGCCCTGATCGCGGTGGGGGTCTTTGTGGTCTGGGGATTGGCGGGCGGCCCGATGGCGATCATCGCGCGGATAGAGGACTTTGGCTCTGCAGGCTGGGCCTTGCAGCCGGGGCGCTGGACCGGGCTGATCTTCCTTTCGGCGGCGGCGGTGATCTGTTTGCCACGGATGTTTCAGGTCATGGTGGTCGAAAACGTCGATGAGGGGCATTTGGCGCGCGCCTCCTGGGCCTTCCCGCTGTATCTTTTCCTGATGAGCCTGTTCATCCTGCCCATTGCCGTAGTGGGGTTGGAGCGGATGCCGGCCGACACCAACCCCGACATGTTGGTGCTGACTTTGCCTTTGGCAGAGGGGCAGGGCGGGTTGGCCATGTTGGCCTTTCTGGGTGGGTTTTCTTCCGCGACCTCGATGGTGATCGTCGAAACCATTGCGCTGGCGACCATGCTGTCAAACCATGTCTTGATGCCCGCTTGGCTGTGGCTGAGGCCCCAAGCTGCACTGGCAGAGGATTTGCGCGGCTGGGTTCTGTCGGCGCGGCGGCTGTCCATCATGATCGTGTTGGCGCTGGGTTTGGGCTATTTTCGCCTGTCAGGCGGGTCGGCGGCGCTGGCCTCGATTGGCCTGATCGCTTTTGCGGGTATGGCACAGGTGTTGCCGGCATTGCTGGGCGGGATTTTCTGGCGTGGGGCTACAAAAACCGGAGCGGTGGCTGGCCTGAGCATTGGCTTTGTGGTCTGGGCATTCACTTTGTTTCTGCCGTCCTTCGGTGCAGAAGGCGTGATCCCGGCGCAAGTGTTTGAAACCGGGTTGTTTGGCATCAGCTGGCTGCGCCCGCAGGCGCTGTTTGGCACCCAAGGCATGGATCCACTGATGCATGCGATTTTCTGGTCACTGGCGGCAAATACGGCGGCCTTTGCTTTGGGGTCGATCCTGTCTTTTCCCGATCCGGTGGAGCGTATTCAGGGCGCGGCATTCGTGAACGCTTTTGACAGCGAGGCGCAGGCGGAACGGCTGGGCTGGACCCACGGGCAGGCAGAGCCCGAGGCGCTGCTGGCGATGGCGCAACGCATTCTGGGCGAGGACGCGCTGTCGCATTTTGAAGCAGAGGCCCGCGATCAGGGCAAGGCAGGATTTTTGCCCGACCTGACTCCCAGTTTTTTGGCGGGGCTGGAGCGGCGGTTGGCAGGGTCGGTTGGGGCTGCAACCGCGCATGCGATGATCAGCCAGCTTTTCGGACGCGCCACCGTGACGGTTGAGGATTTGCTGGCCGTGGCCACCGAGTCCGCACAGATCATGGAGTATTCGGCGCAGTTGGAAGACAAGCAGGAAGAATTGACCCGCACCGCGCGGCAATTGCGCGAAGTGAATGAAAAACTGACCCAGATTTCGGTGCAGAAAGACTCGTTCCTGTCCCAGATCAGCCATGAATTGCGCACGCCGATGACTTCGATCCGGGCGTTTTCCGAAATTGTGGCCGAGGGTGATTTGTCCAGCCAAGTGGTATCCGATTATGGGCGCATCATTCATGAAGAGGCGGTGCGGTTGACGCGTCTTTTGGACGATTTGCTGGATTTGTCGGTTTTGGAAAATGGGACGGTGCAGTTGAATCTGGGTCTGGCCAATCTGGGGCAGATGATTGACCAAGCGATGGCCGCCGCCAGCCAGACCCGGCCCGAGCGCGCCTTTGATGTAAGGCGAGACTACATGGCCGAAGCGATTCATCTGCGCACGGATGCCGACCGGCTGGTGCAGGTTTTCATCAATCTCATTTCAAATGCGCGCAAATACTGCGATGCGGCCCAGCCGGTTTTGCGCATCGCCGTGCGGCAGAAATCCGGGCGGATCGTGGTTGATTTCATCGACAACGGGTCTGGTATTCCCAAGGAATCACAAGGGCTTATCTTTGAGAAATTCGCGCGCCTCACCGATCAGACCCGCGCGGGCGGGGCCGGGCTTGGCCTTGCTATTTGCCGAGAAGTGATGACCAATCTGGGTGGCACAGTGTCTTACTTGCCGGGTCAGAAGGGTGCGGCGTTTCGCGTCACGCTGCCGCTGCGTCTGGAAAAACAACTGGGCTAGAGAGAAATCTCAACGCTTTGGTAAGGGCTTGCGCCTAGCTTTGGGGCAACACACCAACGGGGGCGCGGCATGGCGGATGGGCAAATCGGGGTGATCCGGCGCAAGGTTTTGGCGGGCCGCGCGGTACTTGCCGAAGGCGGGCCGGGGGCAGACCGTGGCTGGCGGCTGGCTTTGGCGCGCGCCGCGCGCGATGATCTGAAGCTGCCACTGGAGGTGACACGGCTGACGTTGGACCGCAGGTCTTTGGCCGAACTGCTGGAACTGCCGCCCGAACTGTCCCTGATCATCGTGCTGGAAGGGCCAAAAGACGGGCTTGGCCTGCTGGTGATCTCGGCCCCGGTTCTGGCGGGCATGATCGAGATGTTGACGATTGGCAAAGTCTCGGCGGCTGCGCCCACGCCGCGCAAACCCACGCGAACCGATGCGGCCATGGTGGCGGGGATGATCGACGCGGCGCTTGCCGGTCTGGAAATCGGCCTTGCTCAAGAGGCCGATCTGATCTGGGCGGGCGGTTTTCGTTATGCCTCGTTTCTGGATGATCCGCGCCCCTTGGGATTGCTGCTGGAAGACACCAGTTACCGCGTGCTGAATGCCGACATCACGCTTGCCAACGGCGTCCGCCAAGGTCAGGTTTTGCTGGCGATGCCTGCCGAAGGGCGCGGCATGCTGCCCAATCTGCGCACCGGGCCACTGCTGGATGAGGCGGACGCAGGCCCGGCGTTCACCGCGGCGCTGTCGGAACAGGTGGGTGCCGCTGATTGCAGTCTGGATGCGGTCTTGGCGCGGCTGTCGATGCCTTTGTCACGCGTGATGGGCCTGCGCGTCGGTGAGGTGTTGGCGCTGCCCCGCGCAGGGCTTGATCAGATCAGCTTTGAGGGCATTGACGGGCGAAAGGTGGCCGAAGGCAAACTGGGTCAGAACCGTGGCATGCGGGCCATTCGCATGACACCGCCCACCGCCCGCACTGCGACATCGGTGCAGGTGGCACCTTTGGCACAAATGCCCGAACCGCTGCGGCAGTCGGCCTGACTGCCGTCAGGCTTTCGCCAAGGCGTCGATCTGGTCGCGCAAATGGTCCAGATTATAGTCAAATTTTGCCGGGATGCCGATCAGTTCATCCGCCGATCGATCCTTGGCGTTCATCAGCGCCCAAAGGACGGAGCTGCGGTTGCCGCTGGCGCAATAGGCAAACACCGGGCCAGTCGCCTCGGACACCGCCTGCGCTTGCGCGGTGACGTTGTCCATGGTCAGCGCCCCACCGATCACGGCGTTTGCGACAAACCGCAGGCCCAAAGCCTCGGCGGCCAAGCGCATTTGATGGGTGTGCAACTGCGATGGAATCTCGCCATCGGGGCGGTTGTCGATGACTGTGGTGTAGCCCGCCGCTTTGATCGCGGGCAGGTCCGACAGCTCTATCTGGGGCGAGACGGCATAGGTGGGGGTCAGGGCGCGGATGTCCATGTTGCTCCTTGGGGTGATAGGCGGGGCAGCGCCGCGGGTTCGGGCGGGCGCAGCTTTCACATTCAGCTTACCCGCCGGGGAGGTAAGAGGAAAGGGCAGACAGCCAATGCGTCCATTGTCAGAGGCCTTTCGGTTGGCTTGAACAGGTTCCGGGCAAAGCTTACCCCATGGGCAGCAACCCAAGTGGCAATTCCTGCAAACCTTTGAGGGCGTCAAAGCCTGTTCAGCGGCACTTTCAGATAGGCAATACCGTTGTCTTCGGGGTCCGGCATCTGGCCCGCGCGCATGTTGATCTGCAGGGACGGCACGATCAGGCGTGGCATCGCAAGGGTGGCATCACGGGCTTGCCGCAGGGCGACAAAATCGGCCGCGCTGCGCCCTGCGCCGACGTGCACGTTCAGCGCCTTTTGCGCGCCCACAGTGGTTTCCCACGCATAATCATCTCGTCCGGGGGCCTTGTAGTCATGACCGACGAAGATGCGGGTGGCATCCGGCAGCGCCAGAATGCGCTGCACCGAGGCATACATCACCTTGGCCGAACCGCCCGGAAAGTCGCAGCGCGCGGTGCCAAAATCGGGCATGAACAGCGTGTCACCCACAAAGGCCGCATCGCCCGCAACATATGTCAGGCAAGCTGGCGTGTGGCCGGGCGTGTGCATCACATCAAGGCGCAACTGGCCAATCATCAGGCTGTCACCCTCATGGAACAGCCGGTCAAACTGGCTGCCATCGCGGGCAAAGCGGGTGCCCTCATTGAAAACTTTTCCGAAAGTGTCCTGCACCACAGTGATTTGATCGCCGATTCCGATCAGACCCCCAAGCTTCTCTTGGATGTAAGGGGCGGCGGACAGGTGGTCGGCATGGACATGGCTTTCCAAAATCCATTGCAAATCAAGGTCTTCGGCTTGCACAAAGGCAATCACCGCATCGGCGGACCTTGTGTCGGTGCGCCCCGAAGCATAATCGAAATCAAGCACGGAATCGATCACTGCGCAGGCGCGGCCTTGGGGTTCGCGCAGCAGATAGGTGATGGTGTTGGTGGCCTCGTCAAAGAACGCGTGAACGGCGGGGTGCATGGCGGCCCTCCTTGTCTGATCCGAACTGTCATTCAAATAGCGCTTTGATGAATACATTTCAAGACGTGAATATGTAAAGTTGCCAACGCTTGATTTGTGTCAAGGCACCTCTTTTGCGCGCCCTCTATGTTGGCTGCAGAACAGGAGACTTCACATGACCCCCTTTTCCACCCGCAAAGCCCAGCTTGAGACGCGTCTTGCCGACCTCAAAGGCCGGTTGCAAGGCATCGAGGCCGAGTTGGATTCGCACCAGTCACAGGACTGGGAGGAACTCGCCACCGAACGCGAGGGCGATGAGGTGCTCGAAGGCATGGGCGTCAGTGGCCAACAGGAAATCCGCAAGATCGAAGCGGCTTTGGTGCGGATTGATGAGGGCGAATACGGCTCTTGCGTGAAGTGCGGCGCCGAGATTGGCGAGGCGCGGCTGAATGTGCTGCCCTACACGCCGTTTTGCCGGGAATGCGCAGCATGAAGGGGGAATCATGACACAAAAGACAGGTTTGGACACAATGGCCCACCTCGCAGGCGAAATGACCGAGGCCGCAATGATCGGGCAGGCCGCTGGCTTGCGGCTGCTTTTTGCCGAGATGCAGGCGTTGACGCAAATGATGCCGGGGGGCGCTGCGACTGATGCGGACCACCTTACCACCGGTGCCGAGATTGAGGCCGATTTCGACAACATGCCGGTCTGATCTGGCAACTGCGGGGCCAGGTATCGCTTGCAGAAGCGATGCGGGATTGCCAAGCAGGCTTGGGCGCAGCTTAATGACCCTGTCGCAACGGGTGTGAAAGCTTTCGCCATGAACAGCAAGCGGGCTGCTGTCAATTCAGAGGTATCCCCGGTTCAGGTCATCCGACGGGATGGCGTGATGTTGCTGATCATGGCGCATGGCCCTGTCAACGCGCTTGGCCCCGATCTGCGCGACGGTTTGTTGGCAGGGCTGAAACTGGCGCTGGATGACGCAGAGATGCGGGCCGTGGTGATTGCCTCCGACATTGCGCAGTTCTCTGCTGGCACCGATATGGCCGAGTTGGGCCACAAAGATGCGGGCCGCGGTCTTGCGCAGCTGTGCAATGTGCTTGAGGCCAGCCCGAAACCCGTGGTTGTTGCGATCAATGGCAGAGCGTTTGGCGGTGGGCTTGAGCTGGCCGTGGCGGCGCATGGCCGGGTTGCGGAAGAAAAGGCGCAACTGGGCCTGCCCGACGTCAGCCTTGGCATTTTGCCCAGCGCGGGTGGCACGCAGCGTTTGCCCCGGATCGTGGGGGCGGCGGCGGCGCTGAAAGTGTTGCTGGAAACCGCACCCCTGTCGGCGGCGCAGGCCTTGGCGATCGGGCTTGTCGATCAAGTGGTCGGGACGGGCTTGCGTGATGCCGCCTGCGCGATGGCTTTGGCCTTGGCCGTGGCGGGCAAACCGCTGCGCAGCAGTGATCGGCGCGATGGGTTGCGCGATGGGGTGGCCTATCAGACAGCGATTGCAGCGGCGCGCAAGCGGTTTGCGGGTGCGCGACTGCCCGCGCCCGGCCGGGCAATCGACTGCATCGAGGTAGCCCAACTCTTACCGCTGGATCAAGGACTTGCCTTTGAACGCGCGGCCTTTGACGAGTTGGTGCTGACGCCCGAAGCGGTAGGCCTGCGCCACGCCTTTATGGCCGAACGCCGCGCGCTGTCTCTGCCTGCCGATCTGGCCGCCTTGGCCCCGGCCAAGCTTTCGCATCTTGGGGTCTGGGGCGGTGGCGATATGGCCGCCGAACTGGTGGCGCAGGCCCTCGCGGCCGGGCTGCGGGTGACGCTGGTGGAACCGCGGCGCGAGGTTTTGGTGCCGACGCTGGAGAAAGTTGCGGCGCGGCAGGAACTGGCGGTGGTCGAACGGCGGCTGACGGCTGCGGCGCGGGATGCGGATTGGGCGCGGCTGACCTCTGCCATGGCGGCGGATGGGCTGGTCGGGGCGGACCTTGTTGTAACCGCGCCCGAGGCTGTGCCATTGCCCGCCGATGCCAACCGCGTGCCGGTGATCGGCTTGGGTGCGCTTCCGGCTCGGGCGATGCCGGGGCGGGTGGCATTGCAGCCCGCGATGGCTGCCGGCATGGCGGCGGAGCTTTCGTGCAGTGCCGGGGCGGACGCGGAGATGCAGGCACTGGGGCTGGCTTTGGCGCGGCGGCTGGGCTGGAAAGTGCTGTTCACCGGGCCGGGTGGGCCGCTGGACCGTCGGTTGCGTGCAGCTTTGTCCGCTACAATCGCGGGACTGGAGGCGCAAGGGCTGGCGCGGCCGATGATCGCGGCGGCCTTGGCGTCTTACGGTTTGGGCGTCGGCGAAAAGGCGGCCTTGCCACCCGCGCCGCCCGAAGCTGATCAGGTGCTATCGGCCTGCCTGTCGGCTATGGCCAATCAAGGCGCGCGGCTGCTGTCCGAGGGGGGCGCGCGCAGGCCGCTGGATATTGATGCGGCAGCGATCATGGCCGGACTTTTCCCACGTTGGCAGGGCGGGCCGATGTTTCAGGCCGACAAACGCGGGCTTTTGGTGCTGCGCGCCGATCTGCGCAGGCGCGCCGAGGCGGCACCGCAGATCTATACACCCGATCCATTGTTTGACCACTTGATCAGCGAAGGGCGCGATTTCGGCGCATTGAACCGGGCCTGATCAGGCCAAGATCACCCCGACCACCACCAGCATCAGTCCCAGAAACGACAGCGCAAGGGCCGACATGTTCAGCACCACCACTTTTTGCAATGCAGCACGCATTTCGGCCTCTGGCAGGCCTGCACGGCGCTTTTTCATCACGGTATAGATGCACCAGATCAGGCCAATCAGGCCCAAAACCGTCAACCCCGCACCGATCCAGATCAGAATTTCCATGGTCGCCTCCGTTCTGCGTCAGCGGATAGCCGCTTTTGCAGGGCGATGGCAAGCGCCCGCTTGAACCTTGGGACGCGGGCAGCTAGACAGCCGCAACCCCATCCATCAAGTGAGCCTGTGATGAGCAATGCCCCCGACGCCTATAGCGTGACCGCCGACGAGTTGCGCCAGTTCATCGAGCGCGCCGAGCAATTGGCCTCGGAAAAACGCGACCTGTCCGAGCAGGAAAAAGAGCTGTTCGCCGAGGCCAAAGGTCGCGGCTATGACACCAAGGTCATGCGCAAGATCATTGCCCTGCGCAAACGCAAGCCCGACGAGATCTCGGAAGAAGAGGCTATCCTGGAGCTGTACAAGTCCGCCTTGGGCATGCAGTAACCCCTTGCGCCCCCGGTTGCATATCGGGGACGGTCAAGCCGCGATAAAGGTCACGTCGCCCATGCCCATGATGCGGGCGACGTCCTGATCATAATTGGCGGTCAGTTCCGCAACATAGTCTGCGGTCCAGTCCGGCATTTCGACCTGCACCTCCATGCGTTCGGGCAGGGCGAATTTATCAAGAAATGCCGAGACGATCTTGCGGCGCTGCATGAAATTGCCCGGCGGATGCCCTTCCAGATAGGCCAGCATGCGCCCGTGCCCGTCGCCTGACATCAGCGACGCCAGCAGATCACCCTCACCCTTGAGCACCGCTTCATCGGGAAGGCCGGCCACGGTGTGCAGCACTTCGGGCCAGATCAGCGGAGTGTCTTCATCACACCAGATCGTCAACGGTGCGTCAGGGTTGGCATTCAATATGCGTTCGATCACGTCTGACCAGCGCAGGTGAAGCGGATTGGCTCCGGCAAGAAACTCTTTGTAATCCTTGGATTTATGCCGTTCAAACAGCGCGGGGATAAAGGTGGCCGGGTTGCGAATGGCCAGATGGAACTCGGCCTCTATTTCAGGGAAGATCTGCGAAAACGCGCGCACGCGGTCGCCTGCTGCGGGGTAAAGCGTGTCCTTCAGCACCCATTGCGGCAGGCTCAGAAAACTGTCCCAGGACAGGATCAGCCGCTCGGCCACGTCCTCTTCCATGATCTGATCCAAAAGCAGCGCCTGGGTGTCGCGCGTTGCCGCTTGACCTTTCAGTTGCACCGCCGCGTCGCGCAACAGGTTGCGATAGCGCTTTGGCCCAGGCACCACGACGCCGTGCTGCGCCAGAACCGTGCGGTTTTTCAGCAGGCATTTCAACAGCCGCTCTTCATCGGTGAAATGGGCACCAAGGTGATAGACGATCCGCATGAGTATCAGGCCTGCCCGCTGTTTTTGATTGCGCCCAATATAGTCGGTTTTCTGGACAGGGGAACCGCTTTCCTGTAGACCCGGCTTCATGTTGACCAAGCAAAACAGTCGGATAACCACGAGACCCGGTTTTTGGCGGCTGGATGGTTGGTCCATTGGCGCTTTGGTGATTGCGGCGGTGGTGCTGGCGCCGATGCTGGCGGTGTTGTGGATCGCCTTTCACCCGACCGAGAACATCTGGCCGCATCTGGTGGCGACGGTGCTGCCGCGCTATTTCACGGCAACGTTGCGGTTGATGATCGGGGTCGGGGTGCTGACCGCCGCAATGGGGGCGGGGGCTGCGTGGCTGGTGACGATGTACCGCTTTCGCGGCAGTCGGGTGCTGGATTATGCCTTGCTGTTTCCGCTGGCGATCCCGGCCTATGTCGGAGCCTATGCGCTGGTGGATTTTCTGGATTATGCGGGGCCGTTGCAGACCGCGCTGCGTGCCACGATGGGATGGCAGGATGCGCGCGCCTATTGGTTCCCGGCGATCCGGTCGGAGTGGGCCGCGATCGTGGTCCTGTCGGCGGCCTTGTATCCCTATGTTTACCTGCTGACCCGCGCGGCGCTGCGCGAGCAATCGGGCAGTTCATACGAGGTTGCAAGGTCGCTGGGACTTGGTCCCTGGGGCATGTTCTGGCGGCTGGGCCTGCCTTTGGTGCGCCCGGCGATTGCGGCAGGCGTGGCGCTGGCGATGATGGAGACGGTGGCCGATTACGGCACGGTGGCGCATTTCGGGGTGCAAACGCTGACCACAGGCGTGTTTTCCACTTGGCTCAACGGCAACAATGCTGGGGGGGCGGCGCAGATTGCGGGCGTGATCCTGATGCTGATCCTCGTGTTGCTGGGGATTGAACGATCCTCCCGCCGCAATGCCCGCTTTCATCAGGCCAGTCGGGCGACTCGTCCGGTCGAGGCGTTGCCGCTGGACGGCGTCAAGGGATTGATTGCGCTGGGATTTTGTCTTGTGCCGGTGGTGATGGGCTTCGTGCTGCCCGTCGCGGTGATGGGCTGGCATGCGTTTTCCAACCCTTCGGTGTGGTTGGAACCGGGTCTGGCCCAAGCGGCTCTGAACACCGCCTTGGTGGGTGGTATCGCGGCGGTGGTGACGGTGCTGGCGGCGCTGTTTTTGGTATACGGGGTGCGGATGGCGGGGCGGCGGCTGGCCCGGCTGGTGCTGCCTGTCACCACTTTGGGCTATGCCGCACCCGGCGCGGTGCTGGCTGTGGGGCTGCTGATGCCGTTGGCAGCACTGGATCACCGGGTGGCGGATGCGGTTTTGGCACTGACGGGTTATGATCCGGGGCTGATGCTGACCGGAACGGCGGCGGCGATTGTGCTGGCCTATGTGGTGCGGTTTTTTGGCATCGCTCAGGGCGCGTTGGACACCGCTTTCGGGCGGATATCGCCATCGTTGCCGATGGCCGCGCGGTCACTTGGGCGCGGGGCAGGAGGCACGCTGCGCGCGGTTTATTTGCCCCTGATGCGCGGATCGGTCGCCTCGGCGCTGCTGGTGGTCTTTGTCGATTGCGTCAAGGAATTGCCCGCGACGCTGTTGCTGCGCCCGTTCAACTTCAACACCCTGTCGACACGCGTCTACGAACTGGCCAGCTTGGAACATCTTGGCCAGGCCGCACCCGCCGCTTTGGTCGTGGTTGCGATGGGCTTGGCCGCCGTGGCCCTGCTGGCGCGCGCAAGTCGTAACACCTGACCCCTTGCACCCAACCGCAACCCCCGCTATTTCTGCGTCACTGCCCTTATAGCTCAGCTGGTAGAGCACCTGATTTGTAATCAGGGGGTCTCGGGTTCGAATCCTGATGGGGGCACCAAATAAATCAATGGGTTAGACCTCTTTCGAGCTGATGAAGATCGGCGGCTTTTGGGTTTGGGTAGCGGCTGGGTAGCGCAAATTGGCCCGCTGCTGCCATCCATTGATGCCCAGAGGACCAATCACAAATATCGAGACGCTGCTTGGCTCTTGGGCGCAGGCTAAAAATATTTCTTCCTCAAGCTGGTTTCGTTACGATTACATCTGCGTGTCGAGCTATGGCAGATACGAATGTGAAAAGGGGCGCTGGGCGCGATCGGCGCTTTGGAAAGGTGCCGGGCGGCTTGGTTGGGGGGGGCGCATGGCAATGGTCGAGCCGCTTCCTCTATGCCATGTTGCCATCAGTGCAGCCCATGGCCACGTCAAGCACCCCTTTAGCCCGTGCCACGCTCCACTATGTGTCTATGACCCCCCTCAGCCTTCTGGTGCCGTAGAAGGCGCTGGCCTTAACGTTGCGCCCCTTGCGAAAAGGCGCTACCGTCTTAGGGTCACACAGTCCTTGGGGGTCCCATGCGGGTTGTCGCCATTTTGTCGCTGCTGGTCACTTTGGTTGGGACTTCAGCCTTCGCGTACGATTCATAGGTAGCTCGTGTCTAGTTCAGACATTCCCCGTACACCGGAAATGCCTTGGTCGGTCAGACCGGAGTGCGGGCTTTCGTAGAAGCGCGCCGGATCGGCGGTGCCTTGTTCGCTCAAATGACTGATCTACAAGTCAAAGAATTCCTTCTGCGTGCTGACGGGCGTGGGCCCAACTTCAAGCAAACGGAAGGCCTGTTGTGCGACCTTTCGGTCCACCAAACCCACTAGAGAGCGCTTGAACAGCCCTAGTGTCGCTTGCATTGGCTTACTCATCCGCGCCGTCTGCCACAGGAACGCCCTCGGCGTCACGATTTTATTATGATGCTTGCATGAGTGTCCAAGATGTTGAAATGTAGTCAGAACTGAACATTTGCTAGGCAGCCCTTATGCGTCTCCCTTCTAGCCTTGGTGTAGGCCAGATATTTTTTGCCGTCTTGCAGGCATGTACCGCCTCCGCAGAGCCTGCTGTGTATGGCGCGTTTACGCATTATGCGGAACTTCCGCAGGTCTTGTTCCTGACTGGAGAAATCCGCGAGAATGAATCATTTGAACTGCGTCGTGCCATGCGCGATCAGGAAATTCGTCTTGTGGTACCGGCTAGCGCGGGAGGAAACTTATACGAGGGACTACAGATTGCGGCCATCATTCACGACAACAAGCTAGGCACTTACATCCCACAGGGGGCGAAGTGTGAGTCTTCATGTGCTAATATTTTTCTGGGTGGAACGAGCCGAATGCTCCTAGGGGAACTGGGCGTACATCAGTTCTACTCTGGCAGTGCCGATGCGGCGGCCAATGCTCCCCAAAACGTGACGACGGCGGTGGCTCAATACACAACGTCCGACATCATCGGCATCATGAACCAATTTCAGACGCCACCTTTCGTTTACGAAAAGATGTTCGGGACGACAGATATTTACTACTTCAAAGCATCAGAGAAACCCCGACTAGACCTTGGGACAGAAAACGATACCTTTATCCAGACTGTCGAACTTGTGGATGACTTTGTTGCAGCATGGCCACATGTCATTGAGCAGCAGGATATAATGGTGCCGCCTCCGACACCAGTCACTGCGGCAACCATTGAACCGACGGTGAAAATTGAAGAAACTGCGTTCGACTTTCTTTCTGCAATAAATTCTGATTGGTCTCTGCCGAACGAGCAGGCACTTGCGCTCATGCCATATTACTATGCACCAAGCGTTACATTCTATGGCGAAGCGCTTTCACTTTCAGAGGTCATGGCGGAGAAGTGGAAGTTTGCTGAGCGTTGGCCAATCCGATCATACGTAGTAGACCCAAGTAGCGTCAGCGTATTTTGTTCTCAGATTTCCTGCACCGTCGATGCGGCGATTTTGTGGTCTGCTAGCTCACCAGAGAGAGGTGCAGATGCGTCTGGTGTATCCACATGGTCAGTTGTTCTGACGCTTGTAGATGGTCGACTGCAGATAACCGGTGAGACCGGCAAGACACTGAAGAGGAACTAAATCGAGCAGTGTTTGCACACCTTAGCAGCTCTTAACTATTACCTTGCTGCGATAAACCTTTTGCGTGCTTCAGTCTTTAATGGAAGAAGTTATTCCAGCCCGGTTCTTGACCGTACCGCCAGTTCCTTTCGGCCAACACCAACTCCTGCTGACTACATAAGAAACTGCTTTGCACGCGGGCAAGGCCATGCAGAGTTGCTCACAATCATCAAGGCTAATGCCTCGAACTCCTTTATCTTCAAAGTCTCCACCTTCGATGTCATAATCTGCTAACCTCTGCATCGGATAGCTTTGCGAGGCTTGCGTTGAGCAGTTTAGGACAGTCTCTGAGATTTTTGGATCAGAAACAGTCCCTAAGAAACCGAAGAAAATGTCTTCACTTGGGAAAATAATGCGAACTCCAACGTTCGATTCCTCTAGCATCGCCTTGGCGGCGGACGGAGGGA
The DNA here is from genome assembly GCA_945860375.1 of Pseudorhodobacter antarcticus. The sequence goes on from CAMAQR010000026.1 coordinate 46,291, forward strand.
TGAAAAAGGATGATGTAACTAGGTAACCGTCCTTGGCTACGACCTGAGCATTTATTGCGGTGTACTCAGTTTCGCCGACAACAATTACTGTCCGCCCCACAGCGGCAAGTTCGGGTTCTGTTAGCGTCGACACACCGACCAAACCCATTTCCCCGCAAGACAAGGTCAACGTGCTATTCCCGACCTGAGCATTCTGAGCAATATGAAGAGCAAGTTTACCGTTGCGATTGACATATTCGACGGTCTCGTCTGCAACTCCATGCGTGAGTGCGCCCACTTCGATCAACCGCTCCTCGCTGACCCAATTAATTTGGTTCGGTGGTGTGGCGACTATGTCGTCAAAGAAAGCTGGATCAACACGACGACTGCGAAGATAACTGGCGATCGCAGCGCTAATAGTTTGGGAAAGGTCCAACGCCTCCGCGCCATTGAGATAGTCTTCACCTCCGTAAAATCTATGGACGCCAATCCGCCCCCCGCCCAGTTCACGGTAGTTCGCTCCTAGGAATGCAAAGACGCAAGCGCTTGCGCAGATGGCATCAGGCGTCAGCATCGTTCCAACCTGAGATGTCGTTAGTTCACCTAGACTAGCAATATACTCTCCAAGCCTAAGTCCTTCGGCAAGATTGCCGCCGGGGCTGTTGAATAGAAAGAGGTATCTAAGATCGGGGTCTCCGACGTATTTCGCCACTTCAGCGGCCACCTTGTCCGCGTCGCCAGTTTCGATTTCACCAATCATTGTAATGTGAACCGCAGCGCCACTTAATGGCCGAAGGTTCAAGTATTCTGAAGAAACTTGCATCGCAACCGCTCCGTTCGGCATCAAGAATAGCAGGAGAATGGAGGACTGCAGGGCACGAATTATGCGCATTACACAGCTCAGTAAGAGATTTGGGGGTAAGGTATGTTCAGTCAATTTCAGTAGGGACAGTCTATAAGGTTCGATGCCATGCAATTCTCCACTGTTTCTTGCGCAAGTCTTGTTTGGTCTTTGTCGAACTGTCTAAGGAGTTCGTCCCTGAAGGTTTCGGCATCTTGATATCCACCTGCAACTGCTAGACTATACCAAACATGCGCATTCGCAGCATTTTGGGGCACACCCAATCCGCGCTGATGCATTATCGCTAGTCGAAACTGTGCTAGGGGATGCCCGAGCGCAGCGCCTTGACGGAACCACTGAAGCGCCCGCTGATAGTCAACTGAAACTCCATGACCTTGAAGATACATTTCACCAATATTAAAATTCGCAGCGTTAATGCCGCCACGTGAAGCAATTGCATAAAGTTCCATCGCGCGTTGAAAACTCTGTGGTACGCCATCCCCAAATTCGTACATCAGGCCTAAAACGATGGCGGCAGCAGGATTGTCATCCTTAACCGCCATTTCAAGAACAGGTATGGCTCTCTGATAGTCTCCGTTCTTGGCACTTTTTATAGCATCTCCAACAGTATCAGAACTTGCACTAGTTGGACAAAATTGAGAAAGAAAGACTGATAAAATTATCATGGCTGGATAAATTGCAACTAGCCTTGTTCGGAAACGCATCTTTCCTCCTGTGTTTTGTGTTTTCCGAGCCTATCAGAACTATGAAGCGACGAGCATCTGGTTGACTGGTATGCGCATGGCAATGATTCTAGCAAGCGCCAAAAATTGAAGCTCCGCGCCTGTAGCATTGGTTAAGCCGCATGATGTTGACACCTTGGATGCATTTCTTATCCCTCCAGCGCCGCCACCCTCGTCTCAAGTTCGGTGACCTCCAGTGTGCGGCGGAAGCTGTCCACCAGCCCCATGACCTGCGCGCCCTCTGTTGGGGTGAGGTCACCCACCGACACGGCCTGCAGCACGGCTCCTGCGGCATGTGCGGCGTCACGGGCGCTTTCCATACGGGGCAGCGGGAACTGGACGGGGCTGTCCTTGCGGGGCGGTGCCAGCCGGTCAAGACAAAGCCGCAGGGCCACGCTGTCGCCCGCCAGAGCCATTTGCACGGCCTTACGGCTCAAGGCCTCAGCCTCCCCCTCCAACAGCGCCATGACAGCCTGCGTGGTCCTATTGCGCGCGCCCTTGGGCCGTCCGGCGTTACCGGCGGTGAAGGTGCCATCCGCAGACCTGCCGTTCATACGGGGAGCCTCCTGAGGTTGTCTTCCAGCAGGTCAAGCTGGGCGAGGGTCATCTGGTCGATCCCGACCGCCAGCCAAAGCGCCAGCACTTCAGGATCAAGGTCATTGGCATCCACCATCTCCACCGGACCCCGTGCAGGGCGGCAGGCTTCAAGCTTGGAGAGGCGGCGATGGAGGGGTGTCATGAGTTATAGTATAACACGAAACGGTGAGCCTGCGCAAACGAAGGGTGGCGGATTTTTGTCACAGATTTGGTTTTTGGAGGCGAGCAGGGTCACCATTGTCCCTTGGGCGCGTGCGGTAGACTTGGCCGGGCAGTGTCACCAATGTATGGCCTCAGGCTTTCACGATCCTGCCTTTGGCGGCCCGAATTTCAGGCACCTGCTCCCATGTTGGCGGAGTTTCGCACTCAAAGCCGACGGTGCGCCCCGTGGCCAGTCGGTGGAAAGCCTTCATCGCACCCAGATGCGCACCGGTGACAAGATAGGCTCGCATCGCGGCCTCGCTCTCCCAGACGGTCAGGGTGTGGTGGACCCCGCCGATCTTGCGGGCTTGGGCGCGGATCAATCCCGAGGCAGCATAGGCCTGCCGCATCGACCGGACGGCGTGCCACCAAAAGGCTGGAGCCAAGAAGGGCGACTTCAGCTGTAGTCCTGTAATCGAGACATAGGGCAAGGTGATTTCCCTGACGTGAGGGTGAAGGTGTAGTCATGTCCCAAAAACCCCTCTATATTATACTTGGGAGGCGTTTTTTGGGACAGCCGGACCCCGCTCTTTAGTTGTCGGCTGTTCGTCTAAGATGAGAAACGCGTGAGGGCCATGATAGATTTGCGCCCCAAGTAAGCCGCTGGCGCGCGTCAGTGCGCCTTCCGCCAGACCCATGGCATCTCGAAGGTGCCAGACCAGATGCCGATCCCGTTGGCCTGAGCGGCCTCCTCGTCTGGGACATAAGCGGTCGAGTACTTTCGGTAGGCCACGGCGAGACCGCTGCCCACCATGTATCGCCCAACATCCCCACCGGCCACCGAGCATTCGGCCACGATGCGCTGGTATCGGTCGATGTCCATCTTGGCGCACGACACAGTCTGGCGACCGATGAAGGCGGCAAGGGCATTGGCAGCCACCTGCCCACAGCGGTAAGCCTTGCCTTTGGCGTCGGTGCAAAGTTGCTTGGACTCGGGGGCATCGATGCCAGACAGTCGAAACCGCTGGCCGTGAATTTCAATAGTATCACCATCGATGACCGAAGCCACGCCGACGTAAGTGGGATCGTGGCAGTGCTCCTGCCCTGCCTTTTGGTCGCGATGGCAGCCGCGCGCGTCCAGTTTGCCAGAATGGGCAAGTGCGGCCATTGGAGATTGAGAAATCGCTAGGAGAAAGCACAGGGTAACCAATCGCACCAGCACAACCTCCAAGCCTTCCATTGATGCCTATGATGGCCAACCGGATCGGTTAAGTCATTCGCGCATACGGGTAGGCGGCGATTGCCAAAGATAATTCTTCTCGTAAATCCGTTCGGGCCGCTGGCAAGCTGATGACTTCAATGCGGAGCCACGTCCTCTTGGTAATCCTGACCGTCCAGAAATTTCATCGTGGTCATCTGTGGCTGCTGCACTCTGCGCAAAAGATAGGTTGCGTGGCGGCGGACCTTTGTAGAGGGTCAGAAGGACAGTTTCATGCAGTCGGAGTTGCCCCGCGTGGCATGGTTTTGGTCCCTTTGCCCCGTGCTTTTGATTGCCTCGGTCGAAGTCGCAAATGCCGACGTGGCACGGTTTCGCGTTGAAGGTGAGCGGCTCTTCTACAACACCAACATCCCTTATCCCGATGATCCAAGCACGGGCATCAACAACCGGGACGCTACTGAGATGAGTCTCTACTTGATGGAAGCGCCCAAAATTTCAATCATTGTCTTGGAAAGCTACGGCGGAGAGGGCGCGGCTGCCTTCAAGATGGGTAACAAGATTGCCAAACTCGGCTTGGCGACCGAGGTGAAAAACAGCTGTGAAAGTGCATGCCCGATCATCTTTCTCGGCGGGTATCCGAGAACATTGGCCAAAGGCGGCATACTTGGTTTCCATAGGGCCCGTGTCACAGCGACTGGCGTCAAGGAGCTTGTCGAGTTTCAAAATGAACAACGTGGGCAAACGATCCACCCAGCAGAAGACGCATATGACCAAGCGATCACGCACACAGTGCAAGAGTTCAAGTATATGGCGTGGCGTGGCGTGAAGGACGAGTTCATGCTGGAAATGCTCGCAATACCCCCACGCGAGATGTGGAGACCTTCACGTGCTGATCTGGTGGCGGCAGGTATCATCAATGCGGATTAGGGCGCTGGCATCGGTTTTTGCCGTCTGTTGCATCGGCCCTCTCCATGCTGGGGAGCGCATTGCTGTTGAGGGTGCCACAATCCGCTATGATGGCAGCGTGGCCTATGCGGAAGGCGACAATGCCATTGGGCAGGACGCCAACGTGATCCGAGAACTGTTACGGGGCAATCCAGACATTTCGAAGATCGTTCTCGTCGGGGATTTCCCGATGACCGGCTTCGCGCTTGAAGTTGCCATAGTGATAGAGGCATTCGGCTTAGCCACCGAAATCGCCGATGAATGCTCCAATGCATGCATCTACATGTTTGCCTCGGGAAAGCCCCGGGTCCTTGGAGATGGAGCGCGGATGGGCATGCGCCGCCGCGCAATCGACGCCGCCCACCTAAGAAAGGTCTACCCAGACGACGCGCAAAGATACGGTTGGGCTGACGAGTTTGGGCAAGGTGCGATGATGTATGACCGTGGCCAGAGCGACATGCGCTGGGCGCTGCTACACTTGGTCCAGCATGGGGTGTCCTTGGATTTTGCACTCAAAGTCTTCGCCACCCCGCGTGAAGATATGTGGTGGCCGACGCGGGAGGAGCTGATCGCGGGTGGGGTGATCGGTGGGGAACGGTAGATGATGGTGAACTTTGCCAAAATGTGCGCCTTGGCAGCTCTATCCACATGCTTGATGGGCCAACTGGATAAGGGCCTTCGTAAGCAAATACAAAAAAGGCCCAAACCGGCGAACGGCTTCAAAGGGAATTTCTATAGATTAGGCATAATCTACACGGGCAGTACCGACTATCAACGTTAAATAAAAAATGCGTCAGCCGCAAATTGCCAGAGTTGCGCAAGAACTCAGGCTCGACAAAATGCAAGCGACACACAGCAAATTAGCCTTGTTCAAGGCGAGTCCCCTGAACGTATCGCAGGCCCTCGGCAGTAATGTTAGAGCTTTTTCGGTCGAAGCTTTCCGTCAGCTTGCTCATTGAAGGGCCCCAACAACGAACAAAACAACGTGGGGCAATCCGCCGCGAACGTGATGTTCGCACGGAAAAGTCCTACTCATTGGCAATTGCCATACGCATCTGCACCGGCACCAAGGCCTTGCCCTGCAGCACTTCCAGCATACTGACTTGACGACGACGCCATGGCTCCAAGGCCGATCATAGCTGCCAGAAGGCCGCATCCATCGTCATCCTGCCCAGCTTCAGGCGAACCACAACCGCTCAAGACTAACATAGCAATCAAACTCACGCCCAAAGTGGATTTCATCAGGTTTGCCTTTACAGTTTACACAACACGCCTATGAAATTCTTCGCGCGTGAGCGATTATCGCAAAAGATACAGCACTCTTAAAGCAAGATACTCGATCTGCTTTTGAAGCGCAAAGCATAAGGGTTTGCGACCAGAATATTGCTTTTACAATGTCTGTAGGGGATAGTCGATTCCTGAACTGAAGAGTCGCATCAAACCTGCTTTCGCGCAGAAATGGCACTGCGCCTAGCGATTGGTCTGGCAAGTAATGTACCAAATGTAGCAAATGTAGCGATTGTAGCAGGGGGTGGCGGGTGAAGGCGATCATATTGACGGTGTTCCTACTGCAGGCGGCTCCACTGGCGGCCTATCCGCTGGTCGATGCCCAATGCAAAGATGATGCGCAGGCCTGCATCAAGGCGGGAAAGCTGGACTACGTATCGATCTACGGCAAGATCGGGGACGAAGACCTCGACTTCTTCACGATGCTGGACGAGGCGCTGCCACCTGATGCCCCATTTCCCCGCGTCTTCCTGAACTCCCATGGTGGCAAGGTGCACGCTGGGATTGGCATTGGCCACATCCTGCACAAGCACCAAGCGAAGGCGGAAAGCGGATCGCCGATTATCGCTGACAGTGCGCCACAGTGCAGTTCTGCCTGTACCTTGGTGGCGCTGGGGGCCACAAAGAGGCGTCTGACGCATGTTGGGCTACACGGTCCCTCGGTCCGCACAAAGCAGGCGGTAAACGTATGGCAAACGCAGGCTGGGTCACCGGACGATGTCAAGGATTACCTCAACGAAATGGGGGCTACTCCGCAGTTCATCCAGATTGTGCAGGACACCCCCTTTGACCAAATTGCTGATTTCTTCTTTGATCCGAAACTGCCGGTTGAGGGACAGGAAATCTATAAACTGGGCGTGTACTCCACCGACGATCAATTCTTCTCGCCGATACCAGATGTGGCTGTCGATGGTCTTAACTTCAAGACCACCGAAGACTATGCGATCAACGCCGCCAACTATGGTTCCATCCAAGCCATGCGCGATTTGGCTGCGCTCAATACCGCCTACCATCCTGACGTGAAGCCCGACTTCGAGGCAGCAAACAGGTGGCTGGCGATGGCCGCTGGGAAGGGCGACAAATGGTCAATGCATACTCTCGGCTACCACTACTCATACGGGCTTGGCGTCCCAAAAGACAACACAAAGGCGGTGGAGCTTTACCTGAAAGCGTCCAAGTTGGGCCTTGCCCCGTCTCAAAACAATCTGGGTTGGGCTTACTATACCGGCGTAGGAGTGCCTGAAAGCCTGCCTGACGCCATCTACTGGATCACCAAGTCTGCGGAACAGGGTGAAGCGTTCGCCTATGGGTCGCTGTGTGAAATCAGCGGTGCCACGGACCTATTCAAAGACGACCTGACCGAGGCCTTCATGTGGTGTGGGCTGGCGGTGGAACACTTGCCGGACGGCGACGCGAAGGACGCGGCACAGGTTGCCTATGACCAGATCATGAAGACAGCTTCAACAGAAGCCGTTGCAGCGGGAAGCCTTCAGGTCCAGAAGTGGGACGAAGCGCATGTAACTTCGTCAATGCAGAATGTTGGGGATGATTTGAATTAGGTATAGCAAAAAAGAGGCCGAACGATGGTGATATGATCGATAGCCTCATGAACTGGTGAGGGCATCTTTTCTTGGGCACATGTCGCGTAGGCTAATCGCTATCTAACTTTTATTGTGCGGCGACGTCATAGCCAGCGACGAGGGGGATACGGAATTCAGGTAGATTGGGCGTACGGATCACCAGTTCACCCAGCCTTTTACCTTTGCTTACCGGTGCGGTAATTGGCCAAGGATGGATAACTTCGAAAGTAATAGCATACTGGTTATTGGCCGGAAGTAGCAGGATTACTGCGTGTTCGACGACCAGTCCCACTCCGGGCGCAGAGCCACCACTCACCTGTGCCTGAGCTACTTCAGTTTCTGCTTTTATGACGGTTTTCAGGATAAACTGGTTGAAGGCCCAAGTGGCAATGCGGTCGGCTTCTTCGGCGCGCTCGGCGTCCGACGTCAGGCCCGAGATCGCGAAGATGATCCGGCGGTCACCCTGTTTGACCGACCCTACCAGACCGTAACCCGCCTCTTCGGTGTGGCCGGTCTTCAATCCGTCTGCACCAATCCCCAGCTTGAGCAACGGGTTGCGGTTGTTCGC
>CAMAQR010000027.1 GCA_945860375.1 Pseudorhodobacter antarcticus
CGCGACATTCTGCTGCGGTCGTCGATCTTTGTGGAATACCCCGAACAATCGCGGATTGAGGGCGAGATTCAACAGCTTGACCCAGATCACCCCGTCACCGAACTCTGGCAGGTGATCGCGGGTCAGGCGCAGGGCCGCAGATCGGCGCAGGAAATCACCCTGTTCGACTCGGTGGGCTTTGCGGTCGAGGATTTCAGCGCCCTGCGCTATGTCCGCGCCAAATTGCAGGAAACCTGGTTCTTCACCCAGCTTGACATGATCGCCGACCCCGACGATCCGCGCGATCTGTTTGGGATGCTGCTGCGGTCGGCGTAAAGTCTGCACCTGCGCTTTCCGGCAGCCACGCCCTTTCGCGTCCGAGGCCGCGGCGACAAGCTTGGCCATCCGGCAGACCTTGATCAATGAACACGCAAGGGGGCAGCCGTGGACCAGCGCTTTGAACAGGCTGACGCCTGTCTTGATCCCCCTGCTGGCAGCCCGCCGCCATGACGCCTTTGCGACCCAAGGCTATGGGCCGCAGACACCAGCCATCCTTGCATACCAAGGCTAGATTGGTGTAGAAATACACCAACAAAATCTAGACCCAACCTGCAAGGCGGCGTTACGTGAGCGATACCCCGGAAACCCCTGAAATCATGGATGAAAAACCGATCCGCATGGCCCATGACGGCCCGCAGATCGACATCGTCGATGAAATGAAAACAGCCTACCTTGATTACGCGATGAGCGTGATCGTTTCGCGGGCGATTCCCGACCTGCGCGACGGGCTGAAACCGGTTCACCGGCGCATTCTTTATGCGATGAACGAAGTCGGCAACACGCCCGACAAGCCCTATCGCAAATCGTCCCGCCCCGTCGCTGACACCATGGGCAAATACCACCCCCATGGCGACTCTGCGATCTATGATGCGCTGGTGCGGATGGCGCAGCCGTTTTCGATGTCACTGGTGTTGCTGGATGGTCAGGGCAACTTTGGCTCTATGGACGGCGACCCGGCGGCGGCGTTCCGTTACACCGAAGTGCGGATGGGCAAGCCCGCGACCTTCCTTCTGGCCGATATTGACAAGGAAACCGTTGATTTCCAAGACAACTACGACGGCAAGGACCGAGAGCCGACGGTGCTGCCGGCGCGCTATCCCAACATGCTGGTCAACGGGGCCGAGGGCATTGCGGTCGGCATGGCCACGCGGATTCCGCCCCACAATCTGGGCGAAGTGATCGACGGCACATTGGCGCTGATCGAAAATCCCGACCTGTCGACCGAAGCGTTGATGGAAATCATCCCTGCCCCCGATTTCCCGACAGGTGCCACGATTCTGGGCCGGTCCGGCGCGCGCAAAGCCTATCTGGAGGGGCGCGGTTCGATCATCGTGCGCGCCAAAACCCGCATTGAAGAAATCCGCGCCGGGCGCTTTGCGATCATCATCGACGAGGTGCCCTATCAGGTCAACAAGGCCCGCATGATCGAAATCATCGCCGAACAAGTGCGTGAGAAGAAGATCGAAGGCATCGCCCATGTGCAGGACGAAAGCGACCGCATTGGGGTGCGGGTTGTGATCGAACTGAAGCGGGATGCCACGGCAGATGTGGTTCTGAACCAGCTGTATCGGTTTACCCCGATGCAAACCTCGTTTGCGTGCAACATGTTGGCACTGAATGGCGGGCGGCCGGAACAGTTGACCCTGCGCGATTTTCTGACGCATTTTCTGACCTTCCGCGAAGAGGTGGTCGCGCGCCGCACCGCCTACGAGCTGCGCCGCGCCCGCGAGCGCAGCCATATCCTGTGCGGTCTGGCCGTCGCGGTGTCGAATGTCGATGAAGTTGTGGCCACGATCCGCTCCTCTGCCGATCCGGCCGAAGCGCGCGAACGGCTGATGACCCGGCGTTGGCCGGCCGGGGAAATCATCCCCTATATCAAGCTGATCGACGACCCCAGCCACCCGATCAACGAGGATGGCACCTACAATCTGTCCGAAATTCAGGCCCGCTCCATTCTGGAATTGCGCCTGCAACGTCTGACCGCCATGGGCGTCAAGGAGATCACCGACGAGTTGCAGGAACTGGCTGGCAAGATCAAGGATTACCTTGAAATTCTGGGCAGTCGTGAGCGGATCATGGCGATCATATCGGATGAATTGCGTGAGGTGAAACAGCTTTTCGCCGTGCCGCGCCGCACCGAAATCGTCGATTGGGCCGGCGATATGGACGACGAAGACCTGATTGAACGTGAAGACATGGTCGTCACGATCACCAGCGGCGGCTATATCAAGCGCACGCCGTTGTTCGAATTCCGCAGCCAGAACCGGGGCGGCAAGGGGCTGGCCTCGATGTCAACCAAAGAAGACGACGTGGTGACGACGCTTTTCGTCGCCAACACCCACACCAACCTGCTGTTTTTCACCACCGATGGCATGGTCTACAAGCTGAAAACCTGGCGGTTGCCTCTTGCGGGGCGCACCGCCAAGGGCAAGGCGATGGTCAACATTCTGCCGATTGCTCAGGGAATCTCGATTGCCGCGCTGATGCCCGTCGATGCGCCCGAGGATGAGTGGGAAAACCTGCAAATCGTCTTTGCCACCAGTGATGGCGACGTGCGGCAAAACGATCTTTCAGATTTCACCAATGTCATGCGCAACGGCAAAATCGCAATGAAACTGCCGGACGGCGTGTCGCTGGTGAACGCCGCGATTGCCGATGAGAATGACGACATCATGCTGGTGACGGCGCTTGGCCGTGCGATCCGCTTCCCCACCACCGAAATCCGTGTCTTCAAATCGCGCGGATCGACCGGGGTGCGTGGCATTCGGGTCGGCGCGGGCGACAAAGTGGTGTCGATGTCGATCATCCGGCATTTTGAGGCCGATCCAGCCGAGCGTGAGGCCTATCTGAAACAGCGTCGCCTGATGGCAGGTGCGGTGGACGAGGTAGAGGCGGATGAGGACGAAGCGGCGGTTGAGGTGGGGCAATTGTCCCTCGAACGCTACACCGAGATGTCTGCGGCCGAAGATCTGATCTTGACCATCACGACCGCCGGGTCCGGTAAGTTGTCGTCCAGCCACGACTATCCGGTGCGCGGGCGCGGCGGCATGGGCGTCAAGGCGATGGACGGTGCGATGCGCGGCGGGCCATTGGTGGCGTCGTTCAAGGTTGATCTGTCGGATCAGATCATGCTGGCGACCAGTACCGGCCAGTCGATCCGGGTGCCAGTGGATCAGATTTCCTTCCGCTCGCGCTCTGCGGGTGGGGTGAAAGTGTTCAACACCGGCGGTGATGAGCAAGTGGTATCCGTCGCCCGCGTGGCCGAACAGGGCGATGAGTGACCTTGCGGCGCGGCTGGCGATGCTGGCCGTGCGGGGGGAAACCGAAACCTACGGCGCGATGGCACAGGCTTTGGGCCTGCGAATCGGGGTTTTGACGGCGGCCCTGGAAGAACTGATGGCGCTGGACGCGGCGGCTGGGCTGCCGCTGCGTGCGGCGTTGTGTCGGGGGCGGCTGTCGAACGGGCTGCCCGCGCGCGGGTTCTATCTGAAGGCCGCTGAGTTGGGGTTTGACGTGTCGGACCCCGTGGGTTTTGTGGCCATGCAGCGGGCGGGGCTTTTCAGTCGGCAGGCCTAGCGCTATGTGGCCAAGGCCGGGGGTTTCACACCCCCGGACCCCCGTGGGATATTTTCGCCAAGATGAAAGACAAGAGATGACGCAAACGCTTCACATCATCGGCGGCGGCATGGCCGGATCAGAGGCGGCTTGGCAAGCGGCTGAAATGGGCGTGCGCGTGGTGATCCACGAGATGCGCCCTGCCGTGGGGACGTTCGCGCACCGGACCGGAAATTTTGCCGAGATGGTCTGTTCAAACTCGTTTCGGTCTGATGATGATGAACAAAACGCGGTTGGCTTGCTGCATTGGGAAATGCGGGCGGCGCGCGGCTTGATCATGGAAATGGCGCAGGCGCATCGCTTGCCCGCCGGGGGCGCGCTGGCCGTGGACCGTGATCCCTTTGCCGAAGCTGTGACGGCGCGACTGAACGCGCATCCGCTGATTTCATCGTCTTTTGAAGAGGTGACGGAACTGCCGGATCAGGGCAACTGGATCGTGGCGACGGGGCCTTTGACCTCGGGGGCTTTGGCGCAAAGCATCCGGACCGCAACCGGTGCCGACGCTTTGGCCTTCTTCGACGCCATTGCCCCGATTGTTTACGCCGAGTCGGTGGACATGTCGGTGGCTTGGATGCAGTCGCGCTATGACAAGGGCGAGACGGCGGAGGAACAGACCGCCTATATGAACTGTCCGATGGACCGCGATCAGTACTATGCCTTCATCGACGCGCTGCTGGCGGCGGAAAAGACCGAGTTTCACGAGGGTGAAACCGCGGGTTATTTCGACGGCTGCCTGCCCATCGAAGTGATGGCCGAACGCGGGCGCGAGACGTTGCGCTTTGGCCCGATGAAACCGGTGGGGCTGACCAACCCGCACAACCCGATGAAGCCCTATGCCGTGGTGCAGTTGCGCCGCGACAACAAGCTGGGCACGCTTTACAATATCGTGGGGTTTCAGACCAAGATGAAACATGGTGCACAAACCGCTGTTTTCAAGATGATTCCGGCGTTGCAAGAGGCCAGCTTTGCCCGGCTGGGCGGCATTCACCGCAACACATTCATCAACTCTCCTACCCTGCTGGACGATCAGATGCGGCTGAAATCGCGGCCGAACATCCGCTTTGCGGGCCAGATCACCGGGGTTGAGGGCTATGTCGAATCCTCGGCCATGGGGCTGCTTGCAGGGCGGATGGCTGCGGCTGAACTGCTGGGCCGCGTTTTGCCGCCGCCGCCACCCGACACAGCCATGGGCGCCTTGATCACCCATATCACCGGCGGGGCCGAGGCCAAAACCTTTCAACCGATGAACGTGAACTTTGGCCTTTTCCCGCCGATTGATGCGCGCGGCGGGCGCAAGGGGCGCAAGGACCGCTACAAGGCCTATACCGACCGCGCCAAAGACAGCTTTGCGGCATGGCTGGCGTAACCCGCTTTGCGCCCTCGCCCACCGGGCCGCTGCATCTGGGCCATGCCTTTGCGGCGCTGGTGGCGGCGGCGCGGGGGGATCGGTTCTTGCTGCGGATCGAGGATATTGATCAGCCACGTTGCAGACCCGAATTTGAGGCGCAGATTTACGCGGATCTGCACTGGCTTGGCCTGACTTGGGCCGAACCCGTGCTGCGGCAATCGACCCGCCTGCCCGTCTATCAATCGGCGCTGGACCGGCTTGCCGCCATCGGCCTCACCTATGGCTGCACCTGCACGCGCGGCGACATTCGTGCGGCGTTGTCGGCCCCGCAAGAGGGCGTGATCGGCCCCGATGGCCCGGTTTACCCCGGCACCTGTCGGGGGCGGCAAGGCGAGGGGGCGGTGCGGTTGGACATGGCGGCGGCGATGGCGCGGCTGGGGGGGCTTGGATTCACGGAAACCGGCTTGCGCGCCGGGGCGCATGAATTTGACACCGATTTCATGGTTTCTCAGGTCGGCGACGTGGTTCTGGCGCGCAAAGACATCGGCACCTCTTATCATCTGTCGGTGGTTGTGGATGACGCGGCTCAGGGCATCACCGAGGTGACACGTGGCGAGGATTTGTTCGACGCCACTGCGATTCATGTGGTTTTACAGCGGCTTCTGGGCCTGCCGACGCCCACCTACCACCACCACCGCCTGATCCGTGACGAACAGGGCAAACGTTTGGCCAAGCGTGACGATGCCCGCGCGCTGTCGAAATACCGGGCCGAGGGGGCGACGCCCACCGACATCCGCCGCCTGATTGGCCTAGAGCGGCTCTGATATCACCACTTCCACGCCGTCCCGCACCGCCGTGAAAAAACAGCTGCGCCGGTTGGTGTGACAGGCCGGTCCCTCTTGCGTGACCAAAGCCAGCAGACAATCGCGGTCGCAGTCGATCCGCAACTCGATCAGCCTTTGCAGATGTCCCGAGGTTTCGCCCTTGACCCAGAACGCCGCCCGCGAGCGTGACCAATAGGTGACGGCCCCCGTGGCCAAAGTGCGCGCCACCGAATCCGCATTCATCCAGGCGAACATCAGCACCTCGCCCGAGGCGTGATCCTGTGCGATGCAGGGGATCAGGCCATTGGCATCATACTTTAGGCGTGAGGCGTCGAATTGCATGCGCTTGTCCTTGGCGAAGGCGTGGTTCGGGCTTATCTTCTGGGGGTGAAAAGGGGAAGCCATGTCCGACAGCGATCTCGTCAAACTTTACTCGGGGCGCATTCTGGCGCTGGCCGCCGATATTCCGCATCTTGGCCGATTGTCTGCACCCACAGGCACAGCGCGCAAACGGTCGCCGCTGTGTGGGTCAACCGTAACGGTTGATCTGGTGATGCAAGAGGGCCGCGTGGTGGAGTTTGCGCAGGATGTGAAGGCCTGCGCGCTGGGTCAAGCAGCGGCATCGGTGCTGGGTGGTGCGGTACTGGGCCGCAGCCGGGCGGAGTTGGAGGCGGCGCGGGATGCCCTGCTGGCGATGTTGAAAGACAGTGGCCCGGTGCCCGCCGCACCGTTTGAAGGTTTTGAGGTCTTGATCCCGGCGCGCGACTACAAGAATCGACACGCGTCGATCCTTCTGGCGCTGGACGCCGCCTGTGAGGCCGCCTCGGGATAAAAAAACCGCCGCGCATCCCAGTGGATGGCGGCGGTGAGTGGCGTGTCTTCAAACCGGGGCGAAGGCAGGGCAGCCTTGGCGCATCAAGTTGGGACGGATGCGCGGCCCGGTCCGGCTAGACCGCAGGCAGTGGCATGAAACTTACAAAGTGCCGGACAGGCCAAGGCCCACGAACAGCAGAACGAACAGGGACACAACGCCGACGGCGTCTTCAATCAATGTGGCGCGTGAGCGGGTCAGGATTTCGGTAATCTCGGTGAACATTGCGGCCTCCGTTTGCTTGTTGCCCTATTGTTCTCATATTTTTAACCAGACGTAAAGAACTTTATAGGAACATTTGAGAACAAATCAGCACTCCGGCCTTTCCCAGCCGACAGCCGTCCTAAAAGCGCAGCTCAACCGACCGAAATCAACCTGATCGCGCGGTCTTGGTCCAGCAGCCAAAGCAGCGTCCGCGCCGCCTTGCCGCGCGGGCTTTCAAGGCCGGGATCATCGGCCAACAAACGGCGCGCGTCGGTTTGCGCCACCGCCATCAGCCCCGCCTGACGTTCCATGTCCGCCACGCGGAACCGCGGCAGTCCCGATTGCGCGGTGCCAATCAGATCGCCCGCCCCGCGCATCGCCATGTCTTCTTCGGAAATGCGGAAACCGTCTTCGGTGTCGCGGATCACCTTCAACCGCCGCTCACCGCTATCCGAAAGCGGGGCCTGATAAAGCAGAAGGCAGGTCGATTGCGCCGCCCCCCGCCCGACCCTGCCCCGCAATTGGTGCAACTGCGCAAGGCCAAAGATTTCAGCGCGTTCAATCACCATGATCGACGCATTGGGCACGTTCACTCCAACCTCGATCACCGTGGTCGCCACCAGAACCGATGTCTGCCCCGCCACAAACCGCGCCATCGCGGCGTCCTTTTCGGCGGGCGGCATCTGGCCATGCACCAACCCCACCACATCGCCCAAAACCGCGCGCAGGCTGTTGAACCGCGCCTCAGCGGATGCATAGTCCACCAATTCCGAATCCTCGACCAAGGGGCAGACCCAATAGGCCTGTTGACCGCCGGACACGGCCCGCGCCAGATGCGCCACCACTTCATCCATCCGCGCCGACGAAATCATCGCGGTGCGGATCGGTTTGCGCCCCGCCGGCTTTTCATCCAGCACCGAGATGTCCATATCGCCGTAACTCACCAGCGCAAGGGAGCGCGGAATCGGCGTGGCGGTCATCACCAAAACATCTGCCGCCGCCCCTTTGGACCCCAACTCCATCCGCTGTGCGACGCCAAAGCGGTGCTGCTCATCCACCACGGCAAGGCGCAAGTCCTTGAAAGTCACATCCTTTTGGAAAACCGCATGGGTGCCGACCAGGATCTGCAACCGTCCATCGCGCAAGGCGGCCAGTTTCGCCTCACGCTCGGCCCCCTTGTCGCGCCCGGTCAGAATGTCCAAGCGCACTCCGGCAGCTTCGGCCAAAGGGGCCAGCCCTTCGCGGTGCTGCCGCGCCAGAATTTCGGTGGGGGCCATCATCACCCCCTGCCCGCCCGCCTCGACCGCGACCAGCAGCGCCATGAAAGCGACCAGAGTTTTGCCCGACCCAACATCGCCCTGCAGCAGCCGGTTCATCCGCAGCGGGCTTTCCATATCCAGCGCGATTTCGCCAATTGCGCGCGTCTGCGCCGAGGTCGGGGCATAGGGCAGGCTGGCCAAAACCTGCGCCTGCAACGCGCAGGTGCCCCGGCTGGCAACACCTTTGCCGCGCCGGGCCTGCGCGCGGGCTAAAGAAAGCGTCAACTGATGCGCAAAAAGTTCATCATAAGCAAGACGTTGGCGGGCTGGATGGGTGAACGCAAGGCTGGCCTGATCGCCGGGTCCGTGCGCCGCGGTGATCGCCGTATGCCAATCCGGCCAGCCCTCACGCGCCAGCAGCGGCCCGTCGATCCATTCCGGCAGCGGCGGCGTGCGCGCCAGCACCGAGGCAATCGCCTTGGCCACCACCCGCTGCGTCAGCCCGGCGGCCAGCGGATAAACCGGTTCAAACTGCGGCAATTCCCCTGCCTCTTCAGGGCGCAAAACATGGTCAGGATGCACCATTTGCGCGATGCCGTCGAACAGTTCGATCCGCCCCGACACCAGTCGCCGCTGCCCGGTGGGCAGCAGTTTTTGTAGGAAATCACCGCGGGCATGGAAATAAACCAGCTGAAATTCAAGCGCCGCATCGCGCACCATCACCCGGTAGGGCCGCCCCTTTTGCGCGGGCGGAAAGTGGCCGCCGACCTCCACCTCCACTGTCACCGTGGCCGGGGCCACCACCTCGCGGACCGAGGATTTGCGGGCGCGGTCCACCCCGGAATGGGGCAAAAGCAGCAGCATGTCCTTGGGCTTTTCCACCCCAAGACCTTGCAAAGCCTTGCCAATTTTTGGCCCAACGCCGTCCAGCGTCTCAATATCGGCAAACAGCGGAAAGAGGATTTCCGGCCGGGTCATGCGCGTCCGATCAAGGTCAGCCAGCCCGCCTCATCGATCATCTGAACGCCGTGTTTTTCGGCATCCTTGGCCTTTGATCCCGCACCGGGGCCAGCCACCAGCAGATCAGTCTTGGCACTGACACTGCCCGCCACTTTCGCGCCCAGCGATTCTGCCAATGCCTTGGCCTCGGCCCGACTCATTTTCTCAAGCGTGCCGGTGAAAACCACGGTTTTGCCGGCGACCGGGCTGTCAACCGGCGCGCGCAGGGTGACGGGCTGCACCTGCAACTGCGCCACCAAGGCATCAATGGCCGCGCGTTCGGACGGATTTTGGAACGCATCGACCAAAGACCCTGCCAAAACCGCGCCAACCCCGTCAATCGCCGTCAACTCGGCCCATGCCCGGCTGTCCGGCGTGGCTTGGGCGACTGCGCCCTCAAAACTGTCCCATGTTCCGTAATGCCGCGCCAAAAGGCCCGAGGCCGCCTCGCCGACGTGGCGGATGCCAAGACCAAAGATCAGCCGGTCCAGCGGGATTTGGCGTTTCGCCTCAATCGCCGCGAACAGTTTCTTGACCGAGGTTTCGCCAAAGCCATCGCGATTCTTCAGCCGTTTCAGGCCGTTGCCCTCATCCCGCGCGGCAAGGGTAAAGATGTCCGCGGGGGTTTTCACGGGCAGATCGGCGTCGTGGAAAAACATCTCAACCTGCTTCGCGCCCAGACCTTCAATATCGAACGCCCCGCGCGCGACGAAATGCTTCAGCCTTTCCACCGCTTGTGCCGGGCAAATCAGACCGCCGGTGCAGCGGCGCACGGCGTCGCCCTCGGCCCGGTGCGCCTGCGATCCGCATTCAGGACAAATCTGCGGGAAAACATAAGGTTGCAAATCATCTGGCCTGCGCGTCAGATCGACATCGGCGATCTTGGGGATCACATCGCCCGCGCGGTAAACCTGCACCCAGTCGCCCACCCGCACATCACGGCCCTCACGGATCGGGTTTCCCTTGGCGTCGCGGCCGGCGATGTAATCCTCGTTGTGCAAGGTCGCGTTTGACACCACAACGCCGCCCACGGTAACCGGAGCCAGCCGCGCCACGGGCGACAGCGCGCCAGTGCGGCCAACTTGAATGTCGATCGCCTCCAGCCGGGTCCAGGCCAGTTCGGCCGGGAATTTATGCGCAATCGCCCAGCGGGGGGTGGTGGAGCGAAACCCCAACCGGGCTTGAAGACCAAGGTCGTTGACCTTGTAAACCACGCCATCAATGTCATAGCCAAGGGTCGCGCGCTGCGCCTCGATCTTGCGATACTGCGTCAGCATGGCACCCGGGCCATCGCACAAGGCAGTCAGGGAATTTGTCTGAAATCCCAATTCGTTAAGGCGGTTAATCGCCCCCATCTGAGTGTCAGACAAGGGCTGTGACAGCGCACCCCAAGCATAGGCAAAAAAGCGCAACGGCCGGGCGGCGGTGATGCTGGCATCAAGCTGGCGCAGCGATCCCGCGGCGGCATTGCGCGGGTTGGCAAAGATTTTGTCGCCCTTTGCCAGCTGCCGCGCATTCAAATCGGCAAAGTCGGCATGGGACATATAGACCTCGCCGCGCACCTCCAGCACCTCGGGGGCACCCGCGATCATCTGCGGAACATCGGCAATCGTGCGGGCGTTCTCGGTGACATTTTCGCCAACTTCCCCATCGCCTCGCGTGGCCGCCTGCACCAACCGTCCACCTTCATAGCGCAACGACAATGACAGCCCGTCGATTTTCGGCTCTGCCGTGTAGGCCAAACCCCCTTGCCCCAGAAATTTGCAGACCCGGTCATCGAAATCGGTCACATCCGCGTCCGCGAAGGCGTTTTCCAGCGACAACATGCGCACCGCATGCGCCACCTTGCCAAAGCCATCTGCGACTGCCGCGCCGACCTGATCGGTCGCGCTGTCGTTGCGCTTCAGCCCCGGAAACTGCGCCTCAATTGCCATGTTGCGGCGTTTCAACGCGTCATAGTCGGCGTCCGACATCTCGGGCGCGTCCAGACGGTGGTAGGCATCATTGGCCGCCGCCAAAGCAACCGCCAGACGCGCCAGTTCATCTTGCGCCTGCGCCTTGGTCAGGTTTGCCACATCCACGTCCATCGCCGCCCCCATGTCCCAACCCTAAGAATAGGCGGCGGCGCAGGAAAGGTCTAGGCGCTGGCGGCAAGACGCGATTGCGCCACGCCCGGCCCCGGATCGCGCAGCACATAGCCACGGCCCCAAACGGTTTCGATGTAATTTGACCCGCCCGTCGCCTCGGCCAGCTTTTTGCGCAGTTTGCAGATGAACACGTCGATGATCTTCAACTCTGGCTCATCCATGCCACCATAAAGGTGGTTCAGAAACATTTCCTTGGTCAGCGTGGTGCCCTTGCGCAGGGAAAGCAGTTCCAGCATCTGATATTCCTTGCCGGTCAGATGCACCGAGCTGCCTTCAACGTCCACGGTTTTGGCATCAAGGTTCACATTGACCCGACCGGTTTTGATCACCGACTGGCTGTGACCCTTGGACCGGCGGATGATGGCGTGGATGCGGGCCACCAATTCCTCACGGTGGAAGGGTTTGGTCAGGTAATCATCGGCCCCGAACCCGAATCCCTTGATCTTGTTTTCAGTGTCATCGGACCCCGAAAGAATCAGGATAGGCGTTTCAATCCGGGCAAGGCGCAGCTGACGCAGCACTTCGTGGCCGCTCATATCCGGCAGGTTCAGATCGAGAAGGATCAGGTCGTAATCGTATAATTTCGCCAAATCAATGCCGTCTTCGCCCATATCGGTGCAGTAGACGTTCAGATTGGCATGGGTCAACATCAACTCGATACTACGGGACGTGGTGGGATCGTCCTCAACCAACAAGATTCGCATCTGTAAAGCTCCGTCAATAGGCCCTCGTTCGTTAATGACTTTGGCGGGCAATGGTTAACTGAGCGTTACTCTGCCAGAAGGAATCGTAGAAACAACTTAAAGTTGTCGATATTTTTGAATTGTCGTCACCCGCAGGGCCTTTTCGCCATGGCTTTCAACGGCCTGACGCCAAAGCGCAAACTCTTCCTCTGACAGCGCGTAGCGTTCCAACGCCTCAACCTGGGTGATCAGCCCGAAAACCACGGCCTTCACCACCAGCGCCTTGCGACTGGCGACCCATCGGCGGGTGTCCGCTTTGGGTAAATCTGCCCGGCTGATCGTGCTGCCATCCGGCAATGTCACCTGCCGCGGCCCGTCGACTTTTTTCAGATACATCGGCAATCCCTCGTTGCTGGTGAAACGATGGCGCAACATCCCTAAGCAAGGGTGAATGCGGGGGTTGAGACTGCACGGCATTTTCCTATATTCCAATGCAAAGCGCACCGCGCCCTTTCCCGGACAAAATCGATGCTTGATCAGCCGTTGAACTCCCTTGGCCTGCCGAAACGCCCTGCCGACACCCGTGTCGTGGTGGCGATGTCGGGTGGCGTTGACAGCTCTGTCGTGGCCGCGCAGCTGGCCGAGGAAGGCTACGATGTGGTGGGCGTGACGCTGCAGCTTTACGACCATGGTGCGGCGCTGGCCAAGAAGGGTGCCTGCTGCGCGGGCCGCGATATTCAGGACGCGGCGCGGGTGGCTGAAACCATGGGCTTTCCGCATTATGTGCTGGATTACGAGAACACCTTCCGCGAGGCGGTGATGGAAGAATTCGCCGATGCCTACCTTGCGGGGGCGACGCCGGTGCCCTGCATCCGGTGCAACGAGCGGGTGAAGTTCAAGGATTTGTTGTCCACGGCCAAGGACTTGAACGCCGACTGCATGGCGACCGGGCATTACATCCAGCGCAAGATGGGGGCTGCGGCAGAGTTGCATCAGGCCACCGACGCCAACCGCGACCAGAGCTATTTCCTGTTTTCCACCACCCGAGATCAGTTGGATTATCTGCGCTTTCCGCTGGGTCATCTGGCCAGCAAGGCCGAAACCCGCGCATTGGCGGCGCGCTATGGTTTGGCCGTGGCGGACAAGCCCGACAGCCAGGATATCTGCTTTGTGCCCAACGGCAATTACGCGGCGGTGATCGAAAAGCTGCGCCCGGGGGCCGCCGATCCGGGCGACATCGTCGACCTTGCGGGCAATGTTCTGGCCCAGCATCGCGGCGTGATCCATTACACCATCGGGCAGCGCAAGGGCCTTGGCATTGGGGGCCTGGGCGATCCGCTTTATGTGGTGAAGCTGGACCCGGTGCTGCGCCATGTGATCGTCGGGCCGAAAGAGGCTTTGTCCACCCGCACGATTCCTTTGCGTGAAATCAACTGGTTGGGGGATGAGGATTTCACCTCGCGCCCCGAATGGCATCTGTCGGTCAAGGTGCGATCCACCCGTCCGCCGCGCCCGGCGGTGATCCGGCCCTTGTCGGCAACCGAGGCGGTGGTGGAATTGCTGGACCCCGAAGACGGCGTGTCACCCGGTCAGGCCTGCGTGTTTTACGCGCCCGAAGGCGGCCGGGTGTTCGGCGGCGGCTGGATCTGGCGCGGGCGTTAAGCGGCCCACACCACGTTCCACCCAATCCTTACAGCACTGACAGCACAGATTTTGCCGCCCGCAGGCCCGGAAGCTCCCCGCCCTGCCCCAATCGCTCCATCGTCAGCCGCATCGCCAGCTGTTGTGATCCGGGGTCGTCCAGCAGCGCCAACAGCGCGGGCGCGATCAGGTCGGCGCGGCACCGCTTGCCGATGAATTCAGGCACGGCGCGGGTTTGCGAAACCAGATTGACCAGCGTCACCGTGTCAATCAGCGCCGCGCGGCGCATCAACCAAAGCGACAGCGGGTGCATGTCATAGGCGATCACCATCGGGCATTGGTTCGCCGCCAGCTCCAGCGACACCGTGCCAGAAGCCGCAATCGCCACATCCGCCTGCGCAAAGGCCGCGCGTTTCAGCACGGGGTCTTCGATGATCTGCGGCACAATCGGCCAATCCGCCGACACCTCGCGCACCAGACCCGCCACCCCGCGCACGGTGGGCAGGGCGACGCGGGCGGTCGGATGCACGGCTTTCACGCGGGCTAGGGTGGCACCGATCACCGGGGCCAGTCGCGCCACCTCACCCCGCCGCGATCCGGGCAGAGCCAGAATCAACGGGCCCTGCCCCGCCAGCAAGGCGGTCTCATCCGGGGTGGCCAAGGGTTCGGACACCACCGGATGCCCGACGAAATCGCAAGACATGCCCGCAGCGGTCATCAACGGCGGCTCGAACGGCAAAAGTGCCAGCACATGATCGATCACCCGCGCCATTTTCACCGCACGACCGGGTCGCCACGCCCAGACCGACGGGGCGACATAGTGGATGGTGCGCAGATCAGGGCACGCGGCTTTCACAAGCGCCGCCACCCGCAGGCAGAAATCGGGGCTGTCGATGGTGATCATCGCGGCAGGCAGGCAAGCCAAAGCGGCGGCAGCGGTTTCGCGGATGCGGCGTTTCAGGTGCAGGTACTTCGGCAGCACCTCGGCGATGCCCATCACCGACAATTCCTCCATCGGGAACAGGCTGTGCAAGCCCTGCGCGGCCATCAGCGGGCCCCCAACGCCATGAAATTCCACCTGCGGCGCCAAGGACTTGAGCCCCACCATCAAGGCCGCGCCCAACCGATCCCCAGAGGGCTCTCCGGCGATCAAGAACAGCCTTAGCGGGCCCACAGGAACAGGCCCCGCACCACGGCCCGCGCTTGCATGGCGGGCAGATCAAGGCAGATCACCCCGCCCGCCTGCCAGCAAATGCCTGCCAAACCGGCATCTGCTGCGCGGTCCACCGTCTGCACCCCGATCGCGGGCAGGTCGATGCGGCGGTCCTGACCCGGCTTCGGGGCCTTGTAAAACAGCCCGCCCTGCGGCCGCAGATTGGCGGGCAACAGCGGGATACTGGTCAGCATTGCATCGGTGCCGGGCAGCGCCTCTACCGCCAGACACAGGCCCTGCGCCACAACGCAACCCTGCCCGACATCCACCGCGCCCAAAGCCCTGACGATGTCAGCCGCCCGCGCGGCATCCGCCTCATCCCGAGGCGTCAAAGCGCCGCACAGAAGCCCCGGCCCCGGCACCAAGGCAGGCGCGATGTCTTCCATCCCCAGCACCGCAAAACCGGCCTCTTCAAATATGCCAATCACCGCGCGCAGAGTTGCATCATCGCCCGCCTGCATCGCAGCCAGCAATCGTGGCACCATCTGCGCGGTTTGCGGATCAAACAGCGACGGGTCCAGCCTTGGCCGCTGCACAGCGCCGGCAAAGGCCACCCGGGTGACGCCCTGATCCTCCAGATGCCGCAGGAACAGTGCCAGCCGTTCGACGCGAAAGACAAGGTCCACCGTCACGCCATCGGGCGCAAAACCGTCCAAGGCGCAAACCAAGGGCCGATCAGACAAGGCCGCCACCAAAGCAGCAGGCAGCAGCCCCCGCCCGGCAATGATGGCCAGACGGGTCATTTCGGCGTCAGGAAGGAACGATCCGACACCGACAGGATGAAATCCGTCATCTCGCGCACATAGACGCTGTCGGTTTCCTCGGCCAGCTTGCGGGCGCGGTCCAGAAAACTGCCCTCGCCCTGCGCCAGCATCTGGTAGGCGGCGCGCATGGCGGTGATATCGCTGCGCTCCACGCCGCGCCGTTTCAAGCCCACAAGGTTCAGCCCGTCCAAGACCCCGCGCGGCCCCTGCACCAAGCCAAAGGGCAGCACATCATTTGTCACCATGGTCACCGCACCAATGATCGCGCCGCGCCCGACGCGCACGAATTGATGGATGCCCGACAGCCCGCCCACGACCACGTCATCGCCTATCACGCAATGCCCGGCAACCGCCACCTGATTGGCCAGCACGATCCGGTTGCCCAAGATCGCGTCATGCCCCACATGCGCGCCCGTCATCAGCAGGCAATCATCGCCCACACGGGTGACACCGCCACCGCCTTCGGTTCCCGTGTTCAGCGTCGCTCCCTCGCGGATGCGACAGCGCGCACCCACGATCAGCCGCGTGCGTTCGCCCCTGAACTTCAGGTCTTGCGGGATTTCACCTACGCTTGCGAAAGGGAAAATCACCGTATCCGCGCCGATTTCAGTCCAGCCCGTGACCACCGCATGCGATTTGACCTCAACCCCCGGGGCCAGAACCACTTCGGGGCCGATCAGGCTGAACGGGCCAATCTTGCAGCCCGCGCCGATCACCGCGCCCGGCTCTACAACGGCCATCGGATGGATAAAGGTTTCAGCCGGACGGATCATGGATCAGGCCTTTGGCACGTCAAACATCGCCATGAACTCGGCCTCGCAGGCCAACTCCCCGTCCACCATGGCGCGGCCCGCGAATTTCCAGACCCGGCCACCGCTACGCAGCGCGGTCACATGCAATTCCATCACATCGCCCGGCACAACCTTGCGACGGAACTTGACGCCATCGACGCCCATGAAGAACACATTGGCGTTCTTGTCGACCAGATCCATCGACAAACCGACCAGAATGCCACTTGTCTGCGCCATCGCCTCGATGATCATCACGCCCGGAAACACCGGCAGACCGGGGAAGTGTCCCTGAAACTGCGGCTCGTTGAAGGTGATATTCTTGATGCCAATGCAGGATTTGTTGACATGGATGTCGCGCACCTTGTCGACCAGAAGAAAGGGATAGCGGTGCGGAATGATGCGCTGAATCAACGCCAGATCGGCGGAAAGCGGTGCTGCGGTCTGGTCGGTCATGGGGCGTACTCCAGTCTGTCCGGCCCTCTTTTCGGGGCATGATCTGTGACTAACAACAAGGCGGCGGTGAAACAAGTCGTCAGGGTTTGGCGTTTGCGTCCGGGGGCAGGCCGCTGCCATCCCCCAACTTCGCATCCACTTCAGCAATGACCTCGTCGGTGATGTCAATCGCGCCCAAAGACACCACGATTGCGGCCCGGTTCACAATGGCAAACGCGCCCTGCTCTACCATGTAATCACCCAAGATCGGCCCAACCATCTGGATGAACCGACTTTTGCCCTCGTCCCGCTTTTGCGAAAAAACGCGGGCTTTGGCGTCTTGGGCGGCCCGCAGCGCCTCAACTTTCAGATCAAAGGCTTCGGCCAAGGGGCGAAATTCGGCCGGGGTCATGGTCGCCCGGCGTTGGGTCAATGCCCGTTCTTCGGCCTCAAGCCGGGTATCTATGTCGCGGTTTTCTGCTTTCAGTGCTTCGGCTTCGGCCTCGATCGCGCGGGTCAGCGCCTGACCATAAAGCGAGCCCGCAAAGAGGGCGTCCTGATCAAGGGTCAGGATCGAAGGCCGCACCTCGGCGGTTTGGGCAAAGACAGGGGCCGCAAACAATACGGTCAGCGCCAGCCCAAGACCTGCCCAACGCACCGCCATCAGAACTTGGTCGAGATCGTCAGATCGAAGGTCTGCTCAAGGTCATAGGTTTCCTTCTGGATGGCGTTCGAGAAGTTGAACCGCAGCGGACCGATCGGCGTGGTCCACAACAACGACAGGCCAACCACCGCGCGCGGGGTGAAACTGGCCCCCACAACAGACGGCAGTGTATTGTCCAAGTCCCAGACCGACCCGACATCCACGAAAGCACCACCCGTGATGCCGTATTCTTCCGGCAGGCCCAGCGGGAAATCAGCTTCGAACCGCGCCACGGCAAACATGTTGCCACCCAAAGCGTCTTGATTGCTGCCAACCAAAGTATCCCGCGGTCCGATGCCATTGGCCTCAAAGCCACGAATCTTGCCGTTGCCAAAGAAACGGTCCGTCACCCGGCTGTCATAGCCGCCAAAAGTGTTGACCATGCCGCCTTCAAAAATCGCCCGCAGGGTGATTTCTTCGTTGAACACCTTGGTTTCCGCCACAGCCAGCGCCGTTGTGGAAATCGACTTCACATCGCCGCCCAAGCCGCTGAAATCCTGACCAAAGCGGAACAAGAAGCCGCCTTTTGGGTTCAGGCCCGTCACCCGATTGTCAAAGGAATAGCTGTAGCCGATGCTGCTGCCCAGCTTGCCCAAAGCCGCCGCTTCGTCCTTCAGAAGTTGCGACGAATTTGCATCCACATCGGTGATGGTGTCTTCGTAGATCCTGTAGCGCACTTCCAACCGCGACTGTTCACCGATCGGGAACTCCAAAGCCGGGCTGATCACGATGTTGCGGGTGTCATAAAACGCATTGGCCCGGCTGGTTTCGCGGTAAGAGGCCGCGAATTTCAGCTTCAGATCGCGGCCAAGGAAAGACGGCTCGACAAAGGCGATGCTGCTGTCAATGGTGTCGGACCCAGAGCTGATATTGACCGAAAGCCCCTGCCCACGCCCCAGAAAGTTGGTTTCCGAAAAGCCGACGTTGATGCCAAAGCCAGCCGCCAGACCAAAAGTCGCGCCCAAGGACAGCGACCCGGTTGGGGCCTCTTCCACGTCAACATTGACCACAACCTGATCAGGGCCAGAACCGGGCTTGCTGTCCACCTTGGCATCGGAAAAGAACCCAAGCGCGCGGATACGCTCGGCGGCCTGACGGATTTCGCGCGGATTGAAAGGGTCACCTTCGACAGTGCGGAACTGACGGCGCACCACCTCGTCCAGCGTGGTGGTATTGCCTTCGATATCAATGCGTTCGACGAATGTCTTCTCACCGCGTTTCAGTACGAATTCGATATCCAACGTCTGATCGGCATCGTTGCGGA
Organism: Pseudorhodobacter antarcticus; assembly: GCA_945860375.1. The sequence goes on from CAMAQR010000027.1 coordinate 18,798, forward strand.
TCACGCGCGGTTCAATCCGCACAAAGTTCAGACCCTTGCGCAGCGCCAGATTTTCCATCCGTGCCAGATTGTTTTCGATCACCGCAGGCGAATAGGTCACGCCAGAGCGCAGCTTTTGCACGGCAGCAAATTCGGCGGCGTCCACCGTATCAATTTCCGAAACCGTGGTCACTTTGCCGATGCGGAAACTTTGGCCTTCGCGCACGGTAAAGGTAACAAAAGTCGCATCCCGCTCGCGGCTGACTTCGCCAGTGGCGTCCAGAACCTGCACATCGACATAGCCGCGCGACAGGTAGAAATCGCGCAACAACTGCTTGTCCAGTTCCAGCCGTTCGGGCACGAACGTATCGCCCTTCACCAATTGGCGCAGGAAACCGGCCTGCTTGGTTTCCAGAACCTGACGCAGGCGACGGTCTGAAAACGCGCGGTTGCCGACAAAGGACAGCCGTTCATTTTCCACGACCTTGCCTTCGGCGATCTCGAACACCAGATCGACGCGGTTGTCAGACCGCCGAATGATGCGCGGATCGACCGAGGCCGCCAAACGGCCCTGTATCCGGTAGGCTTCGGCAATCGCTGCGGCGTCCGCCTCGGCCTGCGCCGGGGAATAGACCAGACGCGATTTCGATTTGACGATCTGAACCAGTGCCTCGTCCTTCAGAATTTTGTTGCCCTGAAAATCGACCACGTTCATCATCGGAAATTCTTTGACGCGGATCATCAGCGTGTTGCCATTGGGCACAAGTTCGACCGTTTCGAACAATCCGGCCGCATTTATGCGCTGGTAGGCGTCGTTCAAGGCACCTGCCGACACGGCTTCACCCTTGCCGATTCCCGCGTATTTCAGGATGGTCGCAGCCTCGATCCGCTCATTTCCCTCAATCACGACGTTGGAAAAGCTGTAGGTTTGCGCAACAGCTTGGGTGAGAAACGGGTCAGAAACCATTGAGCCACAAAGCAGAATTGCGATCATTGCAGGACGCAACACCTTGCGGGCCGATGCCCCGCGCGCCGAATTTGCGCTTGCCGAATGCTGCATAAGTCGCCCCCAGATCACAAAATGCTGTGCTTCTGACTAGCCGGAACAGCAGGGCTTGTCAAAAGACTGTCAGATGGGATTTGCCACATCTGGCCGGTGGGGCCAACCTAAAATCGCAAAACTGTCGCAGTTAGGGGTGGACAAGTGCCGAGCCAAAGAACGACCCGGCCAAAAGCCCCACCACAACTGTGCCAATGGTGAACAAACGATCGCCGTTCAGCCAAACCAAGAGCGAGAGCCCCTTGTAGCTGTTCATGACCAGTTGCATTTTGACACCTTTTGGACTGCGTGCGATGTTGTTGCATAGGCTAAAAATATGGCGTGACTGTGGCGATCAGCTGCAAAACAGATCATTGGTCAGCGCGAAGGCCATGAAGGACAGCAAAACCACCAGCCCCACCGACATCAGGCCGCGCAAGATGCGTTCGGACGGCGGTTTGCCGGTGACAGCTTCAAACGCATAAAATACCAGATGACCGCCATCCAGCACCGGAATCGGGAACAGGTTCAGCAAACCGATGCCCAAAGACAACGCCGCCAGCATCGACAGGAACACTTCGGGGCCTGACCGCGCGGCATCACCCATCACTTCGGCCATGCCGATTGGCCCCGAAATGTTGCACGAACTGATCGCCCCCGTGACCACATGCCACAGCCCGGAAAGTGAGGCTTTGGTGACGAACCAGGATTGTTTCGCCGCCAGTTGCACCGTTTCCAGCGGTCCGGCGCTGCGCACTTCGGGATCAAACAACTGCCCGCTGGACAGGCCCAACAGCCACCGGGTTTCAAAGCCGCCTTCGGGTTTGGGAATATCGCGGCGGTTGGGCGTGATGGTCAGGTCCAGCACCTGCCCTGCCCGCCACACCTTCAACGGCACCGGCGCGCCGGCCAGCCCCTCAACGATCGGCGGCAGTTCGGAAAAGGCGGTCACAGAGGTGCCATTGACCTGCAGGATCACATCACCGGGCAGCATGCCCGCATCCATCGCCGCATTCTTGGGATGCACCGCGCCGATGATCGGCAGGAACGGATGCGGCCCTGTGATTTCAAGGGTTTGGTCGCCGCGCCGCACGGTGTAGGACACAGTGGCCGCCGGCGGCAATGTGCTGGCCAGCGTGATATAAGCAGTGAAATCGGGAGTCTCGGTGCCATTTACGGCCAGAATCTGGTCCTTCACTTGCAGGCTTTCACCCTGATAGGGCGTGGCTTGCAACGTGCCGACCACGGGCAGATCGGTGGCAATGCCGGAATAGGAAATCATGCCGATGTAGACGACCATTGCCAACAGCAGATTGAAAAGCGGCCCCGCCGCTGCCGTCGCCGCCCGCGCCCACAAGGGGGCGCCTGTCATGGTGTGACGCCGTTCATCCTCTGAAAGGCCCGCCATAACTTCGCCGTCCGGGGCCGAAGCGGCATCCTTGTCGCCCAGAAATTTCACAAAGCCGCCCAGCGGAATCGCGGCCACTTGCCAACGGGTGCCGCGTTTGTCGACCCGCGAAAACAACACCGGGCCAAAGCCAAGGCTGAACACCTCGGCATGGATGCCCGACCAGCGGCCCACAATATAGTGACCATATTCATGCACGGCGACGATGACCGCCAAAGCGATGGCAAAGAACACCGCCGTCCAGGCAAACCCGCCCGCGCTGGAAAGAACACTAATGAAATCCACGCTTACCTGCCTTTTGTCAGCTGCGCCGCGCTTTCGGCGGCTCTTACCCGTGCGAGATGGTCCATCGCCAGCACATCCTCAAGGGTCTGCGCGGCATTTCCAAGGCGAACTTCGCCCGAAACACGGGCAAGTGTTGCCTCAACCACCCCGGACATCTGCATGAACCCCAGTTTTCCATCAATGAACCAATCCAGCGCCACCTCTTTGGCAGCGTTGAAGGCAGCCCCGGCCAGCCCGCGCACCGCCATCACCTCGCGTGCAAGGCGCAAGGCGGGGAATCGCACCAGATCAGGCGCGCGAAACGTCAACTGCCCCAAAGCCGCCAGATCCAGCCGCGCCACCGGCAGCGGGCTGCGGTCTGGCCAGTTCAGCGCATAGCCGATCGGGTGGCGCATGTCGGGGGCACCCAGATGCGCCATCACCGCACCGTCGCGAAAGCCGACCATCGAATGGATGATCGATTCTGGGTGGATGATCACCTCGATCTGATCGGGCTCGCAGCCGAAAAACTCTCGCGTTTCAATGACTTCCAGCGCCTTGTTGAACATCGACGCCGAATCGATGGTGATCCGGGCCCCCATGGCCCAATTGGGATGCGCCAGCGCCTGCGTCACCGTGGCCCCCGCCAACCGCTCGAGCGGCCAGTCGCGCAGCGCGCCACCCGAAGCCGTCAGGATGATGCGCTCCACCGCCGCCATATCCTCGCCCACCAGCGCCTGAAAGACCGCAGAATGCTCCGAATCCACCGGCAGGATGCGCGCGCCATGCGCTGCGGCAGTGGTCATCAGCAATTGCCCCGCCGTCACCAGACTTTCCTTGTTGGCCAATGCCAAAGTGCTGCCCTGCTGCAGCGCGCGCAGGCCGGGCACCAGCCCTGCTGCGCCCACAATCGCGCTCATCACCCAATCGACCGGGCGATCCGCGGCCTCGGCAATCGCCTGCGTGCCTGCGGCCACGGCGATCCCCGTGCCCGCCAAAGCCTCGCGCAGCGCGGGCAAGCAGTCGTCATAGGCCGTCACCGCGATCTCGGCACGCAGCGCCAGCGCCATCTGCGCCAACTGCCCCACATTGCGCCCGCCCGTCAACGCAACCGTGCGATAGGTGGCAGGTCCGCCCGCCCGCATCAGCAGATCGAAGGTGGAGCAGCCCACAGAGCCTGTGGCCCCAAACACGGAAACGCTGCGCATCCTAGCCCCCGATGATCGGCAAAGGCAGAACGCGGGTCAGCAGCATCACCGCCACCATGGCACCCACCAGCGCGTCAAAGCGGTCCATCAACCCGCCATGACCGGGGATCAGGTTCGATGAATCCTTCACCCCCGCCCGCCGCTTCACCCAGCTTTCGGCGATGTCGCCCAACTGCCCGGCAAAGGAAATGAACGGTGACATCAGCACCAATCCCCAACCGGCATAGCCCGCCAGCACGAAGCCAAGCCCCACCACAGCCGCGCCGATCCAGCCCGCAATGGTGCCGGACCATGTTTTCTTCGGGCTGACCGCAGGCCAGAACTTGGGCCCGCCCAGTATCCGCCCAGCGAAATAGCCCATCACATCGGACACGATCACCACGCCCAACAGCCACAGAATCGCCGCCTTCCCCGCCTCATCGCGCAGCACGAACAACCCGTGGCCCGAAATCATGATCGCCACTGCAATTGCCGCGACAGCGCGTGGGTGGAGGCGGGGCGTGACCAGAAACGCCAGCCCCACCAGCGGGATCAACAAATAGGCGGGCCAAGACGGCCAGCCCTCATCCAGGATCATACAAACCGCCGCCAGTCCGGCCAGCAGCAAAGACTGCATCTTCTCGGCGGGTGCTGTGATATTGGCCAGTTCCCAGATCATCACGGCGGTCAGGGCTGTGATCAGGGCCAGAAAAGACAGCCCACCAAACCAGATTTCCACCGCGCCCACCGACAGCATCACCACAGCAGAAATCACCCGGGGGCGCAGGTCGGCCCAGCGGTTCACCCGGTCGGTCATGCCGAAATCACCCCGCCAAACCGCCGCTCGCGGTTGCCAAATCGGCCCACGATCGCAGCCAGTTCACCGGGGGTGAAATCGGGCCACAGGGTGTCGGTGAATTCAAACTCGGCATAGGCCGCCTGCCAAGGCAGGAAATTCGACGTGCGGCTTTCGCCAGAGGTGCGGATCACCAGATCGGGGTCGGGCAGATCATGGGTGTCCAGACGGCTGGAAATCAGCGCATCATCAATCGCCGCCGGGTCCAGAGTGCCCGCCGCGACCTCTGCGGCCAGCGCCCGCACGGTGCGGGTGATCTCATCACGGCCGCCGTAGTTGATCGCGACCGTCAGGTTCAGCCGCGACAGGGTCGCGGTGCGTTCTTCAATGCTTGCCATCAGCCGTTGCAGCTTTGGGTCCAGACGCGAGCGGTCGCCGATGAAACGCATCCGCACACCTTCAGCCGCCAAACGGTCCGCCTCGCGCTGAATATAACGCGAAAAGATCGTCATCAGGCCCAACACTTCTTCGGTAGAGCGTTTCCAGTTCTCGGTGGAAAAAGCATAGATCGTCAGCCAGCGAATGCCGATATCGGGGGCGCAGCGCACGATTTCCTTGACACGTTCGGCACCCTTGCGGTGACCCACCAGACGCGGCCAGCCTCGATTGGTGGCCCAGCGGCCATTGCCATCCATGATGATGGCAACATGCTCCGCCAGACGGGGGGCCTTCGCACCTGATTTGTCGTCTAGGCCCACGCCCTACCTCGTCAATTCGCCCCAATACGGACCGTCCAAATATTAGATTCAAGCCTTTTCCGAGGCCTAAACCTGCATGATTTCGGCTTGCTTGTGGTCCAGCGCCCGGTCCACCGCGATGATGAACTTGTCGGTCAGTTCCTGCACCTCGTCAGACCACATCTTCTGGTCATCCTCGCCCATGCCGGCGGCCTTGGCTTTCTTGATCTGATCCATGCCGTCGCGCCGCACGTTGCGGATCGAGACTTTGGTGTTCTCGGCATAGCCTGCCGCCACCTTGGACAGCTGCTTGCGGCGTTCTTCGTTCAACTCGGGGATCGGCAGGCGGATCAGCGGGCCGTCCGAGATCGGGTTGATGCCGATGCCGGATTCGCGGATGGCCTTTTCGACCTTGGCAATCATCGCCTTGTCCCAGACGTTGATCACCACCATGCGGGGTTCGGGCACGTTGACGGTGCCAAGCTGGTTGATGGGCGTCATCTGACCGTAAGCGTCCACCATGATCGGCTCGACGATCGAGGCAGAGGCGCGACCAGTGCGCAGGCTGGCGAATTCGGATTTCAGGGCATTCATCGCGCCATCCATGCGGCGCTGAATGGCATCAAGGTCAATATCAAGATCGTCAGACATGGATCGCTTCCTTCGTGTCTTTCGCCCAATCGGACGGGCTTTGCCGTTCTATAGCAGCAAGTGCTTTGGCAGGTATAGGGTTTTGGCGGTGGGTGGGTGAGAGGCCCACCTGACCTTTGTGGCAATTGCCAAGACAAGTGGCGGGTTTATCACCCACCACGCGCCATCCGATCAGCCATGCACCCGCGTATACGTGCCCTGCCCGGCCAGAATGCCCTTGAACCCGCCGGGTTCGTCCAGCGAAAACACAATGATCGGCAGATCGTTGTCGCGCGCCAAAGCGATGGCAGAGGCGTCCATCACCCCCAGATGCTTTTGCAGCACCTCATCGTAAGTCACGGTGTCATAGCGTTTGGCGTCGGCGTGTTTCTTGGGGTCCTTGTCATAGACCCCGTCCACCTTGGTGCCCTTGAAGATGGCCTGACAGGCCATTTCATTGGCGCGCAGGGTCGCCGCCGTGTCGGTGGTGAAATAGGGGTTGCCGGTGCCGGCGGCAAAGATGCAGACGCGCTTCTTTTCCAGATGACGCACGGCGCGGCGGCGGATGTAGGGTTCGCAGACCTGATCCATCGGGATGGCCGACACCACCCGGGTGAAGACGCCCAATTGCTCCAGCGCCGATTGCATCGCCAGCGCGTTCATCACGGTGGCCAGCATGCCCATGTAATCGGCGGTTGTGCGTTCCATCCCTTGCGCCGAACCCGCCAGCCCGCGGAAAATGTTGCCGCCGCCGATGACCATGCAAATCTCGACCCCCATGTCGCGCACCGATTTCACCTCTTCGGCGATGCGCTGCACGGTCGGCGGATGCAGACCGTAGCCCTGATCCCCCATCAACGCCTCGCCCGAGATTTTCAGCATGACTCGGCTGTAGGTCACATTCTTGTCGCTTGCGGGCATGGCGGGGATTCCTTGATTTCGGAGCATGGATTGACTGGCGCGCAAAATGTCGCAAAACCGGGGCAGGTTCAACGGGGGAAGCGACGGGCGGGCGGTGGTTCGCGCGGCCAACCTCCGGGGGTTTCACACCCCCAGCCCCCCGTGGGATATTTTAGGACAGATGAAAGGCAGGAATGGCGTTCGTTTTGCAGCAGATTTCGCGTGAAGCCCCGGTGGTGATTGCCGGACCCACCGCCAGTGGCAAATCGGCCCTTGCGATGGCGTTGGCGGCGCGCGACGGGCGGGTGATCATCAATGCCGATGCCTTGCAGGTCTATGGCTGTTGGCGGGTGCTGTCGGCGCGGCCCAGCAGGGCGGATGAGGCGGCACTGCCGCACGCACTTTACGGGCATGTCGGGCGGGATCAGGCCTATTCCGTCGGCCATTGGCTGCGCGAGGTGTTGCCGCTTTTGGACCGCCCGGCGGTGATTGTCGGCGGCACCGGGCTTTATCTGTCGGCATTGACCGAAGGTTTGGTCGACATTCCACCCACGCCACCCGAAGTGCGGGCGCTGGCCGATGCGCGGCGCGAGACAGACGGCAGTGCCGCTTTGCTGGCCGAATTGGACGCCCAAACCACGGCGCGGATTGATACCGCCAATCCGGCAAGGGTGCAGCGGGCTTGGGAAGTGCTGACGGCCACCGGGCGCGGGTTGGCTGCGTGGCAAACGGACACCGGCCCTGCACTAATGCCACTGGCGCGCGCGCAGGCTTTGGTGATCCGCCCGGATGTCGGTTGGCTTGATGCGCGAATCGCCCAGCGGTTTGCCGCGATGATGGATCAGGGCGCGCTGGCAGAGGTGGCGGCGCAGATGCCGACATGGGACCCCGCCCGCGCCTCGGCCAAAGCCATCGGCGCGCCGGAATTGATGCGCTGTCTGCGCGGTGAAATCACCCTGCCCGCCGCCATCGAGGCCGCCACTCTGGCCAGCCGCCAATATGCCAAGCGACAGCGGACATGGTTCCGCTCGCGCATGAAAAACTGGCAGGAAATCACCCTGCCGTAATCCATCCACAGACTTGTCCACAGCAATCGGCGCATTGTTGCCTTTGGAAGGGAATCCCGCCCCTTTTTTGCTTGGGTTGTGCGGCAAGGCCGGATTAACCTGCGCCCAACAAGAAAAGCAGGCCCCGCCCGATGACCGTTTCGCCCGACACGACCAAGATGCGCCTTTTGGCGATACCCCGCCTTGCAGCCGGCGGGCGGTGGCGTGTGGAGGCGATGCGGACGCTGTCAGAGCCTTGTTTTTTGTGGTTCACCAAAGGTCAGGGCCGCATCACCATTGCCGGGGTGACGCGCGGCTATACGGCTCACAACGCAGTTTACATTCCCGCAGGCGTGATGCACGGCTTTGAAGTTGGGCCGCAAGTCTTTGGTACGGCAGTGTTTTTCGGCCGCGACAGCTCTGTCACCCTGCCTGCCGACCCCCAGCATCTGCGCATCCGTGAAGTGCATGCGCAGCAAGAGGTCAATCTGGTGCTGGACATGATCCAGCGCGAAATGGACAGCAACACCCCCGCGCATGACCGTGCCACCCGGCATTATCTGGGCCTGCTGGGCGTGTGGCTTGAACGGCAATCGGTGCGCGCGGCCCCGGACACGCCGCGCCCGGATGCCGCGAAGCGGTTGGTGTCGCGGTTCACGGCCTTGATGGAAAAGGAATTCCGCCGTGGCGTTGGTGTCGGCGAATTGGCCGTGGAACTGGGCGTGACCCCGACTCACCTGACCCGCTGCTGCCGTGCCGCCTGTGGGCGTTCGGCCATCGACCTTTTGCAAGACCGCCGCATCTTCGAGGCGCGCCGGATGCTGTCGGAGACCGATATGGCCGTGGGGAAAATCGGGGCCAGCCTTGGCTTTGCCTCGCCGGCCTATTTCACCCGCGCGTTTCAGCATTTGACCGGCGTTTCACCGACGGCTTTTCGTCGCGCGCCATAACGCCGCTGATTCTGCGCCCGGGTTTTCCGCTGTAGCGGACAGGCCTACCGGTTTGGCGGATGTATCTGCGGTTGTGGTGTTGCGACAATGACTGCCATATCCGTCGTTTTATGTCGCAAACGTTTCGTGCTTCGGCGAATCCAAGCGTTGACGTGGCGGCGGAAAACATGCGGAATGGTACGGTGAAGGCCGCTGTGGATCTGGCGCGCAAACCGAGATGGCCCTGTGTGGGGATTGGTCCATCAAGGCGCCCCATGTTCACTGCCGCAGTGCCACCCGAGACATAAAAAACTTTGCCTTACAGGGAGAACAGAATGACCAAAATGCAAAAGATCGAGGCTCCGCTTCACAGCGCCGCCTTGATGCACGCTCAAGAAGTACGCGATGGCAAGCTGAGCCGTCGTGAATTCCTGACCCGCACCACGTCGCTGGGCGTGTCGGCGGCTGTGGCCTACGGGCTGCTGGGCCTGAAGGCTCCGGCGATGGCACAGGATGCCCCTGTGGGCGGCGTCATCCGCTGCGCCATGGAAGTGAAGGCGATGAAAGATCCGCGCACCGCCGATTGGCCGCAGATCGCCAACGTCTACCGTGGCTGGCTGGAATATCTGATCCAGTACAACCCCGATGGCAGCTTTGAAGGCCGCCTGTTGGAAGGCTGGGAAGCCAATGCCGACGCCACCGAATACACGCTGATGGTCCGTCCGGGCGTGTTGTGGAACAACGGCGACGCTTTCACCGCCGATGATGTGGTGCGCATGTTCACCCGCTGGTGCGATGGCTCGGTTGAAGGCAATGCCATGGCGTCGCGCTTCTCGGGTCTGACAGAATCGGTCGCGGCGATGAATGCCGATGGCACCGCCAAGGTTGACGACAAGGGCGCGGCCGTGATGGTCAGCCGCCTGCGCGATGGTGCTGTGGTCAAGGTCGATGACGTCACCGTCAAGCTGATGATGACCGCGTCCGACATCTCGGTGGTGGCATCGGTGGCCGACTATCCGGCAGCTGTGGTCCATTCGTCTTATGTCGATGGGTCTGACCCAACGACCTCTCCGATCGGCACCGGCCCCTACGTTCCGCAAGAAGTCGCCGTGGGCCAAAAGGCCGTGCTGGTGCGCGCGCCGAACCACACCTGGTGGGGTGGCACCGCACCGCTGGACGAGATCCACTACATCGACTTCGGCACCGATCCCTCTGCCATGGTGCAGTTGGCCGGTTCGGATGAGGTTGACACCAACTATGAAAGCACCGGCGATTTCATCGAACAACTCGACGGTCTGGGCTGGAAAAAGATCGAAGCCGTCACTGCCTCGACCATCGTGGTCCGCATGAACTCGACCTCCGAGTTGTACAAGGATAAGGCGGTCCGTCAGGCCATCCAGAAGGCGGTTGATCCCTCGGTCGTGCTGGAACTGGGCTATAACGGCCTTGGCACCACCGCCGAAAACCACCACGTTTGCCCGGTTCACCCGGAATACGCGGCCATTCCGGCGCAAACCATTGATCCGACTGCCCTGATGCCTGCGCTGAAAGCCGCCGGTTTGGACGCGACCGAATTCGAGATCATTTCGCTGGACGACGGCTGGGAAGCCGCCACGACCGATGCCGTGGCAGCCCAGCTGCGCGACGCCGGTGCCACCGTCAAGCGCACCGTGATGCCGGGTTCGACCTTCTGGAACGACTGGCAGAAGTACCCGTTCTCCTCGACCACCTGGAACCATCGCCCGCTGGCCGTGCAGAACATGTCCTACGCCTACACCTCCACCGGGTCGTGGAATGAAACCGGCATGGCCAACGCTGATTTCGATGCTGCCATGGTCAAGGCGCTGGCGCTCGACAACGCCGAAGCCCGCGCTGAAGTGATGGTCACGCTGGAGACGATCTTGCAAGACGAAGGCTATATCATTCAGCCTTTCTGGCGCTCGCTGTTCCGCCATGCCAAGGAAGGCTTCAACGTCGATATGCACCCGTCGTTTGAACACCAGCACTACAAATGGTCGAAATCGGCCTGATCTGAGACCGGTCCGGGCGCTTATGTGCCCGGACCACCACTGACTGCACATAAAAACCAGGCAGTCAGCCGCCGATCCGGGTTTGGCGCAAAGGGGAACCAGACATGCTTAAATTTGTGGCAAGGCGCTTGGGCGTCATGACTTTGACTGCGCTGGCTTTGACGTTTATTGTATTTTATTTGACCAATCTGCCCCCGAACCTTGAAAAACTGGCCCGCACCGAAGGGTCTGTTCGGATGAATGACAATGCCGTTGCCTCTTGGATCGCAGACAATGGCCACGCAGGCCCGGTTCCGGCGCGCTATGCGCAATGGCTGGGAGTGGCGCCGGGCTGGGTGATCACCGATGACAGCGGCGTCACGCGCGGCCGCTGTATGCCGAACGGCGCCACGTCCGAACCCGCCCCCCGTTTCTGCGGCGTGTTGCAGGGCAACTGGGGCTTCTCGACGGTGTTCAAAAAGCCAGTGCTGGAAACCGTCAGCCAAAAACTGGGGTCAACTGCCTGGCTGATGCTGTGGGTGATGCTGGTGATGGTGCCAGTGTCGCTGATCATGGGGGTGTTGTCGGGCATGCGCGAAGGCTCGCGCACAGACCGCAGCCTGTCCATTGTTGCGATCGCTACCACCGCGACGCCGGAATATGTGTCGGGCGTGATCCTCGTGGCGCTGTTTGCCAGCGCCACCGCTGGCATCTCCCCCATTCTGGCCGATTGGGGATGGATCGAAGGGCGCACGCTGTTCCTTGGCACCGCCACTTCGGCCATGGACAAAATCACCTTCTGGAATTTTGCGCTGCCGGTGATGACCATCGCCCTTTACGGCATCGGCTATATCGCCCGCATGACCCGAGCCTCGATGACCGAGGTGATGACGCAGCAATACATCCGCACCGCGCGGCTGAAAGGCGTCGGCTTTCGCCAGGTGGTGATGCGCCACGCCCTGCGCAATGCGTTGATCGCGCCCTTCACCGTGATCATGCTGCAGTTTCCGTGGCTGCTGAACGGCGTCGTCATTGTCGAATCCCTGTTCAACTACAAGGGCTTCGGCTGGACGCTGGTGCAGGCCGCCGGCAATAATGACATTGACCTGCTGCTTGGCTGTTCGGTGGTGGCGGTGCTGGTGGTGCTGATCACCCAACTGATCTCCGACATCGGCTATGTCTACCTCAACCCCCGCATCCGGCTTTCGTGAGGCAATGATGGAAACCGAACTCCTGTCCTGGGGCCAGATCTTTGCCCGTATCGCCCAACAATTCCTGCCAGTTTGGATCGCGCTGATCGTCACCTTTGCGCTGTCGATCCGCTACAAGCGCCACCTTGGCCTTTATGGCAAACTGTTCGACAGCCCGGTGGGGATGGTCGGCTATGCGCTGGTGATGTTCTGGGTGTTCACGGCGATCTTCGCCGACATGATCATCACCATGGACCCGATCGCGCAATTTGGCCGGGTGAAGAACCCGCCGCCCGGCACCCCGCTTACCGAGGTGGCCGAGGGCCAATACGCCTATTTCCTTCTGGGCGCAGATCACCTTGCCCGTGACGTGTTCTCCCGCGTCGTGATGGGCGCGCGTCGGGTGCTGACGATCGCGCCGGCGGCCACCACCTTTGCCTTCATGGTCGGCGTCACCCTTGGCCTGCCCGCCGGATACTTCGGCGGCAAGCTCGACACCGCGCTGTCCTTCCTCGCCAACCTCGTGCTGGCCTTCCCCGTGATCTTGCTGTTTTACCTGCTGGTCACGCCGGAAATCCGCAACACCGGCATCCCGGTGGTGCTGGCCGCGGTGCTGTTCATCTTCCCGGTGATCTTCTTCGTCACCCTGTTCAACTCGCGCTTCTTCACCAACCCGCCCAAGCGCAACCTCTACGTCGGCATCACCCTGCTGATCGGCCTTTGGGCCTATTCCGGCCTTGCCTTCAACGCCGACCCGCTGGGCATCTGGTCGATGGACCCGAACCTGCTGAACGTCTTCGTGTCAGTGGTCTTTGTAAACTCTCCCACCGTGTTCCGCATCGTGCGCGGCATCGTGATGGACCTGAAGGCGCGCGATTACGTCGCCGCAGGCCAGACGCGCGGCGAATCCGCCTGGTACATCATGCTGTGGGAGATTCTGCCCAACGCCCGTGGCCCGCTGATCGTCGATTTCTGCCTGCGCATCGGCTACACCACGATCCTGCTGGGGACCTTGGGCTTCTTTGGCCTCGGCGTATCGCCGGAATCCCCCGATTGGGGCTCCACCATCGACGATGGCCGCAAACTGCTGTCGCTCTACCTTCACCCCGCCATCACCCCTGCCCTTGCCTTGATGAGCCTGGTCCTTGGCCTCAACCTGCTCGCCGATGGCTTGCGCGAAGAAAGCCTCAAGGATTGACCCGCCCCCGGTTTCATCTTGGTTCAAATATCCCGGGGGTGCGGGGGCTGGCCCCCGCTCCATCCTCTCCGCCAAAGCGAGGCTCGCCATGACTGACACATCCTGGGACCCATCCAAACCCATCCTCGAGATTGAAAACCTCTCGATCAGCTTCTTCACCCGCCTGCGCGAAATCCCCGCCGTGATGGATTTTTCCTGCACGGTGATGGCGGGCGAATCGATGGGTCTGGTGGGCGAATCCGGTTGCGGCAAATCCACCGTCGCCTTGGCGGTGATGCGCGATCTGGGCAAGAATGGCCGCATCGTCGGCGGCACCATCAAGTTCAAGGGCCGCGATCTGACCCATATGACCGAAGAAGAGCTGCGCCACATCCGCGGCTCTGAAATCGCGATGATCTATCAGGAACCGATGGCCTCGCTGAACCCGGCGATGAAGATCGGCGCGCAGCTGGCCGAGGTGCCGATGATCCATCAGGGCATGGCCAAGACGGACGCTTGGGCCTTGGCCCGCCAGATCGTCGCCGATGTGCGCCTGCCCGACCCCGACCGCATCCTGCACGCCTTTCCGCACCAACTTTCCGGCGGCCAACAACAGCGTATCGTCATCGCGATGGCGCTGATGTCCAAACCAGCGCTGCTGATCCTTGACGAACCCACCACCGCGCTTGATGTGACGGTCGAGGCGGGCATCGTCGATCTGGTCAAGGATCTGGGCCACAAATACGGCACCTCGATGCTGTTCATTTCGCACAATCTTGGCCTGATCTTGGACGTCTGCGACCGCCTCTGCGTGATGTATTCCGGCGAAGCGGTGGAAACCGGCAACGTCATTCAAGTCTTCGACAAGATGCGCCACCCCTACACGCAGGCGCTGTTCCGCTCGATCCCCCTGCCCGGCGCCGACAAGAATTCGCACCCGCTGGTGGCGATTCCCGGCAACTTCCCCTTGCCACATGAACGGCCCCAGGGCTGCAACTTTGGCCCCCGCTGCGACTACTTTCAGGCGGGCCGCTGTGATGCCGCCGAGATCACCATGTCGCCCGTGCCCGACGATGACCGCCACGCCTCGCGCTGCCTGAAGTGGACCGAGATTGACTGGAACGCCCCGCTGAAGGCCAAGGTGCAAAAGGAAAAGACCCCGATCGGCAAAGTTGTGCTGAAGATGCAGGATCTGAAGAAATATTACTCCGTCTCGGGCGGCTCTTTCGGCGGCGGCACCGCCAAAGTGGTCAAAGCCAACGAAACCCTGTCGTTCGAGGCCCGCGAAGGCGAAACGCTGGCCATTGTGGGCGAGTCCGGTTGCGGCAAGTCCACCTTCGCCAAAGTGCTGATGGGTCTGGAAACCGCCACCTCCGGCAGCATCATGCTGTTTGACGAAAATGTGCAGTCCACCCCGATCACCAAACGCAACACCGACACGGTGTCCTCGGTGCAGATGGTGTTCCAAAACCCGTTCGACACCCTGAACCCGTCGATGAACGTCGGCCGCCAGATCATCCGCGCGCTTGAGATTTTCAAGCAAGGCAGCTCGGATGAGGCGCGCCATGCCCGCATGCTGGAACTGCTGGACCTTGTGAAACTGCCGCGCGCCTTTGCCGACCGCATGCCGCGCCAACTGTCAGGCGGGCAAAAACAGCGCGTCGGCATCGCCCGCGCCTTTGCCGGTGGTGCCAAGGTCGTGGTCGCCGATGAACCTGTCAGCGCCCTGGATGTGTCGGTGCAGGCCGCCGTCACCGATTTGTTGATGGACATTCAGCGCGAAAACAAGACCACCTTGCTGTTCATCAGCCACGATCTGTCCATCGTCCGCTACCTGTCCGACCGCGTGATGGTGATGTATCTTGGCCATGTGGTCGAAATGGGCACGACGGATCAGGTTTTCCAACCGCCCTACCACCCCTACACCGAGGCGCTGCTGTCGGCGGTGCCCATCGCCGACACCAAGGTGATCCGCAAACGCATCGTGCTGGAAGGCGATATCCCCTCGGCGATGAACCCGCCGCCCGGTTGCCCGTTCCAGACCCGCTGCCGCTGGAAATCGCAAGTGCCGAACGGCCTGTGTGACCGCGAAGTGCCGCCTGTGCAAACGCTGGCCGGTGGCCATCAGCTGAAATGCCACCTGTCGGCAGAGGTTCTGGCCACGATGGAGCCCGTGATCAAGATGGCAGCGGAGTAACTTTGCGCAGGGGCGGGTTGCTCACCCGCCCCGGTCAATGCCTTCATCTTGGCTCAAATATCCCCGCCGGAGGCAAGCGACATCCGCCGAAAGAGCCTCCGGCGGGGATATTTAAGCCAATGTGAATGCCGCAGGAAGGGGGGTTGTCCCACCAGGCCCTAGCCGAGAATCGCCTTCACGTAATTCTTCGTCTCGGCATAGGGCGGGATGCCCCCATGCTGTTCCACAGCCCCCGGTCCGGCATTGTAGGCGGCCAGCGCCAGCCGCCAACTGCCAAAGCGGTCATACATCATGCGCAGATATCTCGCGCCGCCGTCCAGATTTTGCTCGGGTACGCTGGGGTCCACCCCAAGCCGCGCCGCCGTGCCGGGCATCAACTGCGCCAGCCCCGTTGCCCCCTTGTGCGACACCGCCCCGGCATTCCAGCCGCTTTCCTGCTGCACCAGTCTCAGGAACAAATCTTCAGGCACACCATGCTTTCGGGCCGCCGCGCGGGCCACCTCAAGATAGGCACCCTTGTAATGGCCGCGATAGCTGACCTGCGTGCTGTCCGCAGACGCCGCTTCTTTCTTGTAGTCCGGGCGCAGCCGGGCCGATCCGTCATATTGCGTTGACAGCCGACCATCCAGCAAAGAGGTCTGCGTTTTGAACAGCGACGCCCGGTTTTTCTTGGACCCCGACAGCTTGAGCCCTTCGGCCTGCACCGCAACAGCGCCTGCAAAGGCGATGCCCAAGGCCAAAACCGCGCCCAAGCCCAAAAGACCAAACCGACTCAAGCGCATCTATCGCTCCAAACACCAACCGCTGCGAACTCTAGCCATATCTTGCCGGTTTTCCAATGCGGCAAAGCGCGGTTGGCAAATGCCTGCCAAACTCCGCCGTGTGGGCAGGCCGGGTCATCTGCCAGCGGGCGTGGCCATGGTCACGCTGGCGCCCACAGCGCATGGCGGCCCGGATTGACGCCACGGCTTTGCACCGCAGAAGCCAAGGAAATCAGCATCGCCGTCGCAAGGGCGATCATTCTTGCCATTTCGGCCAAAGTCTTCATCGTCGCGCTCCATTTTGCGTCAGGATGCGGCAGCGGACGGATCAGAGCCCTCTCACGCCGCCAACACAACCCCAGCCTGCGCAAGCTGCCATTGCTCTTTGGGCCCAAACGGCTCTGCCAAGGGCTATGGGGCCACAGACCTCCGGGGGTATCTGGCCCCGACACGGGCGGACTCCGGCTTGGTTGCGACGGCGCAAACGGCGCGATATAGGTTTGGTTAACCCATTCCGGCGACACTGCCGGAGCGTCATCGAATCAGGGAGAGTGACATGGCAGGCGTCAACAAGGTCATCATCGTCGGCAATCTGGGCCGCGATCCCGAAGTGCGGTCTTTCCCCAACGGCGGCAAGGTGGTGAACCTGCGCATCGCCACATCCGACACCTGGCGCGACAAGCAAAGCGGTGATCGGAAAGAGCGCACCGAATGGCACAGCGTTGCTATTTTCAACGAGGCTCTGGGCAAGGTGGCCGAGCAATACTTGAAAAAAGGCTCCACCGTTTACATCGAAGGCGCGTTGGAAACCCGCAAATGGCAAGACCAGTCGGGGGCCGAACGCTACACCACCGAAGTGGTGCTGCGGCAGTTCCGGGGTGAGTTGACGCTGCTGGGTGGTCGCGGTGAAGGCGGTAGCGGCAGTGGCGGCGGCGCTTACGATGAGCGTGGCGGCAATGAAGACCAAGGCGGCGGCGCCTCGGGTGGCGGCAGCGGCGGCTACGCCCGGGGTGGCGCTTCGGGGGGTGCCGCCGGGGGTTACGGTGGCGGCGCTGGCGGCGGCGGTCGTTCGGATATGGACGACGAAATTCCGTTCTGAAGCAAACATGATCCGGTGCCGCCCCAAGCGGCACTGGACCTTCTGCATCCTATTCCCTATATAATCGCTCAACAACTGAGTGAGGGCGATATGAACCAGCCGCAGGACAAGATTGAGGGCGCGCCCCTGATCCGCCCATCGACCACTGATCACCCCTTGTATGAACAGGTTGTCGAGGCCTGCCGCACGGTGTTTGACCCGGAAATCCCTGTCAATATCTTCGATCTGGGATTGATTTATACCATTGAAATAAATGACGAAAGTGAAGTCGAGATTCTGATGACGCTGACCGCTCCCGGCTGCCCGGTGGCGGGCGAGATGCCCGGTTGGGTTGCGGATGCTGTGGAACCTTTGGCCGGGGTCAAGCACGTAAACGTCGGCATGACCTTTGATCCGCCCTGGGGCATGGAGTTGATGTCGGACGAGGCGCGGCTGGAACTGGGGTTCATGTAAGTCGCAAGTCTGGGGAGTTGCATTGTATAAAAGCAAGTCTCAGGCATTGCATTTCACAACCGCAAGCCTTATGACTTGCCGATGATGCATATAAAGGCAGTTATCACGGGTGATCTGATTGGCTCAACGGCCAAGGGTGCCGACGCAATCGACAAATCCATGGTGGCTATGGCAAATGTGGCCAATCGTTTGTCAAATGCTGCGGGTGCCCAGACCTGTTTCACCCGTCACCGCGGCGATGGTTGGCAAATCTATCTCGATCTCCCCGGTCTTTGCTTGCGTGCCGCGCTGATGATCGCGGCGGAACTGCGCGCGCAAAATACGGGTCTGGCCACACGACAATCCGTAGGTCTCGGAACAGTCGAGCCCATCATTTCAAACAATCTTTCTTCCGCATTCGGGGTCGCTTTTGAAGTCTCCGGCTCTGGCCTCGACCACATGGATCGCAACAGACGGCTTTTGATCGGCGGTCGCGGCATCGTCACGCCCATGCATGAAGCGATTTTCGCTCTCGCCGACTGGCAGTCTGCACGTTGGTCGCGCGAACAGGCCGAAGCCATCAGCATCATGTTGAGCGACAGGCAGATCAGTTTTGCCGACGGGGCGTCAACACTCGGGATCTCACGGCAAGCCTTCCAAGCGCGGCTGACGACTGCGGGACTGGCGGCGTGGGAAGAGGCGCTTTTGGCATTCGAGAGCGACAATTGGTCGGAGCATCCAGATGCCTGAAACCCTGGCCGCCCTGCTGCTCGCCCATATCCTTGCCGACTTTCTGTTTCAAACCAACTGGATGGTGGCACAAAAGGCCAGCGCACAGGGACTTGCGGCGCATAGGGCGGTGGTCCTGGCGACACTGATCTTCACCACAGGGGGCCTGCATCCGGCGCTGTTCTGGCTGACGGCGCTGCATCTGATCCTTGATCTGGGCAAAACCCGGCTGCCGCCTGGGCTGACGGCGTTTCTGGCGGATCAGGCGTTGCATGTCGCATCACTGTTGGCGCTGACGTCTTGGTTGCCCACGCTTTGGGCGGGCGGCCTTTGGGCGGGCATGCCCGCTCTGCCCACCGCGATGGCCCTGACAGCCGGCGTCATTCTGGCCACCCGCGCCGGGGGCTATGCCATTGGCCTGCTGATGGAGCCCTTTACGGCAGCCTCGCCCGATGGTCTGCCCGGCGGGGGGCGGGTGATCGGGCAGTTGGAGCGCGGATTGATCTTTGCGATGATCCTGCTGGGCCAACCCGAGGGTGTCGGTCTGCTGATCGCCGCCAAATCCATCCTGCGCTTTGGCGCGGTGAAAGATGACCGCGCGGCCAGCGAATATGTCATTATCGGCACATTGGCCTCCTTCGCTTGGGCGATTTTGGCCGCGCATGGCACCGCAGCACTGATATCGACGCTGCCACCGCTTGGAATTTCGACGCAGGTCCCTTAGATAGGGTGAAAAGGAGTATCCCATGTTCGGCATTCCCGGCAAAGCGGCTGTCACCCTGACCCCGATGGCAGCCCAGCAAATCTCGCGGTTGATGGACAAGCAACAGACCATCGGCCTGCGCATCGGCATCAAGAAGGGCGGCTGCGCGGGCATGGAATACACCATGGATTACGTCACGCAGGCCAATCCGATGGATGAGGTGGTCGAACAAGACGGCGCGCGGGTGCTGATTGCGCCGATGGCACAGCTGTTCCTGATCGGCACCGAGATTGACTACGAGGTTGACCTGCTGCACGCGGGCTTCAAGTTCCGCAATCCGAATGTCACCGAGTCTTGCGGCTGCGGCGAGTCGATCAAGTTCAAGGACGCCTGAGCGGTGGCGGGCTGATCCCCGGCCACCCTGCTGGCGGGCCTGAAGGCTGAGTATTTTCAAAACAGCAATCGCAGCCCCCTTCCCCTTGTCCCGCCACTTCGCTACCGCTTGTGCCAACAACGGAGGGTCTGATGAAGAAGCTGGCGGCAGGCAATTGGAAGATGAACGGCAGTGCCGCAGCCTTGGCCGAGGTGCAGGCGCTTTTGTCAGCCCACCCGGCCCCGTCTTGCGAAATGCTGCTATGCCCGCCCGCCACCCTGATCGCTGCGATGGCGGTGCAGGCAGCCGGGTCGGCGCTGCATGTCGGCGGGCAGGATTGCCACGCCAAACCCGCCGGGGCGCATACGGGTGACCTCTCGGCGGCGATGCTGGCCGATGCCGGCGCGACCTATGTGATTCTGGGCCATTCCGAGCGCCGCGCCGATCATGGCGAAACCGATGCACAGGTTCTGGCCAAGGCGCAGGCGGCCATCGCGGCGGGTCTGGTGGCCGTGGTCTGCATCGGCGAGACCGAGGCGCAACGCGATGCAGGCACCACGCTGGACGTGATTGGCGCGCAGCTGGAAGGCTCGGTGCCCCCTGACGCCACTGCGGCGAACATGGTGGTGGCCTACGAGCCTGTCTGGGCCATCGGCACCGGGCGCACGCCCACCATCGCGCAAATCGCCGAGGTGCACGCCTTCCTGCGCGCCCGCCTGACCGCGCATATCGGGGCGCAGGCCTCCGGCGTGCGACTTTTGTACGGGGGTTCGGTCAAGCCGTCGAACGCGGTTGAGATTTTCGCCGTGCCGCATGTAGACGGCGCATTGGTGGGCGGGGCCAGCCTGAAGGCTGCCGATTTCGGGGCCATCGTGGCCGCTTTGTCGGCATGACCAAAGCACCCATGAGCTTGCTGGCCGCCAATCTGGTGTGCATGGCGTCCATGCTGGTTTGGGCCGCGGGTCTGCCTGCCGCCGAGATCATCATCCCGCTCTTGCCCGCCCTGTCGTTTTCCGCCGCCCGCATGGGCCTTGGCGCGCTGGCCCTGCTGCCGATCTGGGTGCTGATCGAAGGCACCGGCGTGCTGCGCGGTGCTGGCTGGCTGCGCGGTATCTTGGTGGGCGGGCTGCTCGGCGTCGGTGCGCTGTGCATCATCATAGGGCAAACCCTGACCGATCCGGTGACGGTGGCGATCATCTCGGCCACCATGCCAGTGGTCGGCATCACGCTGGAGGTGGTGCTGGACGGCAAGAAACTGACCCTTGCGCTGATCCTTGGCTTGCTGCTGTCACTGGTCGGCGGGGTGGTGGCTTTGGGAGGCAGTCTGGGCGGCTTGGGCCTTGGCCTTGGCGCGCTGATCTGTTTTGTCTCGGTGCTGACATTCACGCTGGGCTCGCGCCTGACCGTAACCTCGTTTCCCAGCCTGACCGCGCTGGGGCGCGCGACCGTCACATTGGTGGGCGCCGCCATCGTCACCCTGTGCGCCGCCAGTCTTCACGTTGCTTTTGGCTCCCCTGCCCCCGATTTCTCCAGCTTTGGGCCAAAGGAAATCACCGCGCTGGCGGTCTTTGCCATCGGCGGGCTGGCGGTGTCACAGGTGCTGTGGATCATGTCCGTGGGGCGTCTGGGCATCGGCATGGCGTCGCTGCACATCAACGCCACGACGTTTTATGTCATGATCATCATGTTCGCCTTCGGGTCGCCGTGGAACTGGCCCCAAGCGATTGGCGCGGCGATTGTGGGCCTTGGCGTGCTGGTGGCCCAAGGCATCATTCCGATCCGGCAGGCCGCCCTGTGAAAACCCTGCACCAATCACCGACCGATCCGGGCTTTGTCCAGAATCCCTATCCGTTCTACGAAAACGCCCGCGCCGCCGGTGCGTTCTTTCACTGGGCCGATTACGGCATGACCTGCACCCCCAATGCCGCCTGCGCCAACGCCATCTTCCGCGACCGCCGGTTCGGACGTGAAGTGCCTGCCGAACGGGCCCCGGTGATCCCCGCCCACCTTGCCCCCTTCTACGCGGTCGAGGCGCATTCGATGCTGGAACTGGAGCCACCCCGCCACACCCGCCTGCGGTCGCTGGTGCTGCGCGCCTTCACCTCGCGCCGGATTGCCGCCCTGCAGCCCGAGATCGCAACCCTGACCCATCAGTTGATCGACGCCTTGCCCGAAGGCCGCTTCGACCTGCTCGCGCATTTCGGCACCAAACTGCCTGTGATCATCATCGCCCGCCTGCTGGGCGTGCCCGAGTCGATGTCGGACGATTTGTTGCGCTGGTCCAACGCGATGGTGGGCATGTATATGGCGGGCCGCGACCGCGCCCGCGAAGACCGCGCGGTTGTTGCGACGACGGATTTCGTCGCCTTCATGCGCGGCTACATCGATCAGCGCCGCGTCGATCCGCGCGATGATCTGATCACCAGCCTGATTGCAGCCGAAGAGCAGGGCGAAAAGCTGACGACAGATGAGCTGATCACCACCTGCATCCTGTTGCTGAACGCAGGGCATGAGGCGACGGTGCACACCATCGGCAACGGGGTGAAAACCTTGCTGGAAACCGGCCACCGCGCCACCACGGCCAATGCCGAAACCTGCATCGAGGAAATCCTGCGCTTTGATCCGGCGCTGCACATGTTCACCCGCTGGGCCTATGAAGACATCGACATCATGGGGCAAAACTTCAAACGCGGCGATCAGGTGGCGCTGCTGCTGGCCGCCGCCAACCGCGATCCCGCCACCTGGGACGCCCCCGATCAGTTTCGCCCCGACCGCCCCCTCAAGGCCAATGTGACCTTCGGCGCAGGCCTGCATTTCTGCGTCGGCGCGCCCTTGGCCCGGCTGGAGCTGCAAACCGCCCTACCAATCCTGTTTGAACGCTTGCCCGGCCTGCGCCTGACCGAAGCGCCCGAATACGGCGATGTCTACCACTTCCACGGCCTGACCCGGCTGATGGTACAGTCAAAATAGGGGCGCTGCGCTCACCAAGCGGAAATCCTGAAATTTCGGCCGGGGATGTTTTCGCCAAGATGAACGGGCTTCACATTGGCTTCAATATCCTCGGGGGTGAGGCGAAGCCGAGGGGGCAGACAGCCCCCTTCCTTGCCCGGTTACAACGGCAAAACCGTGGTCGCCTTGATCTCTTCCATGCTGAGCAGCGCGGTGACGTTGTAGATCTTCACCTCGGAAATCAGCGCCTGATAGAACGTGTCATAGGCGCGCGCGTTTTTGACCCGCACCTTCAGGATATAGTCGATGTCCCCCGCCAACCGATGCGCCTCCAGCACTTCGGGGCGTGATCGCAGCACTTGCAGGAATTTATGCTGCCAGTCGGCCTCATGCTCTGACGTGCGGATCAGCACGAAGAAGCACGCCTCCAACCCCAGCGATTCCGCGTCCAGAAGGGCGGTTTGCCGCAAGATCACGCCGGTTTCCCGCATCCGGCGGATGCGGTTCCAGACTGGCGTTTTCGATGACCCCACTTTGCGGGCAATTTCATCCAGAGATTGCTCGGCGTCATTTTGCAACTCGGCAAGAATTTTCCGATCCAGATCGTCCAATTGGGCTGCCATTCGTGCTTTCCCCCGGTTTTCAGGATTTCTTTCCATCTTTGGTCAGTATCGGAACAAACGTCCTTATCCGCAAGGGTCACTGGCCAAAATGTGGGAAAATATCCTATATTAAGGGCAGAAAACCACAGGGCCCGCCATGACCAACCTGCCACATTTTTCGCCTCCAGCGGTTGCCGTCACCTTCGTGGGGGCTGGTCCCGGCGCGGCTGCGCATCTGACACTCGCCGCCTACCGCGCGCTGCAAGAGGCAGAGGTGGTGATCCATGACCGCCTGGTCGGTGCGGAAATCCTTGCGCTGATCCCGGCGCATGTCAGCCGCATCGACGTCGGCAAGGAAGGCTTCGGCCCCACCACCTCGCAAGCCACCATCAATGCAACCCTCGTGGCTCAGGCCGCCATCGGCGCGTGCGTCGTCCGGCTGAAGGGGGGCGATTGCGGCATCTTTGGCCGTCTGGACGAAGAGATGGACGCGCTGACCGCAGCCGGTCACAGCTTTCGCATCCTGCCGGGCCTGACCTCGGCCGCCGTGGCCGCCGCCAGCATCGGCCAGTCGCTGACCAAGCGTGGCCGCAACGCATCCCTGCGCATCATCACCGGCCACGACATGGACGGTTTTGCCGAGCAGGACTGGCGCGGCATGGCCCGGCCCGGCGAAGTCGCCGCCATCTATATGGGCAAGAAATCCGCCCGCTTCATTCAGGGCCGCTTGCTGATGCACGGCGCATCCGCTGAAACCGCTGTTACCCTGATCGAAAATGTCAGCCGCGCCGATGAGCGTATCCTCGCCGCCACCCTTGCCACCCTGCCCGAAGCCGCACAGGCCCTGGCAGGCCCCGCCGTCATCCTTTACGGCCTGTCCCCGCGTCAGGCCGCCCTCGCTGCCCTTACTCTGAAAGTGGCCCGCGCATGAGCCGCCGTTACATCCCCAAAGTTGTCACCGCCAATGATTTGCGCGAAGGCGATGTGGTTTACCTCACCGCCGATGACCGCTGGACGCGCCACCACCACGAGGCCGAGTTGATCGAGGACGAAGCCCATGCGCAGATGCGCCTGCTGCACGGCACGGCACAGCGCAACATCGTCGTCGGTGCCTATCTTGCCGATGCCAAACAAGGCCCGAACGGCCCCGAACCGGTGCATTTCCGCGAAGCCTTCCGCACCCGTGGTCCCTCCAACTACGCCCACGGCAAACAGGTAGACCTGACCAATGTATGATTATTCCGACTTTGACGACTCCTTCGTCCGCGCCCGCGTTGCCCAATTCTCGGATCAGGTTGCCCGCCGTCTGGACGGGTCCCTGACCGAGGATGAATTCCGCCCGCTGCGCTTGATGAACGGGCTTTATCTGCAACTGCACGCCTATATGCTGCGCGTGGCGATCCCCTATGGCACCTTGAACCCGCATCAGATGCGCCAGTTGGCCTTGATTGCCGACACTTGGGACAAGGGCTATGGCCATTTCACCACCCGCCAAAACATTCAGTTCAACTGGCCGAAACTGCCCGACGTGCCCGCCATCCTTGGCGCTTTGGCTGATGTGCAGATGCATGCCATCCAGACCTCGGGCAATTGCGTGCGCAACGTCACCGCCGACCATTTTGCAGGTGCTGCCGCCGATGAGATCGAAGACCCGCGCCCCTATGCCGAACTCTTGCGTCAGTGGTCCACTGACCACCCGGAGTTTCAGTTCCTGCCGCGCAAGTTCAAGATCGCCATCACCGGCAGCCCGAATGACCGCGCCGTCACCCGCGCCCATGACATCGGGTTGCGCATGGTGCGCAATGACGCGGGCGAGCCGGGCTTTGAAGTGATGGTCGGCGGGGGCCTTGGCCGCACCCCGATGATCGCCTTCACCGTGCGCGATTTCCTGCCCGTGGCCGACCTGCTGCCTTACGTCGAGGCGGTGCTGTCGGTCTACAACGTGCTGGGACGCCGCGACAACAAGTACAAGGCGCGCATCAAGATCACCGTGCATGAAACCGGCCGGGACGAGATTTCCCGCATGATCGAAGAGCGTTTTCTCGAAATGCGCCCGCAGTTTGGCGGCGCGGATCAGGCCTTGCTGAATGACATCCGCGCGGCCTTTGCGCCCCCGGCCTTCCGCACTGCGCCCACCGATGGCTATGGTGCGTTTTACAAGGCCGACCCTTCGTTCCGCGCTTGGGCCGACACCAACCTCGCACAGCACCGCCATGACCAGTATGCCATCGTCACCATCTCGGTGAAGGCGCACGGCGCTACCCCCGGCGATGCCACCAGCGACCAGATGCGCGTCATGGCCGATCTGGCCGAACGCTATGGCCACAGCGATCTGCGCATCAGCCATGAGCAGAACGTGATCCTGCCGCATGTGCATAAATCCGACCTTGCGGCGGTGCATGCGGCGCTTGTGCAGGTCGGGCTTGGCACCGCGAACGTGGGCCTGCTGTCCGATATCATCGCCTGCCCCGGCATGGATTATTGCGCGCTCGCCACCGCCCGTTCCATTCCGGTGGCGCAGGAAATCGCGCTGCGGTTTGAAGAGCTGAAACTGGAGCATGACGTCGGCCCGCTGAAAATCAAGATCTCGGGCTGCATCAACGCCTGCGGGCATCACCATGTCGGCCATATCGGCATTCTGGGGCTGGACCGCGCCGGGGTGGAAAACTACCAGATCACGCTGGGCGGTGACGGCACCGAAACGGCGGCCATTGGCGAGAAAACCGGGCCGGGCTTTGCCTATACCGAGATTGTCCCGGCGATCGAGCGAATCATCCGCGCCTATCTGGACATCCGCGAGGCCCCCTCGGAAACCTTCCTGCAGGCCTATCGCCGCGTGGGTTTCGCACCGTTCAAGATCGCACTTTATGGCTCGGACGGGGCCAAAGATGCCGCGTGACTTTCCAGCAGGCACCGTTGCGGATCGGGTGACAGCGTTGAATGCGCGTTACAAGCATCACGCGGCCACAACGGTGCTGGAACTGGCTTTGAAAGACCACGATCTGGGTCAGGTGGCGCTGGTGTCATCCTTTGGCGCGGAGTCGGTGGTGCTGTTGCATCTGGTGTCGGTGATTGCGCCGGAAACCCCGGTGCTGTTCGTCGACACCCGGATGCTGTTTCAGGAAACCTTGGATTATCAACGCGAACTGGCCGAAAAGCTGCATCTGTGCGATGTGCGCACCATCCGTGCAGCGCAACCCCGCGTGGCCTATGAAGACCCGGATGGCACCCTGCACCAGTTCTCGACGGATGCGTGCTGCGCTGTGCGCAAGGTCGAACCTTTGGAACGGGCGCTGGCCCCGTTTGACGGCTGGATCACCGGACGCAAACGCTATCAGAACGCCACCCGCTCGGCGGTGGATTTCTTTGAGGCCGAGGGCAACACCCGCATCAAGGTCAACCCCTTGGCGCATTGGGGTCGCGAAGACCTGAACGACTACATCGTCAACAACCGTCTGCCCCGCCATCCTTTGGTGCCGCAGGGCTATCCGTCCATCGGCTGCGCGCCCTGCACCAGCAAGGTGGCACCGGGCGAAGATCCCCGCGCAGGCCGTTGGCGCGGGCAGGACAAAACCGAATGCGGCATCCATTTCATCAATGGCCGCGCCGTACCCATGAACAAGGACACCGCCGCATGACCATCCTCGTCACTGACGCAGGCTTTGCCCCCGTCCCCGCCGCCGATTTCGTCACGCTGGCCGATATCGCCACCCACACCGGCGCGGTTGATCTGGCCCACACGGATGATCCCGAGGCGCTGGCAGCCTATCTGCCCGCCCTGACCCTGATCCGCATCGCCTTCCCCGCCTTCAACGACGGCCGCGCCTTCACGATCGCGCGACGGTTGCGCGCGCTGGGGTACACGGGCCTGTTGCGCGCCAACGGTCCGGTCATCGCCGACCAATATCCGATGGCGCGGCGGGTGGGCTTTGATCAGGTGGAAATCCCGGATGAGCTGGCCCTGCGCCAGCCCGAGCCGCAATGGACCGCGCGCGCCGACTGGAAAGCCCATGACTATCAATCGCGGCTGCGGGCCTGAGACTGGGCGGGCCCAATCAAGGCGGGCCCAATCAAGGCGGGCCCAATCAAGGCGGGCCTAATCAAGCTTGGCCTGACGCCCCGGCTTCCATCCGATATGGATCAACGCTAGACAAAAGGAACCGGGTTGCCCCGGGCATCATCCCATGACCGAAGTGACCCGCATGACCGAAGCCGCCGCCAAACCGCATTTGCCCGACGCCCAGATCGTCACATCGGTGAAACACTGGACCGACCGGCTGTTTTCCTTCCGGGTGACGCGGCCGCGCTCCTTGCGCTTTCGCTCCGGTGAATTCGTGATGATCGGGCTGATGGGCGACACCGGAAAACCCCTGCTGCGCGCCTATTCCATCGCCTCCCCGGCTTGGGATGACGAGTTGGAGTTTTATTCGATCAAGGTGCCCGACGGCCCCCTGACCAGCCGCCTTCAGCACATCGCGGTGGGCGATGAAATCATCCTGCGCCCCAAGCCGGTCGGCACCTTGGTGCATGACGCCTTGTTGCCGGGCAGACGTTTGTGGATGCTGGCCACCGGCACCGGCCTTGCCCCCTTTGCCAGCCTGATGCGCGAACCGGAAACCTATGAGAAATACGATTCCGTCATCATGATGCACACCTGCCGCGAGATGGCGGAACTGGAATATGGCCGCCAACTGGTGGAAAGCCTGACGGACGATCCGCTGATCGGTGACATGGTCGAGGGCAAGCTGCACTACTATCCGACCACCACCCGCGAACCTTCGGCCCATATGGGCCGCATCACCGACAACCTGCTGTCGGGCAAGGTCTTTACCGATCTGGACCTGCCCGCCATGACCGCCGAAGACGACCGCGCCATGGTCTGCGGCAGCTTGGCCTTCAACCATGATGTCAAAGCGGTGCTCGAGAAATTCGGCCTGCGCGAAGGCGCAAATTCCGAACCTCAAGAATATGTGGTTGAAAAAGCCTTCGTCGGGGATGGCATATGAAAAGGCTTTTCATCGCGGCACTCTGCGGGCTCTGCGCCTCTGCGGCGGTGGCAGAGGTCACGGTCTCGGTCGCCAATGGCACCGGCCAGACGTTCACCGCCGTGACCGCCTACAAGATGGAGGCCGGGCATAAAACGGGAGAAGCCTTGGGCAGTCTTTCTGGCGCACTGAAACCCGGCAACTCTGCCACGGTCACGCTGGGGCTGACGCAGTGCCAGCCGGTGTTGGTGCAGGCGATCTGGGGTGAAGACGGTATCGCCACGATCAAGGCCGACGCCTGCGATCCGGCAATCTTCACGATCACCGAATAATCATCCGCCCATGAAAAAGGCCGCGCCGGGTTGCCCCGCGCGGCCTTTGCTTTGCCCGAAGGCAAAGGATCACATGCCCAAGGCAGCTTTCACGGCGGCCAAAGCGCCAGCCACTTTGGTTGGATCGGCAGCAGCAGCGTCAACATCGGCTTTCAGCGTGGTTTTCAGCGTGGCATCCAGCGCCGAAGCGTCGATCATGGCGTTGATCTTGGCGGCGTCGAACATCGCCGGGTCCAACAGGGCCGCCGCATCGGTGGTGGCGGTTGCAGCAGCGGCGCCAGCGGCTTCGGTGGTGGCGGTTGCAGCAGCTTCGGTTGCAGCAGCGGCGGCGGCAGCAGCAGCGGCGGCTTCGTCTTCAACCTTCTTGGCAGCAGCAGTGGCTTCTTCTGCGGCCTTGGCAGCGGCTTCTTCAGCGGCTTTTGCCTCTGCGGCGGCGGCTGCAGCAGCTTCTTGCGCAGGCTTCATGCTGAACTGATAGTAGCCACCACCAGCCAGAGCGATCAGCACGAGGCCGATAAGGACGTTCTTGTTCATGTCGCAATCTCCAATGCCGAATGGGTTCGGCTGCGCCGCCTATGACAGAAAAAGGCCGCAAAGAAAAGACCCAGGCGGCAACGCAGCAGCAACAGATGCAAACCAAGGCCCAGTTCCAGCGCTTTAGCGGTTGAAGACCGTCCCCGCTGCGACTATCTTGCGACAGCTTATAGCCATTCAAAGGACGACCACCATAGCCCGCAGACCCCACAATGCCCCGCCACAACGCGAAACCGGCCCACGGATCAATGACCGCATCCGCTCGCCCGAGATTCGCCTGATTGGTGCGGATGGCGAAAACGTCGGCGTTGTGACGCCGTCGCGCGCGATGCAGATGGCCGAAGAGGCCGGGCTGGATCTGGTCGAAATCTCCCCGAACGCCGAACCGCCCGTGTGCAAGATCATGGATTTCGGCAAGTACAAATATGAGACCCAGAAACGTGAGGCCGAGGCCCGCAAGAAGCAGCACATCATCGAGATCAAGGAAATCAAGTTCCGCCCCGGAACCGATACCCATGACTATGACGTGAAGATGCGCTCGGTGCTGAAGTTTCTCGAAGAGGGCGACAAGGTCAAAGTCACCCTGCGCTTTCGTGGCCGCGAAATGGCACACCAGCAGCTTGGCCTTGAACTGCTGAACCGCGTGGCGGCGGATGTCGGTGACTTCGGCAAGATCGAATCCATGCCCCGGCTGGAAGGCCGCCAGATGGTGATGATGGTCACGCCGAAGTAAGGGCGCAGACCACCGCAAAGAAATCAGGGGCCGAAAGGCCCCTTTTTGCTGTGTCGATGCAAACTGGCACAAGCCCGACGCGCGTGACATCCGCAAAGCATTGGGCTGTCAGCCCGGTAGATAGGCTTTGCGTGCGACCCATGGTGCCAGCCCAACTGCAGCCGGCCCAAAGTAAAACATCACGCTCCCCACACCGTCAAAATCGCGCCCAAAATCGGTCGCGACATAGGTTGTGGCCAGCGCCGCAACCAATGCAGTTATCGTCCCGGACCATTTGACAGCCTTCAATGTGCCGAAAGTTGGTTCAAAACGCATCATGCAGACTGAAAAAATCAATGCTGATGGCACAATCCAAAGCGCAAAGGCCAGCGGTATAGCCAACCCCGCACCGATGGCTGAGATGACAGGAACAAAAACCACAAACGCCAGATCGCCACTCATCACCGACTGAGTAAGACCGACCGCCAAGCTGCCAAGGATCACGCTGCCAACCATGGTTCCGAATACGAACAGATAAAATCGTGGATCTGATCCATGTTGCCAGAACAGCTGCATCATCTTGATGTCACTTCCCAATCCATGTCGCTGGCAAAGGTATCTCATGACTTAGATTGTGGAAAGGACAGGTTCATCTTGCATCAGTCAAACCAATGCTACCGCATCAAAAGCCACAGCCACATTCACGCGCCAATCCTTAACAAATCCCTAATTTCACCACCTCAACCCATTGATACCAAACACTTCTCAAAAGGTCCCGAGTTGGGACCGCCCTATCGCGGCTCCCGCAGCTGCGGCCGGATCGGGATTTCCTTCAGCAGCCCGCCCACCCCCATCGCCGCGATATCCGCGCCCGAAACCGCCAACCCGCAGGCCAGCCGCTCCAGCACCCAATCGGCGCCGTTCAAGGCAGGCGAGCGCGCGCAGCCCGGCAGACCCACCACGGGGCGGCCAGCCAGATCACCCAGAAACAGCAGGTTCCCCGGATCCACCGGCATCCCGAACCGCAGCACGCTTCCCCCCGCCGCCCGCACCGCCTGCGGCGCGGTGTCGTACAAATCCGACGTCGCCGAGCCGGTCAGGATCAGCACCATATCGCCGCCCGCGCGCAGCAAAGCCGCCGCCAGCGCCGCCTCTTCATGCGCCACCACCGTGACCGCCGCCAGTTCCATCCCCAAGGCCCGCAACCGTGCCCCGATCACCAGCGCCCCCTTGGCCGACAGTTTCGGATCCTGCCCCGGCACCTCGGTCAGGATCAACGTCGCCGCCCGCATCACCACAGGCCGCACCCTCAGCGCCGCCCGCGCCACCTCACAAGCCCGCGCCAAAGCCGCCCCTTCGACGGCATAGGCGATGATCTTCACCGTCCCCACCAAGGTGCCCGCCACCACCCGGGTCAGCGGCGCCAGCGTCGCCAAGGTGATCGCCGGGTCCACAAGGTTCAGCGCCCCCACCGCGTCCGCGTCGACCTCCACCAGCCCCGGCCCCACCGCGTTCAGATTGACCCGCCCGGTGAAGGCCTCTGTCACCAACAGCCCCTGCGCCGCCGGATCGGGCACCAAGGACCGCGCCAGCGCCGCCGCCGCCTGATCCTCGGCCACATCCCCCGGTTCCAACCGCGCCACCACCACGCGCGTCACCCCAGCCACCGCCAGCGCCGCCAAATCTTCCGCGCCCAGAACGCAGCCCTTGCGCAGGCGCGTCGGGCCCAGCTGCACCGAATGCGCCAGCACCGCGCCCAAAGCCTGATCAAGCGGAACCGGACCGAACTGCATCAGCCCGCCCGCAAGACTTGAGTGATCTGGGCAAGGATCGACACGGCAATCTCGGCCGGGGTTTTCGCACCGATGTCCAAACCCACCGGGGCGTGAATGCGGGTGATCTCCGTGGCGCTAAAACCCGCCTCTTGCAGCCGCTCTACCCGCTTGGCATGGGTTTTCTTCGACCCCAGACAGCCAAGATAAAACGCCGGGGACCGCAGGGCAAAGCGGATCGCCGGGTCGTCCAGCTTGGGATCATGGGTCAGGGTGACAATCGCGGTGCGGGCATCGGGTTTCAGTGCTGCCAGCGCGTCATCGGGCCAGTCATCGAGCACCACCTCGCCCGGAAACCGTTCTGCCGCGCCAAAGGTGTCACGGGGGTCGATCAGGGTCGGATCATAGCCCGCCAGCCGCGCCATCGCCAGCAGCGGCTGCGCGATATGGACAGCGCCCACCACGATCAGCCGCAGGGCTGGATTATGCGGCGCGACAAAGCTGTCGCCGTCCACGCCCGCCTTGTCGCTGCGCAGCCGCGCATCCGCCGCCGGATCGGCCCCCGCGGGCAGCAAAGCGCGCGTCCAATCGGTCAGATTGACGGTATAGGCCACGGCCTGCCGGGCGGTGCGGGCCGCCACCAGATCCGCCAGCACCTCCGCCCAAGGGGCCACAGGCTCCACCAGCACCTTGATGGTGCCGCCACAGGCCAGACCCACGGCAAAAGCGGATTCGTCTGTCACCCCGAAGGTCAGCATCCGGGGGATGCCATCGGCCAAGGCTTCCAGCGCCTCGGTCACAACCGCGCCTTCGACGCAGCCGCCCGATACGGACCCCATGATCTGCCCCGCCCCCGAGATCGCCAATTGGCTGCCGGGTTGGCGGGGGGCTGAACCCCAGGTTTCCACCACGGTCGCCAAGGCAGCGCCCCGGCCTTCGCGGTGCCAGTTCAGGGCAATTTCGGGGATGGTGTCATGGGTCATGGTGGCCTCCTGCTGACCGACTATGCGGCAAGTCCGGGGTCTGAGCCATTGGCAAATGGTGGCGCGTGTTTGGGCAGGGCATCGCCTTGCATTTGCCTCGGCGGGGGTTTCACATCCCCAAGATATTCGAATTTTTTGTGTTCATTTTCAGTATATTAGAGTAGCAGCCTCTCGGCTGG
>CAMAQR010000028.1 GCA_945860375.1 Pseudorhodobacter antarcticus
GGCATCGAGATCGGCTTGCCAATCACCCGGCAGAACATATCGGACATGACCGGCACCACCCTGCACACCGTCAGCCGCCTGCTGAGCGGGTGGGAGCGGGACGGCATCGTGATGTCGGAACGGCGCAAGATCACGGTCACAGCGCCGCACAAGCTGGTGATTCTCAGCGGTGCCACCGCCTGACCGTTCACAACGGTTTAACGATTGTTTGACTGACGCCATGCGGGATTGGGCAGGCTCAGCGCCACAAGGTCCGCAGGCACAAAGGCAAAAGCCATGTGAGGCATCAAGACCAAAGGCGTGTCCAAAACGCGCCAGCCGCGCCAGCACAGCATCCGCACCCCCTGCCCCACGCCGGCCAGCATCAGCAAGCCCCCGATCTGCAGAGAGACTGGCCAGATCACCCATGCCGAAAGGCCATCTCTCAGGTCATTGTGGCTGCTTCGCGCTCGGACAGAGCCCACCTGCATCCCCGCCGAATGTTGATGTCGCGCGGGGCGCAGAATCCGTCAGGCGACCATTGCCACCAGCAATTCTGCGCGGAACACCGTTTCGTCCAGCCGGTATTCGGCGCAGGCGTCTGTGACCGTGTGAAACGGTGCGATCGCGCAGCCAAAGCACGCCATTCGATGGGTCAGGAAAACGGCTGCGGCTGCGGGCCAATGGTGAAACAGCACGCTCAGCGGCAGATCAGGATCGTCCATCCTTGGTCCGAACATGATCCCTCCACATCGGCTGCAGTGTCGTTATGGGACTGTGCGCATGCCATCAGTCCGTGTCGTTGTGCGGGAACAACGTCCGTCTGCGACCTCCTTGCCCTTTTGCGGTGTTTGTGTTGCGATGAACCTTGGCTTCATCAACCATGCAGCAGCAGTCCGCCCGAGCCGTGGCCAGAGGCGGCGAAATGCGCCAGAGGGTGGCTGGCACCGCAGCGTTGCCAGTCCCGCCGACACACCAGTCCCGCCAACGCAAAGGTGTTCTGCGCGGCAAGATCTTGGTGTCGCCAAGGTGGGCCGGGGCGGACGGCATTCGGGAGACTGAGCGTTTCGCAGATATGGCCATCGGCAGTGCAGGCCGACAGCTTCACGTTGGATGTGCCGACATCGAGAACCGCGACGCTCGCGCCGCCCTTAACACCCTCAGATCAGCCGGTATTGCTTGGCTTTGTTGCGCAGGAAGGGCAGGCCCTTGTCCATCACGGCCTCGAAATTCTCGGCAACCGGACGCCAGACGGCAAGGCCGTATCCCACTTCGGGCGGCATGTTGATGAAGCTTTCCATCGCCAGCCCGCCCTTGAAGCCGATGGCGGCCAGGGTGGCGTAGACCTCATCCCAGTCGCAGGTGCCTTCGCCCGGCGTGCCACGGTCGGATTCCGACAAGTGGATATACCGCAGATGGTCGCGCGCGTCGAGAATGCCGTTGCCCGCACCCTTCTCCTCGATGTTCATGTGATAGGTGTCAAGGTGGATGAAGATGTTGTCGGCGCCGACCTTTTCGATCATCCATTTCGCCTGCCAGCCGGTGTTGATCAGGTGGTTTTCATAGCGGTTCACCGGCTCGATGCCGAAGGCGATCCCCAGCTTCTTCGCGTGCTTGGCCGCTGCCGTCAACGCTTTGGCGATGTTGTCATATTCGGCCATCGT
Source organism: Pseudorhodobacter antarcticus (assembly GCA_945860375.1). The sequence continues at coordinate 1,644 of CAMAQR010000028.1, forward strand.
GGGCGGCAACCCGGTGCGTTCACCGATGCCGCCGTAGGTCACGCCCGACAGCGCCTCGGCCCCCATTTCGGCGGCCTTGTCAAGGCTGCGGCAAAGCTGCTCGATGGCGCCGTCGGGGTTGACCGACGCCCAGTTTTCCTGCGGCAGACCCAGAGAGCAGACCGCCCGCATGTTGTGCTTTTCGAGCAGCGCGCGGGTGTGCGGCGCATCGACGATGGCGGTGTTCAAAAGCGCAATCTCGATGAAATCCATCTTGTAGGCGGCAGCGGCAGGAATGGTCTTTTCCGCCCCTGCCCTATCCCAATGCATGGTCCACATGCTTGTGTGAACGCCAAAACCTTCCATGCTCAACTCCTTTTCTTTCGTTCAGATAGCCGCCCTGCGCCCCAGCGCAGGATCATCACGCCGACAAGGAACAGGCCCCAGACGGCGGTGGAAAGATGTTGGTTGGCCCCCAAAAGATTGAGCCCCGATGACAGCACTTGCAGCACGATCAGGGCGATCACGACCGGCAGTACACGGCCAAAGCCGCCGAATGGATCGACGCCCCCCAGAAAACAGGCCAGAACCGTGACCAGCAGCAGCGCCTCACCATGGCCGACGCGGACCGAGTTGAAGCGCGACAGCATCAGGATGCCCGCAACCGCGCACATCACCCCCGACAGCGTGTAGATCAGCACCAGCGTCCGCTTGGTATGAATGCCGGAATAGGCGGCGGCGCGGATGTTCGACCCAACCATGCGGACCGAAAACCCATGCCGAGTGCGGTTCAGGATGATGTGCCACACCACGGCGCAGACCAGAAACAGGATCAGCGGCACCGGAATGCCCCAGACCGTGCCATGCCCCAGCACCGCCATCCATTGCGGAAAGCCGGAAATGTCGCCGCCCTTGGTCAGAAATTCGCCAAGGCCCCGCAGAAAGATCATCATCGCCAGGGACACAAGGATCGGATGCGCGCCGATATAGGCGATGACGGCCCCCATCACCGCCCCCGACACTGCCCCCACCCCCAGCGCCAGCACGATGCCAAGGATGAAGGGCCAGATGCCCGCATCCACGCCGCCATATTGGTTCAGCACATAGGCCAGCGTCAGCCCCGCCATGTTGGCCGTATAGATGATCGCCAGATTGAACCCGCCCGAGATGATCGGCATCAGCATGGCCAGCGTCAGCAGGCCAAGTTCCGGCAGTTGAAAGGCGACAGAGCCAAAGTTGGCCCCGGTCAGGAACCGCGGAGCAGCCAAGCCGAAGACCAGAAGCACCAGCGCCAGAAAGCCCAGCAGGCCCGGCACCTCGGGGCCGAAGGCGGCAACGGCACGGCGGTAAAGCGCGGTCATTTGCTGCCCTCCTTGCGGGTTTCAAACCATTTGGCGGGGTCAAGATTCGAGGTCGAGATCGCCAACAGAATGATGATGCCGACCACCATCTTGAAGGCATAGGGCGACACGCCCAGCAGGTTCAGCCCGTTCTGGGTGATCGCCACCAGCAAGACGCCAAGGAAACAGCCCAGCACCGACCCGCGCCCGCCCCCCAGCCGCGCGCCGCCCAGCACGACGGCGGCCAGCACCTCCAGCTCGCGCCCGATCAGGGCATTGGGGATGACTTCCTTGGTAATATGTGCCTGCATCAGCCCGCCGATCCCGGCCATCATCCCGCACCAGCCAAAGGCAATCGCCTGCATCAGCCCGATGGGAATTCCCGCCCGCCGCGCGCCTTCGGGGTTGTCACCAAAGGCATAAAGCTGCCGCCCGGTCGTGGTGCGCCGGATCAGCACCCAGGTGGCCAGCATGGCGCAGGCCATCACCGCCACCGGCAGGATCAACTCGGCCCAGGTGCCGCTGGCGGTCTGGTATTCCCAAAGGATCACCCGCTGTGACCACCAGGACGGCAGGTTGTAAAGGAACCGGCCGGAGGAGAAGAACATCAACAGGCCGAAGAAGGCGTTGAATGTCGATATGGTGACGACAATGGAAATGATGCGAAACTGGTGGATCAGGAAGGCATTGATCAGGCCCAGCACCAGCCCGAAGCCGCCCGCGAACAGGAAGCCGAAGGCCCAGTTGCCGCCCCCGATACCGGCAAAGGCATAGACGCAAAGATATTGCACCACGCTGGCCGCCACCGCGAAGGAAATATCGATCCCCCCCGCGATCAGCACCACCAAAAGCCCCACCGCCCAAATCACATTGACGGCGTTGTTGTTGAGAAGGCTGGTGAAATTCACCAGCGTCAGGAAGTCGGGCGAGGCCAGAGACAGCGCGGTGCAGATGACCAACAGCACCACCAGCAGTTTGGATTCCGTCGGATAGGCGCGCAGGAAACTATGCATAGACGGCGGCCTCCATATCAGACAGGCCGGTCTGGCGCGGGTCCCATTCCTTGACGATGCGCCCCCCCGCCATGTGCAGCACACGGTCGGCGTTCAGGTAAACTTCGGGCACCTCGTCGCTGATCAGAAGGATGGCAAGACCCTTTTCGGCCAGCGCCCGCACGATGCGGAAGATACCCGCCCGCGCGCCCACATCGACACCCACGGTCGGGCAGTCTAGGATCAGCACCTTCGGTTCCGTCGCCAGCCATTTCGCCAGAACCACCCGCTGCTGATTGCCCCCCGACAGGGTTGACACGGCATCCGATGGCTTGCCGATCTTGACCGCCAACGCGCTGATCCAACAGCTGACGGTGTCGTCCTTCTTTTGCGACGACAGCAACCCTGTCCGGCCTGTGATCTTTCTCAGCACTGCCAGCACGGCATTATCGGCAATCGATTGCGGCTGGATCAGGCCCAGCGCAAGCCGGTCTTCAGACACATAGGCGATGCCCTCGGCCACCGCATCGCGGTTGGACTTCATCCGCAATTCGCGCCCGTTCAGGGTGATCGTGCCACGGTCGGCGCGGGTCATGCCGAACAGCGTGTGACACAGTTCCGTCCGACCCGCGCCGATCAGCCCGGTCAAGCCCAGTACCTCGCCCGCACGCAGGATCAATGAGATATCGGCATAGTCGCCCGCACGTCCAAGGCCTTGGACGCGCAGCACTTCGGGCTGAGAGGCGGTGTCGCGGGCCATCACGCCCTGCGCAAAGGAGGCGCCAGTCATCAGTTCGGTCAGCCGACTTTGGGTCATGCCTTCGGTCGGATAAACCCCCACCAACCGCCCGTCGCGCAAGACGGTGACGCGCGAGGCAATCTCTAGCACCTCGGCCAAGCGGTGGCTGACAAACACAACCGCCACCCCGCGCGCCGACAGGGTGCGCACCACTGCCAACAGCGCGTCAGTTTCCGATTGGGTCAGGCTGGCCGTGGGCTCATCCATGAAAATCAGCCGCGCGTCAGAAACCAAAGCGCGAGCGATCGCCACGATCTGCCGCTGCGCGATGGGCAGGCTGCCCAGCCGCGCGTCGAGGTCAAGATCCACGTCCAGCCGCGCCAACGCCGCCTGCGCATCCGCCCGTATACGGGCATAGGACACCGGGCGCGGGCGATTGCCCAGCATGGTCTCAAACGCGATGTTTTCGGCGACAGTCATTTCGGCAAACAACGCCAGATCCTGCCAGATCACCGCAATTCCGGCCTTGCGGGCCTGCGTCGGGGTGATCTGGGGATAATCTTGCCCGAAGATCTGCATCCCGACGCCCGGTTCGGGCTGATAGACCCCCGTGATGATCTTGATCAGGGTGCTTTTGCCGCAGCCGTTTTCACCTGCTAGACAGTGCACCTCGCCTGCACCGACCGAGAAAGCCACGTCGTCCAACGCTGTCACCCCGCCGAAAATTTTGGTGACGTGCGTCAGTCGTAGGGCGTCGGGGTTTTCGGATCGGGCCTCGGCGGTCATGGTTGTTCCAGTTTGGGTCATTCCAGATTGGTGTGGTTCGCGCGCATGTCATCCGCAGAGATGTTCAGCCGCGCCTTCAGCTTCAGCACCATCACCTCAAACAGCACGAACAAGGCACCCTCGAACAGGCTGCCCATCGGCAGAACCGAAGATTTGGCCGGCCCCTGATCGTCTGCCATGGTCTGCGCGGGCAGATGCAGGATCAGATCGGCCAGCGGTGACAGCCGCCCCTGAAGCTGCGCTGTGATCAGGATAACCTCCGCCCCCGCGTCTTTCGCCACCCTCATCAGCGCCTGCGCGGTGGAGATATAGCCTGGCCCGCAAGTGATCAGAAACACGTCGCCGGGTCCCACGGCCGGGGTGGTCATGTCACCTTCCACAGCGGCTTCAAGCCCCATGTGGAACATTCGCATGGCAAAACCCATGATTTGCAACCGTTCGCGCCCGCCGCCAAAAACGACGATCCGCCGTGCCAGCGCCAGCCGCTTGATCACCGCATTGACCTGCGCATCGTCCAGCCGGGCGAACACGGCTCCCAGTTCGACCAGTGCTGTTTGATACTCGCTCATCGATGTCCCCATCACCTGTGGTGGCACCGGGGCGGAAGCCCGCCCCGGCAAGTGGTCCGCTTAAAGACCCAGATCAGCCAGACCATCCACCGTGTCGGCGTTGATGGCGATCAGGTTGTTGGTGATGATGTCCTTGCCTGCGACATCCGGAGACACCACGCCCAGACCCGGAATATCGGTGCCGTCAGCAATCGCGGTGCCATCAAGCAGCAGCTTGCCCATGGTCACGAACACGCGCCCCGCTTCGGCCGGGTTCCACATGAAGCCGCCGGTGATGGCGCCCGATTTCACCAGATCACGGCCTTGGCCAGGCGAGAACGGCCCCAGCACAAAGACGGTGCCGATCGCGCGACGCTCTTCGATCGCACGGCCAATGCCGATCGGGCCCTGGCTACCGAAAGCAAGGAAACCGGTCAGGTTCGGGTTGGCAGCCAACAGGTCTAGCGCAGTCTTACGGCTGTCATCCACCGATTCTGCCACGCCGTAACGTTCGCCGATCAGCTTCATGTCGGGGTATTTCGCGGCAATGTAGGCATTGGCGAAATCGGCCCAGGCGTTGTGCAGCGGCACGGTCAGGCTGCCCACGAACATCGCGTATTCACCCTTGCCGCCCATTTTTTGCGCCAGCAATTCGGCATGGGTCTCGCCAAAGCCTTGTGCCGAGGCAAGTTCGAAATCCCAATCCACGTTGTTCAGGCCGGGGCCTTCATGGGCCACAACCTTGATCCCGGCGGCGCGGGCCTTTTCCAGAACCGGCTCTAGCGCCGCTTCGTCGTTCGGCACCACGCCGATCACGTCAACGCCCTTGGCAATCAGATCCTCGATGGCGCGCACCTGAAGTGCCGGGTCGGCGCTGGTCGGGCCGATCATCGTGGCATCGATGCCAAGTTCGGCACCCTTTTCGAGGATTCCCATCTCCATAGCGTTGAACCACGGAATGCCGCCGATCTTCACAACGATGCCCATGGTGGGCTTGTCCTGCGCCAAAGCGCCAGTGGCCAGCGTGGCGGCAAAGGCAACGCCCGCCATCAATGTGCCAAATGTTCTTCTTTTCATTTTCTTCCTCCCGTTAAAGGCCCGCAGAAGGGCCAAATTCTGACTGCCGCATCGATTGTGCAGACATTTTCTGAAGCAAATAACTGTTGCTGCGTGATTTGGGTGCTGGTCTCTCCTCCCAGGATCGATCCATTGCACAATCGATGTTGCGCATTCAGCATCGCGCGGGCTAGAGTCGTCAAGAAGATTCTTCAGGCAAAGAAGATATGACCCGCGCAACCCGCAAATCGACGATCTATGATATTGCCCGTCTTTCGGGCTCCTCGCCCTCAACGGTGTCTGCGGCATTGGGCGAAAGCTGGCGCAAGCGGCGCATTGCAGAAGCTACTGTCGAGTCTATTCGCCGCATCGCCACCGAGCAGGGTTACTCCACCAACATGCAGGCCCGTGGGCTGCGCAAGGCAAGCTCCGGGCTGGTTGGGATGGTGATCCCGCTGCATGACAACCGGTTCTTTTCGTCGATGTCGCAAAGCTTCGAGGCGCTGGCGCGCGACCGAGGGCTGGTGCCGATCATCGCCTCCTCGATGCGCGATCCCACGGAAGAACGCCGCGTCGTCGAAACGCTGATTTCCTATGCGGTGGACTATCTCTTCATCGCAGGGGCAACCGACCCCGAAGCCGTCACCGCGATGTGCCGTGCCGCCGACCTGCGGCATGTCTTCGTCGACTTGCCGGGGCCCGGTGCGCCTTCGGTGGTGTCGGACAACTACAAGGGGGCCTCTGACCTTACGCAGCGTCTTTTGGCGGACAGCACAATTTCGGGCCAGACGCCGCGCGACAGGGTCTATTTCATCGGCGGGGATGACACCGACTATGCCACTGCCCGCAGGATCGCGGCTTTCCGTGACGTTCTGGCCACTGCCGGACAGCCGGTCTTGCCAGAGCAGATCATCGCTTGCGGCTATGCCCCCCGGAGCGCCACGCGTGAGATCGCGGCGCTTTGCGATCGGTTAGGGTCTTTGCCTTCCGGGGTGTTCGTGAATTCACTGACAGCTTTCGAGGGGGTGCTGGGTCACCTCTCCAGCTTGCCACTTGACGCGTTTCGCAGTTCGGTCATTGGCTGCTATGACTATGACCCCTTTGCAGCCTATCTGCAGTTTCCCGTCCACATGGTGCGTCAGGACGCACACGGGCTGATCCATGAAGCCTACAGGATGATCGAAGAGAACCCCTACGATCTGGTACTGACAATGGTCGAGCCCGAACAGATTGCGCCACGCACCTACCGTGACAGCCCGTTCTCTGACCGCGGTTGAGTTGCTGCAAACTGGGCCCGTGCCTTGCTCGGACCACAGATTGCGGCTGTCAGGCGAGCGTTCGTACAACACAGAGCCCCGTCACAAGGATTCCCCCCCGACCGCAAACGTCTGTGGGCGGGGCGCAGCGCGGCAGTTCGCCACTGACTGGCTTTCTCACCGGGGAAACTCCGGCGGAAGCCCTGTGTGGATGCCTCCTTTTGTGCCGAGAAAATGCTGACTTTTGGGCTTGTGATCGAATGCGGCCCTGTGTCTGGCCTCTTTGCGCGGCTTTTCACATGCCGCGGGCTGGTAGGATGATACGCGGATCAGGTCCAGATCACCTCGGGCGCGCTCAGGATGGCGCTTTGGCTTCCCCTGCTTTCGTTCTGGGCTTTCGTGATCTGCAGCCTGCCCTTTGCCCGCGTGAGCACAGCAACTCGTGTTCGACGCATGGCTGCTGACGAACATCGGGCAGTTCCCGCCAAGGCGATCCAGCGCATTCTCTCTCAGAAACGCTCCCCGTAAAATCGTACTGGTTCAGGGGTTGCGCCTGTTTGCGGCGCGGACTGCCCAAACGAGAAACCCTTGCAATGCCCGTTGCCTGTCCGATATCGGGTCCCGTGCCAAGCTTGCCTGCTAAGCAAACACCGGCATGACCCCCGATCAGAGCGCTTTGTAATTTCCTGTCACCAGCACGTCGAGAAAATGTCTTGGGTAGAAAGCCCTTGTTCCGGCCATCACGGTCTCGAAGGCTTCGGTGATGGAATAGGGCTGCTCAAGCGTCATCAGATCAAGCCAGACACCCTCAATCATGATGCGGATCAGACGCGCGGTCCGTTCGGGATTGCAGGCATATCCGTGACCCGCATTCATCGCGGCGCAGAGGTCCACCAAGGTGCTGTTGTGAAGCAGGTCATTCGCCCCGCAGCGCGCCTGATACAAGGGCCGGCTCTGGCTTTCGCCCCAAAAGGCGCACCAGGCCGCCAACCGCCCTGGCGTGCAGATGGACTCGGCAAAATCGGCCCTGATCAGGGCCAGAATGCGCGCCTCGGGCGCATTGCCTGCGCTTGCCAATGCCGCCTGCCAGTTGGCCTGGTATTCCTCGGCCAGAAAATCCAGTGTCTCTGCCAGCAGGTTTTCCTTGGACTGGAAGTGGAACAGCACCAGTCCATGGCTGATCCCTGCCCGTGCGGCCACATCGGTGACGGTGGTGCGCGAAAAGCCCCGGTCGGCCAAAGACTGGATCGTGGCCTCGATCAGCTGCAATCTCCGCGCGGTACGGCTTTGCGTGCGCGGCAGTCGGGCGTCAGTTGGCGATGCGATTTCGGTCATGTCCCTCTGTCCAAACACATCAACAGAGTATGCACCGATCTATCAGCGCGCCACAATCGCAAAATCTGATTGACAGAACAGTCAGTCGCAGGGCAACGTCGCAGGATGCCGCCACAGCGAAAAGATATCATGCCCAATTTGCCCAATCGCCCCCTGACCAAGTCAAATGCCCAGTTCCAACGCGCCGTCAAACGCCTGCCTTTGGGGGTGGCGTCGACCTTCCGGTATTGGGGCGAAGATCGCACGATTTATGTGCATCACGGCAAGGGCGGGCGGACCTGGGATATCGACGGCAACAACTATGTCGATTACCGTCTGGGCTATGGTCCGGCCATCCTCGGCTATGCCGATGACCGGGTGGACGCCGCAGCCCGCAGGGGCATGGAGGTGGGTGGCGTCTTTGCGCTGTCAACCGAGCGCGAGTTGATCGTGGCCGACCGCATTGCCAAGATGGTGCCGGCGGCAGAACTCGTGCGCTTTTCTAACTCGGGGACCGAGGCGGTGATGGCTGCCCTGCGCCTTGCCCGCGCCTACACCGGGCGCGAGCAATACCTGCTGGTCGAGGGCGGCTATCACGGGCTTTTCGATGCCGCCATGTGGATGGCGAACATGGAGGAATGGGACCTCGGTTCTAACACCGACCCCGAACTGGTGCCCTATGGCAAAGGCGTCCCGCCCACGGTCAAGCAACTGGCCCATATCACCCCGATGAACGATTTCCAGCGGCTGGAGGATATGTTCAAGCGGCACGGCGACAAACTGGCCGCCATGCTGATCGAGCCGATCCAGGGCAATTGCTGTTCGATCATGGCGCGGGCGGAATATGTGCAACTGGCGCGGGATCTGTGCACAAAATATGGCGTAATGCTGATCATTGATGAGGTGAAGTCAGGCTTCCGCGTCGGCAAGTCCGGCATTCAGGGGATCATGGGCGTGGTGCCCGACATCACCACCTTTGCCAAGGCGATGGGCAACGGCTATCCGATTGCGGTCGTCGCCGGGCGCGAAGACGTGATGCGGACCTTCCGCTATGGCGGGGCCAGCCACGGCGGCACCTACACCGCGCATTCCGTGTCGCTGGCTGCAGCCGAAGAATGTCTGCGCATCCTGGATGAGACCCCGGCGCTGGAGACCTTGGCGAGCTATGGCGAGCGGTTGAAAACCGGGATCTCGCAGATTCTCGACGCGCGCAAGATCGTGCATTCCTACACCGGGCATCCGTCGATGTTCGGTCTGTTCTTTGCTGAAGTCCCGCCCGACAACTATCGCGCCTGGAAGACCAGCGACTACAGTTTCTATGACGCGATGGCATATCATCTGCATGATCTGAACATCATTGTTGAACCCGACAGCCGCGAGCCGTGGTTCATGTGCGAAGCGCATGGGTTGGACCCGTCTTGCCTGACCGATACGCTGAAGGCGGTCGAGACAGCGGTCGATCTGGTGCTGGAACACGGGATCAAGGCCACCGAATGACCCATGATGCGCTGATCATCGGAGCTGGGCACAACGGTCTGGTCACGGCGTGCTACCTTGCGCGGGCGGGGCTGAAGGTGCTGGTGGTCGAGAAAAACGACTGGATCGGCGGGGCGGCGGTGAGCCGCGAGCTGTACCCGGGCTTTACCTATTCCAATTGCTCTTACGTCAGCAGCCTGTTTCGCCCCGAGATCATGCGCGATCTGGAATTGCCGCGGCACGGGCTGCAGATCCTGCCCTATGAGGGGGGGGCGCTGTTCACCGAAAACGGTGGTTACCTTGGCATGTTCCGCGACCACGAAGCGAACCGGCGCGAGTTTGCCCGCCATTCGCGCCGCGATGCCGAGGCCTATGACCGTTACTCCCGCGATATCCTGCGCAACTGCCGCCTGATCCGCCCGATGCTGATGCGCCGACCGCCCGACCTTGCCTCGTTCCGGCCCCGCGATCTGATGGAAATGGCTTGGCTGGGCAAACAGGTGACCGGCCAGTCCGAGGCGCAAATCTACGACATGATGCGTTTCTGGACAATGTCGATCTCGGACTTTCTGGATGAGTATTTCGAGAACCCGGCGGTTAAGGCCTATCAGGCGGTTGGCTCGATCATCGGCACAGCGCTGGGGCCGATGTCGCCCGGCACGGCCTATGTGCTGTTGCACCATGCGATGGGCGATGTGGATGGCAATGTCGGCTCGTGGGGCTATGCCCGTGGCGGAATGGGCAGCATTACGCAGGCGCTTACGGCCAGCCTGAAGGCCTCGGGCGGGGAAATCATCACCGGGTCGGGCGTGGATCAGGTGCTGGTCAGCAATGGCCGGGCGGTGGGTGTGGTGCTGGACAATGGCCGGGAATACCGGGCGTCCCGCGTGATCTCGAACATGGATGTGCGCCGGACGTTCCTCAAGCACGTCGAAGCCAAGGAACTGCCGGGCGATTTCCTGAAACGCGTGCAGACCTTCAAGACGCGCGGCTCATCGGGCAAGCTGAACATCGCGCTGGACGGGTTGCCCGAGTTTACCGCCCTGCCCAAAGGCGCGCCCAACATCAAGGGCGACATGCATTTCACCGATAGCATCGAAAAGATGGAAGCGGCCTATGACGACTGGAAGGCGGGCCACTACAGCCGGCAACCGTTCCAGGACGTGATGATCCCCACGCTGATCGACCCGACGATGACCCCGCCCGGCAAGCATTTCATGTCCTGCTTTGTGCAATATGCCCCGCCAAAAATCGAGGGCCGCGACTGGACCGATGCCGACCGCGACGGATTCCGCGATGCCTGTCTGAACCAGATCGAAGCCTATGCGCCGGGCTTCAAATCCAAGGTGCTGCATGTCGAGGTCCGCACCCCGCGCGAGTTGGAGGCCGAGGTTGGCCTGACCGAGGGCAACATTTTTCAGGGTGAGCTGACCTTTGACCAGATGTTCTTCAACCGCCCCGTGCCGGGCTATGCCAATTACCGAAGCCCGATCAAAGACTTGTGGATTTGCGGCTCGTCCACCCATCCGGGCGGCGGTGTGATGGGTGCCCCGGGACGCAACGCGGCGGCCGAAATCCTGCGCGACATGAAAATGCCGGCCAAAGACATGAGTGATGCCTATGCCATCGTTTGATACCATCGTCATTGGTGCGGGGCCGAACGGTCTGGCGGCGGCGCATCGGCTGGCATCCAAGGGTGCCTCGGTTCTGGTGCTGGAGGCCGCTGCTGCCCCCGGTGGCGGGGCGGGGCTGGCACATCTGTCCTTTAACCTCGATCCACGCGTCGAAAAGGCGATGAACCTTGCAGGGCATGGGCTGGGATGGCTCAGCGTTGATCTGGCAACGACGGCACTGTCGCCCGACGGGCGGCATCTTCGGATGCAAGGGGGCCAGGTTTCTGGCGATGTCAGCGCGGCCGACCGCGCCGCCTGGGCCGTCCTGCGCGCCCGGCTGATGCGCTACGCAGCTGTGCTGGCACCGTTGAACCACATGCCCCCCCCACGCATCGCCAAGGGCGTGGGCAATCCGATGCTGAAACTGGCGATGATAGGCTTGCGCGCACGGATGCTGGGAGCGGCGGAGTTCCGCGAGCTGGGCCGAATCCTTCTGACCAATGTGCATGACCTGCTGGACGATGGATTGACCGATCCCCGCCTGAAAGGCGCGCTGGCGTTCGAGGCGACTTTGGGCGGTTGGCTGGGGCCGCGTTCGCCCAACTCGGTACTGCCTTGGCTGGTGCGTCTGTCCGGTCAGACGGGCGGCGTGCAGGGGGCGATTGGCCTGCCAAAGGGCGGGATGGCGGCACTTGGCGCCGCGATGGCCGCTGCTGCCACGGCGGCGGGTGTCACGATCCGCTGCAACGCGCGGGTCGGGCGGATCATCGTTGAAGGTGAAAAGGTCGCCGGGGTCATGCTGGTCGGTGGCGAAGAAATCCGCGCAAGCCGCGTGGTGTCGTCCATCGCACCCAAGACCACACTTCTGGCCCTGATCGGCCCCCGGCATCTGGACGCAGGAATGGTCACCCGCGCCCGCCACCAGAAGGCGCGCGGCGGGGCGGCAAAGCTGCACCTGACCTTGCGGGCGCTGCCCGATTTCAAGGGCGCAAACCCGCAGGACCGGCTCATTCTTGCGGGATCAGAACATGACGTGGAACGCGCCTTCAACCCGGTCAAGTATGGCCGCGTGCCCGAACATCCGGGGTTGGAGATCATGATCCCCACCGCGTATGAACCCCGCGCTGACGGTATGCATCAGCTGTCCGCCATTGCGCAATTCGCGCCCCACGCGCCGGCCGACCACGACGTTGCGCGTGCGCAAATGCTGGCTGCCTGTATGGCTCAGCTAGAGGTCTATGCGCCGGGGCTTGGCGCGCTGGTGGTGAGCCGCGAACTGCTGATGCCCTATGACATCGAAGACCGGTATGGCCTGCCCGGCGGGCAGTGGCATGCGGGAGAGCTTTCGGTTGAACAGATGCTGTTCCTGCGCCCCCTGCCGGGAATCGCGCAATACAAGGGACCGGTGCCGGGCCTGTGGCTTGCCTCGGCCGGATGTCACCCGGGCGGCGGCATCTCGGGCTCGCCGGGTTGGAATGCGGCCCAAGCCATGGAGGCAGAGGGATGACTGCGCTGCGCCACTTTGAAACCCCGCTGCTGAAGACCCCGTTCCACTCCCGCACCGAGGCAGCAAACAAGCTGTGGTCCTGGGGCAACTGGGGTGGCTACACGACGGCTCTGACCTATGATGATCTTGCGATGGAACACTCGGCCATTCGCAACACGGCATCGGTCTATGACCTGTGCCCGATGATCAAATACCGGATCGAAGGGCCGGATGCGACGGCCTGTCTGGACCGGCTGACCATCCGCAATGTGGCGAAACTGTCGGTCGGCGGCGTGCAGTATACCGCTTGGGTCAATGATGCCGGGCACTTGCTGGATGACGGCACGCTGTTTCGGCTGGACGCCAACCGCTATCGCCTGTGCTGTCAGGAACGGCATCTGAACTGGCTTATGGACAGCGCTTACGGCTTTGACGTGACCATCCACGAAGAGACCGAAGAGATCGCGGCACTGTCGCTGCAGGGCCCGACGTCAGCAGAAATTCTGCGGCTTGCGGGGTTTGATGTCAGCGCGTTGAAGCCTTTTCGGATGGCGGAGTTTGCCCTTGGCACAGGCCGCCTGATGATCTCACGCACCGGGTTTACCGGCGATCTGGGCTACGAGTTGTGGACCACGCCCGATCTGGCCCTGCCGCTGTGGGATGCGCTGTTCGAGGCAGGGGCTCTGCACGGGCTGCGCCCGATCGGGTCTGCGGCGCTGAACATGGCGCGGCTGGAAGCGGGGCTGATCATCACCGGGTATGATTTTACCCCGGCAGATACCTGCGTGCGCGAGGACCGTTTGCGCAGCCCGCTCGAGATGGGGCTCGACTGGATGATCGACTGGGACAAGGGCCATTTCACCGGCAAGTCAGCCCTTGTGGCGCAGCGCGACTTCGGCACGAAATGGAGCTTTGTCGGGCTGGAGATCGGCGGCAATATCGAAGCTGAGGGGGCGATCCTGTATCACAACCAGAAGACCGAAGTCGGCGTGATCACTGGGGCGATCTGGTCGCCCAGTCTGAAGAAAAGCATCGCGATGGCACAGATATTGACCAAATACGCCACGGGCGCCAACATCTGGACCGAAATCTACGCGCTGCGCGAGTTGCATTACGAAAAGCTGATGATGCCGGCGCGGGTGGTTGACCGCCCGTTCTTTGTCCACCCCCGTCGCCGTGCCACTCCGCCGGGGAGGTTCTGATGGGCTCTGCCACACGCCACCCGCTGTCACCGCGTCTTGACCATTGCCCCGAAGGTCTGCCGCGCGCGGCCTATCTGGATCAGGGTTGGTACGACCGCGAGATGGCGACGGTCTTTGCCCGCCAATGGGTGATGGTCGGGCGGGCCACTGACTTTGCGGCGGAAAAGATGCGCCGGGTGACGGTCGGTGCCGCGCAGGTCATCGTGGTGCGCGACAGCGTGGGTGCCTTGTCGGCATGGCACAACTCCTGTCCGCACCGCGGCGCCGAGTTGTGTGTGAAGACCGAGCAGGATGTCGGCAAGCTGATCCGCTGCCCTTATCATTCCTTTGCCTTTGCGGCCAATGACGGGCGGTTGGTGTCCACCGCGCACGCCATACCAACGGCCGACTTCGATGCCTCGGCCCACGGGCTGCGGCCAGTGTCCCTGCGGGTCTGGAACGGCTTTGTGTTTCTGAACCTGTTGGCTGATCCGGGCGCGATCTGGTCGGATGTCGGGTTGAACACGCTGGACAACTGGCCGATGGCCAATCTGATCACCGGCCACCGCTGGGAGCATGAGATCGCCTGCAACTGGAAGGCTTTTTGGGAGAATTACTCGGAATGCCTGCATTGCCCTGGCATCCACCCCGAGCTGTGCGAACTGGTGCCGATCTACCGCAGCGGCCTGATGGGCGCGACCGAGGCGCTGGGCTGGGTGCCCGATGCCACACCGCTGCAATCGAACCTGCGCGAAGGGGCAAGGACCTGGAGCATGGACGGCGCGCTCTGCGGGCCGATCTTTGGCGGGCTGAACGAGGACGAACAGCGCGTCGGCTACAGCTTTGCCACGCTTTGGCCTTCGACCTATGTGGTGGCGCATCTGGACTATGTGCGCGCCGTGCGCATCGTGCCGTTGGGGCCGGAACGTACCCGCCTGATTGCCGAATGGTACTTTCTGCCCGAAACGCTGGCACAGCCCGGCTTTGACGCGGCACAGGTGGCGGCTTTTGCCAAGATCGTGTTGGAACAGGACGGCGCTGCGTCCGAATTGAACCAGCGCGGCATGCGCTCGCCCGCTTTCAAGGCCGCCCGGCTGATGCCCGAAGAATATGAAATCTACCGCTTTCAGCAATGGATCCGGGCCGAGATGGAGGGTACCCCATGACCAAGCTTCCCTATCCCAACATCAGTATCCCGAATGACTGGGACCGCCGTGGCCTTCCGGCCTGGACCTATCATTCCCCAGCGATGTTCGCGCTGGAACGGGAAAAGCTGTTTATGACCCATTGGCAGGTGGTCGGTCACGAATGCGATGTGCCGAACGCCGGCGACTGGCTGACCCATGACATGCTGGGCGAACGCGCGGTTGTCATGCGCGGGCAGGACGGCGTGGTGCGGGCGTTCCACAACCTGTGCCGCCACCGGGGCGCGCGGGTGGTGGATGGTGCGCAAGGCAGTTGCAAGGGGTCGGTGGTCTGCCCTTTTCACGGTTGGGTCTACAATCTTGACGGCACGCTGCGCGGGGCTTCGCAGCCCAAATCCTTTGGCGCGTTGAACCGTGAAGATTACGGGTTGAAGCCGATCGAGATGCAAAGCTTTCACGGCTTCATCTTCCTGCGTTTCGGCCCCGGCCCACAGCCTGACGTTGCCACCCTGCTGGCCCCGTTTGACGCCGATTTCGCGGCTTATGACTTGAAATCCGTGCTTCCCGTCGCGGTGCCCGACTGGTCTACCGACCTGCCTGTCAACTGGAAGTCGGTCCGCGACGTGGATAACGAAGGCTACCACGTCCCCCTTGCCCATCCGGGCCTGCAAGACCTTTACGGGCGCACCTACCGCGATCACCATCTGGAAAACGGGCTTTCGATGTCAATCGGCTGGTTTGGCGACGTGCCGGGCAAGGGCTGGTCGGTGCGGCAGTACGTGAAAGCCTCGCCCGCTCGGCCCGATCTGCCGCAGCATTTGCAAAGCGCTTGGGCCTACTATGGGCTGTTCCCCAATCAGGTCTTTTCCATAACGCCTGAGGGTATGCAGTTTTACCATGAGATCCCGCTGTCCACAGGCATGACCCGTTTGACCGGGCGGGTTTACCGCTGGCCGAACGAGTCCCGCGAGGTCAGGCTTGCGCGCTATCTGGCCTTCCGGATCGACCGCCAAACCTCGGCCGAGGACCAGCAGCTTTCGATCTGGTCGAACGAGTCGATGAAGTCGGACGCGTTCGAGGGCTTTCACCTTTCGGATCTGGAATATGGTCTGCGCCGCCACCACGATGGCTTGCGCGGGCTCATGCCGGTCATGTCGCTGGACGTTGCGCCACCCGAAGACCAGATGGCCGCGATCAATGCAGATTTGTCTTGCAAGACCAAGGTACAGGGATAACCTGACTTTCAAATCAATGAAGAAACTTCTGGGGAGACTGCCATGCTAGTAAACCGTCGTTTGGCCCTTTTGGGGGCAACCGCAGCCCTTTCGGCACCATGGGTGCGCCCGTCTTGGGCACAGTCGGGCGTGGTGAACGTCTACAACTGGGCAGACTACATCGGAGAGACCACGATTGCCGATTTCACCGCCGAGACCGGCATCGAAGTCGTCTACGATCTCTACGCCAGCTCTGAAGAAATGCAGGCCAAATTGCTGGCAGGATCAACCGGCTATGATGTGGTGTTGCATGCAGGTATGGGGCTGCCGCGTTCCATTCAGGCGGGCGTTCTGCAAAAGCTGGACCGCACCAAGCTGACGGGTTGGGGCAATCTGGACACCGATATCCTGAAGACGTTCTCGCTTTATGATCCGAACTACGATTATGGCGTGCCTTACATGTGGGGATCAGTCGGCGTGACCTACAACATCGACATGGTCAAGGAACGCATCCCGAACGCTGACATGGAATCGCTCGAGCTGTTGCTCAAGCCTGAGAATGCCGCACTTCTTGCCGATTGCGGAATCTCGCTTTTGGACAGCCCGAATGACATCGGCTTCATGATCCTGAGCTATATCGGGATAGATCCGAACACGGCAGGGCCGGCGGAATGGGCTAAGATGGTCGAAGCCGTAAAGCCGGTGCGCGAGTACATTGCGACCTTCGACAATGCGAACTATCTGACCGCCATCCCGAATGGCGAACTTTGCGCCGTCAACAATTGGTCAGGCGACTATGGTGTGGCCAAGGCGCGGGCGGCCGAGGCCGGGATCGAGATTAACCTTGGGTACTTTGTGCCAAAGACCGGCGCGCCCGCATGGTTTGACCTTTGGACCATGCCCGCCGATGCGCAAAACGTCGACAACGGCCATCGCTTCATCGACTACCTTCTGCGCCCCGAGGTGATCGCCGCCTGCACGAACCTTACCGGATACGGCAATGCCAATCTGGCCTCGAAACCTTTTGTCGATCCCGCAATTCTGGCCGATCCGGCGGTCTATCCCGATGCCACGGCGATTGCGCGGCTTTACACGCCCCTGCCGCAAACCCCTCAACAGGAGACGGACATGAACCGGGCATGGTCCGAAATCAAGACGGGGGGCTAAGGCGTGTCGGCAGAGGCCGCTGTCCCGTTCTTGCAGATAGACGGGGTGTCGAAAAGCTTTGGCACGTTCGAGGCGGTCAGGGATGTGTCCCTGACCGTGGCCAAGGGCGAGATATTTGCGCTCCTTGGCGGCTCTGGCTGTGGCAAGACCACATTGCTGCGCATGCTGGCCGGATTCGAGGAACCAACTTCGGGGCGCATCTATCTTGATGGTCGTGACATGGCTGGCGTGCCTGCGTGGGAGCGTCCGGTGCACATGATGTTCCAGTCCTATGCGCTGTTTCCGCATATGACCGTGGCGGCAAATGTGGGTTACGGGCTCAAGCATGATAAATCCCTGTCCAAAGCCGACCGGGCCGCGCGGGTGGCCGAGATGCTGGATCTGGTGCAGTTGACGGAGTTCGGTCACCGCAAGCCGCATCAGATTTCGGGTGGCCAGAAACAGCGCGTCGCCTTGGCACGGGCCCTTGCGCGGCAGCCGAAACTGCTGCTGCTGGATGAGCCGCTGGCCGCCCTCGACAAGAAGCTGCGCGAGCAGACCCAGTTCGAACTGATGTCGATTCAAGCGCGGACCGGCGTCACCTTCATCGTCGTGACCCACGATCAGGAAGAGGCGATGACCCTGTCCGACCGGATTGCCGTGATGGACAGGGGTCAGGTCAAGCAAATCGGGAATCCCACCGAAATTTATGAATTCCCCGCCAGCAAGTTCGTGGCCGGGTTCATCGGGTCGGTCAACAGCTTTGCGGCGACGGTTCTGGCGCGGGAAAACGGCGCCCTGCGTCTTGGCGTGCCTGGCCTTGGCGGCGAGGTCATCGCGCGCGATGTTGCGGCCGCGACACCCGGACGACAGGTGACGCTGGCGATCCGGCCCGAGAAAATGGCGCTGTCGCGCGAGCGGCCCGACGCCACAAACGCCTTTCACGGCCATGTCAAGGACTTGGCCTATTTCGGCAAGGACAGCCTGTACCGGGTCGCATTGCCGGGGGGGCTGGTGCAGGCGCATGCCGTCAACACCCGGCGTGGCGACGAGGGCGCACGGGTTGTCGATTGGGATGACGCGGTCTGGGTGGCGTTTGATCCGGCCTCAGCCATCGTGCTGGTGGATTGAGCGATGGCCCGGGCCCGATTTCAACGCTGGTTTGACGCCAAGGGCTGGGTGGGTCTCTTGATCGGCACGCCTTATGTCTGGCTGCTGTTGTTGTTTCTTTTGCCGTTTCTGATCGTTGTGGCGATGAGTGTGGCCACCAACACCCCTACAGCCCCGCCGTTTTCCTTTGGCGGGGAACACCCTTGGATCAACCTCGAACCCTATTCCCGCGTGGTGTCGGACGGGCTTTACCTGCGCGCTTTCCTGACTTCTGTGGTGAACGCCTTTGTGGCAATGATCTTCTGCCTGCTGATCGGCTATCCGATGGCGCTTGGCCTGACCCGCGTTTCCAAAAGCTGGCGCAACATCCTGCTGATGCTGGTGATCCTGCCGTTCTGGACTTCGTTTCTGCTGCGGGTCTATGCTTGGATGGGCCTGATGGGCAAGAATTCGTGGTTCAACGGCTTGCTGACCGACGCTTGGAACTTTCTGGTGCCGCTGTCTTGGGCCGTCAGTTCGGTGCCGATGATGTACACGAACTTTGCGGTCATTCTGGTGATGGTCTACACCTATCTGCCCTTCATGATCCTGCCGCTCTATGCCAGTCTGGAACGGTTGGACCCCACGCTGGACGAGGCGGCGATGGATCTGGGCAGCCGTCCCTTTCAGGTGTTCTGGGACGTGACACTGCCGCAATCCATTCCGGGCATCGTGGCGGGCGGAATGCTGGTGTTCATTCCCGCAGCCGGAGAGTTGGTGATCCCGTCGCTGGTCGGCAACGCTTCGCAACCGATGATCGGCAAGATCATCCAGGATGAATTCGGTCAGGCGCGTGATTGGCCGATGGCCTCGGCGGTGGCGGTGGCCCTGCTGATCCTGATGGTGGTTCCGACAATGATCTACAGCCGGTCGCAAGCCAAGGCGGAGCAGGCCCGATGAAGCGCCCACCAACCTTCCTGATCAGCGTCATGTGCTTTGGCTTTGCGTTCTTCTACATCCCGATCCTGTCGATGATGGTCTACAGCTTCAACGCCTCCCGGCTTGCGACCGTATGGGGCGGGTTTTCGACCAAATGGTATGTCTCCTTGCTCCGCAACGAAGCGGTGATCGACGCCTTGATCCTGTCGTTGAAGATTGCGCTGGTATCAGCAAGCGTTGCCACGATCCTTGGCACCATGGCCGGGATCACCCTTGCGCGGTACACCAAATTCCGGGGCCGGACCTTGTTTTCCGGGCTGGTGATTGCGCCCTTGGTGATGCCCGAGGTCATCACCGGCATTTCGCTGCTGATGTTCTTCATCCTGATGGCCGACTGGGTTGGTTGGCCCGGGCAGCGCGGCTTTACCACCATCACGCTGGCCCATATCACCTTTTCCATGGTGTTCGTGACCACCATTGTGCAGGCCCGCATGTCGCAATCCGATCGCGCGATCGAAGAGGCGGCAATGGATCTGGGCAGCCGCCCCTGGCAGGTGATGTTCGACATCACCTTGCCGGTGATCTCGCCCGCGATCCTGTCGGGCTGGCTTCTGGCTTTTACCATCAGCCTTGATGACGTGGTCATCAGTTCGTTCGTCACCGGGCCGGGTTCAACCACGCTGCCCTTGCTGATCTGGTCCAAGGTCAGGCTGGGCGTCACGCCCGACATCAACGCGCTGGCCACTTTGATGGTGTTGGCGGTCGGAATTGGCGTGGTGGCAGCCGGTATCATCATGAACCGGGCCGAACGCCGCCGCGCTTTGGAGGAACGCTTGGCGTATCGCAACAATGACTGACCCGAACCGCCATCTGGAGGCAGCCCTCGGCCTGCCCGGTTCCGGGCGGGTGCGCTACGGCGCAGCAATGGAGCTTTGGCGGCAGGGCCTCATTTCAGCCGAAGTGCTGGAGGTTTACCGCATCGCCTCGGCTCATGACGGGATCGACCCGCGCGTCTTGTTGCGGCAAGAAGGGTTGCCCGAACCCGCGCAATCGGCGCCGCAAAGCCCGCTGCGCGCGCTTTACACTGCCGCACGCAGCTATCTTCTGGCGCTGGATCACGCGGGCGCTGCCGAAGTGCGGGCCGGACTGCCTGAGGATCCGGGTGCGGAACATGCGGTGCACTCGCATGGCAATGCCGTGGTTGACGCGTGGCTGCCTGACGCCCTGGAAGCGCTGGCGCAGACGCAGTCCCCCCTTGCGGCGGCCATAGGTGCTGCTGCAACCGTGCTCGACTGGATCACTTATGACCTCTATCCGCCGGACAGGATCGGGCCGTTCTTTGCCAGAGGTCATGCCTTTGCCTCGATCCTCGGCGAGGCATCGCCCTTTGCGGCCTCGGATTTCGAGCTTGGCCTGTTCTTGATTGCGCCCGGGGTTCTGTACCGCGACCACCACCATCCGGCACCCGAGCTTTACGCGCCCTTGACCGGACCGCATGGTTGGCGTTTTGGCCCCGGAAAACCGTTGATGTCCAAGCCTGCGCATGATCCGGTCTGGAACCCGGCCCATCAGCCGCATCTGACCCGCGTGGGGTCCGTGCCGTTTCTGTGCCTGTTCGTCTGGACGCGCGACGTGAACCAGCCCGCAGTGGTGATCGACGCCGATGACTGGGCCATGCTGGAGCAACCCCCGCATGACTGAAACCCTGATCCACAACGCCCGCATCCGAACGATGGACCCCACCGCGCCCGATGCCACATGGGTGTTGTTGCGCAAGGGCAAGGTCGCAGCAATCGGGCAAGGCACCCCGCCCGAGGCACCGCACAAGATCGACGCCGGCGGGCGGCTGGTGCTGCCCGGCTTTCAGGACGCCCATATTCACCTGCTGTCCGGCGGCATCGATATGGCCACCGCGGCCTATCTTTACGATGTGAGCAGCGAGTCAGAGCTGATTTCGACGCTGCGCGCCCAAGCAGCGGCAAAGCCGCAGATGCCGATTGTTCTGGGCTCCGGCTGGCAGGCCGGGGTGTTTGGCGACGACAGTCTGACGGCGGCGGTCATCGACCGCGCGGTCAGCGACCGGCCGGTGATGATCTATGACAGCTCGTTTCACAACGCCTGCCTGAACACTTTGGCGCTGCAGATGGCGGGGGTGCAAGAGATGCCTGACCCGCCCAATGGCCATATCGTCCGCGATGCCGCAGGGCGGGCCACGGGGATGCTGCATGAAGAGGTGATCCCGGTCGTCGCGGCGCGCTTGCCAGATCTGACCGACGAAGATCGGATGGCAGGTCTGCGGGCAGCACAGGCCCATGCCAACCAGCACGGCATCACCGGGGTTCTGGATGCCCGCATTTCTGCCATGGAGGAACGGATCTACGCCCGTGGCGTGGCCGAGGGTGCCTTGACCCTGCGGGTTGCGGGCACGGCATTGGTGACCGAAGCCGACACGCCGCAAACCGCCGTGGCGCGGCTTTGTGCCCTGCGCGCCGCCCATCCCGGCCCCGACTTCCATGTGCATTCGGCCAAGTTCTTCATGGACGGGGTCTATGAAAACCGCACCGCCGCCAATTTGCAGCCTTATGCCGATGCGCAAGGCGGCAATGCGCCGTGCATGTTCGGGGCAGAGCAGACAAACGCGCTGATGACGGCGCTGGATGCCGCGCGCTTTGCCATCCATGTGCATGTGATCGGCGACGCCGCCGCCCGCCGCGCGATGGACGGGCTGGAGGCGGCGCGTGCGGCCAATGGCCCCTGGCCCGCGCAGCACCAGCTTGCCCATCTGCAACTGGTGGATCAGGCCGACTTCGCCCGCCTGCAGGGCCTTGCCACGGCCAATGTCCAACCCCTTTGGGCGCGCATCGAGCCCCCCTATTCCGACCCCTCGCTTTCCATGATCGGGCAGGACCGCTGGCCAGATGTCTATGCGTTCCGTCGCATGCTGGAGGCTGGCGCCGATTGGTGTCTGTCATCGGATTGGCCGGTCTCGACGCTGAACCCGTTCGAGATCATCGAAACCGCGATCACCCGGCAGAAACGCTTGGACGATGAACCGCAAGCGCCGTTCTTTGCCGATCAGGCCCTGACGATTGCCGAATGCGTTCAGGGCTATACGGTTAACGCCGCAAGGGCCTGCTGGCGTGATCATGACACCGGCATGCTTCGCGTCGGTTTTTCTGCCGACCTGATCCTGCTTGATCGCGATATTTTTGCCTGCCCGCCCACCGAACTCTCGCAAACCCGCGTGCTTTTGACTCTGTTCAAGGGAACAGAGGTCTGGCGCACTGCTGACTGGTGATCGCATGCTGCTTTATACCACCATCGGCACCAATGACATCGCCCGCGCCACCGCCTTCTGGGGCCCGATCATGGAACGCCTCGGCCATGCTGCCTTGCCGGATATGAGCGCAGGCTGGGCCGGCTGGGGCAAAGATTATGACGACGGCTTCGGCTTTTACCTGTGCCCGCCCTTTGACGGGCAAACAGCCCATGCGGGCAATGGCCTGACGCTGGCCTTTGCCGCCCACAGCGCCGCGCGGGTGCGCGACCTGCATGCGCTAGCCCTTGCGAACGGTGGCACTGACGAAGGCGCGCCGGGTATGCGCGGCTATTATGAACCCGATTTCTATGTGGCCTACGTACGTGACCCGGACGGGCACAAACTGGCCTTCGTGCATCACCATTACGATCCGGCAACCGACCATCCCTGACGAAAGGCGGCACCGCATGAACGATGACCACTATCCCCCCCGCATGATCGCGATGCTGGAAGCCATCTGGGGGGTCGGATTCCTGTCGCCGGGCGGCCCCGAAGAGGTCGCGCGGGTCATCGGTTCCCATGATCTGACCGGCAAATCCGTTCTGGATATCGGCTGCGGGGCGGGGGGTATCGACATGGCGCTCGTGCGCAATCACGGTGCCGGCTACGTCACCGGCCTCGATGTCGAAGACCCGGTCATTGCCCATGCCCGCACGCTGATTGCCCGCGAGGGGCTGGAAGGCCGGATCGGTCTGGTCAAGGCGGCGCCCGGCCCGTTTCCCTTTCCGCCCGCCACGTTCGATGTGGTGTTCTCCAAGGACAGCATCATCCACATTCCCGACAAACACGCCCTGATGGCCGAGGTGTTTCGCGTGCTGAAGCCGGGCGGGTGGTTTCTGGCGTCGGACTGGTTGATCGGGACCGATCAGATCAGTCCGATGATGGCCGACTACATTGCCTCAGAAGGGCTGGATTTCGGCATGGCCACACCTGCGCGCTATCTTGACGCCATGGCGGCCGCCGGCTTTGTGGATGGCACGGCATCCTCGCGCAATGCCTGGTACCGCCTGCGTGCCCGCGAAGAACTGGAGCGGCTGAAAGGCGATGTCGGGGCCGCCGCCGCCAAGGTGGTGGGACAGGATTTCGTCGACCAGAACATCGGCATCTGGAGCAAGATCATCCCGGTTCTGGACAGTGGCGAGCATTGCCCGACGCACCTCGCGGCCCGCAAGCCCGGTTGACCTGCAAGGGCCCGGCCCCGAACTGCCAGCCGTCTTCAGGCCGGAACCGCCAGAACCGACGCAAGCAGGCTGCGGGTATAGGGATCCTGCGGGCGCGTGCACACCGCGTCAACCGTGCCGATTTCGATGAGACTGCCGTGGCGCAGCACTGCCACGCGGTCCGCAATCGCGCGCACGACGGCGAGGTCGTGCGAGACAAAGATGGCCGCCACATTGTGCCTGGCCGCCAGATCGCGGATCAGCGCAAGAACGGCGGCCTGCACCGAAACATCAAGCGCCGTGGTGATCTCGTCGCACAAAAGCAGGTCCGGACCGGCGGCAAAGGCGCGGGCGATGGCGACACGCTGACGCTCCCCGCCCGACAGTTGGGCGGGCCTGCGCTCAAGTGTCGCCGCAGGCAGGCGCACTTCGGCAAGCAGAGCCACGGCCTTGGCCCGGATATCGGCGCGCGGAACCTGACCGTAAAGCCGCAACGGCTGGGCCAGCAGGTCGAGAACGCATTGCCGCGGGTTCAGCGACGCATCGGGATTTTGAAAGACCAGTTGAACGGAGCGCAACTGCGCCAGCGGCCGGTTGACGGCGCGGGGGTGAAGGTCTTCGGCTGCCATGCCGCGCGTCAGCGTGATGCGACCCCTGCTTGGCACGGCCAGCCCCGCAATCGCCCGCAGGATGGTGGATTTTCCAGACCCGGATTCGCCCACAAGACCGAGAACTTCGCCCCGATTCAAGGCAAAGCTGACCGCCTGGACGACAGACTTCGGTGCGCGATTGCCAAACCACCCTGTCTGGTCATACCCGACCGACAGCCCCTCGACGGCAAGGAGTGGCGCCCCTATGGCCGATGCAGCGTGGACAGGACGCGCGGCCGGTGTGGAGCCCTTCAGGGGACGCAGGCAGGCAACCCGATGATCTTGGCCCAGGTGCGCCAGATCTGGTCGCGCCGCGCGACAGGCCGCGTCCGCAAAGGCGCAGCGCGGCGCAAAGCGGCAGCCGGGCGGCAGATGAAACAGCGAGGGTGGGCTGCCCTCGATTGGCAAGGGCAGGCCCGCCGTGTCGATGCGCGGGATCGAGGCCACCAGCGCCCGCGTGTAGGGATGACCGGGGTGGGTCAAGACCGTGGCAAGCGGTCCTTCCTCGACCATCGCCCCGGCGTACATCACGGCGATCCGGTCACACAGCCGCGCCAAAACGCCCAGATCATGGCTGACGCAGACCATGGCGACCTGTGCCCTCCCCCGCAGATCGGCCAGCAGATCAAGCAGAGCGGCCTGCGTTGTGACGTCAAGGCCGGTTGTCGGCTCATCCAGCAACAGGACTTCGGGCGCACCGGCCAAGGCCATGGCAATCGCCACCCGCTGCACCTGCCCGCCGGAAAGCTCGTGGGGAAAGCGGCGCGCGGCCACCTCTGGCTCTGGCAGTCGCACGGCACCCAGAAGCTCCAGCACCCGGGCCGCCCGTTCTGGTGCCGTCAGGGCCGTGTGCAGCATCAGCGCTTCGGCAATCTGCGCCCCAATGCGCCGACTGGGGTTCAGCGCTGTGCCGGGGTTCTGCGGAACAAAGCCAATCTTGCCGCCCCGCACCGATTCAAGTGCCGCATCAGATTGCCGGAGCATCGGCAGGCCGTTGAAACGGATCTCGCCCTGCATCGGCCGCAGACCCTGCCGGATCAGGCCCATCAGCGCCAGCAGAAGCGTGCTTTTGCCCGAACCCGACTCGCCAGCGATGCCAAGGCTTTCGCCCGGTTGCAGGGTCAGGGAAACGTCATCGACGACCAGAAAACCCGCGCCGCCGATCGAGAGGTTTGCCACCTCCAGCACGGGCTGCGGCACCGTCATTGCCCGGTCACCCGGCGGTTACGCTCGACCCCCGTGGCCCGCGCCCAAGCATCCACGGCAAGGTTCATCCCGATGACCAGCGAACTGAGCGCCACCATCGGCCAGATCAGCGCCCAGGGCGCGCGTTGCATGATGCCGCGGGCGTCCGCGATCATCTGCCCCCAATCCGGCGTGGGCGGAGCAACCCCCATCCCCAGAAACGACAGCGAACTGACTGCAAGCAGGATCCATGACCATTGCATGGCCCCTTGCACGGCAAGGCTGTCGCGGACATTCGGCAAAAGCTCGGTCATTGCGATGGACCACCGCGAATGGCCGCGCGCCTGTGCGGCCAGGACAAAATCCCGCGCCACGAAATCGAGTGCAGCCGCGCGCGCCAGATAGACCACCGACAGGCCATAAGAAAACCCCAGCACGGGCACCAGCGCCGCTGTACCGCTGCCCAAGGCAGCCACGAACAACATCACCAGCAAAATCCACGGAATCGACATCATCGCATCGACAAAACGCATGACGATGGCATCCGTCCGCCCCCCGATCAGCGCCAGCAGTATCCCCACAGCCGAGCCCCAGACCATGGCGATCACCGTGGCAAGCGTTGCGATCAGCATCGCTTCGCGTCCCCCCAGCAGGGTCCGGCTGAACACGTCGCGGCCAAGCCGGTCGGTGCCGAACCAATGGGCAAGGGACGGCGATTGCAGCATGGCCCCTGCATTTTGCACAGCCGGATCTTGCGGCACGATCAGAGGGGCTGCCAGCGCCACCGCCACATGCAGCGCCACGATGATCATCCCGATCTGACCCGACCTTTGCGCCATCACATCGCGCAACACGTGCGGCAGGCGATAGGTGCGGGCCACGCTCATCCGCGCCGTGCCCGGAGCCGGGGATTGAGCGCCAGCGCCAGCAGGTCCGCGCCCAGATTGGTCAGCACATAGATCACTCCAAACAACAACGCGATGGCCTGAACCAGCGGCAGGTCCTGATCGGCCACGGCATCCACGGCCAGCCGCCCCAGACCGGGATAGTTGAAGACGCTTTCCACGATCACCACCCCGCCCAGCAGCCAGGCCATGGTCAGCCCGATGATGCTGATGGCCGGCAGGAGGGCATTGGGCACCACATGCTGCCAGATGATCCGCCGCCGCGGTACGCCTTTCAGCCGCGCCATCTGTACGAAATCGCCCTGCATCACCTCGATCACCGAGGCACGCACCATCCGCAGGATATGCGCCGCAAGGATGAAGGTCAGAGTGGCCGCCGGCAAGACCGAAGCCTTGACCAGATCAAGCGCCGGTGCCTTGTAGCCGATGGTCACCACACCCGCCGCCCAGCCCAGCATGACCGAAAACACCAGAATCATCAGCGTGCCCGAGATGAATTCGGGCACCGTCATCGCAAAGATCGCGATCCCCGAAATCGCCATGTCCAGCGGCCCGTCCGGATTGAGCCCTGCCAGCACACCAAGCCCAAGGGCCAGCGGAATGCCGATGGCCGCCGTCACCCCTGCCAAAATCAAGGTATTGCGCAGCCGCCAGCCGACAACTTCAGCAATCGGACGGTCGCGCTGCATCGAGATGCCAAGGTCGCCCTGCAGAACATCCGACGCCCAGCCGACAAACCGCCAAAGGACCGGCTGGTCAAGGCCCAGTCGGGTGCGGCAAGCCAGCAGCATGCTGTCCGACGCCCCCCGGCCCAGATTGGCGCTGCAGGCATCGCCCGGCATCAATTCCAGCGAAAAGAACACGACCACGGCAATGAACAGCAGGGTAACCAGCGCCAGAGCAATCCGTTCCAGCAAAAGCGCGGCCATGTCCCTGTGCTGCCCTTATTCGGTCAGGCTGACCAGATGCCAGCGGATGGAGTCTTCGTCCAAGGCAGGGATCCCGGTCACACGCGACGACAGCACGCGGCGCCCGTTTTCCTGAAAGGCGATAAGTGTGCCGCCTTCGTTGAACAGGATTTCCTGTGCCTGCACATAGAACCCCCGCGCCTTTTCGAGATCAAGCGTCGAACGCGCCTGATCCAACAGACTGTCAAAGGCTGCATTGGCAAAGTGGCTTTCGTTCCACGAAGCCCCTGACCGGTAGGCCTCGTTCAGGAATTGGTCGGCGGGGCGCTGGCTCCACGAGGTGACGGCGTTCTTTTGCATCCAGACGTCGTCCCAATACCCATCCGAGGGTGCCAGCGTCAGCGTGACACGAATGCCGGCTTCGGCCACCTGCTGCTGATAGACTTCGGCATATTGTACCATGCCGGATTCCAGATCGGCGGTGAAAACCTCGATGTCGATGCCGTCGGGATAGCCCGCTTCGGCCAACAGCGCCTTGGCCCCGGCGATGTCCTGCGGGCAGTCAAGATTGGCGCGGAACGGATCGCTGGCCCCCACCGGAGTGTCACAAGTGACTATCCCGTTGCCTTCGCCGACCATCAACGCCAGCATTTCCTGGCGGTCCACAGCGATGCGCAGGGCCTTGCGGATGCGCGGGTCATCCAGTGGCGGCTGATTGCTCTGGAACGCGATGCCGAACCAGCCCCCCGCCGGATAGCTTTGCACCGTGAAGTCGGGGTTGCCTGCAAAAAGCGGCTCCTGATCGCGGGTCAGGCCGTTGGCGTCGATCTGCCCGCCCAGCATCGCTTGATTGCGGGCCTCGGAATCGGGGATAGCGGTGAATTCGATCCCGTCGAGTTTCGGCGCGCCTTCCCAATAGGCGGCATTGGCACTCAGGCTTGTTGTGCTTTCG
This sequence comes from Pseudorhodobacter antarcticus, assembly GCA_945860375.1. The sequence goes on from CAMAQR010000028.1 coordinate 30,022, forward strand.
GGATCAAAACTCTGCAGCTTGAATGGCCCGGTGCCGATCCCGAACGGCTCTGCCGCCCCTTCGGGCAACATCCGCACCCGGTAATCCATCAGCAACAACGGCAGGCCGGCGTGGGGCGACAACAATCTGATCTTGGCTGTCAGCGGATCAACGATATCGACCCCGTCGATGAAACCCAAAACGTCGGTCACAGCCGATTCCAGCGCGGGATCCTTGATGCGCTCCAGCGTGAACTTCACGTCCGCCGCATCAAAAGCGCTGCCATCGTGGAAGGTCACCCCCGGCTGCAGCGTCAGTGTCCATTCGGTGGCGGTGTCGTTTGCGGTCCAGCTCAGCGCCAGTTCCGGCGACGGGCGGCCTGCATCATCCTGACGGATCAAACGGCTGTAGATCAGGTCGTTGACTTCGTAAAACCGGTTCGCCGAAACAGGGTCAAGGCTTTCGCTGCCGCCAAAGCTCAGATCATTGGCCAGCCGCAAAAGGCTTTCCGCCGGTGCAGGACCTGCAATCGTCATAAAGATGACAAGCGGCGCCGCTAGCCGTGGGAGCGAGAAATGATCTGTCATGGCGTTGCGTTTCCTGTATCACGGTCGGGTCGGTTTCGGATCACCCTTCCGCAGTCTTAGACCGTAGGATCGTGACGTTCGGATGACAAGGAATAGATCGCAGGATCGTGACGTTTGGATGACACGGAACTGAGGGCTCTGACCTCGGCCATAAAGGGAAACACCATGAAAATTGCGACCTACAACATTCAATGGGGCAAGGGGCAGGACGAGGTTGTCGATCTTGCCCGTATTGCCGCAACGGTCGCTGCAGCCGATGTGATTTGCCTGCAAGAGGTCGAGTGCAACTGGCGCGAGATGCCCGATTGCGATCAGGTCGCCCGCCTTGCGGCACTGTTGGCGGACCATCACGCGATCTTTTCGCCGACGGTTGATCTGCATGACCATCGCGGTTCCGGGCGGAACGGGCGGCGGCAATATGGCCTTATGCTGCTGTCGCGCTGGCCCATCTTGTCAACGCGGACGTTTCCCTTGCCCAAATACCCGGTGCTCGGAAGCCTGAATGACAGCTCATGCCTGCAAGAGGCGGTGATTGCCCCGGGCGGGCGGGGGGTGCGCATCTACAACACGCACCTGAACTACCTGTCCCAGCGCCAGCGCGGCCTGCAGATCGACGAGATCATGAAGATCATCGCCGATGCACCAAATCAGGGCGGCCCGATTGTGGGCCCTGGCGTTCCGGCAAGCGAATACGAGCAAGACTGGATCGCCGTGCGGCCCGAAGATGTGCCCGCCATGCCGGTTCCTGCCGTTCTGGTCGGCGATTTCAACATGCGGACCAATTCGCCGAACTATGATCAGATCGTGGGTGAGCGTGATCCCTGCTACGGCCGTCTGCCGGATCTGGCGCTGCTGAGCGATGCCCTGACCCAAGCGGGTCTGGCCGAAGACGAAGGCTCTACCCACCCCGAGGCCGATCCTCTTGGTTATCAGCGCATCGACCATATCTTTGTGTCGGGCGATCTGGCGGACAAGGTCAGCGCCGCCTGGATCGACAGTCAGGCGATTGGTTCAGACCATCAACCGGTGTTTGCCGAAATTGCTTTCCCCTAGGGCGCATGATGTTTGCATTGCACCCTGACTGCAAGGGACATCAGCTTGCGGTCAGGGTGCGAAAACCGCGCCTTTCGTCAAAGCCGGATGATGAGGTCTTCAAGGCTCACCTCTCCGTCCTGTTCGACCGAACAGTAAACCCCGCGCAAACGGCAGTCCGCGTGGGCGCGGGTCCAGTCATAGGCAGCCTTGCCCATGCGGACCTTCCACTTGGCGCAGCCTTCGTTCGGCTCGTCGCTGACGCGCAGCACAGCGGTGCCCGCACGAAGCAGCGTGCCAGTGGGCAGGTTTGCATGGCTGAGGTCAAGATCGCAGACGATGTTGTCGCCGGGGTGATTGCGCGGGTTCTTGTCGGGCCAGACCAGATCCAGCACGCGCGACGACATGAGGCTGACCTGATTGCGCGGATCGGGACTGCCGTCAGCCAGCACCAGCCAGGGGCGTACGCCTTCTAAATCCCCCTCCACCCCGACGGCGCGGGTCAGGGTCAGCCGGTCGGGGAAACTGCGCTCATTCGGTTTGGGGCGCGCGCACAAAAGACGCACCGGGCCTTGGTCACGGGGGGCGGCCAAAACCTCGGACAAGGCAGCCGCCAGGGCTTCGGCCGAGACGAAATCGGTCATGCGGTCACTCCAGTTGCAACAGAAGGGGTCAGGGGGAAGGTATTGGTTTTTGCAGTTCCGGCACGACGATTGCCCGGATGCTGGTGGCGCGCATCGCCGGAGAAGCAACTGACGGCACCTTCCGCGGGACGCGGCGGACAGGTCCAGACCGCGCCAAAGACCGGCACGGCTGTGGCTGCAAGCCCTGAAAGCCCCCTGCCCCAGCGTGTCATTCAGCAGCCCTTGCCTTATGCAATGGTGCCACAAGGCCCACATCAACCTTGTCATGCTGCAAGGGCAGATCAATGTCCACGGCCCGGTCCAGCAGTTGCGCATAGCGGTGGCCAGCATAGGTGGCGGCGGCGATGATCGCCGGGGCCTCGCAATCGCCGATCCGGGTCAGGGTAAAGGGCAGATCGGCGTGCAGACCGTCCGCCCCGTAGCGCAGGGCGGTGTAAAGGTCATCGACCGGGGCGCGCTGGCCGACAAGGACAAGCCCTGTCGCGGGCAGCAACACTTCGCGACCCGAATGCGCGCAGATCAGCGTTGCCGTTTGCCCGTCAAACCAGCCGAGCCCATGGGCGGTGACCAACCGGATGCCAAGGCCCATCAGATGCCCCGGCACGCGCCAGCCTTCGCCGGTGTTTTCGGCCCATTCGGAAACGAGGTTACGCGGGGTGACCAGCGTCACCTCCAACCCTGCCGCGCGCAGCTTTTCGGCGACCACACCGCCCATGTAATAGCCATCGGCATCGTAAACCACAGTCGGACCTGCGGGCAGCAGGCCGTCCATGATGTCGTCGGGAGTCAGAACCTGAACACCCGGCTCGGCAATGGCCGCGAACCGCTTGCCGGTGAACAGATCGCGGCGCCAGCGTGCGCCGGTGGCGATGCAGACATGGGCGGCACCAAATGCCCGAATATCCTCGGGCGTCAGGCGGCTTTCGCGGAACACCTCAACCGATCGCATCTTGGCGATCTGCCCCTCGCGGTAATCGCGCACCCGGATGTACTCGCGCATCCCCGGCAAGGCCGCCTCACGTACCACACGCCCGCCCAGCACCCGCGACGCTTCGGCCAAGGCCACAGAATAGCCGCGCAGGCCAAGCGTCCGCGCCGCCTCAAGCCCTGCGGGCCCTGCCCCCACGATCAGCACCTGACCGTCGGATCCTTTGGGGGCGGCGCGTTCGGGGTGCCAGCCTTGCCGCCATTCTTCGCCCATTGTGGGGTTCTGGGTGCAGCGGATCGGCACGGACAGGCTGTCGCCCGAATAGCAGACATTGCAGCCGATGCATTCGCGGATGTCCTCGGGGCGGCCTTCCTCGATCTTCTTGGGCAGGAACGGATCAGCGATCGAGGGCCGCGCCGCGCCGATCAGATCGGTCAGCCCGGATTTCACCATGCGCACCATCGTATCGGGCGAGGTGAAGCGGCCCACGGTCACCACGGGCTTGGTGGTCACCGAGCGGACCCATTTCATGTAAGGCTCCAGCGCGCCTTCCTTGACGAAGCGCGACGCGCCCATTTCCAGCGAATAGTCGGCAATGTTGATGTCCCACAGGTCGGGCATCTCGGCCATCATCGCAAACATCTCGCGCCGCTCACCAATGATAGGTACGCCATCCTCGCCGGTGCGTTCATCGGCGGCAAATCGCACGGCCACGGCACAGCGGTCACCGACAGCCTCTTTCGTTTCTTCGATCATCTCGCGCACGAGGCGGGTGCGATTTTCCAGCGACCCGCCGTATTCATCCGACCGCGTGTTGGTTTCGGGGTCAAGGAAATGCGCCAGCAGGTAGCCGTGGGTGGCATAGACATAGACGATGTCGAACTCGGCCGCCTTTGCCCGCAGCGCGGCATTGCGATGCCAGCGGCGAAAGTTGCGGATATCCTCTTTGTCCATCGCGCGGGTCTGGAACGGATGGCCAACGGCATTGGGCATCGCAGCCACATCGAAGGAAACCAGCCGCGTGGCCAGGTTGGCCGACCGCGCGCCGCCGAACCACAGTTCCACCCCCGCCAGTGCGCCATGCGCGTGCACCTTGTCGGTCATCAGCCGGTGCGCGCGGACGTCGCTGTCATCCCAAAGCGTTGCGCTGATGTAAAGTTGATCGTCCGAGACCGGGTGGATCGAGCAATATTCTGTATTGACCACGCCCCAACCGCCCTCGGCCTTGACACCCCGCATTTCGGCCAGCGTGCGCGGTCGCACCCAGCCCATGCCTGTGCAATGGGGCACCTGATAAAAGCGGTTCTTCGTGGTCACCGGACCAATCTTCACAGGCTGAAACAGGATATCAAAGCGGGGGTCGCGGGTCATTCTGTTGGTCCTTTCTTGTCGTCAGGGGCCATCTGAAAGTGTTTGGGGACCAAGACGGCGATCACGTTTATCGCCGGCATGCGGCAGACGGTACGACGACAGTCCAAAGAGCGAAGCAGCAGGTTCATCCATAGCCCATCACAAAGCGCCTCGATGCTTAGCGCCGTTTTAACCGGATCGCGGCCTGTATATCCGGGATCCGTAATCATTTCAGTGATGATTGCGACAGTCGCCTCCAGCCGTTCGTCATCCATGTCGCCAACGGGCCAGCGGTAAACCTCGCAGGCCCTGAAATCGTTGCGGAAGGCCAACCAGACTGCCAGACTGCCTGCTTATTGCGGCTGCAGATCGCGGCATGAAACCGGGACCCGGTGATGCCCTGCCAGCAGATCGCGACTGCGGCGATTGGGCCTCAGCCGCAGCGCGGCTGATCTTGGCCGGTTTCGGGGATCGGCTTGCACCATTCAACGGGCAGCCCTTTTCCTTGGGTCGTACCGGCATCGCACAGACGTCGCGCGCCAGAACCGCGTCGCCCTCCCAGCTGAACCACACCGGCTGTCCCGGCAAGAGGCTGCTTGCGGCATTATCCCCCGCGCCTTGCCCCCAGCACGGGGGTCCGGTCTGACAGGGTCAGCGCCTCTGCGGTGTCACGGGTGACAAGAACAAAGGGGATCGCCAGCTTTTGCTGCGACAGCCGCAGTTCCAACCGCATCTGTTCGCGCAATGGCATGTCCAGCACGCCAAGGGTTCGTCCAGCAGCAGCCTAGGTTTCAGGAACAGCGCGCGGGCCAATGCCACGCGCTGCATCTGGCCGCCTGAAAGCTGGCGCGCGCGCCGGTCGCCATAACGTGGCAGGGAAATCTTCTCCACCATCGCGGCTTGCTTGTCGCAGGGATATCTTCAGTCGCTGAAATCCCGAGGCGATGGTATCGCGCAGGTTCAGATGCAGGAAAATCGCGTGGTTCTGGAACCTGAGCGGAGCGAACGGGCAAGCGTATCTGGCGATGCCAGAATCACGACCGCGCCGCTTATTCGCCTCCCTTATCGTTGCCACATTTTGCAGACCGGCAATGACAGCTGTCGCTTCAAGGCAAGCTCCAAAACAGCGAAAATGAAATGGACGCGGACAACAGCATGACGTCGCAATCATGGTCACTGGGCGGGTCAATTCCCGGTGGCAATGCCGGGTCAGATCTCAGTGGCAATTGGCACTTCAAATGTTTTCCTTGATCAGTATTTCGATCCTGATCTTTTCCTGCGAGCTGAGAATTTCGCGCCGGTCCTTGCGTGCACGCAAGATCCTGATTGAGCTGCGCACCAGATGGCCAGGGTCTTGGGTGATCAGCGCGTCGATCTGCCCGGACTGCAGGGCCACTTCGGTGAACGGCGTGCGCTCGTGCGCGATAACCACGGGTCTGCGCGCGGTCGCGGCGCCCAGCACGATTTCAAGTGGCAGGCGCGCCTCGGAACTCAGGATATAGACCCCAATGATATCGCCATGACCGGCGAAGGATGTGCGGATGACCCGCTCGGTTCGCTCGCGGTCGCCATAGGTTTCCAGCGAAGGCAGCACCGACAAATGCGGGAAATCGGAATTGACGACCGCATCGAAACCAAGGCGGCGTTCCAGACTGTCACGGGCATGCATGGTTTCGGCGATGACAAGAATCTTTCCCGGCGCGTGATCTGAAAATCGCCCCATCAACCGTCCGGCTGTTGCCCCTGCCGCATAGTTGTCGATGCCGACAAAGTCCTCATGGACGTTGGTGATCTGACCGGCGATGAAACTGACCGTATCGATGCCGCGTTCGACCAGTCGGGCCTTGGCATCGCGGACCTGCGGGGATTCCGGCGCCATGATCGCCACGCCATCAATCTGATCGTGGTCTAGCGCTCCCAACAGGTTGGCAATCTGGTACGGATCGCTTTCGTGGATGCGCAACACATCGGCCTGCACCATCTCTCCCGCAAAGGCCAGATTGCACTCGGCGATTCGCGCAATCAGCCCGTCCATAAACTGATCCCCGGTTCGCGGCAGCAGGAACACAAAGTGATAGCTTTTGCCGCGTGCCAGATTTGCAGCGACGAGGTTTCGCGTAAATCCAAGCTTTTCAATGGCTTTATTGACGCGTTCAACCGTAACCCGACGCACGCCGCCCCGATCATTCAGCACCCGATCAACCGTCGCAAGGCTGACCCCAGCCGCAGTTGCCACGTCTTTTGTTGTCGGCAGCATCTGTCTCATCCCCGTCCTGTTTTGTCTTTTCACTGAAACTTCCGTTGCTTGCAACAATTCTGAGGTGCGCACCTAAAATTTGCTTGTTTTGAGGTGCGCACCTCAGATACCATTTCTGCAGCATCGAGTCGTGGCGAGGAGGCCGTGACCTGCAACCGGGAGGCTGAAAATGAACGCTAAACTACTGGCGACCGCTGCGTCGCTTGCGATCCTTGTCGGCGCAAATGCTGCGCAGGCCGAAGACCTGACCCTGTGCTGGGCCGCGTGGGACCCGGCGAACGCCTTGATCGAACTGAGCAAGGATTACGAGGCGCAGTCGGGCAACAAGATGTCCTTCGAATTCGTGCCGTGGACCAACTTTGCCGACCGCATGCTGAACGAGTTGAACTCGGGCGGCAAACTGTGCGACCTGCTGATCGGCGACAGCCAGTGGATCGGTGGCGCGGCCGAGAATGGCCAGTATGTCAAACTGAACGACTTCTTCGATGCCAACGGCATTTCGATGGATGCTTTCATCCCCGCCACCGTGACCGGCTATTCCGAATGGCCCAAGGGCACCCCGAACTACTGGTCGCTGCCAGCCTTTGGCGACGTGGTCGGCTGGACCTACCGCAAGGATTGGTTCGCACGTCCGGACATTCAGGCCGCGTTCAAGGAAAAGTATGGCCGCGATCTGGCCGTGCCCGCGACCTTCGCCGAATTGAAGGAAATCGCCGAATTCTTCCAAGGCCGCGACATTGACGGAAAGACCGTCTACGGCGCCTCGATCTACACCGAGCGCGGGTCTGAAGGCATCACGATGGGTGCGATGGACGTGCTTTACAGCTTTGGCTTCAAATACGACAACCCCGACAAGCCCTATGACATGGAAGGCTTTGTAAACTCCGAAGGCGCTGTTGCCGGTCTGGAATTCTATAAGGGGCTTTATGATTGCTGCACCCCGCCCGGTTCGTCCAACAGCTATATGGGCGAGGCGGTCGATGCGTTCAAATCGGGGCAGGTTGCCTTGCAGATGAACTTTGCCTTCACCTGGCCCGGCTTTGACACCGACGCCACCGTTGGCGGCGATGTGACCGGATACTTCGCGAACCCAGCCGGTCCGAACGGTGACAGATTCGCGCAACTGGGCGGTCAGGGCATCTCGGTTGTGGCTGCATCCGAAAAGCAAGAGGCGGCGCTGACCTACATCAAGTGGTTCGCCCAACCTGAAGTTCAGGCCAAGTGGTGGAAACTGGGTGGCTTCTCGGCGCTGCGTGCCGTGGTGGAAGATCCGGGCTTCGTGGCCTCTGCGCCCTATGCCCAGACCTTCCTCGACAGCATGGCGATCGTGAAGGACTTCTGGGCTGAACCCGCTTACGCAAGCTTGCTGCAGGCCTCGCAAAAGCGGTTCCACGACTATGTTGTTGCAGGCCAGGGCACCGCGAAAGAGGCGCTTGACGGTCTGGTTGCCGACTGGACCGCGACCTTCGAAGAAGAAGGCAAGCTCTGACCCGATTGCTGCCCGCCCCCTCCCGCTCTGGCGGGCAGCACCAAACGCGAGGCCCTTGAGGGTCAACAGGGCCTCGCGCATCCTTGCAAAGCCATAGCCCTCAGGAAAGCCCCCGAATCATGACTGATCCCCTGGCACACCGCGTGGCGTCTGCCACGCCCCCTCAGCTTGCCCATCGCATACGGGGTTTGTCGGACCGGGCGATTGCCTGGTTGTTCGTGGCGCCCACGATTTTCCTGCTTCTGGCCGTCAACATCTTCCCGCTGATTTGGACCGTCCGCCTGAGCCTGACCAATTTCCGCACCAACCGGCCCAACAACGAGGTCGAGTTTGTGGGGCTCGAGAATTACCGCAAGATCCTGACGGATGAGGACACCTGGATCGCCCTGCAATCCACCGCGCATTTCCTGATCTGGACCATCGTGCTGCAGGTGCTTATCGGTTTCACCCTTGCTTACCTCATCAACAAGAAATTCCGGGGCAACGATTTGTGGACCACGCTGATCGTGTTGCCCATGATGCTGTCGCCCGCCGTCGTCGGCAACTTCTGGACCTTTCTCTACCAACCGCAAATCGGCCTCTTCAACTATTTCATTCAGTTCCTGTCCGGTACTGATCCCGCCAGTTTCTCGATGATCGGCGATGTCGCCCTTGCCCCCTGGGCCATCGTGATTGTCGACACCTGGATGTGGACGCCCTTTGTCATGCTCATTTGCCTCGCGGGCCTCCGCTCGATCCCTTCCAGCATCTATGAGGCGGCGGAATGTGACCGGGCCAGCAAATGGCGGCAGTTCTGGACCATCACCATCCCGATGGTGCTGCCCTTTCTGATGCTGGCCGTGCTGTTCCGCGGTATCGAGAATTTCAAGATGTTCGATCTGGTCATCCAACTGACAGGCGGTGGGCCCGGCTCAACCACTCTGCTGACGTCCATAGACCTGAAACGGGAGGCGTTTGAAAAGTGGCGCACCGGCTATGCCTCGGCTTATGCCGTGATCCTGTTCGTCACGGTGTTCGGTCTGGCCTCGATCTATGTCAAGGCACTCAACAAGGTCAAAGACAGATGAGCAGCTTTTCCATCACCGAACCGTCGGGCCGTCAAAAGTGGATCGCAGGATTTCTGGTCATCCTTTATGCCGCCGTGACCCTGATCCCACTGTTTTGGATCATCGCGACCGGGTTCAAGACGCCGCAAGACGCCATCGCCTATCCGCCCAAGGTGTTCTTTGAACCCTCGCTCGAGGGGTATGTGAACCTTTTCACCTCCCGCTCTCGTGTAACGCCCGAGGATCTGGCCGCCCTGCCGCCGCCCGACACCTTCTATGACCGCATCGTGCGCCAGTATGACATGGTCATCACCGGCCCGTCGAAATATGGCGAGCGGTTCCTGAACTCGGTCATCATCGGCTTTGGGTCCACCTTCCTGTCGGTCTTCCTCGGCACCATCGCCGCCTATGCCTTCAGCCGGTTCAAGGTGCCGCTGAAAGACGACCTTTTGTTCTTCATCTTGTCGACAAGGATGATGCCCCCCATCGCCGTCGCCATCCCGATTTTCCTGATGTATCGCCAGCTTGGCCTGTCTGACACGCATCTTGGCATGATCCTGCTTTATACCGCCGTGAACCTGTCGCTGTCGGTCTGGCTGCTCAAAGGGTTCATCGACGAAATCCCGGTGGAGTACGAAGAGGCGGCGCTGATCGACGGCTACACAAGGTTTCAGGCGTTCACCAAGGTTGTGCTGCCGCAGGCAGCCACCGGCATCGCCTCGACCGCGATTTTCTGCCTGATCTTTGCGTGGAACGAATATGCCTTTGCGGCCCTGCTGACCTCGGGCACCGCCCAAACCGCGCCACCGTTCATCCCCACCATCATCGGCACGGGGGGCAAAGATTGGCCCGCCGTTGCCGCCGGGGCCACGATATTCCTCGTGCCGATCATGGTGTTCACCATCTTGCTGCGCAAACACCTGTTGCGGGGCATCACATTCGGGGCGGTGCGCAAATGACCCAAGCTTTCCCAACGCAGGTGCAGGCTCTTCTTGCGCTGACCGGCCAGCGCCTGCCGATCATCCAGGCGCCCATCGGATCGGCCGCGACAGTTGCGCTTGCCTCGGCTGTCGCGCGCGCGGGCGGTCTGGGGGGGCTGGCGCTGAGTTCAGCCGACCCGGCTCATATTGCCGAAGTGGTCGCTGCCACCCGGTTGGCATCCGGGGGGGCGCCCTTTCTGGTCAATTTCGTGCTGCATTTCCCGGTTGAAGGTCTGGACGAAGCATTGTCTGCGGGTGCAGCGGTTGTCACCTTTTCCTGGGGCATCGACGCGGCGCTGATCGCGCAGGCCCAGCGCGGCGGTGCTCGGGTCGGGGTTCAAGTCGGCAGTGCTGGGGCCGCCCGCAAAGCCTGCGACGCAGGCGCAGATTTCCTGATCGCCCAAGGGTTCGAGGCGGGCGGGCATGTCCAGAGCACGACACCGCTGGCTCGATTGCTGCCGATGGTGCTGATGGAAGCGGGTGATATCCCGGTTGTGGCCGCCGGTGGCATTGCCACCGCGCGCGACATCGCGGCCTGCATCGCGGGTGGCGCTGCCGGTGCGATGATGGGCACACGCTTCCTTGCCACCGTTGAGGCGGCAGCACATGACGTCACCAAGGCCGCGCTGGTTGCAGCTTCAGCCGATGACACCGTATTCACCAATTGTTTCGAGATTGGCTGGCCCCACGCCATGCACCGCGTGCTGCGCAACACCACCTTCACTGCATGGGAGGCCGCTGGCTGCCCACAACCGCCGCACCGTCCGGGCGAAGGGGACGTTGTTTTCCGCCAGAATGGCGCGGATGTTCCACGCTATTCCGAAAGCCAGCCCGGGCAGGACGCAACCGGGGATGTATGGGCCGCCTGCAATTATGCCGGGACTGGTGTGGGCCAGATCGACCGGGTTGAACCGGCGGGTGATCTGGTCGCACGCCTTGAGGCTGAACTGGCCTTGGCCCTGAAGGATGCGAAGACGGAAAGGGTGCTGGCATGAGCGGGTTTCTGATGGGACTTTTAACCCTGCGCCGCGGCCCGTGGGAAATGCTGGCCTCGATCCTCATCGCCCTCGGCGTGGTGATGCTGATGCAGCCGTTTGCGCTGGTGCTGTTCACCTGGTCGTTTCCCGTCACGCTGACCGGCACGGTGATGTTCATCATCGTCAGCCATTTCCCGGAGTAGCCAGATGGCCCAGATCGTCGTCAAGAACATCCGCAAGGAATTCGGCGCCTTCACCGCTGTACAATCATCAAGCTTCACCATTGAGGATGGCGAGTTTTTCATGCTGCTTGGCCCCTCGGGCTGCGGCAAGACCACCACGCTGCGCATGATCGCCGGGCTGGAACTGCCGACCTCGGGCGAGATTTACATCAACGGCGAAGAGGTCAGCCAGAAACCCGCCAGCCAGCGCGACATCGCCTTTGTATTCCAGATGTTCGCGCTTTACCCGCATATGAACGTGCGCCGGAACATCTCGTATCCGCTGGTCAGCCAAGGCATGCCCCGTGATCAGGTCCGCGCCAAGGTGGCCGAGGTTGCGCAGATACTGGGCATCACCCGTCTTCTCGACAAACCTGTCGGCGGGCTGTCAGGCGGCGACCGCCAGCGGGTGGCACTTGGCCGCGCGATCGTGCGCGATCCTGCCTGCTTTTTGATGGATGAACCGCTGGGCGCGTTGGATGCCGAGTTTCGCGAACGCATGGCAGAGGAACTGCGCGCCCTGCACGACCGGATGGGGGCCACGACAGTCTATGTGACGCATGACCAACTGGAGGCGATGCAGATGGGCGACAAGATCGTGGTGATGAACCACGGCGTCGTTGAACAATTCGGCCGCCCGCAAGACATTTACGACTGGCCCGCCACCACCTTTGTGGCAAGGTTCATCGGCTCGCCCGCAATGAACCTGTTGGGGTTCAACGATATGGTTGGCAACGGCGCGACATCGGTTCAGCTGCAGGACATCCCCATCGAAGTGCCCGAAATGCTTACTGGCACAAACGGCGATCTCACGTTCGGGGTGCGCCCAGAGCATGTGCATCTGGATGATGCGGCAGGCTATCGCGGCCGCATCGTGGCAGCGGAATATCTTGGAACCACCCAGATCATCACGCTCGACACGCCCTTGGGTGCAGTAAAGGCGCGCATCGGGTCAGATCTTGCGGTGCGTATTGGGGACACAACGGGCCTGCGGTTTGATGCCCGGTCCATCTCGCTGTTCGGCTCCAATGGCCTGGCTCTGGTGTCAAAGGCAAATCAAAAGGTTCTTAACCATGGCTGAAGTGCTTTTGCAGAACGTCTCAAAATCCTTCGGCACGACCGCAGCGCTGCAAGATGTGTCATTGTCAGTCCCCGATGGTTCTTTCGTTGTGCTGCTTGGCCCAACCGGGGCCGGAAAAACCACCGTGTTGCGCATGGTGTCGGGCTTGGACGCACCCGACCGCGGCAGCGTGCAGATCGGTGGGCAATCCATGCAGGGCTTCACCCCGGCGCAGCGCAATGTCGCAATGGTGTTTCAGCAATACTCGCTTTACCCGCACTTGACCGTTCGGGAAAACATGGAGTTTCCGCTTAAATCGCCGCTGTTGCGGACCCCGCGTGCCGAAATCACCCGCAAAGTGGCCGAGGTGGCAGAGATCCTGCAGATCAGCCACAAACTGGACAACAAAGCCACCGCCTTGTCCGGGGGCGAGATGCAGCGGGTGTCGATCGGTCGCGCCTTGGTGCGCAACCCAGCCGTCTATCTGATGGACGAACCCCTCAGCAGTCTGGACGCCAAATTGCGCGCCGATCTGCGGGTTGAATTGAAGAACATTCAGGCCAATCTGGGCGCGACGTTCCTTTATGTCACCCACGATCAGGTCGAGGCGATGACGATGGCCACCCATGTCGGGGTGCTTGACCAAGGTCGTCTCGTGCAGTTCGGTTCACCGCGCGAGATCTACGAACAACCCGTCAGCATTTATGCCGCCGGGCGATTGGGTCAGCCGCATATCAACATTCTACCCGCCGATCTGTTTGGCCCGGCCCCCGGTCGCGCCACCCACATCGGATTGCGCCCCGAACACATCAGGCAGGGCGAGGGGCACCCCAGTCTTGTCAAGCGGGTGGAACACCTGGGCGACCAGACCCGCTTGCACCTGTCGTTCAAAAATCAGGATCTGATCACAGTCACAGACGCCCATACGCAGCTGAAATCGGGCGATATCGTCAAAATCCAGCCGCAGAACGCGTTCTACTTTGACGCAACTGGCGCGCGAATTGTTTAAGGACACCAAAATGACCCAATTCATGAACAAACGCGAAAACATCGTCACCGAGGCGATTGACGGGACTTTGATGGCATCGGGCGGGCGGTTGGTCCGGCTGGACGGATATCCGCACATCCGGGTGGTGCTGCGCGCCGATTGGGACAAATCGCGCGTGGCACTGGTTTCGGGCGGTGGATCGGGTCATGAACCCGCGCATGCCGGGTTCGTCGGGCCGGGCATGCTGACGGCAGCCGTGTGCGGCGATGTGTTCGCCTCGCCGTCGGTCGACGCGGTTTTGGCCGGGATCCTGGCGGTAACCGGACCTGCGGGCTGCCTTCTGGTGGTGAAGAATTACACCGGCGACCGGCTGAACTTCGGCCTCGCGGCTGAACGGGCGCGCGCCTTTGGCCTGAAGGTCAACATGGTCATCGTTGATGATGACATCGCCCTGCCGCACCTGCCGCAATCACGCGGTCTGGCCGGAACGCTGTTCGTCCACAAGATCGCCGGTGATCTTGCCGAAAAAGGCCATGACCTTGCCGCCGTGACCCGCGCTGCGGATCGGGTGATCGCAGGCACAAGGTCGATCGGCATGTCGCTGGACACCTGCACGGTGCCCGGTTCCGCCAAAGAGGACCGCATCGCCAAGGGAAAGGCAGAGCTTGGCCTTGGCATCCACGGCGAACCCGGGGTTCAGCAGATCGATTTCACCGATGCCGAACAGGCCATGGGCGCGATGATCGAAAAACTTTCTGCCCAAGCTGACGATACCACCTATGTCGCCCTGCTCAACAATCTCGGCGCGGCGTCGGTGCTGGAAATGTCGGTTCTGGCGTTCGAACTTCTCCGTTCGGATCTGGGCAAAAAGATCAAGTACATCATTGGCCCGGCGACAATGATGACCTCACTTGACATGCGTGGGGTGTCGATTTCGATCCTGCCGCTGACGCCGGCAGACGAGGACGGTCTGCTGGGAAAGGTTGCAATGTCGGCCTGGCCTGGGTGCCAATTGGTCGCCGCACCGCTGAAACGGGCACTTCCCGACGGTCTTACGCCGATCCGCCCACTTGCCTCTGACCACAAGGCCACGCGCGACTTTCTTGCCCGTTGCTGCAACATCATGATCGCGATGGAGTCGGATCTGAACGCGCTGGATGCCAAGTCCGGTGACGGCGATACAGGGTCCACCCTTGCAGGTGCGGCGGGCGCGCTGCTTGGCGCCATGGACAAACTGCCGCTTGCCGATCCGACCCAGTTGTATCGCGCCATCGGACTGGAACTGAGCCAGACGATGGGCGGATCCTCTGGGGTGCTTCTTGCCATCTTCTTTGCCGCAGCAGGCGATGCCGCCTCCAGCGGGTTGACGATGCGGGCCGCACTGCAGGCGGGGTTGGAGCGCATGCAGGAAATCGGCGGGGCAAAGCCGGGGGATCGCACCATGATCGATGCGCTTCACCCGGCGCTTGCAGCACTGGATGACGGCCTCCTTGCGGCAGCCACCGCCGCTCGCAAGGGCGCCGACTATACCGCGACCCTGTCAGTGGCCAAGGCCGGCCGCGCCGCTTATGTAAACGCCGAAAAGCTGAAGGGCCATATCGACCCCGGCGCCGAGGCGGTCGCCCGGCTGTTCGAAGCCTTGCAAGGTGACTTGTGAAGCACGGTCGTTGATTTTCATTCGGAACTGACCCGGTTCTTTCACCGAAACGTGAGCCAATTCTGGCTGTGGATTTCGGGTCATCCCCGTGTGAGGCAAATCGTCCGGCGCTCTGCTTTTGCTTTGTTACGCAGATGGGCGGGACAAGATGACGCTTGGATATTCGGCTTTGGTGCCACCGGCACCGCAAGCGGTTCGAGACGGCTGTGGGTTCAGCGGGTTGACGTTTTTGAAAAGGCCCGACGCAATCTGTCAACGGTTTTGAGCCAGTGGGGTTTTGAGCCAGCGGGGTTTTGAGTTGAGGCTTGGACTGCCCCCGTTTTCTCGGGCGGGTTGATCCAGACGGCAGGCGGGATTTGGCGCGGTTTGGCTTTGCCGGATAAAAGCTTGCACCTATCCAAATGGAAAAGGCCGCACCCCGTCCCGGATGCGGCCCTCACCTGTTCATGTGAAATCTGAGATCAGATTACGGGGTGGTGGTCGTGCCGTAGCCCAAGGAGCGGCCGCCAAGATCGGACGAGATATCAGCGCCAAGCCCGGTCACGCCCGAGCCAACGCTGGTCATGACAGCCAGACCCAGACCCACGATGGCTGCGGTCAGAACGACCCAGTCAACGGTCACGGCGCCAGATTCGTCGGATTTGAAGTTCTTCAGGATGTTCAGCAATTTCATAGTTCAGTCCCTTTCCCAGGATTTGCTCAGGTTGCTACCGCTCCGTACCTTTTTGGGCGTGACCTCTGTTTCACATCCGGTGCCGTTCGGTATGACCCTATATGGCCCTGTGATCGTGGCGGCAGTTGGGTCCGAAAGCGGCATTTTCAGCGCAGTGGGAAAAACTTGAAATATCTATCTAAGCCGTTGTTATCACTATGAAGAAAAGATAGTAAACGGATCTGCCGATCAAACTGAACCGTTGCTTTTGGGTCAATTCTGGCAAAATTGCCTTGATCTGGGCATGACAGCATGGCGCATGATCTGTGATTCTGCGACAGTTTCACCAACGATTCCAAATCAGGCGGCATCCAACGCGATGCAACGGGCACCAAAACTTGCGCTGTCACTGCTGTGCACGGGCTTTTGCCTGACGATTCCCTTTGCCGCATTGGCCGAAAAGCCCAGCGATTTCAGCTTCAAACGGGTGAAGGTTGGCGCCGGGCTGCCCGGCAAGCGAATCACGGTGCAGATCGACCCGGCGGAACAGGCGCGTCTTCTGGCGGCACTGCCCGTGGTGGCACAGCAGCCCGCAGCGGTTGGTCCGGCGACGCCAACGGCACCTGCCGGCGCAAAGTATGACTGGTTCTGGCAGGTGGTGCCAACCCAGACCGATCAGGTGGCGGGCCGGTTCCCGCTGGCAATGGCGTCGCTGTCGCAGGGGCCGGGTGGGTCCAGCGTTTCTGCGCCCCGGATGCAGCACATGCAGGAAATCGCCGAGACCTATGGCACCGAAATTCTGAAAGCCACGATTGGCACGCAGGTGTCGCCTGCCTTGGTGCTGGCGGTGATTGGCATTGAAAGCGCGGGCAAGCCCGATGCTCTGAGCACTGCGGGGGCGCAGGGTCTGATGCAACTGATCCCGGCCACGGCCAGCCGCTTTGGCGTGACAGATTCGACCGATCCGGTGCAGAACATCAAGGGCGGTGTGGCCTATCTGGATTGGCTGATGACCAATTTTGACCGCGATCCATTGATGGTGATTGCCGCCTACAACGCCGGAGAGGGCGCGGTTCAGGCCAATTCCGGCGTGCCCCCTTATGCAGAGACGCGCGACTATGTGCCCAAGGTGCTGGCCGCATGGCAGGTGGCGCAGGGGCTATGTCAGACGCCACCAGAGCTGGTCACGGACCCCTGCGTGTTCAAAGTGATCGCGGCGGGCGGTTGACCTGACGAATAAGGGGGGCGCTTGCCCCCCCTTGCCGCGTTCTCCCAAGAATATCTTGGCGACGATGGTCAGTCGACGATGGTCGCTTCGGTGGCGGCGCGCAACTCGGCCTCTGTCACCCCATCGGCGCATTCAACGATGCGCAAACCGCCCGGCACCACGTCAAGCACGCCCATATTGCTGATGATGCGGTTGACGACAGCGCGTCCGGTCAGCGGAAGAGTGCAGGCTTTCAACACCTTGGACTCACCGTGTTTGCTGGTGTGATCCATCACCACCACCACGCGGCCGACGCCTGCAACCAAGTCCATCGCGCCGCCCATACCCTTGACCAGCTTGCCGGGGATCATCCAGTTGGCCAGATCGCCGTTTTCGGCCACCTCCATCGCTCCCAGGATCGCCATGGCAATCTTGCCGCCGCGAATCATCGCAAAGGACTGAGCGCTGTCGAAATAGGCGGTCTGCGGCAGTTCGGTGATGGTTTGCTTGCCCGCATTGATCAGATCGGCGTCTTCTGCGCCCTCAAACGGGAAGGGCCCCATGCCCAGCATGCCATTTTCCGACTGTAAGGTCACGTTAACCCCTTGCGGGATATAGTTGGCCACCAGCGTGGGGATGCCGATGCCAAGATTCACATACCAGCCGTCTTGCAATTCGCGCCCGGCGCGTTCGGCCATCTGGTTGCGGTCCCACATCTTACTGCTCCTGCTTACGGGTGGTGCGGTTTTCTATGCGTTTTTCATGCGCGCCTTGCACAATGCGGTGCACGTAAATGCCCGGAAGGTGGATGGTGTCCGGGTCCAGCGACCCCAGCGGCACGATTTCTTCCACCTCGACCACGCAGATTTTGCCCGATGTTGCGGCGGGTGGGTTGAAATTGCGTGCCGTTTTACGAAAGACAAGGTTGCCCGACGGGTCGGCCTTCCACGCTTTGACGATGGCCAGGTCGGCGACGATACCTGTTTCAAGAATATAGGTGCGGCCGTTGAAATCCTTGTGGTCTTTGCCCTCGGCAATCACGGTGCCCACACCTGTCGCGGTGTAAAAGCCCGGAATGCCCGCCCCGCCGGCGCGCAGCCGTTCGGCCAAAGTGCCCTGCGGATTGAATTCCAGCTCCAGCTCACCCGAAAGGTACTGCCGCATGAATTCGGCGTTTTCACCGACGTAAGAAGAGATCATCTTCTTGACCTGCCGCGTTTCCAACAGTTGACCCAAGCCAAAGCCGTCCACGCCCGCATTGTTGGAGGCGACGGTCAAGTTTTTGGTACCCGCGTCGCGAATGGCCGCGATCAGCAGTTCCGGAATGCCGCAGAGGCCGAAGCCACCGCTGGCAATCAGCATGCCGTCAAACAACACCCCCTCAAGCGCCGCGGCGGCGGTGGGATAGATTTTCTTCATTGGATACCCCTGCAAACTCTCGCCCCCATATGGCGCAGGGATTTTGGTGCTGTCAATTGCGGCAGTGCGGCGAAGATGCGGCGGCCCTTTACCTTGCCGCCGGTGCGGCTATGGTGGCGCGCATCCCCGCTGCCCGCGTGGTGAAATGGTAGACACATGAGACTTAAAATCCTGCTTTCTGTTGCGAAAATAGTAATGATTACATAGCCTTAAGGAACTTTTGTTCGGCGACAGCCATACATAAGCCATCTATGCCCGATTGAACGATGTGAAGTGAGGCGATAAAGACGTGAGCAGGGGCCCATACTCCAACCGGTAGAGAGAGTGGACTTAAAATCCGCACAGTCTGGGTTCGAATCCCAGTGGGCCTACCATTCCTTGCACCTGTTACGCTATCCTTAGGCGACATTTGCGTTGCTTCCACAAGATGAAGTAGGGCATACAGGCTGAAGTCCATCACCATCTTGCAGAACGCTCGACTCCAGAAGGCGAATGAAGAATGAACATCAGCAGCCCAGCGTTCCTAGGTGACCGAACCCCTGTGAGGTCTGATGCAAGGTCAGTCGTGGTTCCGGCTGATACCTTTACCAAGGCATGGAGCAAGCCAGGTGAAGCAAAGATCAATGTAACGGACCTGTTTGCAGGCGCTGGCGGATTTAGCTTGGGATTCGAGGCGGCTGGATACCACGTTCAATCTGCAATCGAGATTGACGCTTGGGCTTGTGAAACCCTTTCGGAGAACCACACAGGCACGAATGTCATCAAGGCAAGCCTGACGGAGATTTCCGACGCTGACCTGAAAGCTGCATGCAGCGGGTCACGAGTTATTGTGGGTGGCCCGCCTTGCCAAGGCTATTCGATTGCAAACCTCAAGGCTGGCGATCCGACTGACCCTCGAAACACGCTGTTTATGGAATTTGTGCGGGCAGTGTCACTTTCAGCACCTGATCTGATTATCCTTGAGAATGTGCCGGGCCTACTAAAGCGGAAGGCCAAGTGCGGGCAATTTGTGGTTGACCTGATCGCGTCAGAGTTCGAGCAACTTGGTTACAACGTAACTTGGACCGTGTTGGAAGCCCAAAGCTTTGGCGTTCCACAGTTGCGACCCAGACTCTTTGTGGTGGGCGTCAAATCAGGAAAGTGGACTTTTCCCAAGCCGACACACGGTGCCAGTAAGGCGGGACAACTTGACCTCCTAGAAACACCGCTCATACCATATGTCACGACATGGGAAGCCATCAGCGACCTTCCACAAATACAAGCCCGCGAAGGTTCAGAGAACGTTGAATTAGAAGTCCCTCCCCACAATGACTATCAAGCGTTGCTGCGGGCCGGGGGCTCGGAAACTTTCAACCATGTTGCCATGAGGCACAGCGCTCGACTGGTGGATCGTTTCTCCCATCTTCAATGGGGACAATCCGGAATGGATGCCCCTGAGGAACACCAAGCCCGGAAGAGGGGTGACTATTCCGCCATCTCGGGCAAATCGTTCTCACAGAACAACAGGCGAATGCACCCTGACAAGCCTTGCCACACCATCCCGGCAAGTTTCTACGCCAACTTTGTTCATCCATTTTCGCACCGAAACTTTACACCACGCGAAGGGGCGCGCTTGCAATCCTTCCCGGATTGGTATCGCTTCTCTGGTAAACCCACGGTGGTGAGCACGAAGCTGCTGTCGAGAGAGGACCGAACAGATGAGCTTCATCTCTGCCAGTATAACCAGATTGGCAATGCTGTTCCGCCGCTTCTCAGCTACCACTTGGCCAACCACGCAAGAAAGCACCTTGAAGAAAATGAGCGATAAGGACCTGTTTGAAGAAGTTGAAGTGCGGGATGACATTGACGTTGATCCGGAAGAACCCAGCTTAAAAATCCGCGCAGTATTTGTTCATGGGCAGAACCTCGAACAGAAAGAACGCCATAAAACAAAGTATCGCGATGCAAAGAGTAAAGAGCTCCTTGCGGAGGTCCGGGTCCAGTATGATCTATGGAAAGAAGCAAACGCACAGCTAGAAGGCCCGCACAACGAGCCTAAAGATAGCGACTTTGCAATCATCCAGCAAAGGGTGAAGCTGTTTTCTGACTACAAGGACTTTATTGACCGCCAGGATATTGCCGAGCGTTTTGACAGCAGATCCAACCTCCACAGCTTGGATTCAAGCTTCAAGTGCAACGTTTGATCTGAAGGCCGCGATTTCCTGGGCCATGGCTTCTTCGGGTGTTTTCCACCCGAGCGTTTTTCTGGGGCGCTGGTTCATCAGGCGCGCCACATCGTTGAGTTCGGTCTGGCTGAT
>CAMAQR010000029.1 GCA_945860375.1 Pseudorhodobacter antarcticus
ATGGCCTCGATGCCGATAAAACTGTCGCCCTTGGCGCTGTAGGTGTTCAGGCTGGGGGTGGCCAGATCCAGCACCTGACCCGCCACCGCAGAGGCAAAGCTGACCCAGTCAAACCCTTCGCCTCCGTCCATCACGTCAGCGCCGTAGCCACCGTCCAGCGTGTCATGGCCCGCACCGCCGAACAATGTGTCATTGCCGCTGAACCCCGACAGCAGGTCATGGCCCGCCCCCCCTTCCAAAAGGTTCGCAAGCCCGTCGCCGCGCAGGTCATCGGCGAAACTGCCACCCACCAGCCCCTCGATGCCGTTGTAGGTGTCGCCGGCGGCGTCAGAGGTGTTCAACTTGGGCTTGGCAAGATCGGCACGCACGGCGCTGGTGGCATTGGCATAGCTGGCGAGATCAAAACCATCGCCCCCGGTCAGCACATCCGCGCCCGCACCACCCTCCAGCGTGTCGGCACCCGCATCGCCCAGCAAAGTGTCGGCACCGGCGCGCCCTTGCAAAAGGTCATTGCCTGCACCGCCGTCAAAGCTGTTGGCCAAGGCGTCGCCCGCCAAGGTGTCGGCAAAGCCCGATCCGATGACGCCTTCGATGCCCGTCAGCACATCGCCCGCCGCATCGCCAGAGTTCAGGGCGGCGGTGGTCAGGTCAAGCCGCAGGCCAAAGGTTGCGGTGGCATAACTCGCCCAGTCAATGCCAGTGCCACCGATCAGCGTGTCGGCCCCCGCGCCGCCGATCAGGGTGTCATTGCCCAGACCGCCCAGCAGCCGATCGCCGCCGCTGCGCCCGGTCAGCAGGTCATTGCCCGCGCCGCCGTCCAACTGATCGGACTGATCTGTGCCCAGCAGTGTGTCGGCGAAACCCGAGCCGATCAGCGCCTCTATCCCGGTCAACACGTCGCCGAAAGCGGCACCTGTGTTGGCAGACGGCGTCGCCAGATCCACGCGCAAAGCCGTGGCAGTGGCATAAGATGCCGTGTCAAACCCGTCGCCGCCGATCAGCGTGTCGGGCCCAAGACCGCCGTCCAGCACATCATTGCCCGCGCCGCCGAACAGCTGATCCGCGCCCGCATGGCCAGCAAGCGTGTCATCTGCCGCGCCGCCGTCCAGCAGATCATTGCCCGCGCCACCGCGCAAAATGTCGGCAAAACCGCTGCCGATCACGCCCTCGATTTCAAGCAGGCGGTCGCCCAAAGCCGCCCCCTTGTTCAACACGGGCTTGGTCAGATCGACGGTCACGGCGGCGGTTGCGCTGTGATAACTGACCCAGTCGATGCCCGCGCCGCCCGTCAGAATGTTTGTCCCCGCGCCCCCATCCAGCGTGTCATTGCCCGCGCCACCCGTGAGGGTGTCATTGCCGTCACCGCCTTGCAAAAGGTCGTCGCCGTTGCCACCGATCAGCGTATCCGCGCCTGCGCGACCCATCAGGGTGTCGTTGCCCGCACCACCTTCCAGACGGTTGGCAAGGGCGTCGCCCGCCAAAGTGTCGGAATGGTCAGACCCGATCAGCGCTTCGATCCCGGTCAGGCTGTCGCCGCCACCGCCGCCCGCAGCCAGATCGACCAGAACGGCCACGATTGCATCGGCAAAACTGGCCGTGTCGAACCCCGCGCCGCCCGACAGCGTGTCGTTGCCCGGCCCCCCTGACAAAGTGTCATTGCCATCGCCGCCCGTCAGCGTATCATCTCCGTCTCGGCCCAGCAGCACATCCGCCCCGGCGCCCCCCTCCAACTGATTGCCCGCACTGTCGCCGCCCAAGGTGTCGGACTGGTTGGACCCGATCAGGCCTTCGATGGACAAAAACTGGTCACCGGCCGCCAGCCCGGTGTTGGCCGAAGGATTGGCCAGATCAGCCACCACGGCGACATTGCCTGCATAGCTGACCAAATCAAACCCGGCGCCGCCTGCCAAGGTTTCGGCTGCCGCGCTTGCCACAAGGGTATTTGCACCGCCCGGTGGTGGAGGGGGAGGGGGAGGGGGAGGTGGCGGCGCCACGCTGGCTGCGCCAAAAGACACCACCCACACCCCCGCCACGCCCGTATTGCCAAGGGTGTGTGGCAGGGCAAGTTGCGCCCCCTCCGATCCAGACGCGGCCAAGGTGACAGGCGGGGCGGCGGTGCCCAGATCATAGCCGATGAAAGCCGCCGTGCCGCCCGTGCCACCCCATCCCCCCTCCAGATCGCCAGAGGTCCATGCGACCGACTGATAGCGGAACACCGCGTCAAAGGCCCCGTTGCCGCGATCAAACAGCTGCAACTGAAAGGTGTTGGTCAGGCTGGCATTGCGGCGGTAAAACCCGACATCGGCCCAGGTGATGCTGACCACGTCGGACACAGGGTCGATGTCCACCCAGATCGGGCCACTTTCGGCACCCTCGCCGTCCAGTCTTGTGTCCACATCCGCCAGAAACGGCGCGATGAATGGCAGGTTCAGCGCGCCGGGATTGGCGGGCAGGCCCAGAATGGCGCTGCCGAAAGAGATCAGCCCGTCGGTGCTGACATAAAGGTTCGCGGCGCTGAAGTTGCCGCCGCCGATGGCGAAGCCTTGCCCAAACACCGCCGAGACGTCGATGCGCACAGCGCTGGCGTCCGCGCGGTCCAAAACCGTTTCGCCGTAACCCGCAGCGCCACCCAAACCGGTGACAGCGGTGCCGTTGCCCGTGATAACGCCCATGATCCAACCCACATCTGCCCCAGACCCAGAATGGGTGTGCAAAGGTGAAGCGGGGCTTAATCATCAAACTTTCCCTTTTACGATTTGCGTCGATCTGTTGGGAAAACCCGCAATTCTGCCCGATTGTCCCCATGGCGATGATCGCAGCCCGCCGCAGGTTGGCCGGGTGGATTGTGTGGGAGTGGTCAACAATGCAATTGCGGGCGGTGACGACATATCTGGCCCAAACGCTTGGGTTTACGGCGATTGCCGACAGTCTGGCCGTCGTGGAAACCGCAGGCTACGCCCGTTTGCTCTACTCGGCGCGCACCGAAAACTGGGTGGGTGCGCTGGACATCGGGCTGGGAGCGCTGGCTTTGGCATCGGCGGCTGACCCGGTGATCGGCACCCAAGGCGCAGCTGATCTGGCGATACAGTCCACAACGGGTCTGCCGCGATTGTTCATGCATTCCGCCTATTCTACGCCGATGCGTCATGCTCCCTTGGCCGCAGATGGGGTGCCGGGCCGCAATGGGGTGGCCGCGACCGACACCGGCGGGCTGTCTGGCGTCGTGGCGATGGAGGTGCTGGAGTTTGCCAGCGGCGATTTGGCCGTGATCGCACAGCGGGGCGTGACGGGCGTGCGTCTGTTCCGCCTGGACCAAACCGGCGGGTTGACGCAACTGGGCCAGATTGCCGACGGCCCCAAGGCGTTTCTGGCGGGTGTCACCGACATCGCGTCCATCGCCATGGGGGCGGACCGGCTGGTTCTGGTGGCCTCCGGGCTTGAGAATGGCATCAGCAGCTTCCGCATATCCGGCAGTGGCGCTGTGGAATGGATCGACAGTCTGGGCGCGCAAAGTGGCCTTGCGGTGAACGGACCCGCCGCAATGCAGCTGATCACGCTGGCGGGGCAAGACTTTGCCATTCTGGCCGCGACCGGCTCATCGACACTGTCGGTGGTGCGGATCAATCCGATGGGGGTGATGTTTGTCGCCGATCAGGTGATGGATGACCGCAGCACACGGTTTGCCGATGTGGCGGCGCTGGATATGTTTGTGGCCAAAGGCCGGGCCTTTGTCGTCGCCGGTGGCACGGATGCGGGCCTCTTGGTGCTGGAACTGCTGCCCGGTGGGCACCTGATTCCTTTTGCCAGCTTTGCCTTGGAAACGGGCGCAGGACTTGCGGCGGTGACGGCGCTGGAAACGCGGGTGCTGGGCGATGAGGTGACGCTCTATGTCGTCGATGCGCGCGGCGACCGGATCGCCCAGTTTGGGTTGTCGCTGACCAATCTGGGGCCAAGGCTGGATGGGCCGACCGGGGGCAATCTTGATGACCGCGTTCTGGGTGGTGCGGGTGCCGATACTTTGTCTGGCGGGGCGGGCAGCGATTGGCTCCACGATGGCGGCGGTCTGGATGTGCTGACGGGTGGGGCGGGGGCAGATGTGTTCGTCTTGGCCAAAGACAGCCAAGCCGACCGGATCACAGATTTTCAGATCGGCGTGGACCGGATTGATCTGTCAGACTGGGGCCGGATTTACAGCCGCGATGCCTTGACCATCCTTGCCACCGCAACGGGTGCAGACATCAGCTATGGCACCGAAAGGTTGATCCTGACTTCTGCAAATGGCGGCGGTCTGCTGCCCACACAGTTCAGCGATGCGGACTTTCTGTTTTAAGGCGTGATAGCACTGGACCTAACAGGGAGAACTGTTGCAAACACCTGTAACTGTTGGGGTTGACCACCCCAAATGGCGGGCAGGGGACGGCGAAGATGCAGCATGTATTGGTGACGGGGGGCGCGGGCTATATTGGCGCTCATGCCTGCAAGGTGTTGGCACAGGCCGGATTTATTCCGGTGGCCTTTGACAACCTGTCCACCGGCTGGGCGGAAGCGGTAAAGTTCGGCCCCTTTGTGCAAGGTGATCTGTTGGACCGCGCCGCCGTGGACGCGGCCTTTGCCTATTACCGCCCCGTCGCCGTTCTGCATTTTGCCGCGCTGTCGCTGGTGAGCGAGTCGATGACCGATCCGGGCCGTTATTGGCGCGTCAACGTCACCGGCGCGCTGAACCTGATCGAAGCGGCGGTGGCTTCAGGTTGCCTGAATTTCGTGTTTTCATCCACCTGTGCCACCTACGGAGATCAGGATGGTGTGATGCTGGATGAAGACACCCCGCAGCGCCCGATCAACGCCTATGGCGCCTCCAAACGCGCGATCGAAGAGATGCTGCACACCTTCAGTGCTTCGGCAGGTCTGAACCATGTGATCTTTCGCTATTTCAACGTGGCGGGGGCGGACCCCGAGGCGCAGCTGGGCGAACAGCACCGGCCCGAAACCCATCTGATCCCGCTGATGCTGGACGCGATCGAGGGGCGGCGTCCGGCGCTGACGGTGTATGGCGCCGATTATCCCACGCCCGACGGCACTTGCGTGCGCGACTATGTGCATGTGATGGATCTGGTCGAAGCGCATGTGCTGGGGTTGAACTGGCTTTTGGCGGGCAGGGGCAACCGGGCTTTCAACCTTGGCTCTGGCGTCGGGTTTTCGGTGCATCAGGTGATCGAGGCGTCGCGCTTGGTGACCAATCGCACGGTCCCGGTGATCGAAGGGCCGCGCCGCGCAGGCGACGCGGCGGCCTTGGTGTCCGGTTCGGTGCGCGCGATGACGGAACTGGGGTGGAAGCCGACGCGGTCCACCTTGCCACAGATGATCCGCGATGCGCTGGCCTGGGCGCAAAAACCGGGGTTTTCGCGCTAGGCTGCGGTCAGTTGAACGCACAACCGGTCTTGACGCCCATGATCTTGAACAGCTTGGCCGCAGGGCACCATCCGGTCAGCGCTGACTGGATCAGGTTCGCGCCGATGAACAAGGTGAACCAGACAAAGTGCGGCGATACCCATTGGGTCAAAGCGACGCTCAGCAGGACCATAGCGCCGGCGAACAGGAAAACGGAACGATCTAACGACATCTGAACCTCCAACAATTGCGATGTTTGGGGATGTCTACTTCAACACATTCACAAATGTAAATATGTTTATTCGCTGCCTTGCGGCGCATTCCGGTTGACAATACATTCCGAATTATGAATACGAGTTCCAAACTGTGACCAAAGGATGCCCCATGCGCTTTGCTTTCCTTGCCCTGCTGACCCTTGCCGGGGCGGCCCATGCCGAACCCCTGACCCTTGCGCCGGTTTCCGTCACCGAATGGAAAGCTGTCTATGGCCGGATCGAGGCGCGCGATCGCATCCCCGCACGGGCGCGGCTGGGCGGTACCCTGATGACGCTGGACGTGGCCGAGGGGGATCTGGTGGCGGCAGGGCAGGTGTTGGCGCAGATCGTCGATGAAAAGCTGGCGTTTCAACTCTCGGCTCTGGAGGCGCAGATAGCCTCGGTGCAGGCACAACTGGGCAATGCCACGGCAGAGTTGAAGCGCGGCGAGGATTTGCTGAAACAAGGCGTCACCACAGTGCAGCGGCTGGACGCCTTGCGCACGCAGGTCGATGTGCTGACGGGACAAATCGCGGCGGTGGAGGCGCAGCGCCGCGTCGTGGTGCAGCAAGCGGCGGAAGGCTCGGTGCTGGCCCCGCTGGCGGGCCGGGTGCTGGATGTGCCGGTGTCCAAGGGCGCGGTGGTGATGCCGGGCGAGACGGTGGCAACGCTGGGCGGCGGTGGGATTTTCCTGCGGCTGGCCGTGCCGGAGCGCCACGCAATGCAGTTGCACGCGGGTGACGACATTCAGATCGAAGGCCCGGATGGCCCCAAAACCGGCCGTCTGGCACGGATTTATCCCCTGATCGAGAACGGCCGCGTGGTGGCCGATGTCGAGGTGGATGGTCTGCCCGATACCTTCGTCGACGCCCGCGTTCTGGTGCGCCTGCCCGTCGGGGCGCGTGACGCGCTGATGGTGCCGGTGACGGCGCTGATCCGGCGCGCAGGTCTGGACTTCGTGGCCGTGCAGTCAGGTGACGTGCAAGAACTGCGCGCCGTGGTGCCGGGGCAGATGCAGGACGGCGCGGCTATGGTGGAAATCCTGTCCGGCCTGCAACCCGGCGATGTGATCGAAACCGTGGCGCCTGCGCAGGGGGTGGCCCATGCTGAATAAACCCGCAGAAAATCTCGGCATTGCCGGGCGGCTGACAAAGGCGTTCATCGCCTCGGCCTTGACGCCCTTGTTCATTCTGGCCGCCTTGGCCGCCGGGATGGTGGCGCTGATCTCGCTCCCGCGTGAGGAAGAACCGCAGATTTCGGTGCCCTTGGTCGATATTCATGTGCAGGCGCAGGGCCTGCGCGCCGAAGACGCGGTCAAGCTGGTGACCGAACCCTTGGAAATTATCGTTAAGGGGATCAACGGGGTAGAGCATGTCTACAGCGCCACCCGCGATGATGCTGCCATGGTCACGGCGCGGTTTCTGGTCGGCACCAACGCCGATGACGCGATCTTGCGCGTGCATGACAAGGTACGCGCCAACATGGGGCGCGTCCCGCTGGGCATCCCCGAACCCCTGATCGTGGGGCGCGGCATTGACGATGTGGCGATCCTGACGCTGACGTTTTCGGGGCAGGGGGCCACCGCCAATGACCTGACCCGGCTTGCCCGCGCCGTGCAGACAGAGGTCGCCAAGGCCGACAACATCGGCCTGACTTATCTGGTCGGTGAGGCGAATGAGGCCATCCGCATCGCGCCCGACCCGGAACGGTTGGCGCTGTACGGTGTCACCTTGCAGCAACTGGTGGGCAAGGTTTCGCAGGCCAATCGCACCCTGAACACAGGCAAATTGCGGGACGGCGGCGCTCAGGTCGATCTGGTTGCGGGGGAAACCCTGACCGCGCCTGCCGAGGTGGCAAATCTGCTGCTGACCACCCGCGATGGCCGCCCGGTCTATGTGGCGGATGTGGCCGATGTGTCCTTTGTGCCTGACACTTCGGATGCGATGGTGGCGCAGATCACGCGGGGCGAGGGCGGTTTGCTGCGCAGCCCGGCGGTGACTTTGGCGATTGCCAAACGTGCGGGGGCCAATGCAGTGGTGGTGGCCGAAGAGGCGCTGCACCGGGTGGAATCGCTGCACGGCACCCTGATTCCCGAAACCGTTACGGTGACGGTGACGCGCGATTACGGTGAAACCGCCGATGAAAAGGCCAATGAGCTGCTGTTCCACCTTGGCCTTGCCACGGTGTCGATCATCCTGCTGGTCTGGCTGGCGATTGGCTGGCGTGAGGCGATTGTGGTCGCCATCGTGATCCCGGTGACGATCCTTTTGACGCTCTTTGCCAGCTGGATCATGGGCTACACCCTGAACCGGGTGTCGTTGTTCGCGCTGATCTTCTCGATCGGCATCCTCGTCGATGACGCCATCGTGGTGATCGAAAACATTGCGCGACATTGGGGCATGCCCGACCGCCGCCCCCGCGCCCAAGCCGCGATTGATGCAGTGGCCGAGGTGGGCAATCCGACCATTGTCGCCACCCTGACCGTGGTGGCGGCGCTGCTGCCGATGCTGTTCGTCTCGGGTCTGATGGGACCATATATGTCGCCCATTCCGGCGAATGCGTCGGCCGCGATGATCTTTTCCTTCTTCGTCGCAGTGATCATCACGCCTTGGCTGATGGTGAAAATCGCGGGCAGTGCCAATATGAAGGCGCATGGCCAAGATGACGCCTACGGCGGCCATCACGGCGGCCCGCTGGAGCGGATGTATGCCCGCGTGGCGCGGCCTTTGCTCGCCACCAAACGGCGCAGCCTGACGTTTTTGCTGGTGACAGCGGTGCTGTCCTTCGGGTCATTGACGGCCCTTTACACCCGTGATGTCACGGTGAAGCTGCTGCCCTTTGACAACAAGTCCGAACTCGCCGTGATGATCGATCTGCCCGAAGGCTCGTCGGTCGAGGCGACCGACAGGGTGGCGCAAGACGTGGCGCGGATCGTGCTGGACCTGCCCGAAGTGACGGCGGTGCAGACCCATGCGGGCACACCCGCGCCCTTCAACTTCAACGGCTTGGTGCGGCATTACTACCTGCGCTCCGAACCGCAACTGGGCGAAGTGCAGATCAACCTGACCCCCAAGACCGACCGTGACCGTGCCAGCCACGACATCGCTTTGGACATCCGCGCCCGTCTGGCGGGGCTTGATCTGCCGCCGGGCACCAGCTTGAAAACCGTGGAACCCCCGCCCGGTCCCCCGGTGATCGCAACCTTGCTGGCCGAGGTCTACGGACCGACCCCACAGGCCCGGCGTGAGGCTGCGACGAAAATCCGCGCCGCCTTTGAATCCGTGCCCTTCATCGTCGATGTGGACGACAGTTTCGGCCAACAAGCGCGGCGCTTGCGGGCCACGATCTCGACCGACGATCTGGAGTTCTTCGGGGTGCAAGAGGCCGATGTGTTCGATACTCTGGCGCTGCTGAATGGCGGGCAGACCGTGGGCTATTCGCATCGCGGCGATGGGCGGCACCCGATTGTGCTGCAAATTGCGCGGGACAAATCAGACCGGGTGCTGGATGAACGCTTTCTGACGACGCCCATTCCCGCCAACACCCTGCCCGGTGCGCGCGGTGTGGTGGAACTCGGCGACGTGCTGCGGATCGCACCGGAGCTGTCCTCCTTCCCGATCTTCCGTCACAACGGCCGCGACGCCGAGATGGTCACAGCCGAAATGGCGGGGGCATTTGAGGCGCCGCTTTACGGCATGCTGGCGGTGTCAGAGGCGATTGACGCCATGGATTGGGCCCCGGGGACAAAGCCCGAAATCGCCCTGAACGGCCAGCCCGCCGATGAATCCAAGATCACCCTGCTGTGGGATGGTGAATGGGAGGTGACCTTCGTGACCTTCCGCGACATGGGGGCGGCTTTTGGCGTGGCGCTGCTCGCCATCTACATTCTGGTGGTGGCGCAATTCGGCAGCTTCCGCCTGCCCTTGGTGATCCTGACGCCGATCCCTTTGACATTCCTTGGGATTATCCTTGGCCACTGGCTGTTTGACGCGCCATTTTCCGCCACCTCGATGATCGGCTTCATCGCCCTTGCGGGCATCATCGTGCGCAATTCGATCCTGCTGGTGGACTTCATCCGCGCCTCTGGCACCGGCTTGGTGACGGTCGATGTGCTGATCGAGGCCGGGGCGATCCGGTTCAAGCCGATCTTGCTGACTGCCATCGCGGCGATGATCGGGGCCGTGGTGATCCTGGCCGATCCGATCTTTCAGGGTCTGGCGATTTCGCTGCTGTTCGGCTTGCTCACCTCCACGCTGCTGACGGTGCTGGTGATCCCCGCGATCTACCGGGTGTTCCGCACCGAATAATCCATCAGGGAACGGGCCGTGTTGCGGCCCGTTCCGGTGCGAATGCGCTTGGGTTTGGCAGCGCTTAGGTGCAAGGTTCCCTTGGGCCAAACGGATGGCCACCCCAAAAAGGAACACCCCATGGCCAAAGGCATGAGCAAGCCCGGCAAGAATCTGAAAAAGCCGAAAAAAGAAGTGGCAAAGCCCGCAATCGTCACCGCCAGCACCAAAGGCGCGGTTGTGATCAACGGCGGCAAGTCCAAAGACTGACCCACAATCCGTCAAATTTGGCTAAAATTGTGCTTCATCTTGGCGAAAATATCCCACGGGGGTTCGGGGGTGTGAAACCCCCGTCTGGCCTTTGGCGTCAGACCCACGGCTTTAACCCTTAGACCCCGTGAGACGGCGTTTTGCCCGAAGGTGCGAGGTAAGGCCGCGTTACATCGCGCAATGTCGCGTCCAGCGCCTCGATCTGCAAGGCGATCTCACCGTCCCCGGCCAGCACAAGGGTGACGGTGCCGGTGCCATCCACCCCCGGCTCAAACCCGATCTGCAGCAGCGACAACACCGTATCGCGCGCATCCCGGTCGATGCCGGCCGTCTGCACCGCCAGCACATCCTCAAACACCAACAGCGACTGCACGCGTTCAAACCGGCGGCCCGTGGCTTGGGCTGCGGCTTCATCTTCCCAACGAAAGCGGTTGAGCATCAACGCAAAGCGCCGCCGCCCCTTGGCGTAAGTCATTTCGGTGATGGGGAAAACCGCGTCCTGCAGCAAGGCTGACAACACGCCCAGCCCTTCGGCATCCTGTGCAATCAGGCGCAGGGGTTGCTCGGCCCCGTCTTCAAACCGCGCGTCGCTCATGCCTTGATCCGTTCGATATGGGCACCGATGCCGCGCAGTTTTTCCTCAACCCGTTCATAGCCGCGATCCAGATGGTAGACCCGGCTGACCACGGTTTCGCCTTCAGCCGCCAAGCCCGCCAAAATCAGCGACACCGAGGCGCGCAGATCGGTCGCCATCACCCGCGCCCCGCGCAGTTTTTCCACCCCGGTCACGGTGGCGGTGCCGCCATGCACTTCAATCTTCGCACCCATGCGGATCAGCTCCGGCGCGTGCATGAAGCGGTTCTCGAAGATCTTTTCCTCCAGCACCGAAACCCCGTCCGCGGTGCACAGCAGTGCCATCATCTGCGCTTGCAAATCGGTCGGAAAGCCGGGGAAGGGCTCTGTCACCACATCAACCGCCTTCACACGGCCATTCTTGCACGACACTTTCAGACCCCGTTCGGTTTCGATCACCGAAACCCCTGCCGCGTCCAGCTTTTCGGCAAAAGCGCCGACCAGTTCCATACGGCCGCCCAAGCATTCCACCTCACCACCGCAAATCGCGGGGATCAGCATATAGGTGCCCAGCTCGATCCGGTCGGTGACGACGGGATGTGTGGCCCCGCCCAGACGGTCCACGCCCTGAATGGTGATTGTCGAAGTGCCCTCGCCGTCAATCTGTGCGCCCATGCGGCGCAGGCAGCGGGCCAGATCGACGATTTCGGGCTCGCGCGCGGCGTTTTTCAAAACCGTTGTGCCCTTGGCCAAAGTCGCCGCCATCAGCGCGTTTTCAGTTGCACCCACCGACACGAAGGGAAATTCGACCACGGCCCCGCGCAACCGCCCACCCGACGCCTTGGCGTGGATATAGCCGTCGCGCAGCTCCAGCTCTGCCCCCATCGCCTCAAATGCCTTCAGGTGCAGATCGACAGGGCGCGCGCCAATCGCACAGCCGCCCGGCAGCGACACCACCGCATGGCCATCCCGCGCCAGCATCGGCCCCAGCACAAGGACAGACGCCCGCATCTTGCGCACGATGTCATAATCGGCGGTGTGGTTGTTGATCTTGTGGCTGGACATCGCCAACACTTTGCCATCTTGCAACGCGGCGACTTCGGCCCCCAAAGACTGCAAAAGCTGTGTCATGGTGGCAATGTCCGACAGACGCGGCGCATTGGTCAGCGTCAGCGGCTCTTCGGTCAGCAAGGTCGCGGGCATCAGCGTCAGGCAAGCGTTTTTGGCCCCCGCAATCGGGATGGTCCCGTTCAGTGCCCCGTTGCCCTTAACCAGAATCGAATCCATTTGCCCCGCCTCACTCGTTCTCGTTGTTGTCTGCACAGCTGGCATCGGCCCGCGCGCGTGCCTGAGCCTTGCGACGGCCCATATTCGCCTTCAGCGCCGCTTTCAAGCGTGCCTCCTTGGCCGTTGCCGGCTTGGCCTGCGCCGGGACTTTGCCCGGTTTCTCGGTATCTTCGGTCATGGTGCCGTCTTATCGCAGGGCGCGCACAGGGTCCAGCGATGTCGCCGCAGCTTCTGCCAAATTGCACTTGCGCCCGTCTGCGAATGCGTCTAATCAGCCGCCACGTCAGGCGGTTAGCGTCGCCACCGACACAAACGCTGCTCTGGCGCAGTGTCAGGGCAGTCCCTTAGTAAAGGGTGGCTCTGGGGCGCTAGGCGACTGAAACTAAACGGCTTTTCCAGAGCCCGCTTGACACGGGGTAACGCCTGGGCTAGCCATCTGGACAAAAGGCGGCTGTGGTAGCTCAGTGGTAGAGCACACCCTTGGTAAGGGTGAGGTCGAGAGTTCAATCCTCTCTCACAGCACCAGCTTAAACCCCTGAAAACATTAAATAAAAACTCGTCTGCCACTTTTGTAGGTCGGCTGATTATCCTGCATCGCAGGATAAGTGCAGCACAGTCAAAAACCGGACGCCTTTTCCAAAGCCCTGCCAACAAACGTTAAAAATCTGTTAAATCGCCCGCCCCAACCCCTTGAAAAAAAACACATAAAAAAAGGTCCCGAGTTGGGACCTTTCCATTTTCAGTGGCGGCCCTATTTTGACTTCAAAGGAGCCACCCATGCAAATCCTGACCCTCTATGGCCTGACCTTCGCCATCTTCCTGATCCTTGACGGCGTCATGCTGACCCTGCACATGCAGCCGCTGTTTCGCCGCCATCTGGGGGATCAACTCCTCGAAAACATCCGCTACATCCCCGCCGCCGCCTTCTACGCCGCCTACATTGCAGGGCTGATCTACCTCGTCAGCCTGCCCGCCCTGAAATCCGGCGCGCCGATCTGGATCCCTGCGGCGATCATCGGGGCGATGGCCTACGGCACCTATGAATTCACCAGCTATGCCATTATGAAGGACTGGAGCCCGGTGATGGTTGCCACCGACCTGATCTGGGGCACCATCCTGACCGCGACCTCCGCTTGGGGCGGCGTGGTCCTGACCCGGTTGATATTCAAGGTTTGACCATGATCCTTTACGGCATTTCCACTTGCGACACCTGCAAGAAGGCGCTCAAGGCGCTGGCTTCGGCGGGGCACAACGTTACTTTCCGTGACGTGCGCGCCCAACCGCTGTCCGCGGCCGAGATCGACCAGATCGTGATCGAATTCGGCGACCGCGTGATCAACAAGCAATCGACCACCTATCGCGGCTTCAGCGACTTTCTGAAAATGTCTGAACCCGAGGCGCAGATTTCATCGCAGCCCGCCGTGATGAAACGCCCGGTCATTCAGGCCGAGGGCAAGTGGCATCTGGGCTGGGATGACGCGGTGCAGGCGGCGGTGCTGTAGCGGCGGCCCTGCGCAGACAGGGCCGCCTTCGTCTTATAGCAGGCGCAGATCGCCCGCAGATTCCTTGCCGTCACGGCCGGATTGCAATTCAAATCCGATCTTTTGATTGTCATTAAGGCCCTTCAGCCCGGCGCGCTCTACCGCCGAGATGTGGACAAACACGTCCTTCCCGCCATTATCGGGCGCAATAAAACCATAGCCCTTGGTGCTGTTGAACCATTTCACGGTGCCGGTCGGCATGCCGTCTCTCCTATCTCAACCCTCCCGGGGCGATATTGCCGCGGGCCGTGCAATCCAGAACTTCCAGGGCCAAGGCAGGCGGTCGGAAAAGCTGTCGTCACTGCGGAAATCATGCCAAACCGTGTAAGAAAATCAAGAGTGGAGATTCGCGTGAGAAATGCTGCGCTGGTTTTGGGACTGATTGGCGGCGTTTTGGCCATGATCGTTGGCTTTTTCGGGTATGGCTACACTGATTTCATCGAGAGAAACGGTGAAATAGGCGATCTGGCGCGGCAGGTGGATCACCCGATGGTGATCCGTGCGGCCAGCTTTCTGGCCCCGATTTTGGCGATTGCCGGGGGTGCCATGGCGCGGTCGCAGAACGTGCCGGCCGGAGTTTTGATGCTGGCCTCGGCACTTGCGATCTGGGTGGCTTTTGGCTTTGGCGTTTTCACCATGTTCCCGATTGCGTTGTGCGGGCTGGGCGGCATTCTGGCCTTGGCCGCGCGTCAGCCCGACACCCACTGACGCAAAGTGCGGTCAGCCGACAGCGGCCCCGCGCCCTTCAGGATCAGCACGGCTAACAGCAAAATCCAGAACGCCCGCTGATCGAGGATCACGGCATCGGAGGCGCCGTCAAACCACGCACCAAGCGTCTCGGGCCCGGCCTTGTGGCCGATGATGTCGGTCAGGCTTTGCACGATGATAAACCCCACCATGCCCAAGGCCGCCAGCCGGGTGAAGAGGCCGATGACCAAAAGCAGCGGCAGGATCAACTCGGCCCAAGCCCCCCCCAGAACCACCAGTTTCGGCAGCAAGCCCAAGGCGTTGGCATCGTAGCCCGCAGCCTCCATCGCGCGAGGATAAATCTGGGCGAAGCCGCCGACCGAAGGGGTGAACGGACCGTCGAGTTTGGTCAGGGCGGACCCCCAGAAATACCGCAGCAGAACGGCTGCAAACATGGCGCGGGCGAGGGTGGGCAACAGCCAGTCGCCTTGGGCCGAAAGGACTGTGATGGCTTGGGTGTAGCGGGTTTGCAGGGTCATGTGTCAATTCCTACAATGGCTTGGCCTTGCAACAGCAGGGCCAGCGTGGCGGTCAGATCATGGGCAGGTCCGGCGTGGTCCATCGCCAATTGCAGTGTCGCCCCGGCTTGCAGCGCGGTGATGAAGGTTGCGGTGGCGGCGGAAATCAGATGCGGTCTGGGGCTGAAATCCACGCGCAGGATGACTGCGGATTGCGCCATCATCACCGGGGCCGGGCCGCCCGCCATGTTGGCGGTCCAGATGGCATGGATCGGCCACTCAGATTGCAGGACCCGAACCGCAGGGGCAAGGCGCAGGCGCGCCTGCAGAAGCTTTGCCTCGGGCAAAGCGGTCAGGTCGGCGGCGGGCAGGGGTGGGGCGTCAGCGGAATGGTAGCTTTCGCGCAGCGCCTGTTCCAGCAGGGCCACGTCGGGCAGATAGGCCAGATGGGCCACCGGCGGAAAGCTGGCCAGAAAGGGCGGAAACGCGTCACCGTATAGCATCATCAGCCGCGATTTCGGCGGATGCGCGCGCAGAAACTCCACCGCCATCGCGCCAAAAAACGCATCCCCGACCAAGGCGCGGATCACCGGAAACGACGTCTCCAGCGCGCGGGTCAGGCCAGAGGCTATGTTGTTGCGGTAGACATCAAAGCGCTTTTGCACCGGGCGGCCTTGTGGGTCGATCAGCCCAGCGGGCACGGCGGCTTTGGGGTTCAGCAGGGCGCTGGCGAAGGTGTTTTGCATCATTGGGCCTGCAAAATGGCGGCGGCGCGACTGGCCTCTGACGCCAGCACAGGCCATTCGGGCACGTCATTGTCCCATTCTATCAGGGTTGGTTTTGCACCAGAACGGGCGATGGTGTCGGCATAAAGCGACCAGACCGGATCAACCACTTCCGCGCCATGGCTGTCGATCAACAGCCGCGCTCCGTGGTCGTCGCGGTCTTCATCATGGCCGCCCAGATGGAATTCACCCACCAGATTTAGGGGGAAGGCCGTGATATACTCCAAGGGGTCGAAGCCTTGATTTACCGACGACACATAGACGTTGTTCACATCGAGCAGCAGGCCACAGCCGGTGCGGGTGGCGATCTGGGTCAGAAACTCCACCTCGGACAAGGTGGTTTCCGTGAAAGCCAGATAGGAGGACGGGTTTTCCAGCAGCATTTCGCGGCGCAGAACCGCCTGCACCTGATCAATGTGATCACAGACGCGGGCCAAGGTGGCGGCGGTGTAGGGCAGCGGCAAGAGATCATTCAGAAATGCGCCCTCGTGGGTGGACCATGCCAGATGTTCGGAAAAGCTGGCCGGTTGCAGCCAGTCGCACAGGGTTTTCAGCCGGGCCAGATGGTCAGCGACCAGCGGCCCCTCACCGCCAATCGACAGGCCAACGCCGTGCACCGAAATCGGGAACCGCTCTGCCAGATGGCGCAGTTGTGCCAAGGGTCGGCCCCCATCGCCCATGTAATTCTCGGCGTGAATTTCCAGCCAGCCGACCGGGGCCGCATCGGCCATGATCGCAGCGAAATGCTGGGGTTTGTAGCCCACTCCGGGCAAATCTGGCAGGGTGTTAAACATGGGGCCTCCGGGTGGTTTGCCCCCCTCGCGGACAAGGGGGGCGTTGGGATTACATCGGCAAGTCGCGGTCAGCGGCTTCAAGGCTGCCCATGCGCATCATGCCGTCTTTGCCAGCAGGCAGTTCCATGGTCACACAGGTGCCAGCCGGGACCAGCTTCCAGGCGTTGCCCTGAAAATCGACCTTCGAGGTGCCGGCGCAGGTGGTGCCTTCGCCTGCCGCGCAGTCATTCTGGCCCGCCATGGCGACGCCAAAGCACTTTTCCATCTCGCCTTCGGCCTGCGCTGCGGTGGAGATACCAGCCAAAGCGGCAGCCAAAGCACCAGCGATGGCGAAGGATTTGATATGTGCAGACATGTGTTTGATCCCTTGTTGTGTGGTGTCGTTTTTGACCCTTTAAGGGATAGCGTCATGGCCCGATCACAGGCCAATCACGGATACGTGGCCCACGCGGGCGTGACCGATCATCACGGATTTTCGGTGTGCCTGGGCACAATCCCGGGCAAATAAAAAACGCCAGTTTCCCGGCGTTTCTATATTCACTGCAAGTGGTTGGATCAACTGTTGGCGGGTGGCAATGCGGCCAATCCGAACTCTGCAAGCGCCTGATCGAAGGTCAATGTTTCAGTGCGGTTGTCGCCCAGACGGCGAACTGAAACAGTCCGGTCTTCGACTTCCTTCATGCCAATCGCAAGGATCACGGGAACTTTGCCCACCGAATGCTCACGCACCTTGTAGTTGATCTTTTCGTTGCGGGTGTCGGCCTCGGCCCGCACCCCGGATTTGATCAAAGCGTTCACGACTTCATGCACAAACGGATCGGCGTCCGACACGATAGAGGCCACCACAACCTGACGCGGGGCCAACCAGAACGGCAGTTTGCCCGCGTAGTTTTCCAGCAAGATGCCGATAAACCGCTCGAACGAGCCCAAAATCGCGCGGTGCAACATGACGGGGCGATGTTTCGCGCCATCTTCGCCCACGAATTCCGCATCCAGCCGGTTCGGCAGGTTGAAATCGGCCTGAAAGGTGCCGCATTGCCATTCGCGGCCAATCGCGTCGGTCAGTTTGAAATCGAGCTTCGGGCCATAAAACGCGCCGTCGCCTTCGTTGATCTGATAGGGCAGGTTCAGCCCCTCGATCGCGGTTTTGAGGGCGTGTTCGGCCTTGTCCCAAACCTCATCGCTGCCCACGCGCACATCGGGGCGGGTGGACAGTTTGATGTCGAACTTTTCAAAGCCAAGGTCTTTGTAGACCGAAGACAGCAGCGCGATGAAGTTGGCGCATTCCACCTCGATCTGGTCTTCGGTGCAGAAGATATGGGCATCGTCCTGCACAAAGCCGCGCACGCGCATCAGCCCGTGCATCGACCCCGACGATTCGTAACGGTGGCAAGACCCGAATTCCGCCAGACGCAGCGGCAGGTCGCGATAGCTTTTCAGGCCCTGATTGAAGATCTGCACATGGCAGGGGCAATTCATCGGCTTCAGCGCGTTGATCCGCTTGGCCTTTTCGCCATCTTCGTCCACCTCGACGATGAACATGTTCTCACGATAGGCCTCCCAATGGCCGGATTTCTCCCACAGCACACGGTCTACGACCTGCGGCGTCTTGATTTCCTTGTAGCCCGCCGCCTTTTGGCGACCGCGCATGTAATCTTCCAACTGACGGTAGATGGTCCAGCCATTCGGGTGCCAGAACACCATGCCCGGCGCTTCGTCCTGAATGTGGAACAGGTTCATCTCGCGGCCCAGCTTGCGGTGGTCGCGCTTGGCGGCCTCTTCCAGCATGGTCAAATGCGCCTTCAGATCGTCGCGGTTCTTGAAGGCGAGGCCGTAAATGCGCTGCAACATGGGACGGGTCGCGTCGCCAAGCCAATAGGCGCCCGCCACATGCGTCAGCTTGAAGGCATCGGCGGGCACTTGGCCGGTGTGCTGCAAATGCGGACCCCGGCAGAAATCCTGCCAATTGCCATGCCAATACATCCGCAGGTCTTCGCCTTCGGGAATGCGGTTGATCAACTCGACTTTGAACGGCTCATTGCGCTCGGTGTAAAAGGCGATGGCGCGGGCGCGGTCCCAGGTTTCCGTTTTCACCGGGTCGCGGGCGTTGATGATCTGCTTCATCTTCGCTTCAATCGCGCCGAGGTCTTCGGAGGAGAAGGGTTCGGCCCGGTCAAAGTCATAGAACCAGCCATAATCGCGCACCGGGCCGATGGTGACTTTCACATCCGGCCAGATTTCCTGCACGGCGCGGGCCATGATATGGGCGCAGTCATGGCGGATCAGTTCAAGTGCCTGAGCGTCATCGGCCAGCGTGTGAATGGCAATCGCGGCATCGGCATGGATCGGCCATTGCAGATCGTAATGCGCGCCGTTGACGGAGGCTGAAATGGCCTTTTTGGCCAGACCGGGGGCGATGGACATGGCCACTTCGGCCGCCGTCACGCCTGCCGCATAGTCGCGCTTGTTGCCATCGGGGAAGGTGAGTGAAATCTGGGACATATCGTCCTCCTCGTCGTTTTGGCGCCTACGAAACGCCCGGTTGCGGGTTATGTCCGCTGCTTTTGCCGCTGGCCAATGGCCTTGTCAACCGCGCCGCGCTATACCTTGAAAAAACGAGGCCGCCATGAGTCACCCCGACCACATCATCACCCCGCAGGGCCGCAAGATTGCCTATGTGCACACGCCGGGGCAGGGGCCTTGCGTGGTGTTTCTGGGTGGCTTCCAGTCGGATATGGCCGGGACCAAGGCAATTTTCCTGCAAGACTGGGCCGAGGGTCAGGGCCGCGCATTCTTGCGGCTGGATTATTCGGGCCACGGCATATCTGGCGGCGATTTTCTGGACGGCGCGATTGGTGATTGGTTCGAAGACGCGCAGGCGGTGATCGGCGCGGTGGTTGACGGCCCGGTGGTTCTGGTCGGCTCATCCATGGGGGGGTGGATCGCGCTGTTGTTGGCGCGGGCGATGCCAGACCGGATTGCGGGGCTTGTGGGCATCGCGGCGGCCCCCGATTTCACCGAAGAGATGATGCGGGTGGAATTCAGCGATGAACAGCGTGTCGCGTTGATGACGGACGGGCAGGTGGCGCTGCCGTCCGATTATTCCGATGTGCCCTATATCATCACCCGCCGCCTGATTGTCGAAGGGCGCAGCCGCCTTGTGCTGCGTGAGCCGTTGAATTTGCCCTTCCCTGTGCGGTTGTTGCAGGGCAACGAGGACACGGATGTGCCGGTTTCGGTGGCGCTGCGGTTGCTGGATCATGCGACCGGGCCAGATATTCAGCTGACCGTGGTCAAGGGTGCAGATCATCGGTTTTCGACCGAGGCCTGCCTTGCGATGATTGCCGCGGCGATTTTGGCCGTGCTGGGGCAAGCCTGATGCGGGAACCCTTGGTGCTGATCCCCGGCCTGATGGCCGACGCCCGGCTGTTCCTGCCGCAACTGGTGCAACTGGGCGCGGGCCGCGCGATGCAGGTGGCGTTGCCGACGGTGGGCGAAACGGTCGAGCAGATGTCAGAGGCAATCCTGCCCGGCCTGCCCGAAAAGTTTGCGCTGCTGGGGCACGGGCTTGGCGGCGATGTGGCACTGGACATCATCCGCCGGATTCCGGATCGGGTGACACGGGTGGTGCTGATGGCGACCGATCCCTTGGCCGAGGCCCCGCAGGCGGCGGCGGCGCGGGAATCGCGGATTGTGGCTTCACGCGCGGGGCGTCTGGCCGAAGCGATGGCTCAGGAAATCCCAGCCTCTGCTCTGGCCGACACCGAATGGCGCAGCGAGATTTTGGCGCTGATCCGCGACATGGCGCTGACCTTGGGCGAAGGCGTTTTCCTGCGCCAATCGCGCGCCTTGCAACGCCGCCCGGATCAGCAAAAAACCATGCGGCGGGTGAAACTGCCGGCTTTGGTGATCGCGGGCGACGTGGACACATTGGTGCCGATGCGACGTCAGGAATTCACCGCCAACCTGATGCCCTTTGGCAAGCTGCATGTGGTGGCTGACGCCGGGCATTTCACCCCGCTGGAACAGCCCGAAGCCGTCAGTGCGGTGCTGGAGGCGTTTCTGAACGGCCCGGTGATGCTGCGCTGACGGCAGGCTGCCGCATGACAAAGGCCGGAACCCTGCGATTCCGGCCTTCAGTATTTGGAAAACAGCAACTTGGGCGGTTACTGCGCCGCTGTCACAGCTTTCATCGGCACCACTTTCGGCTTGCCCGAATTGGCGTCGATGAAGTTCAAAACCAACGGCCGGATGTTCAAACGCCAGCTTTTGCCCGCGAAGATGCCGTAATGGCCCGCGCCCTGTTCAAGGTGGCTGGCCTTCTTGCTGTCGGGCAATCCTGTCAGCAGGGCAAGCGCCGCAACGCATTGGCCGGGGGCCGAGATATCATCTTCGGACCCTTCAACCGTTTTCACCGCCACTTGGGTGATCGCGCCGATGTCCACTTTCTTGCCCGCCACCACGAATTCATTGCGGGCAATTTCGCGGTTTTTGAAGATACGCTCGACGGTGGACAGGTAGAATTCGGCCGTCATGTCCATGACCGCCAGATATTCGTCATAAAAGCGGTTGTGGGCGTCGTGATCCGTCGCCTCGCCGCGTGCCACCCGCAGGACCTGTTCGGAAAACGCCTTCGAATGGCGTTCCGAGTTCATCGAGATGAAGCTTTGCAGTTGCAGCAAGCCCGGATAGACCAGACGACCCACGCCGGAGTATTTGAAGCCCACGCGCTGAATGGCAATCTGTTCCAACTGGCCCATGGTGATCCGGCGGCCAAAGTCGGTGACGTCGGTGGCGGCGGCATCGGGGTCAATCGGCCCGCCGATCAGGGTCAGGCTGCGCGGCTGCTCAGAAGGATGCTCTGCCGCCAGATAGGCGGTGGCGGCAAGGGTCAGTGGTGCGGGTTGGCAGACGGCGATGACATGGGTGTCAGGCCCAAGCGCGCGCATGAATTCCACCAGATACAGGGTGTAATCTTCGATGTCGAATTTCCCCGCCGACACCGGAATGTCACGCGCATTGTGCCAATCGGTCACATAAACGTCAGCATCGGGCAGCAGGCTGGCCACGGTAGAGCGCAGCAGGGTGGCGTAGTGACCCGACATCGGTGCCACCAGCAGAATTTTGCGGGCCATCGGCGCACGGCGGCGCACGTTGAAGTGGATCAGGCTGCCGAAAGGCTTGGCGACCACGGTTTCCACATCGATCAGATGGTCCTGACCTTCGGGGCCGGGGATCGACCGGATGCCCCAGTCAGGCTTGGCCACCATGCGGCGGAACGACCGTTCCGCGACTTCGCCCCAAGCGGCGGTCAATTGCAGCATCGGATTCATCGTCATCGAGAACGCCGGATAAGACGCCATGGCGCGGGCGGTGGCACCCATCCACTCATTCGTGTTGCGAATGCTTTCCATGAGGTCATAGGTGGCCATATACTTCATTGCGACTCCTCGGCGGGGAAGGGGCCCCGGCCCATTCGCCACATGCCTTTGCGGGCCGGGCAAGGTTATGCTGCACTTGCACAAACAATAGGGGCGAAAGTTTAACATGACAACTGATGACAGTGCCGCAGGGGCAAAATTGCAACGCATGACCGCCAATCTTGCCAAAGTTGAGGCGTTGTCAGAACGATTGATGGCCGCCCTGTCAAAGTCAAAGCCCCATGACAAGGCGCTGGACGGCCCGTCAAACGAGATGTTCCTGAAAGCCGCAAGCGCCTATCTGGCCGGCATGATGCAGAACCCGGCAAAAGTGCTGGAGCATCAGGTCAGCTATTGGGGCAAGACCCTCAAGCATTACGTTGAGGCGCAGCAGATGCTGGCCAAGGGGGAGTTCAAGGCCCCGCCGGACCCGACCGCCAAGGACCGCCGCTTTGCCAATCCACTGTGGGAAACCCACCCCGCGTTCAATTATCTCAAACAGCAGTACCTGTTCAACGCCGAGGCGGTGCAGGATGCGGTTGAAGACATGGAGTCGCTGGATGCGACCGACCGCAAACGGGTGGAGTATTTCACCCGGCAGATCGTCGACATGCTGGCTCCGACGAACTTTCTGGGCACCAACCCGGACGCCTTGGAAAAGGCCGTTGAAACCGATGGCGAAAGCCTTGTGAAAGGCCTCGAAAACCTTGTTGCGGATATTGAGGCCAACAATGGCGAACTGGCGGTGACGCTGGCCGACCGTGAGGCCTTTGTCGTGGGCCGGAATATCGCCACCAGCCCCGGAGCGGTGGTGTTTCGCAACCGCATGCTGGAACTGATCCAATACAGCCCCAGCACGCCCACGGTCCACGCCACGCCCTTGCTGGTGTTCCCGCCTTGGATCAACAAATTCTATGTCATGGACCTGAAGCCGCAGAACAGCCTGATCAAATGGATAGTGGATCAAGGCTTTACCCTGTTCGTGGTGTCTTGGGTCAACCCCGATGCCAGCTATTCCGACGTGGGTATGGATGACTATATCCGCGAGGGCTATCTGACCGCGATGGCCGAGGTGCGCCGCATCACGGGCGAGCCACAGATCAACGCGGTGGGCTATTGCATTGCCGGAACGACGTTGGGCCTGACCTTGGCACATCTGCAAAAGGCAGGGGACCAGACGGTGAAATCCGCGACCTTCTTCACCACCTTGGCCGATTTTTCTGATCCGGGTGAGGTTGGGGTGTTTCTGGACAATGATTTCATGGACGGGATCGAACGTCAGATCGGCGTCGATGGCATGCTGCAAAAAAGCTACATGAGCCGGACGTTTTCCTTCCTGCGATCCAATGATCTGATCTATGGCCCGGCGATCAGAAGCTATATGATGGGCGAAGCTCCACCCGCGTTTGATCTGCTGTTCTGGAACGGTGATGGCACCAATCTGCCAGGCAAGATGGCGGTGGAATACCTGCGTGGCCTGTGTCAGCGCGACGGTTTTGCCAAAGGCACCTTCCCGGTGTTTGGCCGTCCCACCAGCCTGTCCGATATCAAACTGCCGGTCTGTGCCATTGCTTGCGAAACCGATCACATCGCGCATTGGCGCGGCAGCTTCAATGGCGTCAAACAGATGGGGTCGGTGGACAAGACCTTTATCGTGTCGCAGTCGGGCCACATCGCGGGCATCATCAATCCACCTGCCAAGGGCAAATACGGCCATTACACCAATGCAGGCCCGGTCACGGGCGCGCCCGACGACTGGATGGCGGCGGCGACATTCAACGCGGGCAGTTGGTGGCCGCGTTGGGGGGCATGGCTGGCCGAACGCTCGGGTGAGCAGATTGCAGCGCGGGTTCCAGGTGATTCGGGGCAGCCTGTTCTGTGTGCGGCGCCGGGCACTTATGTGTCTGCTCAACCTGCGGTTCTGCCAAGTATTTGACTTGGCACAACCTTTCCCCTGCGGCAAGCCATGCGGCACTGTCATCGCTGCGTTGCAGAAAATTCACTTGAAATGCTGCAGTGCAGCATGTATATCTGC
Organism: Pseudorhodobacter antarcticus; assembly: GCA_945860375.1. The sequence continues at coordinate 23,839 of CAMAQR010000029.1, forward strand.
TGCATCAGGAAACGGGCTGACCCCGAGAACCCTAGGAGCGATCAAATGACCAACACCAACGATTTCACCAAAGTTATGCAAGACATGATGGCCAAGTTCCCGGTCGACGCGACCGCGTTCCAGAACGCGTTCAAAACCCAGGCAGCCTTCGCCGAGAAGCTGTCGAAAGTGGCTTTGGAAGCTGCTGAAAAGTCGACCGAGCAGTCGTCCAAGTGGGCCAAAGAAACCATCGCCAAGCTGTCGGGCGCTGCCAAAGCCAAAGCCGAGCCGACCGATTACACCAAAGCCGCCAGCGATTTCGCAACGGCTTCCGCTGAAATGGCTGCAGAGCACATGGCTGCTTTCGCTGAGATCGCGAAAAAAGTGCAGATGGAAACCGTCGAGCTGATGCTGGCTGCTGGCAAGGACGCTTCGGCTGAAGCCACCGCCGTTGTCAAAAAAGCCACCGACGAAGCGCAGAACGTTGCCAAAAAAGCAGCAGCCGCTGCTGCGAAGTAATCCGCAAGGATTGCGCATCTCCCCTTCCTCCCTGTCGGAATGATGCGCTGGGCGGGCTGTTTCAGCCCGCCCTTTCTTTTTATTCTGCACTGCACTAAGCTTTCTCTGCACTGCAACACCCGGGGGGTCCAGATGGCCGAAACAGCCAAGCCGCTTTTGATCAAGCGCTATGCCAGCCGTCGTCTCTACAACACCGAAACGTCCGATTATGTGACATTGGAAGACATTGCAGGCTTCATCCGGTCAGGGCGTGAGGTGCAGATTGTCGATCTGAAATCCGGCGATGATCTGACCCGGCAGTATTTGCTGCAGATCGTGGCCGAACACGAATCAAAGGGCGACACTGTGCTGCCGACCAACGTGCTGACCGATCTGGTGCGCAGTTACACCACCAACATTCAATCCGTGGTGCCGCAGTTTCTATCCGCCAGCTTTGAGATGCTGCGCGGCGGCCAACACAAGGTGATCGAGAACCTGAGCGTCATTCCGAATCCGCTGACCGCGATGCCGGGATTTGACATGATGCGCAAGCAGCAAGAAGCCTTCATGAAAACCATGATGGGCGGCGTTCCGGGCTGGAACGGCTCTGGTCCCGACAAGGACGAAAGCGTTGCGGGCCAATCCCCGGCGGATGAACTGGCCGAGATCAAGAAGCAATTTGCCGAGCTTCAAAAGAAGCTGTCAAAGCTTTGATCCATGCCCGACGTTCCGGGCCGCGTTACCCTGTGGGGCATTGAAGTTTTTCTGGCCGTCGCCGATGAGCGCGCGATTTCTGCGGCGGCCCGGCGCTTGGGTGTCAGCCCTTCGGCGATCAGCCAGCAACTGACCGGGCTGGAAACGGCGCTGGGTGCTACGCTGCTGGACCGATCCGCCCGCCCCATGGGTCTGACCCCCGCAGGCGCGATGTTTCGCCGCCACGCCCAAACCATCCTGAACGCCGAAGCCGAAGCGCGCGCCGAACTGGCCGTTGCCGATCTGTCAGGCCTGACCACGCTGCGGCTGGGAATGATCGAGGATTTCGACGCCGAAGTGACGCCGCGCCTGTTGTCCGCACTGGCGCAAGACCTGAAGGGCTGCCGTTTCTTGCTGGAAACCGGGGCCAGCCATCGCCTGCTGGATCAGTTGGACCAGCGCGCGTTGGACATCGTGGTTGCCGCCGATCTGGGGGCGGACAGCGCCGATGGCGGTTGGCGCGAAGTGCATCCCTTGCTGGCCGAGCCGTTTTTGGCGGTCACGCCAAAAGGGCGCAGTCATGCCGACCTGCCACTGATCCAATACACCGCGCGCCATTTGATGGGGCGGCAAATTGCGGGCCATTTGGCGCGGCAAAACCTGCGGCTGGCGCATCGTTTTGAACTCGACAGCTATCACGCGATTCTGGCGATGGTCGCGGGCGGGCAGGGCTGGACCATCCTGACGCCGCTGGCGTTGCATCACGCTGCGCGGTTTCGCGATGGTGTCGATGTGGCCCCGCTGCCCTTCGCGCCCTTGGACCGCACGCTGTCCTTGTCGGCGCGCGCGGGCGTGTTGCGCGATATGCCGGGGCAGGTGGCCGCGCGCCTTCGGGGCTTGATTGCCGAGCAAGTTGTCGCCCCGGCCCAAGCGCAATGGCCGTGGCTGGGGGACAGTCTGCGGGTGCTGTAGCGCGCCAAACCGCGCAGATACACCTCAATGCTGCACCGCGTCAATTCTCTTCGCACCTGCAGTAACTTGCGCGTGAAGTTGGCGCTAACGCCACATGTCACATCTGGAAATTCCTATCCGAATCAATTAGCTAGGCGGCGAAGGTGATGCACCTTCGCATCGGGGGGCCGCTGTTGGTTCCCTTGTTTACAAGGATAGAATACATGAAAAACTTCGCTCTCGCCTTCGCCGCTGTCTCGGCATTTTCGGTGGTTTCGGCCTCTGCAGAAGTCATGGTTGCTGACACCGATGGCAACGGCGCTTATTCGATGGAAGAGCTGCTGGTGGCTTTCCCGGCGCTGACCGAAGACGCGTTCAAAGCCGCGGACGTTGACGGCGATGGCGCCGTTTCGGCTGACGAATTGGTGGCAGCCGAGGCCGCACTGACCGCGCTGGCCGCTGTTGAAGCGGCTCCGGCTGTGGAAGCTGTGGTTGTGGCCGACATTGACGCCAACGGTTCGTTCTCGTTCGACGAAGTCAAAGCCGTCTACGCCGATGCCACCGAAGAGGCTTTCAAGGCCGCTGACATCGACGCATCGTCTGAACTGTCGGCAGAAGAGTTGGCTGCAGCCGTGGCTGCAAACGCTTTCGTCGCAAAGTAATTTCACCTTTGGTGAAACCGGGAAAGGTCGCCGCTGCCAGCGGCGGCCGTTCTTATTTCCGCTTTGCCTTTCGCAGGGTTGGGGGCTAAGCCCGTGCCAACCCCTGAAAGGATGCCAGATGGCTTTGAAAGACTTGATCGCCCGCGCGGGCAATGCTTGCGAGTTTTGCGGTGCGGCTGATGGATTGACCGCTGTTGATGTGGTCCCCGGTGCCGAGGTGCTGCTTTGCCCCGCTTGTCGCGGCGATGTCGATGTGCAGCCCGATCATTGGCGCTGTCTGGAAGGTGCGGCGTGGAGCGCGGAACCCGCCGTGCAATTCGCCGTCTGGCGCAAATTGGGCACGCTGGAAGCCGGTTGGGCCGCAGAGGCGCGCGAGGGCATGTCGTTGTTGCCCGAAGCGCAGTCCTGGGCCGATGCCCCAGAGGCGGTTGTGCACCGTGACAGCAACGGCACTGTGCTGGTGGCGGGCGACACCGTCATGCTGATCAAGGATCTGGTGGTGAAGGGCGCGAATTTCACTGCCAAGCGCGGCACTTCGGTACGGCGGATTGCCTTGGTCGCTGACAATCCGGGGCAGATTGAGGGCCGGGTCGAAGATCAGCGTATCGTGATTCTGACCGAGTTCGTGAAGAAAAGCTAAGGCGGCACCGCAAAAGCCTGGCCCTCGGGTCCGGGCTTTTGCGGCGTCAGGTCACTCCAATTCGACCAGCAGATCCTTGGCGTCGATCTGACTGCCCGGATGCACATGCAGCGCTTTGACGGTCGCCGCGCGGTCAGCGTGAAGCCCCGTCTCCATCTTCATCGCCTCAATCGTCAGCAGCAGATCGCCCGCATTGACCTTTTGCCCCGCCACAACCGCAACCGTGGCAATAGACCCCGGCATCGGCGCGCCGATATGGCCGGGGTTGCCTTCAACCGCCTTCGGCTTCGCGGCTGTTTTGGCCTTGACCGCGCGGTTTGGCACCCGGATGACGCGGGGCTGACCGTTCAACTCAAAAAACACCTTCACATCGCCGTCGTCGGTGGTTTCCCCCACCGCTTGCAACCGGATTTCCAGCAGTTTGCCAGGGGCAATTTCCGAGGTGATTTCCTCGCCCGGATGCATGCCGTAAAAAAACGTCCGCGTCGGCAGAGTGCGCACCGGGCCATAGGCTTTGTGGCGGCCCATATAGTCGAGGAAGACTTTCGGGTACATCAGGTAGCCGTTCAGATCCTCATTATCGACCTTGAAGCCATCAAGTTCCGCCGACAGCTGTGCGCGCATCTTTTCCAGATCTGTTGGGGCCATGCCTGCGCCGGGCCGTGCCACAGAAGCCACCTCACCTTTCAAAACCTTCTTCGAAATCCCGGCAGGCCAGCCGCCATGGGGTTGGCCAAGGTTGCCTTTCAGCATGTCCACCACTGAATCGGGGAAAGCCACGTCATGGCCAGGGTCTTCGACCTGCGCGCGGGTCAGGTTTTGCGACACCATCATCAGGGCCATATCGCCCACGACCTTTGACGACGGCGTAACTTTGACAATGTCGCCAAACATCTGGTTGGCGTCGGCATAGGCCTGCGCCACTTCGTGCCAGCGTTCTTCCAGCCCCAAGGACCGCGCTTGCGCCTTCAGGTTGGTGAACTGACCACCCGGCATTTCGTGCAGATAAACCTCTGACGCGGGGGCCGGGATCCCAGACTCGAACGCCGCATACTGGCCGCGCACGCCTTCCCAATAGTTGGAAATCTGCCGGATCGCGGCCATGTCAAGGCCGGTGTCGCGTTCGGTGTGGCGCAAAGCTTCGGCAATCGAACCGAGGCAGGGCTGCGAGGTGCCGCCTGAAAACGCATCCATCGCGGCATCAACGGCATCAACCCCGGCATCACAGGCGGCCAGAATGGTGGCGGCAGCCGCACCCGAGGTGTCATGCGTGTGAAAATGGATCGGCAGGCCGACTTCTTGCTTCAGGGTCTTGACCAAGATCTTGGCAGCGGCGGGTTTCAGCAACCCCGCCATGTCCTTCAGCCCCAGAATATGCGCGCCTGCGGCCTTCAATTCCTGCCCGCGGGCGACGTAGTATTTCAGGTCATATTTGGCGCGCGCCGGGTCAAGCATGTCACCTGTGTAGCAAACCGTGCCTTCGCAGACCTTGTTCGCCTCGTTCACCGCATCCATGGCCACGCGCATGTTTTCGACCCAGTTGAGAGAGTCAAACACCCGGAACACATCGACCCCGGTCGCCGCCGCCTGTTTCACAAAGGCCTGCACCACATTGTCGGGATAGTTGGTGTAACCGACGCCATTGCTGCCGCGCAGCAGCATTTGTGTCATCAGGTTTGGCATCCGCGCGCGCAAATCGCGCAGGCGTTGCCACGGGCATTCCTGCAAGAACCGGTAGGCCACGTCAAAGGTTGCCCCCCCCCAGCATTCGACGCTGAACAACTGCGGCAGGTTGGCGGCATAGGCGGGCGCCACCTTGATCATGTCGATCGACCGCATCCGGGTGGCCAACAACGATTGATGGCCGTCGCGCATGGTGGTGTCGGTGATCAGCACCTTTTTTTGTGCCCGCATCCAATCGGCCACGGCCTGCGGCCCCTTTTGTTCCAACAGGTTGCGGGTGCCCATCGACGGCTCTGCCATGGCTTTCGGCGGCTTGGGAATACGCGCCTCGGCATGGGGTTTGGGGCGGCCTGCGGTTTCGGGATGCCCGTTGACGGTGATATCCGCGATATAGGTCAGGATCTTTGTCGCCCGGTCGCGGCGCTTTTTGAACTGAAACAGTTCCGGCGTCGTGTCGATGAATTTGGTGGTGTAGGTGTCGTCCAGAAAGGTCGGGTGCTTCAACAGGTTGATCACGAATTCGATGTTGGTGGAGACGCCGCGAATGCGGAATTCGCGCAGGGCTCGGTCCATTCGGTTGATCGCAGCCTGCGGTGTTTGGGCCGTAGCCGTCACCTTGACCAGAAGCGAGTCATAGTACCGCGTGATCACCCCACCGGCATAAGCCGTACCGCCGTCCAGACGGATGCCGTTGCCGGTGGCCGAACGATAAGCAGTCAAACGGCCATAGTCGGGGATGAAGTTGTTCTGTGGGTCTTCGGTCGTCACCCGGCATTGCAACGCATGGCCGATCAGCCGCACGCCTGCCTGATTGGGCACGCCTGTCGCTTCGGCCAAGGTTTTCCCCTCGGCGATCAGGATCTGCGCTTGCACGATGTCGATGCCCGTGACCTGTTCGGTGACGGTGTGTTCGACCTGAACGCGGGGATTGACCTCGATGAAATAGAACTTCTGGCTGTCCATATCCATCAGGAATTCGACGGTTCCCGCACATTCATAGCCCACAAAGGCACAGACGCGGCGGCCAAGATCGCACACTTCGGCGCGTTGCGCGTCGGTCAGGTAGGGGGCTGGGGCGCGTTCCACCACCTTCTGGTTGCGGCGCTGCACGGTGCAATCGCGTTCGTAGAGGTGGTAAATCTCGCCGTGCTTGTCGCCCAGTATCTGCACCTCGACGTGGCGGGCGCGCAGGATCATCTTTTCGAGATACCCCTCGCCATTGCCAAAGGCGGCTTCGGCCTCACGTCGGCCTTCGCGCACCTTGTCGACCAGTTCATCGGGGCCGTAAACCGGACGCATGCCGCGACCGCCGCCACCCCATGACGCCTTGAGCATCAGGGGATAGCCCACTGCCGCCGCCTCGATCTTGATCGCGTCGAAATCATCGCCCAGCACTTCGGTGGCCGGAATAACCGGAACACCCGCAGCCATTGCCACCCGGCGGGCCGAAGCCTTGTCCCCCAGCGCGCGCATGGTGTCGGCTTTGGGGCCGATGAAGGTGATCCCCGCCACATCGCAGGCATCAACGAAATCCGGGTTTTCCGACAACAGGCCATAGCCGGGGTGGATCGCATCGGCGCCGCAGGCCTTGGCCACCCGGATGATTTCCGAGATCGACAGATAGGCGCCCACCGGCGACAGGCCCTCACCGATCAGATAGGCCTCGTCCGCCTTGAAACGGTGCAGCGACAACTTGTCTTCTTCGGCATAAACGGCAACGGTCTTTTTGCCCATCTCATTGGCGGCCCGCATCACCCGGATGGCAATTTCGCCGCGGTTGGCGATCAGGATCTTCTTGAAGTCGGTCATGCGGTGCTCCGATAAGACGGCAAGGGCAGGGGATCGCTTTCGGGGCAGTCTAGGGATGCTGCGTTGCAGCGCAAGGGGCTGCAACGCCCGAATGTGACGGATTCGCGACGCAGGGCGCCGACACAGCAGGCTCGTCGCTGGCCCGATCAAATCAACGGCCCCAAGGCCGGTCAGATCAAGTTGATATCTTGACGCAAAATGCCAAGGCTGCGCATTCCGGCCACGTTCAAGACGCGGCCCCTCAAGCAAATGGTCAATGGACAAGGCGACGCTGTTGTCTTTGAAATCGGGATCTTGTTGGTGCCAACACCGCCCGCGATCCCATCAGTGTCATTCAAATCGGGGCGACTGGATTGAATGCCGGTGTCAAACACGCGAGCGGTCACGCCCGCGCCGGTCTACTCATCCCAAAGACGCTCAATATTGCCAAGCGGCTGGAAGGGCCATTGCGCAGCGCATGCGGATCACCGGGGCGAACCACAGCCATATCTCTCACAAACCAAAGCATCTGGCCCAAACCGGGGCTGCCCCGGTTTCACCCGCCAAGCGCCTGCGGCAAAAGCGGCCGCAGGTTCAAACTCTGGATGCATTATCGAATTTGCAGCAGTTTAAGGGTGCACACGCCCGGTTTTTGATCGCATTTCGGCGAACAATGCGGGAACAATTCTTTATCTTGACCGCAAAGCAATCTATGTTGCCCGTATGAGCACCTATGATGACACCGATGCCTTCGAGGCCGCCGTCCCTTTGTCGCAACGCGCACTTGGGGCGCGTGGCGGTGGACCCGCGCCTTATCTGGATGATCTGAACCCCGCCCAACGCGCGGCGGTTGAGGCGTTGGATGGCCCGGTGCTGATGCTGGCGGGGGCTGGCACGGGCAAGACCAAGGCACTGACCTCACGCATTGTGCATCTGCTGAATATGGGCAAGGCCCGCCCGAATGAGATATTGTCGGTGACATTCACCAACAAAGCCGCGCGTGAGATGAAAGATCGCGTGGGTCGCCTGCTGGGTCCGGTGGCCGAAGGCATGCCGTGGATGGGCACCTTTCACTCACTGTCCGTGAAAATCCTGCGCCGCCATGCGGAACTGGTCGGGCTGCGGTCGAACTTTACCATTCTGGACACGGATGATCAGCTTCGCTTGCTGAAACAATTGATTTCCGCCGCCAACATCGACGAAAAGCGCTGGCCCGCGCGGATGTTGGCCAGCATGATCGATTCTTGGAAAAACCGTGCCATGACGCCGGACCGCGTGCCGACGTCCGAGGCGTCGGCCTACAACAACCGGGGAACGGAACTGTATGAACAGTACCAGAACCGCCTGCGCACCCTGAACGCCACCGATTTCGGCGATCTGTTGCTGCATTGCGTGGTGATTTTCCAAACCCACCCCGACGTGCTGGAACAGTATCAACGCTGGTTTCGCTATATTCTGGTGGACGAATACCAAGACACCAACGTCGCCCAGTACCTTTGGCTGCGCCTGCTGGCGCAAAGCCATCGCAACATCTGCTGTGTGGGCGACGATGACCAGTCGATCTACGGCTGGCGTGGGGCCGAGGTGGGCAATATCCTGCGGTTTGAAAAGGACTTTCCGGGCGCCAAAGTGGTGCGGTTGGAACAGAACTACCGCTCCACCGCGCATATTCTGGCGGCGGCTTCGGGGATCATTGCCGCCAATTCGGACCGCTTGGGCAAAACCCTTTGGACGGCCGGAGAGCCGGGCGAAAAGGTGCGTCTGATTGGTCATTGGGACGGCGAGGAAGAAGCGCGGTTCATCGGCGAAGAGATCGAGGCGGCGCAAAAGGGCCGTCGCGGGATTGATGCTGTGTCCTTGAATTCGGTGGCGATCCTGGTCCGCGCCTCCCACCAGATGCGCGCCTTTGAGGATCGGTTTCTGACCATCGGGCTGCCCTACCGGGTCATCGGGGGGCCGCGTTTCTATGAGCGGCAGGAAATCCGCGATGCCATGGCTTATTTCCGGCTGGCGGTGTCGCCCGATGATGATCTGGCGTTTGAACGCGTGGTGAACCTGCCCAAGCGGGGTTTGGGTGACAAGGCGGTGCAAAGCATCCAGATCGCGGCGCGCACTTTGGGCATGCCGCTGCTGGACGGCGCGCGTTCTTTGCTGGCCAAGGGCGGTATCGGCGGCAAGGGGGCCACGCATCTGCGCGCCTTCGTGGACGGTGTGGACCGCTGGCACGCGGCAGTTCTGGGCACGCAACGGATGGTGCCCGAGGATCAACTGATTGAACCCCTGCTGCCCGAAACCCCGCCTTTTCAAACAGACAGCCATGTCCGGCTGGCCGAGGTGATACTGGAGGAGTCCGGTTACATCTCGATGTGGCAGAACGACAAGACGCCCGAGGCGCCGGGGCGGCTGGAAAACCTGAAGGAACTGGTCAAGGCGTTGGAGCAATTCGACAGCCTGCAAGGCTTTCTCGAACACGTCAGCCTGATCATGGAAAATGACACCGAGGAATCGGTGGAAAAAGTGTCGATCATGACGCTGCACGCCGCCAAGGGGTTGGAGTTTCCGGTGGTGTTCCTGCCGGGCTGGGAGGATGGGTTATTCCCCAGCCAGCGCAGCATGGACGAAAGCGGCAAGAAGGGCTTGGAGGAAGAGCGCCGTTTGGCCTATGTCGGCATCACCCGGGCAGAGGAACTTTGCACGATCTCTTTTGCCTCCAACCGCCGGGTTTACGGCCAATGGCAAAGCCAACTCCCCAGCCGCTTTATCGACGAACTGCCGCCCAAGCATGTCGAAGTTCTGACGCCCCCCAGCCTGCACCACGGCGGCTATGGTGCGGCGGCCCCGCAGTTTGGCGCGGCGTTTGAAGACCGGGTGGGCAAGGCGGATGTCTACAACTCACCGGGCTGGAAACGGATGCAGGACCGCGCGGCGCAGCGACCAATGGCGCAACCGCGCGAGGCGCGCAATGTGACGATTGACGCGCAGGCGGTGTCGCCCTTTGGTCCGGGGGACCGCGTGTTCCATCAGAAATTCGGCTATGGCGAAGTGGTGGGGATCGAAGGCGACAAGCTGGACATCGAATTTGACCATGCGGGGACGAAGAAAATCGTCGCGCGGTTCGTGACGGCGGCACAGGAAGTGGACGACGTGCCGTTTTAATGGCAAATCTGCTGCGAAAATTCAACAGCAAGATGCCCTAGGTTCACCGGAACACCGGTCTGGGATATCTGGGTCAAGATGAAGGATCAGCGCCGCGCCGCGCGTTCCAAAGCATAGACGGACAATCCAGCCAACAAGCCCCAGAACGCAGCCCCCACTCCAAAGGCCGCGATCCCGGATGCGGTCACGGCCAAAGTCACGGTCGCTGCAAATCGTGTGGCTTGCGGCGCAAAGGCCCCGGTCAGCGCCCCCATCAGCGGGCCAAGCAGCGCCAATGCCACCAACCCGATCATCAAGGCCGGGGGCAGGGCGGTCAGCAGGATCAGAATCACGGGGCTGAGAAGACCCAGCAGCACCCAGAACCCGGCATAGGCCAGCCCGACTTTCCAGCGCTGGTTGCGGTCAGGATGGGTGTCTTCGCCCAGACAAATCGCGGCCGTGATCGCGGCCATGCTGGTGGTATGCGCGCCGAACAGGCCAGAAAGCACCGACAACCCGCCGGTGGTGATCAGGGCGGGGCCAACTGGCGGCTCATACCCTGCGGCGCGCAGGGTGGCGAAACCGGGCAGGTTTTGCGAGGCCATGGTGACAAGATACAGCGGCAGGCCAAGGCCGATCAGCACATCGGGTCGGAAAGCCGGGGGAATGAAGGTCAGCGCCGGCAGCGGCAGATGCAGGGCGGGCAGGGCGGCGGCCCCGGTGACAAAGGCCAGAACCAACCCGACCGCCAGCGCAGCCAAGACCGCCAACGCCGGATTTTTCAACCGCACCAGCAGGAAGACCGCCACCATCGGAAACACCAGGATCGGCAAAGTTTGCGCCGCAGCCGCACCCTTCAGACAGAACGGCAGCAGCACCCCCGCCAGCATTCCCGCTGCGATACCATCGGGGATCAGGGCGACCAAGCGGCCCAGGGGACGCACGGCTCCGGTCAGCGCGATCAAGACACCCGCCAGCACGAAGGCCCCCACAGCCTCGGCCATTGCAACACCGGTGGTGGCAGCAATTAAAGCGGCGCCGGGGGTGGACCATGCCAGAACAACCGGGATTCCATAGCGAAAACTGAGGAACGCCGATCCCGCCGCCTTGGCAAGGCATAGCGCCAGCACCCAGCTTGCGGTTTGCGCGGGCGTGGCCCCCACAGCCGCCGCCGCCGACAGGATCAGGGCAATGGTGGACCCATAGCCGACCAAAGCCGCCACAAGGGCCGATGAAAACAGGGATGCGCGCATGGGTCTGCCTTTGACGTTTGGCCGACTATCGCGGCGCAATCAGGCAGTTGCAAGCATCAGGGGAAAGGGGGGCGGCGACCTAAGGGAGGAGGAAAAGGCCGCCGCCGGTCCGAACCGCCACAGGGAGGAGGTTGGGCGGGACGAAGGGATGGGGCGACGACCCGCAAGGGAGGGAGCGGGACGCCGCCGATCCTACCGGCCAGAGGGAGGCTAGGCCGGTCGAAAACTGGGGCGGTGCTTTGATGGGAGGATCAAAGCACCGCGAAGTCGGTTGCGCCCCGGGAGGAGGTAGGGCGAACCGAAAGAACGATGGCAGCGGCCCCAAACGGGAGGAGTTGGGCCGCCGCCGTTCCAACCGGCCAAGGGAGGAGGAAGACCGGTCAGAGGGTCGTCTCGGTGGCCTCTAAGGGAGGACAAATCAGCCACCGCAGTCTCAGTTGGCACAGGGAGGAGGTTGGCCAACCGATGGGAATAAAAAGGCGGCGACGCCAGGGAGGAGGAACAGCGTCGCCGCGTCGCAAGTCGGACCCCGGGAGGAGGTGAGGTCCGCTGCAAAGATCACTTGCCGTAAGCGGCCTCGGTTGCAATCGAGCTGATCGTCGACCGGCTGATGCCCAGATCCGTTAGGTCACGGTCGGACAGAGCGCACAGTTCACGCACGGTCTGGTCATAGATGCGGCGGCGGGCCATCGCGGCCTTGACGCCTGCGAAAAGGCTGCCGAAACGCTCTGCCATCGACGATCGCGTGGCGCGGGTTGTGTTTACATATGCCATGGTAAGCCTCACTCGTTTATCACTGAGCGGATCGTCTTCGGCGGGATGCCAAGACCGTCTGTTCCGCTGTTAGGGCAAACATGGGGCAAATGCTGCACTTGCACAATAGCCGCCACGCGCAATGCTGTCATGCAGCATGCGCATGGCTCGGCGTCACAAAAAGTTTATAATTAACAGCCGCTTCGCTGAAAATTTGAGCGTTTGGTCAACAAGCTCTTGCCCTTTCGTGCAAAGCGCACAATTTTGCACAAAGCTTTTGCAAGGAATAAACACATGGGCGCGACGCGCGAAGATATTCTGGCGGTGCTGGCACGGGTCGGCGTGCCGGGCGGCGGTGATCTGGTGTCGCGCGATCTGGTGCGCGCGCTGGTGGTCGACGGCACCAAGGTGCGATTCGTGCTCGAAGCGGCCACCCCGGACGAGGCCCGCGCGCTGGCCCCGGCGCAGGTGGCGGCGGAACTTGCGATCAAGGCCATGCCGGGGGTGACGGCGGTGCAGGTGGTGATGACGGCGCATGGTCCGGTGGCGAAAACCTCTACCGCTGCCCCGCCCGTGCTGACATCGGGCGTCAAGATCGGTCAGCATCCAACCCCGCATCAAGGCGGCCCCGCGCGCATTGCGGGCGTTGACCGGATCATCGCGGTGGGGTCGGGCAAGGGCGGCGTTGGCAAATCGACCGTCAGTTCCAATCTTGCCGTGGCCTTGGCGCGGGCGGGCCGGCGCGTCGGCCTGCTCGACGCAGACATATACGGTCCCAGCCAGCCGCGGATGATGGGCGTCAACAAACGCCCGGCCTCGCCGGATGGCAAGATCATCGAACCGCTGCACGCGCATGGCGTCACGATGATGTCGATTGGCCTTATGCTGAAGGAAGATGAGGCGGTGATCTGGCGCGGTCCGATGTTGATGGGGGCGTTGCAGCAACTGTTGGGGCAGGTGGCCTGGGGCGAGTTGGATGTGCTGATCATCGACCTGCCGCCGGGCACCGGGGATGTTCAACTGACCCTGTGCCAACGCACCCACCTGACCGGGGCGATTGTGGTGTCGACCCCGCAGGATGTGGCGCTGCTGGACGCGCGCAAGGCGTTGGACATGTTCGCCAAGCTGAAAACTCCGGTGCTGGGGCTGATCGAGAACATGTCGACCTACATCTGCCCGAACTGCGGTCACGAAGAACACCTGTTCGGCCATGGTGGCGTGGCAGCCGAGGCGAAACGGCTGGACCTGCCCTTTCTTGGTGAATTGCCGCTGTCGATCGATGTGCGGTTGGCGGGCGATGCGGGCACGCCGATTGCTTTGGGTGAAGGCACGCAGGCGCAGGCCTATGCACGGCTGGCGCGTCGGCTGATCGAGGGCGGCATGGCTTAAGGCGGGTGCCAGCCCACCGGCCGCCTGCGGTGGGATCGCACCCGCTCTCGGGGAAGTGGGATTTCGCGGGAAACTGCTGAATTCTGCGAATCACTCAGCTGGGAAATCATGGGCAAGCCGAGGGAAACCTCGGTTTTTTGCTGTTTTTCGTCGGCAAAGACCTGATGTCTTGGCTTCAGTTTGGGCTCTGCAGGCGCCAACCCAAAATTTATTGGGAATTTATGGGAAATTTTTCCGTGGCATGCGATATCTACATCTAGTGCTCACATTGCTGTTATCCAGCCGTTACCACCTATAGCTAGCCCATCCGACTACCAGATGCTGATTTCAGACCACCCCAAAAACCATATGTTCCGTGATTCACCTCGAATATTTCCATTGCTTCCCATGAAATCCCATGGCATCCCTTGTCTCACGGCGATGAAGCGGGACATAAAAAGCAGGGGCGGCTTAAGACCCCGAACAAGGCGATAAAAGACGGGCTCATACAGGCACCCCGCCTCATCACTCAACAAGAGGTCCGGCGCGCAAGCGAGCAGACATCTCCCCCAGGTGGCATGCGCAGCAGGACGCCCAGCGATGGGACAGACGGCGGACCAAGCAGTGGCAGCAGCTTGGTCCGCCTTTTCTATTTTAGGGGCTCATAACCCCAAAGAGGAGCCGCAAGGCCAATGGCGAGTGAGGCGTTCAGAGGCGAGTTCTACCAGAAGGTAGACAGCAAGGCGCGGGTTTCGATCCCAGCAGCCTTCCGCCGCATACTGGAAGCCGAAGACACCGCACCCGAATCCCGCCCGCGCGTTTACATGGTTTATGGCGGCAAGAACCGCAGCTTTGTCGAGTGTTACTCCAAGGCCGGGGCCGACGCTTTGGCCGCCAAAATTGAAGCCATGGACCTTGGGTCGGTTGACCGTGACCGTGCCGAACGGGATTTGATCTCGCGTTCCGTGATGGTTGAAATCGAACCCGATGGCCGCATCGTTCTGCCCGCCAAAGTGCGCGCGAAAATCGGCTATGGCAGCGAAGATCTGATCGGCGGCGAGTGCGCCTTTGCCGGTTTCACCAACCGTTTCAAGCTGTTTCGCCGCGAAATCTATGACGCCGAACTGGCCGACGAAGACGATGATGATGGCGTAGATCCGCTGGCCCGTGTCGGTCGCAACGCGGTAAAGGCGGGCTAGTATGCGTCCCGCCCGCGATCCCGAACCCGGTCGCGCCCCCCATATCCCGGTGCTGCTGAAGCCTTTGCTTGCGGCTGTGGCCCCCGTGCGGGGCCTTTGGCTTGACGGCACCTTTGGCGCCGGCGGTTACACCAAGGGCTTGCTGACGGCGGGTGCGGACCGCGTGATTGGTGTGGATCGTGACCCGCTGGCGCTGGAAATGGCGGCGTCTTGGGCCAGCGAATACGGCGATCGGCTGCGGCTGGTGCAAGGCAATTTCTCGGAACTCGACACCCATGCCGGGGAACTTCTGGATGGGGTGGTTCTGGATCTGGGCGTGTCATCGATGCAGATCGACATGGCCGAGCGCGGGTTCTCTTTTCAGAAAGATGGCCCTTTGGACATGCGGATGAGCCAATCGGGCGACTCCGCCGCCGACATCGTCAACGAGGCCTCCGAGACAAAACTGGCCGACATCCTGTACCACTTCGGCGAAGAACGCGCCTCGCGCCGCATCGCTCATGCGATTGTGGACGCCCGCGCCTTAGAGCCGATCACCAACACGCTGCGGCTGGCCGAGATTGTCGCCAAATGCCTGCCGCGCCCGAAGCCGGGGCAAAGCCATCCGGCAACGCGCAGTTTCCAAGCCCTGCGCATCGCGGTGAATGCCGAGTTTTCCGAACTGGTGCAGGGCCTTGGCGCTGCCGAACGTGCATTGAAACCCGGCGGTTTGCTGGCCGTTGTCACCTTCCATTCGCTGGAAGACCGCGTCGTCAAACGCTTTTTTCAGCAGGCGGCGGGCGAGGAGCCGAACTCCAACCGTTACGCTCCTGTCAAATCCACCACCACCGCGCGCTTTGATCTGGTGACGCGCAAGGCCGTTGGCCCGGATGATGACGAGTTGGAACAAAACCCCCGGTCGCGTTCGGCCAAACTGCGGGTGGCGCGCCGCACCGCAGCCCCTGCCGCCGATCCCGACGCCAGCAAACTGGATGCCCCCGACCTGCCGCAGAGCAGAAAAGGACGCCGCTGATCATGCGCCCTGTGCTTTATGTCTTGTCGTTTCTGATCGTCCTCAGCCTTGGCTTTTGGGCCTACCGCGAGAATTATGCGACCCAAGCCGCGCTGCGTGAAGTGGTGCAGTTGCAAGATGAAATCGCCGGACTGCACGAATCCTTGGCCATCCAGCGCGCTGAATGGGCCTACCTCAACCGCCCCGACCGCCTGCGCGAGTTGGCGGCACTGAACTTTGACCGGCTGGGCCTGCTGCCGATGGAACCATCGCAGTTTGGCCATTCAGCTCAAGTCGCCTATCCGCCGCCGCCGATTTCTGCCGACCTGTCCCCCGAGATCAACATCGAAAGCACCGTGGATGTGCAAGGCACACTCGACGGCGCACAAGAGCAAACGCCATGACCCGCATCCCTCTGCGCCCCTTGGCGCGCATTCTGGACGCCCGCACCAAGGGCGAAAACCCCGATGCGATAGAGCGCGAAAACCTGCGCTTGCGGCATGAAGAAATGCGCGACAAATCCCGTGGCCGCGCGCAATTGCGGCTGGTGTTTCTGGCGCTGTCGTTCTTTTCTGCCTTCACGCTGATCGGCGCGCGCATGGGCACCTTGGCCGCCACCGAACCCGTAGAGCCGCGCACCGCGCAGACCGGGACTGCCATCACCGCAGGCCGTGCCGATATCGTGGATCGCAAGGGCCGGATTCTGGCCACCAACATGCTGACCCACGCGCTTTATGTGCAAACGCGCGATATGGTCGATCCGGCCCGGGTGGCCTTGGAGCTGGCGGCGATTTTCCCGGAACTCGATGCCAAGACCCTGTTGCGCCGCTTTACGGACGGCCGCAGCTTCATGTGGGTGCGCAAGGTTCTGTCTCCTGAACAGATGCAGCGCGTGCATGAAATCGGCGACCCCGGCCTGCTGTTTGGCCCGCGCGAGATGCGGCTTTACCCCAATGGCACCCTGGCCGCCCATGTCTTGGGAGGCGCGTCCTTTGGGGCCGAAGGGGTGGCCAGTGCCGAGGTGATCGGCATGGCGGGTATCGAAAAGGCGCTTGATCTGCGTCTGCGCGATCCGGCGACGGCAGGCATTCCACTGGAATTGTCACTGGATCTGACCGTGCAGGCCACAGTCGAAGAAGTGCTGGCTGCGGGCATCGGCATGATGAACGCCAAAGGCGGCGCGGCCATCCTGATGGACGTCAAAACGGGGGAGGTGGTGGCACTGGCCGCAGGCCCGACGTTTGACCCCAACGACCGCCCCAACAATCCCACCTCGGGTGAGCCGTCCGATTCCGTGCTGTTCAACCGTGGCATTCAGGGCATTTACGAGTTGGGATCGACCTTCAAAATTTTTGCTGCGGCCCAAGCGCTGGATCTGGGCCTGCTCACTCCCGAAAGCATGGTCGATGCCAATGCGCCGATGCGTTATGGCAAGTTCACCATCAAGGAATTTGAAAACCACAACTACGGCCCCTTGCTGTCGGTCACGGATATCATTGCGAAATCTTCCAATGTCGGCACCGCCCATATCGCCATGATGATCGGCGCAGAGCGTCAGCAAGCCTTCCTGAAATCGCTCGGCCTGTTCGATGCCTCGCCTTTGGAACTGGTCGAGGCCAAATGGGCCAAGCCCCTGCGCCCGGATCGTTGGCCCGAGATTGTGACCATCACCGCCGCTTATGGCCACGGCGTTTCGGGCAGCCCGATGAACCTTGCCTCAGCCTATGCCACCATCGCCAACGGCGGCATCAAGGTGACGCCGACGCTGCTGAAGCGCACCGAACCGATGCAGGGCGAGCGGGTGATGTCCGAAAAAACCGCCATTGCCTCGGTTGCCATGCTGCGCCGCGTTGTGACCGAAGGCACCGCCAGCTTTGGCGATGTGCCGGGCTACGCGGTGGCGGGCAAAACCGGTACGGCGGACAAGACCAAAAAGGGCGGCGGCTATTACGACGACAAGGTCGTGAACACTTTTGCGGCGGTCTTCCCCGCCAATGACCCGAAATATGTGCTGGTGGTGACGCTGGATGAACCGGTGGAAACCTCTGGGCCAAAACCGCGCCGCACCGCCGGTTGGACCGCCGTTCCGATTGCCGCCGAGATCATCCGCCGCACAGCACCCTTGTTGGGCATGCGGCCACAGGTTGAACCTTTGCCGCTGGATGGGTTAACAGCCGTCAACAACTAGGCTGGTGATTGGGACGAACATGGTGGGACGGCGGACAGTAACGGATTTGGGCCTGACGCCGCGCGGTGGCCGGGACGTGACCCTGAGTGGCCTGACCGTGGACAGCCGCGCCGTCAAACCCGGCATGCTGTTCGCCGCTTTGGCAGGCTCGACGGTGCATGGTGCCGCCTATATCGCGACCGCTTTGGAAAATGGTGCCGCCGCGATCCTGACCGATGCCGAGGGCGCGAGACTGGCCGCCGACGTTCTGGCCACATCCAACGCCGCCTTGATCCTGGCAGAAGACCCGCGCGAGGCATTGGCGCGTGCGGCCGCCCTTTGGTTTGGCGTGCAACCTGAAACCATGATCGCCGTCACCGGCACCAACGGCAAAACATCCGTCGCCACCTTTGCCCGCCAGATATGGATGGCGCTTGGCCACGCCGCGATCAACATCGGCACCACGGGTGTAGAGGGCGCATGGACCGCCGCATCCGCCCATACCACGCCCGACCCGATCACCCTGCACGGCATGCTGGCCGCCGCCGCTGCCGAGGGTGTCACCCACGCCGCGATGGAGGCGTCAAGCCACGGGCTGGACCAACGTCGCATGGACGGCGTGCGGCTGCGTGCGGCGGGGTTCACCAATTTCACGCAGGATCATCTGGATTACCACAAGACCTTTGACGCCTATTTCGCCGCCAAGGCGGGCCTCTTTGACCGCGTGCTGACCGATGACGGCGTGGCTGTGATCAACATGAATGGCCCGCGCGGCCATGATATCGCGCTGATTGCCGTGGCGCGGGGGCAGCGGCTGATCTCGGTCGGCCATGGCGCGGGCTGCGATCTGCGCATTCTGGCACAGCGGTTTGACGCGCTGGGGCAGGATGTGCGTTTTGAATGGAAGGGGCAGGCGCATCAGGTGCGGCTCAATCTGATCGGCGGCTTTCAGGCCGAAAACGTGGCACTGGCCGCAGGTCTGGTGATCGGGGCAGGCGAGTCTGCTGGCGATGTCATGGCGGTGCTGCCGCAATTGTCGGGCGTGCGGGGGCGGATGCAACTGGCCGCGACGCGCAAGAACGGCGCTTCGGTCTTTGTCGATTACGCCCATACGCCGGACGCGCTGCAAACCGCTTTGCGCGCGCTGCGCCCACATGTGATGGGCCGGATCATCGTGGTGTTTGGCGCAGGTGGCGACCGCGATACCACCAAGCGCCCGCTGATGGGGGCTGCAGCCCGCGCCAATGCCGATGTGCTTTACGTCACCGACGACAACCCGCGTTCCGAAGACCCCGCCCTGATCCGCGCTGCGATCATGGCCGCCTGTCCCGATGCGAACGAGGTTGGCGACCGCGCCGAAGCGATCCTGCGCGCCGTCGATGCCCTGCAGCCCGGCGATGCATTGCTGGTGGCAGGCAAGGGCCACGAGTCCGGCCAGATCATCAAGGGTGACATCTACCCCTTTGACGATGTGGAACAATCAAGCGTGGCTGTGGCCGCTTTGGACGGGGTGATCTGATGGCGTTGTGGACCTCAACCGACGCCGCCGCCGCCACCCATGGCCGCAACACCACCGACTGGCAGGCCAATGGTGTCTCCATCGACACCCGGACGATCCAGCCCCGCGATCTCTTCGTCGCCCTGAAAGACATCCGCGACGGCCATGATTTCGTCGCCGCAGCCCTTGCCAAAGGCGCCGCCGCCGCCTTGGTCAGCCGCATTCCCGATGGCCTGCCCGCAGATGCGCCACTGCTCATCGTTGATGACGTGCTGCAAGGGTTGGAACGCCTTGGCATCGCCGCCCGCGCCCGCGCCAAGGCCCGTGTGATCGGCGTCACCGGATCCGTCGGCAAAACTTCCACCAAGGAAATGCTGCGGACCTTGCTGTCAGGTCAGGGAAGCGTTCACGCCGCCGAGGCCAGCTATAACAACCACTGGGGCGTGCCACTGACCTTGGCGCGGATGCCTACAGGCGCCGACTTTGCCGTGATCGAAATCGGCATGAACCACCCGGGCGAGATCGCTCCGTTGGCGAAAATGGCGCAACTGCATGTGGCAATGATCACCATCGTCGCCCCCGCGCATCTGGAGGCTTTCGCCAACCTCGAAGGCATCGCCCATGAAAAAGCCGCCATCCTTGACGGCCTCTTGCCGCAAGGTCATGCGATCCTGCCCGCCGATCTGACCGTGACGCCGATCCTGCTGGCCAAAGCCGCCCAAGTCGGCGCGGAAATCAGCACTTTCGGCGCAAACCCGAAGGCCGATTACCACCTGATCAGTGCCACCATCGGCGACACCACCACCGTGGTCAAAGCCAGCCGCCACGGCACGCCGTTCCTGTACAAAGTCTTGTCGCCGGGCAAACACTTCGCGGTCAACGGCCTTGGCGCTTTGGCCGTGGCCGACGCCCTTGGCCTTGATCCAATGCTGGCCGCGACCGACCTTGGCCACTGGGCACCCCCCGCAGGCCGGGGCAACCGCGAACGCATCACCCTTGATATCGTTGATGAAACCACCTTCGATCTGATCGATGATGCCTTCAACGCCAATCCCGCCTCCATGGGCGCCGCTTTGGATGTGCTGATCGCCGCCCAACCCCAACACGGCGTTGGCCGCGTGGGCAAGGGCCGCCGCATCGCCATCCTTGGCGACATGCTGGAACTTGGGCCGACCGAGATCGCCCTGCACCGCGCCATCGCCGACCATCCCGGCCTGGATGCAATCGACATCATCCACTGCGTCGGCCCCCGGATGAAATCTCTGTGGCAGGCCCTGCCGCGCAGCCAGCGTGGCGAATACACCGAAACCGCCGCCACCCTTGCCGCCCGTCCCCGCGCCCTGCTCGACGCCGGAGATATCCTGCTGGTGAAGGGCTCCAAGGGCATAAAAGTCAGCCTGATCGTTGACGCGCTGCGCAAATTGGGGCAGTCAGCCCCCGGCCTGACCGCTGGCTTGAACATGGGAGAGGCGTAGATGCTGTATTGGCTGACCGAGTTTTCGGACGGCGGGGATTTCTTCAACCTCTTCCGCTATATCACTTTTCGCGCGGGCATGGCCTTTGTCACCGCGCTGATTTTTGGCTTCATCTTTGGCCGCCCGCTGATCGACCTTTTGCGCCGCAAGCAGGGTAAAGGTCAGCCGATCCGTGACGACGGCCCCGCCAGCCATTTTGCCAAGGCGGGCACCCCGACCATGGGCGGCCTGCTGATCCTGTCGGCGCTGATGGTGTCCACGCTGATGTGGGCGCGGCTCGATAACCCCTATGTCTGGATTGTGGTGCTGGTGACGCTCGCCTTTGGTCTGATCGGCTTTGCGGATGACTATGCGAAAGTAACGAAACAGAACACCAAGGGCGTCTCGGGCCGGGTGCGGATGCTCGCAGGGTTGGTGATTGCAGCACTTGCGACTTATGCGGCGGCGCAGTTTCACCCGCCGGGCCTGACCAACCAACTGGCCTTGCCGCTGTTCAAGGATGCACTGGTGAACCTGTCGA
Organism: Pseudorhodobacter antarcticus; assembly: GCA_945860375.1. Next base: position 45,092 of record CAMAQR010000029.1, read on the forward strand.
TGTTCTTCGTGCCCTTCGGCATGATCGTGATCGTGGGGTCCGCCAATGCCGTAAACCTGACCGATGGCTTGGACGGTCTGGCCATCATGCCGGTGATGATCGCGGCGGCGACACTTGGCATCATTTCCTATGTCGTTGGCAACTTTAACTTTTCAGAATACCTCGGCCTGCATTTCGTTCCCGGCACCGGTGAATTGCTGGTATTCTCTGCGGCCCTCTTCGGTGGTGGCCTTGGCTTTCTGTGGTACAACGCCCCCCCGGCGGCGGTGTTCATGGGCGACACCGGGTCGCTCGCCCTTGGCGGCGCTTTGGGTGCCATCGCCGTCTGCACCAAGCACGAGATCGTTCTGGCCATCGTCGGCGGCTTGTTCGTGGTTGAAGCTTTGTCGGTGATCATTCAGGTGCTTTACTTCAAACGCACCGGCAAACGCGTGTTCCTGATGGCCCCGATCCACCACCATTTCGAGAAAAAAGGCTGGGCCGAACCGCAGATCGTGATCCGGTTCTGGATCATCTCGCTGATCTTGGCGATGATCGGTCTGGCGACGCTGAAGGTTCGGTAACGGATGGCGGGGTGAACCCCGCCAAAGCAGCCGTAGGACGTGTCGTTCCGCGCCCTACACGCGGATTGACGCATCACAGCGCATCGGTTTGACGGTATTTTGCGGATCAAACCTTAACGAAACCTTACTTCAGCCACCCCAACCCATTGATAACGCTCACTTCGTCTGTGGTCCCAACTCGGGACCTCCCGAACCCCTTCCCCTTTGCCCCCCAGTCGACTATCCCTTGCCCAAACCAAGCAAAGGAAAATCCATGATCCCGGTCAAAGGATATGCGGGCCGCAAGGTGGCCGTTCTGGGTCTGGGGCGGTCTGGTCTGGCGACCGCCCGCGCGCTGTTGGCGGGTGAGGCGCAGCCCTTGTTGTGGGACGACAGCCCCGAGGCCCGCGCCAAGGCCGAGTCCGAGGGCTTCACCTGCACCGACCTCACCCGCGCCAATGCCTTTGACGGCGTGGCGGCCCTGATCGTCTCGCCCGGCATCCCCCACCTGTACCCCACCCCCAACAAGGTGATCGCCCGCGCGACCGAGGCAGGTATTCCGGTCGACAACGACATCGGCCTCTTCTTCCGCAGCTATGCTGGCCCCGAATGGGACGACTTCGACATCACCCCCCGCGTGATCTGCGTCACCGGATCGAACGGCAAATCGACCACCACCGCGCTGATCCACCATATCCTGCAAGAGGTGGGGCGGCCGACACAGATGGCGGGCAATATCGGGCGCGGGGTGCTGGACATTGACCCCGCTGAGGATGGCGAGGTGGTGGTGCTGGAGCTGTCCAGCTATCAAACCGATCTGGCGCGCAGCCTGACGCCCGATGTGGCGGTGTTCACCAACCTGTCGCCTGATCATCTGGACCGTCACCACGGCATGGGTGGCTATTTCGCTGCCAAACGCCGCCTCTTTGCCGAAGGTGGCCCCGACCGCGCCGTCGTGGGGGTGGACGAAGCCGAAGGGCGGTTTCTGGCCAACCAACTGTCCGAAGGCCCGCAGGATGACCGGGTGATCCGGGTGTCGTCGGGCTCGAAGCTGGAGGAATTCGGCTGGTCGGTGTTTGAGCGCAAGGGGTTCCTGTCGGAATGGCGGCGCGGCAAACAGGTGGCTTCGATCGACCTGCGCGAAGTGTCGGGCCTGCCCGGCGCGCACAATCATCAGAATGCCTGCGCCGCCTATGCCGCTTGCCGATCACTGGGCATCGGACCGAAGATGATCGAGGCCGCGTTCCATTCCTTCGCCGGACTGCCGCACCGCAGCCAGGTGGTCGGGGAACGGGCAGGGGTGCGGTTCATCAATGACAGCAAGGCCACGAATGTGGACAGCGCCGCCAAAGCCTTGCAGGCCTTCCCGAAAATCCGCTGGATCGCGGGCGGGATGGGCAAAGAGGGCGGGATCAAGGCTCTGTTGCCTTTTGTCGGTTCGGTGCAGAAGGCCTACCTGATCGGCCACTCCGCCCGCGATTTCGCGTTGGAACTGGGCGACACCCCGCATGAGATTTGCGAAACGATGGCGCGCGCCGTGGCCGCCGCCGCCGCCGAGGCGCAGCCCGGAGAGGTGGTGCTGCTGGCCCCGGCTGCCGCCTCGTTTGACCAATACCCGAACTTTGAAAAGCGCGGTGATGATTTCGCAGGGCTGGTGGCGAAGCTTATCGCTCAATGATGACACGCGCTCTGCGCTTTCATCTTGGCGCAAATATCCCCGCCGGGATTGTTTTTTTTGTATAACTATCAATGGTTTGACATATTACGCGTGCAATACATGTGCGATCATGTTTCAGCTCATGCCGTCAGCACTGTCTACAACGGAGCAGCGATCGAGCGGAATTGGCCGTAAATTTCTCTTGGCTCAGCCAGTTGAGGAGACCATCGTCGGCGAAAGAGTGATCCCCGCATGCACAAGATCACTGGGGTGGGCGTGGAGTTGGCTCACCACCACTATTCACATGATCAAACCCGCATTCCCCAAGTAGATCTCTGATTTCGCTCTTATGACGACGACATTTTCAATATAAATCATGGTGTTGATGGCTGTGCGGGACGGGTTTCATGGATCACCCCCAGAGGGTGCGGCTTCGCAGCGGGCGGATTTCGACCCTCGTGTGCAGTCGGAATTTCGCGGCACGCAACTCAGTTCGGACGGTGCCCACGATCGCGCAAAAT
>CAMAQR010000030.1 GCA_945860375.1 Pseudorhodobacter antarcticus
TTTTTCATCACCGAAACCCGGTCGCAGAGCCCCATCATCTCGCGCGTGTCGTGGCTGACGAGAAAGATGCCAATGCCTTGCGCTTTGAGTTCGCGAATCAGGTCCGCGACCATAGCCGTCTCATGGACACCAAGTGCCGCCGTCGGCTCGTCCATAATCAAGATGCGCGCGTTGAAATAGACGGCCCGCGCTATAGCCACAGACTGGCGCTGTCCGCCCGACAAGGCGCTTACCGGCACGGTAAGCTTGCGAAAGCTTGGGTTGAGCCGGGCCATGATTTGGCGTGTCTCGGCCTCCATCTGCTCATGATCTACCAATCCCCACGCTGTGGTGAGTTCGCGGCCCAGGAACAGGTTTGACGCGGCATCGCGATTGTCGGCCAACGCGAGGTTCTGGTAGATTGTCTCGATATTGTTGCGTCGGGCATCAGCGGGGCTGTTAATCTGGACGGGGCGGCCATCGATCCTGATTTCGCCAGAATCAGCTTTCTGGGCGCCCGCGAGGATCTTCATCAGGGTCGATTTTCCGGCCCCGTTGTGGCCAAGCAGCCCCATGACCTCTCCCGGGAAAAGGTTAATTGTGACCCCGTCGACCGCCTGCACGCCGCCGAAGGAAACGCGGATGTCATGCATCTCGACCAAGGGGCCGGGCTTGACCGCAGCGCGCTCCAATACTCTTCCAGATACTTCCATTATTCATCTCCTTGCGCCATATTATCTCATATACTACCATTAATTCACCTGCTGGCAAAGTCAGGCTTTCAGAACCCGAGCGATGGGGAAGGCGTGTCCGGTGAAGATTTACACATTAGGCGGGCCGGACGCGATGCGGCTTAGCTTCGTCCGTGTCGGGGCTGCGATTATCGAGCTTTTAGTGCCCGACCGTGACGGCAGGCGGCGCAATATCGTGCTGGCGCACGGCGACCTGTCTGCCTATCGGACACAGACGCAGTGCCTTGGGGCGATCTGCGGACGTTATTCCAACCGGATCGACGCCGGGCGCTTCGCGCTGGATGGTCAAGAGGTAGGACTGGCGGTCACGGACCGCGGCTCGAACGTGCATAGCGGGCCGCAGGGATTCGACAAGTCGGAATGGACCCTTGCGGACGTCTCCGAAGGGGACGGCATCGCCACAGCGACCCTGGCCCTGCGGAGCCCGGACGGCGATCAAGGTTTTCCCGGGACGCTGGACGCGACAGTCACCTACCGGCTGGGGCCGAACTGGCTGGAGATCGACTACAGCGCCGTCAGCGACCGGCCAACGATCGTCAGCCTGACAAACCATTCCTATTTCAACTTGGGCGGCGAAGGGTCCGGCTCGGTCGAAGGGCATTGGATGCGTGTGAATTCAATACTTTACACGCCAAGCGATGCGCGGCTGCTACCGCTGGGCACAATCAAGCGGGTCGAGGGAACGCCTTTCGACTTCACAACGGCCAAGCCCATCGGGCGGGACCTGCGGAAAGCCCATCCGATGATCATGGCAGGCCGCGGTTTTGACGTGAACTTCATGCTGAGCGGCCAGATGCAAGAGGCCTGCCGGGTCTGGGACCCGGCCAGTGGGCGGCTCATGCGGGTCAGCACTTCGGCGCCCGCCTTCCAGTTCTTTTCAGGCAACGGGCTGGACGGCAGCACCGTGTCGCGCGATGGGATGGCACATCGGCAGGGCGATGGCTTCTGCCTTGAACCCCATCACCCCCCCAATTCGCCGAACTTGCCCCAGTTTCCATCACCGGTCCTGCGGCCGGGCGAGACTTGGCGTAGCCGAAGCCGGTTCGACTTTACGATTGCGGAAGCGGAGGGTTGACGAATGATCGACACACACCAGCATCTGATCCACCGCGACCTACTGCGCTATCGCTGGACCGAAAAAATCGGGCCGCTCGCGCACTGCAGTTTCACGACCACCGACTATGCCTACGATCTCGCTGGGCGCAGGACTGAGGGAACACTGTTCATGGAATGCGCCGTTGAGGAGGCCGATTACCGGGCCGAGGCACGGATTGTCGCTGAGCATATGCGCAGGCCACACAGCGGGCTCCTCGGGCAGATAGCGTCCTGTCGACCCGAAGTTGATGACGGGTTTTGCGCTTGGCTTGACGAGGGACCATCGCTGGGCGTGGTGGGCTACCGCAGGGTGCTGCATGTGGTTCCCGACGCGGTGTCGCAGGACGCCACGCTACGGCGCAACCTCAAGTTTCTTGGCCAACGCGGTCTGCCGTTCGACATGTGCTTTTTTCCAAGGCAACTCGGCACGCTGGCGCTGGATCTTATACGGGACTGCGACGCGCAGGTCCTCGTGCTTGACCATTGCGGCTGTCCGGACATCGGGGCGGGTGACTTTGACGGCTGGGCGCGCGATATCGCGGCGATCGGAAAGCAAGATCATGTCGTTTGCAAGCTGTCCGGGCTGACCGCCTATTGCGCGCCGGGTCCGCATGACGCGGCCACCCTGCGCCCGTGGGTGGACCATGTTCTGGACTGTTTCGGCCCGCAGCGGATGCTATGGGGTAGCGACTGGCCGGTGGTCAACCTTGGCGCCGGCCTGGCCGGATGGATCGATCTCACCCACGAACTTCTTGCGTCCCTCTCGCCGGACGAACGCGCTGAGATCGAAACCGGCACCGCCCGACGGGTCTACCGCTTGCCCAGCTCGACGAGCCCACCAATCGCAACCGATGCGGCCGTGCTTCGGGGGTAAAGGGCGCGACCTCAACCAGCAAGATCCGGTGCCGAATCACACGGTCAAGCCAGATCAGCGTTACGGTCATCCTTCTGATAACGTTCAAAAATGCGCAGTTGTGTGGCGCCCGTGCCAGCTTTTTCTGGGCCGGCTGGTTCATTTTTTTGTTGGGCGCGGGTGCGGCCTGCGGACGTCCTGCCAGCTATCATCGGGTCACCCGAGGTGGCGGCCCAAAGCCCTACCTCGCGCCCCGCCCCCAAGTGGGCCCGGTCGTCATAATGGATCTGGGAGCGATGGCGCCCTGACAGGCGCGAAATCCATTTTCGAAGCGTTGTTGGTGCGCGAGGAATAGGGCCGCGCACCAACTTGGCGGTGACATTCTTCAATCTTGGCGCGGTCATCTTCGCGCTTGAATCAGCCCGTGGACCCTTTTCCTGAGCCGTTCAAGAATTATCTTTCATAAAATACCACAATGCGCCATATTCTATCAAGAGCCGCAGCCGAGATAGAAACCGCGGCCACAACCCGGGAGGGGCTATAATGATGACCAAACCGTACAAACTACCGTTCGGCGCCTTGGCGCTGGCACTGAGCGTGCCACTTGGGGGCATATCGGGGCTTGCGACGAACTCGGCGGCCTGGGCGCAGGACGCTCCGCGCATCTGTGTCAGCTGGCGCCACTTCCAGGAAGAACGCTGGAAGATCGACGAAGCGGGGATGCGCTCGGTGCTCGACCCAGTCGGTGCAACTTATGTCAGCGCCGACGCACAATCCGACCCCCAAAAACAGGTTGCCGACATCGAGGGCCTTCTGACGGGCGGATGCTCCGCGCTAATCGTGCTGGCGCAGGACAGCAAAGCGGTTCTCCCGGCGATCGACGCGGCGGTGGCGCAGGGTGTGCCGGTATTGGCCTACGATGCACCGGTTGATACCAAGGATGCGCTGTTCGTCTCGTTCGACAACGTGGCCGTAGGCCGTCTGATGGCCGAGGCGATGGTGGCCGCGCAGCCGACGGGCAACTGGGCGCTTGTCGAGGGGGATGCCGCGCACTCGATCGTCAACATCTTCCGTTCAGGCCAGATGCAGGTGCTGCAGCCTCTCATTGACAAGGGCGACATCAAGATCGTGGCCCAGCAGAACATCCAGAACTGGAACCCGGATCTGGCGCAACAGACGGTTGAGCAGATCCTGACTCAGCAGGGCAACGCGGTCGATGCCGTGCTGGCGATGAACGATGGGATGTCCACCGGCGCTGCCGCGGCTCTGGCGTCGCAAGCGTTGCTTGGAAAGGTAGCGCTTTCTGGTCAGGATGGCGACCGTGTGGTTCTGAACCGGATCGCGAAGGGCGAGCAGACGGTAACGATCTGGAAGAACGCCTACGCCCTCGGGGCTGCGGCCGCCCAAGCTGCGCTCGACCTCGCAGCGAATACGGCGGTTCCGGGAGAGGTCACCTTCACGACCGAATCCGGGGCAAGCCAGCCCGCGCTGCTGCTGGACCCGGTCGCGGTGACCCGCGACAATCTTAACGAGGTGGTCGATGCGGGGTGGATACCCAAGGACGTGCTCTGCGCTGGTGTTACCGAGAACGTGCCCCCGGCCTGCAAGTAAGATGCGTGCGCTTGACCCAATTAAGCGTAGCATCGGTGGAGTCAACATTGACGGACCAGCCGGGATCGATTCCCGGCTGGTCGGTATGATGGTAATTCTTGGCCTTGTTTGGATCATCCTCGAACTGCTCACAGGCGGGACATTCCTGTCCTCGCGCAACCTTTACAACCTGGCGGTCCAAGTCACTGTCGTCGCAATCATGACGACCGGGATGGTCCTGCTGATCGTGGCGCGCCAGATAGACCTTTCGATCGGATCGCTGCTTGGTTTTCTCAGCGTCGCGGGCGCGATGACCCAGACCCGCCTGCTGCATGTCGAAGATGCCCAGACCTGGTGGCTGACGCTGGCCGCGATGCTGGCCGCTGGGGCCGCCATCGGCGCAATTCAGGGCGCGCTGGTGGCCTATGCCAATATACCGTCCTTCGTCGTTACTCTTGGTGGGCTGTTGTTCTTTAGGAATGCCGCCTATTTCATCAACCAGGGCGAAACAATAGCCCCGCTCAATGAAACCTTCGTGCGCCTTGGCGGCGGCACCGGCGGGGCCATCGGCCCGACCTGGAGCTGGGTCTTTTGCGCGGCGGCGCTTTGCTTCGTTCTTTGGATGGCCGTGTCGCGGCGCGGGCGGCAGAAGCGCTTCGGGCTTATCCCCCGCGCGCTCTGGCTGGATGTGGCGCTCACCTCGGCCGCCGCCGCATCAGTCGTGGCCTTCACGCTGGTGATGAACGGCTACAGTAACCCCAAGACCGGGGCTGCTATGGGCATTCCTGTGCCGGTTATCCTGCTGATCGGTGTGGTGGGCGCGATGACAGTGTTAGCGCAGCGCAGCCGCTTTGGAAGCCATCTCTTTGCCTATGGCGGAAACCCCGAAGCGGCCAAACTGGCCGGCGTGGACACGCGGTTCTTGATCTTGCGGGCCTTCGCGCTGATGGGTCTGCTGTGCGGGCTGGCCGCTGCGATCATCTCGGCACGGTTGAACGCCGGGGCTTCGGCCACCGGCACGATGCTGGAGCTTTCGGTCATCGCCGCGGCGGTGATCGGGGGCACCTCGCTGGCAGGCGGGGTCGGCAGGATCTCGGGCGCCGTCCTTGGGGCTTTGTTCATGCAAAGCCTTGAATCGGGGATGATCCTGCTTGGCATATCCTCGCCGCTTCAGAAAATGGTCCTTGCCTTGGTGCTGATCCTTGCCGTCTGGGTCGATAATCGGGCGAGAAAGGTGGTGGTGACATGACGACGTTTCGGATCGACGCCCATGTCCATCTGTGGCGGCTTTCGCGCGGCGACAACGTGTCGCTGTCGCCATCGATGGGGGCTATTTGGCGCGACATGGAGCCGGACCAACTTGCGCCGCGCATGGCGTCGGCAAGCGTCGGGCGCATTATCGTCGTGCAGGCGGCCGAGACGCTGGCCGAGGCTCTGTTTCTCGTGGGCCTCGCCAAGCGGTATCCGATCATCGCAGGCGTTGTTGCCTGGGTCGAACCAGGGAGCGCCGCCATCGTTGAGGAATGCGCTGCCCTTGCCTCCCTTCCTGTTGTCAGGGGTGTCCGCCCGATCCGTGACGACAACCGCTCGATTGCCTGGATGCTTGACGCCCGCCTTGATCGAGGATGGCAGGCACTGGCTGATACTGGGCTGTCGCTTGACATTCTCGTGCAGGATTGGCGCGAGATTCCGCTCGCGGCCCTACTGTCGCAGCGACTGGCTCCGCTGCCAGTGATCCTCGACCATTGCGGCAAGCCCGATGTCGCAGGCGGGCAGTTTGCGCCATGGGCCGCGATGATCGAAGAGATCGCGGCGCATGGCAACGTGTCGTGCAAGCTGTCAGGCCTGATGAACTGTGCCGCGCCCGGCGCAACGGCCTCCGATGTGGCTCCCTATGCTAACCATGTGATTGACAGCTTCGGCGCGGACCGCGTCATGTGGGCGAGCGACTGGCCGCCGCTCGACCTCGCCTCGGACTATGCAAGCTGGGCGCAGATCACCGACAGTATTCTGGCTTCCCGCCCCAAGGCCCAACGGGAGACGATCCTTGCAGGGACTGCCGCCCGCGTCTACCGCTTTTCCCCAAACGAAAGACCAGACTATGACTAGACCTCAGACAATCGGTTTCATCGGCGTTGGGCTGATGGGCCACGGTGCGGCAAAACACCTGATCCTGAAGGGTGGGCACCAGTTGGCGGTGCTGGGCCACCGAAATCGTTCTCCGGTCGAGGACCTCTGCGCGATGGGCGCGCGCGAGGCCGCCGACCCTGCCGATGCGGCAGAGGGTGCTTCGGTCGTGTTCCTTTGCCTGCCCTCCTCGGTCGAGGTTGAGGCCGTGGTCGAAGGTCCACGTGGCCTGCTTGCCGCCATGGCACCGGGTTCGGTGCTGGTCGACATGACGACCGCCGACCCGACCGTGACGCGACGCCTCGGCGAGCGGCTGTCTGTCCGCGGCATACCGATGCTGGATGCGGCCCTTGGACGCACCCCGAAAGAGGCAGAGGAGGGTCGGCTTGCGACCTATGTAGGTGGGCCCGCCGACCTTCTTGCCGAGATACGCCACCTGCTGGACTGTTTTGCCGACACGATCGTGCATTGTGGCGCGCTCGGGGCGGGAACCACCTGTAAGCTTGTCAACAACTCCGTTACCATCGGCATGTCCACCTTGATCGCCGAGGCCTTCGTCACTGCAGCACGCGCCGGGGTGGAAACGGGCGCGCTGGCCGACGTGCTGGGGGCGGGTGGTGCCGACGGGCGCATGTGGCGAATGATCGAGCCATGGGTGCGCGCGGGCGACGACAGCCACCTACGCGGGCCGCTGCGCATCGCCGCCAAAGACCTGCGCGCTTATGGCCGCATTGCCGAGGCCGCCGGATCAGCGATCCCGGTCGCGCAGGCGGCATCGCAGATGCTGCGGCTGGCACTCAACCAGGGCCACGCAGAAGTTTACCTTTCGGCGCTGGGCGGGGTGCTGGCCGAGCTGAACGGAACAGCGATCCGCCACCCCGAGGGGACCGCACCATGAGCCGGCTGATCCCTGCCGCCACCCTTCAAACGCTTGTCCGGGCGATCTTCCGGGCGGCGGGAAGTGCCGAGGATGAAGCGCGCGATGTGGCCGAGCATCTCGTCGCCTCGAACCTGGTAGGTCATGATTCCCACGGCGTGCTGCGCGTGTCGAAATACATTGACTGGCTTGGACGGGGTGAAGTTGTGGCGAATGCGCCGGTGGCGCTGGTGGTGGATCGTGGCGCCCTGGCCCTGCTGGACGGCGGCTTTGGCTATGGCCAAGTGGTCGGGCTTCGCGCAATGGAACAGGCGATAGCCCGTGCTGCGCAACACGGTTTCGCGCTGGTCGCCATCCGCAACGCGGCCCATCTGGGACGGATCGGGGCCTGGGCCGAGAAACTGGCCGAAGCAGGGCTGGTCTCGGTCCATTTCGTCAACACTTCTGGGTATGGTATCCTTGTCGCACCACACGGCGGCAGTGACCGCAGGCTTTCGGCCAATCCAGTGGCTGCAGGGGCGCCCAACCCGACAGGCGCCCCCTATGTGCTGGATATGGCCACATCGATGATCGCCGAGGGCAAGATCCAGATCGCGCGAAACAAGGGTGAGGCCCTGCCGCCCGGCGCGGTGCTTGACGGGGCTGGCCGCCCGACGACCGATCCCGCGGCCTTCTACGGCCCGCAGCCCGGGGCCATTTTGCCGTTCGGCGGGCATAAAGGATCTGGCTTGTCGTTCTTTTGCGAGGTGCTGGCCGGTTCGCTGACTGGCGGGCATGCCAGCAACCCGCAAAGCCCGACCGCCGGTCGGCTGGTTAACAACATGCTGACCATGGCCTTCGACCCTGCCGCTTTTGGCCAGATCTCGGGCTTTGACGCAGACCTTCTGGCCTTGACGAATTGGGTCAAGGCTTCTCCCCCGGCGGACCCCGGCGGCGCCGTCTTGCTGCCCGGAGAGGTTGAGGCCGCGACGCGCGACCGACGGCTGCGCGAAGGTATCCCGATCGACGACATCACCTGGAGCGCCCTTGCCGAAGCGGCCCACGGCCTTGGCGTTCCACTTCCCGAACTGGAGAGCCGCGGTGCGTGACAACCCCCTAAAGCAAAGCCTGCTGTCTGGTCAGACGGCCTATGGCATCATGGCTGCCGAATTCCTGACCCCGGGCTTTTCGACTATCTCGGCGCGGGCGGGGGCGGATTATGTCATTTTCGACGGCGAACATGGAGGCTTCGGGCTTGACACGCTCAAGGCGCAGTTCGCCTTTGCACGGGGCGCGGGGCTCGTGCCTCTGGTGCGCGTGCCGGGCCATGCCTACCACCTTATCGCGCCGATGCTCGACGCCGGGGCCATGGGGATCATGGAGCCGATGGTGGAAACGCCCGAACAGGCAGCCGAGCTCGCGGCCTGGTGCCGCTATCGCCCAGAAGGTCGCCGCGGTGTGGGCTTTACCGTGGGGCATGACGACTACGGGATGGAGGCCGTGCCACCGCGCATGATGGCGGCCAACGACCGCACGCTTGTCATAGCCCTTGTGGAGAGTGTGCGCGGGATTGGCAACATCGAGGCAATAATGGCAACCCCGGGCATCGACCTCGGCTGGCTCGGCCATTACGATCTGACAGATTCAATGGGCATCACCGCGCAGTTTGACCATCCGAATTTTGCCATTGCCGTGGATCGCTTCCTGGCGGCTTGCGCCGCCGCCGGAAAACCTGCGGGCATAGTCGGCACCAGCGTTGAGATGATTCGGGGCTGGCGCGCGCGCGGCTTTCGTTGCCTTTGCTACGGCACGGATGTGTCGGTGTTTCAGACGGCGCTGCGCGATGCGCTGGCAGTGCTGCGGGCCGACAGAGCATGACCGCGCGGGCGGAGGCCGCAGCCGCAGCACTGCTTTTGGCCGAACGCTGCGGTGAACGGCTGGACGCCCTGCCCGCGCCGCTGCGGCCCGCCACTCTTGCCGAGGGCCACGCCATCCAGGACGCATTTGCAAGGCAATGGGGAGCGCCGGTCGCGGGCTGGAAGATTGGGGCCACAAGTGCTGGTGGGCGGGCCATGCTGGGCGTTGACGGCCCAGTTTACGGACGGCTTTTCACCAACCGCCTCTTCGCGCCCGGCGACGCGGTGCCGCTTGTTGCGACCGCAATTGGCGTGATGGAAGTCGAACTGGCCTTTACCTTCGGCCGAGCGCTTGCGCCCCGCGATTGTGGATGGACGCGCGAGGCGATGATGGACGCAGTAGAGGCGCTGCATGTCGCGGTTGAGTTGCCACAGACGCGCTTCAGGCAACTCGGCACGGCCGGCGCCCCGCAGATCACAGCCGACAACGCCTGCGGTGGCAGTCTAATTCTTGGCGCGCCGCTTCCACTGCGGCTCTGGCGCGACCGCGATCTCGCCGAAGTCACCGGGCAGATCGGAGTTGCAGGGGCCGAGGCTGCCTCGGGTACGGGCGCAAATGTCCTGGGCCACCCGCTCGACGCGCTGCTGTGGCTGGTCCGGGCAGTCACCGGGCGCGGCATGACCATCCCCGAGGGCCAGCTGGTGTCCACCGGCTCAATTACGCCGCCGCCCCGCGTCAATCGGGGCACGCATGTCCTTGCGGAAATTGGTGAAATTGGGCAAGTTCAGTTCACGGTCATTTAAAGGCTGGAATTTTAAGGGCCGGAATAAGGAATACTAACCGTGGGAAAAACCCATCGCGTCGAACTGATTCCCGCCCAACGGCGTGCCCTAGTGCTGGAACATATCCGGCTTAAAGGGTCTGCGTCGATTATGGAACTGGCCGCAGGCATAGGAGCATCAGCCTCGACCATCCGGCGCGATCTTGAGGAACTGGAGAGCAAGGGCTATCTTGAGCGGTCTCATGGCGGCGCCCTTCTGCAGCGGACGACAAGCCCGACCTTCGAACCCGAGGCGGAGATCGCCGCTCAGTTCTCGCGGGCCGAGAAGGGCACAATCGGGGCCGCGGCCGCAGCTATGATAATGCCGGGCGAGGCGGTCATCTTCGACAGTAGCTCAACCGTGATGGAGGCGGCCCGGGCGGTGGCGCGGCGCAACCTGCCGCTTACGGCGGTCACAAATGACCTAGCCGTGGGGCAGGTCCTGGCGGGATCAGACCGCATCCGCGTCGTGATTCTGGGCGGCACCATCCGGCCGGGTTCACTGACGGTGACCGGCGAACCCGTGCAGAACTTCCTTAAAACGCTCAACGCAAACGTGGCACTCATCGGCATCCACGCGGTCTCGGGCGGCTACCTTTCGGAAACGACGCTGGAAATATCCTCGATGAAACGTGCTATGATCGCTGCCGCACAGCGCGTCATCCTACTGGCCGATGCAACGAAGCTTTCGCACAGCGCCTTTTGCCGCGTCTGTGAGGTCACGGCAGTGAATGTTCTCATCACCGACAGCCGCGCCGATCCCGCCGATCTCAACCAGTTTCGGGATGCGGGGGTCGAGGTTCACGTGCTAGAAGTGCCTGCAAATCGTGGATGAAGGCACCAGCGATCCTCGCAGACGACCTGACAGGGGCACTGGACACCGCTGCCCAGTTCACTGGGCGGTGGGGTCCGATCGTCGTGCATCTGGGCGCAGCGGAAGGGCCACTGGTTCCGCCCTGCGCCGTCAGCAGCGAGACCCGCGATCTGGCAAGCGCCGAGGCGGTCCCGCGCGCGCTCGGCGCTGCCAGTTCCATCTTGGGCGGTGTGACCTTCCGCAAAATCGACAGCCTGCTGCGCGGCCCTTGGGCCGCGGAACTCGCGGCACTGCACCGCGTGGGCAGTTTTGCCGTCTGTATTCTCGCGCCAGCCTTTCCAGCCCAAGGGCGGCTGACCCGGGGCGGATGGCAGATCGTGCCCGGGGGACCGGCGATCGACATCGCGGCACGGCTGGAAACCGAGGGCCTTCGAACGGGCTTCGCTGTTCGCATCGCCGATGCGGAAAGTGACGCGGACCTTGTTGCCTTGGTCAACCGCTTTGGCTCTGAGGGGCCGCTCTGGTGCGGTGCGGCCGGTTTGGCGCGCGCACTGGCAGGGACGCCATCGCTGCGCCCTGTGCTGGCACCCGCTCCGACGATGGCGGTTTTGGGTTCAGATCACCCGGTGACACGCCGGCAGATGGTAGCACTGGCTGGGCTCGGCAGCGGCGTGCTGCGATGGCTGCCGCCGGGGGGTGGCGAGATGCCCGATGGAGACTGGAAAGGGATCACGGCGTTAAGCTTCGACCTGCCCGTCGGTACCGACCGTGCCAAGGCCTCCGCGATCATTGCGTCAGACTTGTTGCGCCTGCCGGACCGCGTGCCGAAACCAGAACGGCTGGTCGTTACGGGTGGTGCAACGCTGGCGGCATTGCTCGTCGCGCTGGGTGCGCGCCGAATGCTCTGCCTTGGGGAACTGGCCCCGGGCCTGCCATTGTCGCGGATCGAGGACGGCGTCTGGTCAGGGGTAGAGGTGCTTTCGAAGTCTGGGGCCTTCGGCGGCCCCGATATCCTCGCCCAGCTCTGCGGCGACCCCGGGGCCATCGTTGCGACTGAAAGATTTTGACGTTATCTGAGTGAATGTGGTAACATACACTTCAAGCGTAGAGGGACCAAATCGATGCCGTCAAGAATCGCCATCACTGTAGGCGACCCGGCCGGGATCGGCCCGGAAATCATAGCCAAGACGGTAGACCAGCTTTGGCCTAGCATTGAACGTGGTGATCTCTCTGTGGCGATTATTGGTTCTTGGCTTACCCACCAGACGGTGTGCAGGTCTCTCGGGATCGAGAACCGCGCTGTGCAGCAGTCCGAGGCCACGTTTCGGACTAAGCCCACGCCACTGTCATTTCTTGAGGCCGAGGCGATCCCTTCGGACCATGCGCCTGGCAATCCGACCGCCGCGGGTGGTCTGGTGGCCTATAATGCGGTGGTCGTTGCCGTTAGGCTGGCACTTGATGCCCGCATAGATGCCATCTGTACCGCGCCGCTTAGCAAAGAGGGACTCAGCCTCGCCGGAAAGCCCTATGCTGGCCACACCGAACTCCTGGCTGATCTCACCGGAGCTTCAGGGCCGGTGATGATGCTTGCGCATGGTGCCTTCCGCGTCAGCCATGTGACGACCCACATGGCGCTGTCCGATGTCGCGACGCGCGTGACGCCCGAGCGGATCACGCGGGTGGTAGAACTAACCGAGGCGATGCTTCGCCAGATCGGCCTGGCAAAGCCGAGGATTGCGGTCGCAGCCCTGAACCCCCATGCCGGTGAGGGCGGTTTGTTCGGGCGACAAGACATCGACATCGTCGCCCCGACTGTCGTTGCCCTTGCGGCGCGCGGCATCGCTGTCGAGGGGCCGATCTCGGGCGACACTGTCTTTGTCAAGCTGCGGGCCGGCCGGTACGATGCTGTGGTCGCGATGTACCACGACCAGGGCCACATTCCGGTGAAGCTTCTAGGCTTTGCCGTCGATCCGAAGACAGGCGCATGGAATGCGCTGAGCGGGGTGAACCTCACGCTTGGCCTTTCGATCGTCCGCACATCGGTGGACCATGGCACGGCCTTCGACATCGCGGGCAAGGGGGTCGCCAGCCCGCAGAGCATGATGGAGGCCGTCGAGTTCGCCATACAACTTGCAACACCCGCGCAGCGGAGGGGAACATGAGCACAGAAGGCATGCTGGTCGACGGTCACTTTTTGGCAGGTGAGGCGGGGAGCCGCCCCGTCACAGATCCGGCAACAGGTGAGACGGTGGGCGAAGCGCCCGAAGCATCGCAAGGTCAGGTCGCACAAGCGATCGCTGCGGCGCGCCGCGCGCAACCTGCTTGGGGGCAGCTGGCTCCCCTCGCCCGCGGCCAGATCATGCACCGCATCGCAGGGCTGATCCGGCGCGATGCCGAGGCCCTAGCGCTGCTGGTCGTGCGCGAGCAGGGCAAGACGATCAAAGAGGCGCGCGGCGAAATCGGCGGCGCTTCTGCTTTTTTCGACTACTTTGCCGAATTCGCCCGCCGCATCCAGGGTGAGATCCTGCCATCGGACTTTGCCGGAGAGCAGATCTGGATTCAGCGCGTGCCGGTCGGTGTGGTGGGGGCGATTATCCCTTGGAACTATCCGGCAGCGCTCGTCAGCCGCAAGGTTGCTCCGGCGATGATCGCAGGCGATACAATTGTGCTGAAACCTCACGAGGACACGCCGCTTTCGGCGCTGCACTTGGCGCGGCTTTTCGTCGAGGCCGGCGTGCCGGCGGGCGTCGTGAATATCGTGACCGGCCGGGGAGAGACTGTGGGAGAGGCACTGACCGGGTCCAGCGACATTGATCTTCTGACCATGACGGGCAGCGTGCCGACCGGAAAGCGCATCATGGCGCGTGCCGCGCAGAATCTGATACCAGTATCGCTTGAACTGGGCGGCAAGGCGCCATTCATCGTGATGCCGGATGCCGACCTTGATCTCGCGGTGCGGTCGGCCGCGACCTCGCGTTACATGAATTGCGGGCAGGTCTGCATCTGCAACGAACGAACGCTGGTGCATGCGTCCATCTTCGAGGACTTCGTAGACCGCTTCATCGCCTACAGCCGCACGCTGAAGGTCGGCCTGCCTCTGGACGAGGCGACAGACATCGGCCCCAAGTTCAGCCGCACCGAACTCGAAAAGGTTGAGGCGATGGTGGCAGAGGCAGTGGCGGGCGGAGCTGAGGTGCGGTTGGGTGGCACAAGGCCCTCGCCGCTGCCAACGGCGGGCGGGCATTGGTATTCGCCCACCGTCCTGACCGGTTTGAAACCAGGCATGCCCATCCTGACACGCGAGATTTTCGGACCTGTGGTGCCGATCCTGCCGTTTCACGACCTAGAGGAGGCGATCGCGATCAGCAATCAAAGCCGCTACGGCCTTTCAGCCTATCTCTTCACACGCGACATGCCGACCATCATAAAGGTCATAAACGAGCTAAGCTTCGGCGAGGTCTATGTGAACCGTGTCGGCCCCGAGGCATTGCAGGGCTTCCACGTTGGCTACCGCGACAGCGGACTTGGCGGCGATGACGGCGCCCATGGGCTGGAGGCCTACCTACGCAAGAAAACCGTCTACCTCAACTATTCAGGCGCCGCGACCGTGCCGCTGATGCCTTACTGATGGCACAGGACGGTCCGGCTGGCCGTCTGCCGCGAAGACCGTTAGCACTCTAGCCCCACGAAGATGTCCAGCCCGACCTTGCCTGCGAACGTGGCCTTGAGCGCGCGCAGACCGTGATGCTGGCGCGTCAGGACGGCATTGAAGCCGGTCTTTTCCGGCCGCTTTGCCAGCAGTGCGTCAATCCAGACCCGCATTTGCGGATTGTTAAGGGGATCGGGCCCCCGCAGATGCTGCCCGGGGCCGTCATGCGAGATCGTAATCCCGATGTCGTGGGCGGCAACGAAGTTGATCTTTTCGCGGGAGAGAAGTGAGCCGTTGGTCACGATCGAGAAGCGCGCAGCCGGGAAGCGCTCTGCCAGTGCGGGGATCAGCAGCTTGATCTTGGCCCAATATAGGAAAGGCACCCCACCCCAAAGTTCTATCTTTTCGGTGGCTTGCGCGATCCAGCCGTCCAGCTTGGTGAGGAACTGTTCGACATCCGCCAGTTTCGAGACCATGGCATCTGCGATCTGGAAGGCCTGACTGCAATAGCTGCAGGCGTAGTTGCACGATAGGCCCAGCTGGATCTTGAGGATACGCAGCGCGCGGGATTTGCCGAGGGGCTTATCTTTTGCCACCCGGGGTACGGGTGCGAAGATGCCCGGATCCAGAGTCAAGGTCAGCCCCTCGCATTCCGAGGTGTGCGGGATGGAGCGGGCGTGATGGCGGCTGCCACCCCGCGCTTCGAGCGTCAGATCGAACCGCACCAGTCAAAGAGTCTTTCTTCAATCGCCACTGGCAAGTTGACGCGGAAGTTCGCGACCACCTGCACATGGGGCGTGCTCCCCTCGTAGGGGTGCTGGTTGTGGGGAATATGTGATGGAAAGAAGACCGAGAGCCCGGGGCGCGGATTGACCGAGAAGCCATGCCGCGCCTCGAAGGGCAGCCGACACTCGTCGAAGTAGCGGGATGGATCCTCGATGACAAAGCGCCGGGTGCCCATAGAATTCACCGGCTGGCCCGCACCGCCGCCAGCAAGGAAGTGCACGCAGGTCAGGTCGAGCTATGGCCGAAAGTTGGTGACGTGCTGATCAGGCGGCTTTGATTTCGTGCTTGATGCCGTCGCGGAATTCAACCCCCTGGATGATTTCGGGCAAGCGGTTCTGGCCGTCGAGTTTGCGCCATTTCTTGTTGGCTGACAGCATCAGCTGGTAGGTCATCGCCAGCGCCGTTTGTCGGCTCAGGCAGCCTTTGGTCTTGGTGGTTCGGTGGCGGACGGTGGCAAAGGTGCTTTTGATCGGATTGCTGGTCCTGATGTGCTTCCAATGCTCGGCCGGGAAGTCATAGAAAGCGAGCAGGTCGGCGCGGTCCTTGGTAAGGCATTTGACAGCCCAGTCATATTTCACGCCATAAGCCTCGACGAAGAAATCGAAGGTGGTGTCGGCCTCTGCTTTAGTCTCGGCCATCCAGATATCCTTCAGATGCGCCTTTGCTTTCGGCTGCACTAATTCGGGCACCCAATCCCCCCGTCACCAATTTTCAGCGATAGCTCACCAATGTTCTTGCCAGTGCGGTTGTCGCGCAGCGCCGAAGACTCGAGGCCACACAACCCGAGCGCGCCATCAAGCCCGCGCATCACCAGCAGGCCACCGTCGGAACTGAGCTGCGTGCCGAGAAATTCCAACCGCACGCGAGGGTCGAAATCCACCCGATCTGCTCGCTGCAAGCCCGCACCCTCTGGGTGACGTACGAAACACGTCCCTCGAAGTCACCAAAGCGTTGATCTGTAACTTAAAAACCATTCTCACGATAGCGAAATCAGCAGATTGCTTGGGGAATGCGGGCTTAAGGTTCATGCTGGGTGTGATGCTGACGATGCGCAGGTTGGGTCGGTGGTTGTTGTGTGTCCAGCTACTGCGTGGCGTAGACTTGTGCCGGTGCCTGCAGCAGTCCTGAGGCCCTTGCCCGATCCTGTTGCCATGGCCTCATTTGAAAGATATTGACGTTATATGAATTAATGTGGTAGTTTCGGACAGGAAAAGGTTACGTATCGATGCCGTCAAGAATCACCGTCGACGGCCCGGCTGGGATCGGCCCGGAAATCGCAGCCAAGACGGTAGACCGGCCCTGGCCCGCCATAGAGTGCGGCAAGATTGAGGTGACGCCATAGGCTCCTTGCCCACCCACGAGACGGTCTCCACGGCCCGTGAGATCGAGAACGGCGCGGTGCCGCAGTCAGAGGCGGCGTTCCGGGCGAAGCTCGCGCCGCTGTCGTTTCTGGAGGCCGGAGCGATGCCTGCGGATCATACTGCCGGCATGCCGTGGGCGGCGGGGGGTCTTCTGGACTACAGTGCGTTGGTCATTGCGGTCCGGTTGGCGCTTGAGGCGCGCATCGATGCCATGTGCAGCGCCCTGAGAAGCATGGGAGGAGCCAAGCCTTGCAGGGAAGCCCTACACAGTCCAAGCCGAATTTCTCGCCGATCTGACCGAAGTTTCAGAGTCGGTTATGATGCTTGCAAATGGCGCCTTTCGCGTCAGTTACGTCGCGACACCTAGCACCCGTGTGGACCACGCGGGTACCTGCTGAAGGCATCAAACCCGTCTGGCCCACCGTCTGCCGTGAAAACCAGAAAGGACCCCGCCAAGGGGCCTACATTACCAAAGGAGGAACGACCATGACCCGACACTGGAAGGACGGCGCGGCTTCGCTGGCACTCGTCACCGCCTTCGCCGCACACGCGGCCTGGGCACAGGATTGCCCGCCGATCCCCAAGAAGGACAGCTACACCATCGGCTGGGCACAGATTTCGAACAACAACTCTTTCCGCCTGACCGAGACGGAAAGCATCGTTGCCGAAGCCGCGAAGCGTGGGCATACGCTGATACAGACCGACGCCAACGACGACACGGCCAAGCAGCTCAACGATGTCGAGGACCTTTTGGCGCGCGGGATCGACATCCTTGCGATCCCGCCGCGTGAATTCGACGCCTCGGCTTCGGCGCTGGCGGCTGCTAAAGAGAAGGGCGTGCCGGTGTTCCTTGTCGACCGCTCCGCGGCCGGAACGGCGGGGGTGGACTACGTCACCGTCATGTCCTCGAACTTCATCCGCCAGGGCGAGATGGCGGCGGACTGGGTCGTTATGCGCACCGGCGGCACGGCGCGCGTTGTCGAACTGACGGGCACGCCCGGTGCCTCGGCCTCGATCGAACGCTCCAAGGGCTTCGTCGACGCCGTGGCCGACGACAAGGGCATAGAGCTTGTTGCCCAGCAGTCGGCTAACTTCGACCAAGCGACCGCGCAGTCGGTGATGGAGCAGATCATCCAGGCCACCGGCGGCAACTTCAATGTGGTCTATACCTCGGCCGACGTGATGGCGCTCGGCGCGATCCAGGCGCTCGAGGCAGCGGGCATCCCGGTCGGTGGCGAGAAAGGCGTGATCGTTACCGGCATGGACGGCAACAAGGCGGGGATTCAGTCGATCCTTGACGGCAAGCTTGCCATGTCGGTCGAAACCAACCCGCGCTTCGGGCCACTTTTGTTCGACTCCATGGAGAAATGGCTCGCCTGCGAGAAGATACCGGCGTTTGTCGAAGTGCAGGACCGCGTCTTCGACGCCTCGAACACCACCCAGCAGACGCTGGCTGAGGCATTCTGATCTGCAGACAGAAATGGCCGGCCGGGCCCCCTATCCAACGCCCGGCCGGCCGCATCTTCTAGCCCCGAGAGGCAACATGGACATTGCTCCCCTAGCCCGGCTCTCGGGCATTGAGAAACGTTTCGACGGCGTGTTGGCGCTGGCCGATGTGAACTTTGACCTGCGCGCGGGCGAAGTCCACGCGCTTCTGGGCGAGAACGGCGCGGGCAAGAGCACGCTGATCAAGGTTCTGACTGGCGTCTATCAGCCGGATGCTGGCGTGATTGAAGTGGGCGGCAGGGCCACGGCCTTCCGTAACCCCGCAGAGGCGCAGACAGCGGGCATCGTCACGATTCATCAGGAAATCCATCTGGTGCACACGCTGGACGCGGTGGCCAACCTGCATCTAGGGCGCGAGCCGCGGCTGCCCTGGGGGCTCGTCGACCACCGCCGAATGCGCCGAGAGGCCGCGGCGATGCTGGCGCGCTACGGTGCAAACGTCGACCTCGACCGGCCCGTGGGCGAGCTTGGCGTGGCCGTGCAGCAGCAGATCGCGATCGTCCGCGCGCTGTCACTCGGGGGACGTGTGCTTGTCATGGATGAGCCAACCTCCGCGCTAACACACCGCGAGGTTGACCACCTGCTCTCTATCACCGAACGGCTTAGGGCCGATGGTATCGGAATCGTTTACATCACACACCGGCTTGACGAGGTGTTCCGCCTCGCCGACCGGGTCACCGTGCTGCGTGACGGGCGGCTCGTGCTGACCGAGCCAGCGGCGGAGATGAACCGGCCCCGGCTGGTTTCGGCCATGCTCGGCCGCCCCGTTGCCGCTGCCGCCCCTCGGAACCAGCCCACTGCTTGCGGGGCTGTCACGATCCTTGCCGCCCGCGCGATTGCTCGGGAGCCGCGCGTCACAGGGGCAAGCTTGGAGATGGTGCAGGGCACGATCCTGGGTCTGGCCGGGCTGCAGGGATCGGGCCGAACCGAACTGATGCGGCTTCTTTTCGGCGCCGACCGCCCAACATCGGGAGAGGTCTTGTTGAACGGGGCGCCAGGCCCGCGTTCGCCAGTCCAGTCGCTGGCCCGCGGGCTTGCTTACCTGCCCGAGGACCGCAAGGCCGACGGCATTGTGCCAGACCTTTCCGTGCGCGAGAACCTCAGCCTCATTCTTTTGCCGCGCCTGACCCGCTGGGGTTTCATCAGCCGCTCTCGCGAGCGCGCAGAAGTGGCCCGCTTCATGGCGCAGCTTGGTGTCAAGGCAGCTAGCCCGGAAACGCGCATCCGCGACCTTTCTGGCGGCAACCAGCAGAAGGTGCTGATCGCCCGGCTCCTGTGCACAGAGCCCGATGCCCTGCTGCTCGACGATCCGATGCGCGGAATCGACGTCGGGGCCAAGGCCGATATCGCACGGTTGATCGCCGATTTGGCGGAACAGGGCATGGCGGTGCTGCTGACCTCGTCTGAACTGGGCGAGATCGCAGCTCTGTCCGACCGGGTCACCATCCTACGCGACGGGCGCACCCTTGGCACCCTCGCGGGGTCCGATGTCACCTTTGCGGGGCTGGCTGAGGCCATCGCCGCAGACGATCCGGCCGAGGCCGCATGACGGACGCGCCGGCTTCAAACCCCTCTCTCACGGGACGTCTGCGCGCGCTTTTGCGTGGACGCGAGACCCTGCTGGCGCTGGCAGTCATCATCTTGCTCAACGCGATTCTTACGTCCAACTTCGCGACGTGGCGCAACATCGAGATCACGCTGATCCAAATGGTCTTTGTCGCCCTCGTCGCCACCGGAATGACGCTGGTGATCGCCACAGGCGGGATTGACCTGTCAGTGGGCGCAGTGATGGGGCTCGCCTCAGTAGTGGCAGTAGCGCTTATGCCCTACGGGATTTTCGCGATGGCGGCGGGCTGCCTCGGGGCGGGGCTGGCCGTCGGGTTGTTCAACGGCGCGCTGATCGTCGGCTTCGGCGTACAGCCGCTCCTCGTGACGCTTGGCTCGCTGATATGGGTGCGCGGCCTCGCGCAATATCTGAGCGGAGGGCGCAAGGAATACTTCGAGGACGCGGCGATGCAGTTTCTTGGCATCGGACGGGTATGGGGCCTGCCGCTGCAGGTCATCATTACCGCGCTTGTGGTCGCGGTCGTGGCGCTTGTCGTGGCGCACACGGTCTTTGGGCGCAGGCTGGTAATGGTGGGCGGCAACCCCGCGGCGGCACGGCTGGCAGGGGTGCCTGCTGGGCGCATCGTTCTGGTAGCCTATGCCCTGTGCGGGCTTCTTGCAGGCCTTGCAGGGCTTTTCATCACCGCCCGCGTCGGCAGTTCTGACCCGACCAACTTCGGCGTACTGATCGAGCTTGACGCCATCGCCGCCGCCGTCGTCGGTGGCACGGTCCTCGCGGGCGGGCGGGCGCGCGTGATAGGAACCGCGGTTGGGGCGCTGCTGCTGCAATTGACGACGGCGGCAATGATCATGAACAACGTAGGCTTCGCCGTAGCCCTTATGGTCAAGGCGGCGCTCATCCTTTGCGTCGTCGCCCTGCAGCGGAGGCGGGTATGACTGCCCTGCTCGCCACAAGACGGCGGCTCGACGGCCGATTGGTCGCTGCGGTGCTGGCGCTGGTCCTCGTGCTGGCGATCGGCGCCTGGCGCAACCCCGAGTTCCTCGGTGCCGAGAATATTCTGAACGTACTGCGCCAGAACGCGGTGCTGATGCTGCTGGCCGTCGGCATGACCTTCGTGATCATTTCGGGAGGGATCGACCTGTCGGTTGGCTCTATCCTCGCCTTCACCAGCGTCGTGACAGTGAAGCTGGCGCCCCAGGGACTTCCGGTTGCCGCCGGGGCAGCGGTGCTGACCGGCCTCGGCCTTGGCATGGTCAACGGACTGCTCGTCGCGCGGCTGCGGATCGCGCCCTTCATTGCCACGCTCGTCACGCTGCTTGCGCTGCGCGGGCTGACACTTGCGGTCTTTGGCGAAGAGACGGTGGCGCTGACCGAAGGGCGCAGCAAAATCCTGGCCTTCGGCCGTGACTTCGTGCTTGGCATGCCGGTGCAGGTGCCCATCGTCGCGGCGGTGCTGGTGGCCGCCTGGGTGCTCCTGACACAGACCCGCTTCGGGCGTGCGGTCTATGCGGTGGGCGGCAGCGAAGATTCGGCACGCCTGCTTGGGATCGACGTCGCCGCGACGCGCTTCGCCGTCTATGGCCTGAGCGGGGCGATCGCGGGGCTGGCCGGTTTCCTATTCGCGGTGCGGATCGGCGCCGGGATCACCAACTACGGGTTGGGACTGGAACTTGACGCCATCACCGCCGTCGCGCTTGGCGGAACGCTGCTGTCCGGGGGCGTGGGTGGCGTTGCAGGCACGGCGGTCGGCGTGCTGATCGTGGGTTTCCTGTTTAATCTCTTCAACCTTGACGCAACCCTGGATACCTTCCTGCAGAAGGTCGTCCGCGGCGGCCTTCTGACCGTGGTCGTGGTGATGCAGGGCACCATTCTTCAACGGAGGCGGAAATGATCAGATCGCAGGTATTGGGACGCGGCCCGGTCAGCGTGACGTGCCTGGGATTCGGCGGGGGCCCGACGGGCTGGGACACGACGCCGGATGCGGAGGGCAGGGCACAGGCAACCCTGGCCGCATCCTGGGAAGCGGGCGTCCGCTACTTCGACACCGCGCCCTTTTACGGCCATGGGCAAAGTGAATGCCGCATAGGCAGCTTCCTTGCAAGCCTGCCGCGCGAAGACTTCGTGCTGTCAACCAAGGTTGGACGGCTGATTGTGGGTGGAAAGCCGGTCTACGACTACACCCGCGACGGCACATTGCGGTCGGTGGATGCAAGCCTTGCGCGTCTGGGGCTTGACCGGATCGACCTTCTGCTGGTGCACGACATCGACACCTACACACATGGCGTCGACCAGCCCGCCCGGCTGCGCGAGGCTCTGGCCGGGGCGCTTCCGGCCTTGGCCGACCTTAAGGCACAGGGCGTTATCCGTGGCTTTGGGCTTGGCGTGAACGAGTGGCGGGTCTGCGCTGATGTCGCTGCCGTCATGCCGCTGGACGCTATCTTGCTCGCCGGTCGCTACACGCTTCTGGAACAGGGGGCGCAGGGCTTTCTGGACGAGGCCGCAGGCCGGGGCATCGGCATCATCCTTGGCGGCCCCTACAACAGCGGCATCCTCGCCACCGGCGCGCGCGAGGGCGCGCTTTACGACTATAAGCCCGCCCCGCCCGAGGTGCTGGAACGTGTCACAGGCATCGAAGCGTTGCTGAAGCGCCACGGTGTTCCCGTGGCGGCAGCCGCCCTGCAGTATCCGCTGCGCCACCGCGCTGTGGCGACCGTCATCCCGGGCCTGCTTGGACCGGAACAGGTGGCCCAAACCCGCGCAGTTTTCACCCATCCTATCCCCGAGGCTGTCTGGGCTGACCTCACCGCCGCGGGCCTGATCGATTCCACCCCGGGAGAAAGCTCATGAATCCGCCTTATGACGTCATCGTTGTCGGTTCGGGGTCTGGCGGTGGCGTCGCAGCCGCGCGGCTGTCGGAAATGCCCGGACTTTTGGTCCTGCTGCTGGAAGCCGGCCCCGACTTTCCCGACGAAGCCGTGCGCACGCCGCTTTTCACAGTGTCTGGCGCGCATACCTGGCGGGTTTCGGGTGCGCCGGAACTTGACTGGAACCTCGTAGACCGTGACCTCTCGGGCCGGCGGGGCGGACGGCAGATCCGCTTGCCGCGGGGCCGGGTCATGGGGGGCACGTCTATGGTGAACTCGGCAATCGCTGTCAGACCTGCCTGCGACGACATGGACCGCTGGGCACGCGACTTCGGCTGCACCGGCTGGGACTGGGACAGCCTCCTGCCCCTGTTCCGTCGGATCGAGACTGACCGCGACTTTCCAGCCCATCCGTTGCATGGCAACGCCGGACCCATCGTCATTCAGCGGTGGAAGCCGGAAAGCTGGGCGCCGGTCAACGCGGTCTTTGCCGAAGCGGCTGCCGAGTTGGGCTATGCCGAGGCGCCCGACCTGAACGGCTTGCACGCCGATGGCGGTGTTTGGGGCGCGCTGCCGCACAACCGGTTCAAGGAGGAGAAGCAGGGCACGCTCAACACCTATCTTAGGGGTGCGCGGGCGCGCACGAACCTTTCCCTGCGCGGTGGCGCGCTGGTCGACCGGGTGCTGGTCGAGAATGGAGCTGCACGCGGAGTGGTGCTGGCGGGCGGCGAGGTCGTGCGTGCCCGCGGGGTGGTCCTGGCGGGAGGCGTCTACAATAGCCCGGCCATTCTGCAACGCTCAGGGATAGGTCCGGCAGCTCTTCTGACGCGCCATGGCATCCCGCTTGTGGCCGACTTGCCAGTTGGGCGGGGCCTTAGCGACCATCCAGGCTGCGCCTTCTTCCTGCGGGCCGAGGGGATTTCGCGCATGACCGGCCGTCTTTTCGCCACGACGCTGCGCGGCCGCCTGGGGGAAGACGGAGCACCGCCTTGGCACATTCACCCCTTTCCCGCCGATGAGGAGGAAGGCCGGATAGGCTTTTTCGTCTTCCTGTGCCGCCAAAGGTCGGTTGGAAGGGTCGAGATCGCCGGGCCCGACCCGCATGCAGCGCCGATCATCAACCACGATTATCTGTCCGACCCAGCCGACCGCCGGGCTTTCCACGATGCCTTTGCAGAGATGCAGGCCCTCGCTGCAACAGGTGCCTTTGCCAAAGCCCGGGCGCGCCACGAAACCAGGCCAGACGAGGTGGACACGCATCTCGACAAGATGCTGGCCTCGGCACATCACCAAACCGGCGGCTGCGCGATGGGACCAAGCCCTGAAAGCTCGGTGGTATCTCCGGACCTCGCCGTTCATGGGGTGGCCGGTCTCTGGGTGGCGGACGGCAGCGTCTTTCCCGACACAATCATCAACAACACGAACCTCACCTGCTATGTGATCGGCGAGCGCGCGGCTGACATTGTCGGCAGAGCGATGGAAGACCTCTGAACCCCTGCCCTGTTGCACGGTTCAACCCGGGGAAGCCTGTGGTGTGCAAATTGGCTGCCGCAGGGTCGCCTCGGTTTCAGGAAATGCGCGAAAGGCCAACTTTGACGCGGCGCAAGGGGATTGAGCTTTCGATCGAGGCCACGCCAGGCAGTTTTGTGAACTTTCCAACAAGAAAGCGCTCGAATTCAGCAAGGCCGTTGGTTGCGATGCGAAGCAAGTAATCGCGGTTACCCGTCATCAGCCAACAGTCGATAACTTCCGGAAAAAGCCGAATTGCCCCTTCGAACTTCACGAGGGCGTCGTCGATCTGCTTGTCAAGTCTTGCCGAAACGAACACCGAAAACCCATATCCAAGCGCCACTTCATCGATCTGAGCCGCATATCCAGTGATGATGCCCGCCTCTTCCAGCAGCCGGACCCGACGAGCCACCGGTGAAGGGCTGAGACCGACGGTTTCACTAACTTCATTTATTGTGGCGCGACCGTTTCTTTGCAGCATCTGCAAGATCGACCTATCAAGCTGATCGATGTTGGCGCGTTTCATCATCTTCTCTAATTTTATTGGCTGTTATCGTCACAATGCAGAGATTTTTCGGCTCAGAAAGGCGGAAAATCATCCGAGATCCGCCGTAATGTTCGTTCAAAGAGCAAATGGGCGAAAACACCATGAACACATCCGACGCGCGGCACCTCAAGACCATCGAACAACGCCTGTTGTGGCTGTCGCACTGGATGATCCACCACGCTAACCGCATCCGGCCAAAGGCGGGCGGCATCAAGATCGGCGGGCATCAGGCCTCGTCCGCATCGATGGTATCGATCATGACGGCGCTGTATTTCTCGGCTCTGCGGCCAGAGGACCGGGTTGCGGTCAAGCCACATGCTTCGCCGGTATCTGTGACCGCATCAGCGTGTTCACACGCGGCAGGATCTCACGGGAATTCGTGAAGGGACAAGAAGAAATCACTCCCAAAGGGCTTATCGCCACGATTGAGGGAGTAAGCATGGAGGCAGAACATGAACATGTATAAACGTCTTGCCGTACTGATTAATCATCTGATCTGGGTGATCCTTGCGGCAGTTTTCGTCTTCTTCATCTTTCAGAGTGAGCACTTTCTTTCTGAAAACAACATCTTGAACATCTTCTCGGCAGCTGCGGTGATGGGTTTCCTGGTTGTCGGGCAGACCTTTGTTCTGATCACTGGCATTTCCGAATTGCGGAGTGCTGCCGATGCAAAGTGATAGTTTTCGGGTGGGCCTGACGGGCGATTTCATCAACCCCGACGGATCTTTGAAATACCCCTCGTTTGACCTTGAGGCGCTGCGCGCAACTCCCGGAATCACCATCGATTTTCTGCCGCACAGTGACCCGATCCGTGCGGATATGCTGGAAGACGTCGACGCATTGATCCTCTTGGGGGCACGGTTCACCGCCGACAGCATTCCGACCCGTGGCCGCCTCAGCGTGGTTGCCCGTTTTGGCGTCGGCTACGATGCCGTCGATGTCGTCGCCTGCACCGCGAAGGACATCGCAGTCTGCATTACCCCTGACGGCGTGCGCCGCCCGGTCGCGGCCTCGATCCTGACGCTGATTCTGGCGCTGACTGGGCGGTTGGTCATCAAGGATCGCCTGACGCGGCAGGGACCTGCCGGATTTGCCCAAGCGCGAACAGATCATTTGGGCATGGGCGTGGTGGGGCGGATCCTCGGTTCCATCGGCATAGGCAATATCGGCGCCGAAATGTTTCGGTTGGTGCAGCCCTTGGGCATGAAATTCATCGCGCATGACCCCTTTGTCGACCCTGCGGTCGCCACAGAGTTGGGGATCGAACTGGTCGATCTGGAAACTCTGTTTCGCCGATCTGATGTTTTGGCCGTCAACTGCCCACTTACCCCAGTTACCCATCACTTGGTGAATGCCGACCGGCTCGCCCTGATGAAGCCAACCTCATACCTGATCAACACTGCCCGCGGCCCAATTGTGGATCAGGCCGCCTTGACCGCAGCCTTGCAAGATCACCGCATCGCCGGCGCCGGGCTGGATGTGTTTGAACAAGAACCGCCCGATGCCGACGACCCCCTGCTGCAGCTCGACAACGTGATCCTGACGCCGCATGCTTTGTGCTGGACGGACCAATGCTTTGCCGGCATTGGCGCTGCCGATGTGGCTGCCGTTCTGTCGGTCTTAGCAGGGCAGCGCCCGGAAGGATTGCTAAACACGTCGGTGCTCGGACAGCCGGGCTTCATGGCAAAACTGGAAGGTTATGCAAAGACCGTCCGCCAAGGGCAGCAGCCATGAAGGTTGCGCTTGTCACCGGCGCGGGCTCCGGCATTGGCCGGGTCGTCGCATCCGCGCTTGGCGCCGATGGGTTCAGCATGGTCCTTGTCGGGCGGCGAATGGACAAGCTGGAAGAGACCGCAGCCCTCATCGGGACAGACTGCCTGACCGTCTCGGTTGACATATCTGACGCTACGGACGTCAGGACCCTGTTTTCCCGGATCGAACAGCGATGGGGGAGGTTAGACCTTTTGTTCAACAACGCAGGCACAGGCGTGCCGGGGAGCGTTTTGCTGGAGGATGTGCAGGCCTCGGACTGGCAAACAGTGGTGGGCAC
This sequence comes from Pseudorhodobacter antarcticus, assembly GCA_945860375.1. Next base: position 26,583 of record CAMAQR010000030.1, read on the forward strand.
GAACCTTTCCGGAGCGTTCTTTTGCATTCAGGGCGCGTTTCGCATGATGAAAGCGCAAAGCCCGATGGGGGGGCGGATCATCAACAACGGCTCCATCTCGGCCCATGTTCCGCGCCCGAATTCCGCACCCTATACCGCCACGAAACACGCAATGACGGGCCTGACCAAATCCGCCGCTTTGGATGGCCGGCAGTACAACATTGCCGTTGGTCAAATCGACATAGGCAATGCGGCCTCGGCGATGACCGATGCGATGGTGACCGGCATGCCGCAGGCCAATGGCACGATTGCGCCGGAACCTGTCATCGACGTGGCCATCGTTGCCGATGCAGTCCGGCACATGGCCTCACTGCCGCTAGCAGCCAATGTCCAGTTCATGACCATAATGGCAACCAAGATGCCCTTCATCGGCCGCGGCTGATGGGCACTCTTCAGTCCTGAGAGGATTGGCGATGAAGAAGCTGCTGAATAGCCCCGATAACTATGCCGACGAGGCGCTGGAAGGAATGTGCCTGGCACATCCCGAGTTTTACCAACGGTCGGGGGATACGGGCAGGATCATCCACCGAACTGGTGGGCCGATCAAAGGCCGGGTGGGCATCGTTTCCGGCGGCGGCTCGGGCCATCTGCCGGTCTTTGCCGGATATGTCGGGCCGGGCCTTCTGGACGCCTGTTCGGTTGGAAATGTATTTGCCGGGCCCAGTGTCGCGGATTGCATGGACGCGATGAAGATTGCCGATGGCGGCGCTGGGGTTTTGTGCCTTTACGGCAATTACGGCGGCGACCGGATGAATTTCGACATGGCCGGTGAGGTGCTGGCGATGGAGGGCCTCGCCTCCACAACCGTTCTGGTCGCAGATGATGTGGCCAGTGCGCCAAGTGCCGAAAGGGACAAACGCCGCGGTGTGGCGGGAATGATCTATGCGTTCAAGATTGCCGGGGCGGCAGCGGCGGCGGGCGGCGATCTTGCAACTGTGACCGCTATTGCCCAGAAAGCCGCTAACGCCTGTCGCTCAATCGGGGTCGCCCTAACGCCCTGCACCGTCCCTGAAGCAGGCAAACCCACCTTCGAGATTGCAGAAGATGAGCTGGAAATGGGCATGGGCATTCACGGTGAACCCGGCATATGGCGTGGCAAACTTCGGCCAGCGGATGAGATTGCGGCGGAGATGTTGCAGCGGGTGTCTGTCGAGCTGGATTTGGGTAAGGGTGATCGGGTCTCGGTGCTGGTGAACTCGCTGGGGGCCACCCCGCATGAAGAGCTTTTTATCCTTTATCGGCACATCGCCAACGCCCTGGCTGCGAAAACTGTCTCAATCATAATGCCGCTGGTCGGTCGTTACGCCACATCAATGGAGATGACGGGCGCCTCTCTATCGCTAATCAAACTTGACCCAGAACTGGAGCAGCATCTGAAAGCGCCCGCGCGTTGTGCGTTCTGGAGCGTTGCATGAGTTGGACCGCAGACGACATCGAAACCTGGCTCGGAAATTGTGCTGATCGCATGACGCAAGCGGCGCTCGAGTTGAACACGCTCGACGGCCAACTTGGCGACGGCGATCTGGGTGCGACCTCGCAAAAATGCGCTGCGTTGATGAAGGCAGGTCTTTCGGGGACCGCCGCGCTTCCGTCGGATGCGTTCAAGACGGCAGCGAGCGCATGTGCGCGGGCTTCGGGTTCCAGCTTTGGCACGCTTCTCGCGGTCGCCCTCTTGGTGCTGGCGCAGGAAACTGCAGGAAAGCCAACCCTTCTGGTGCAAGACATAGCACCGTTGCTTGAGAAGATCATCGCCGCCCTGATGCTTAGGGGCCGCAGCAAGCTTGGTGACAAGACCGCCTTGGATTCCCTGGAGGCGATCCGGCTTGCTGTGTCCAACCTGCAGGATGCAGAAGACTTGCAGCTAATTTGTTCTACTGCCGCTGAAGCCGCCATTGAAGACTTCCGAATGCGCCCGAACATGATCGGGCGAGCCAGGATGTTCGCCGAAAAATCGGTTGGCCTTGCCGATCCCGGCATGGTCGCGGTCGCGCGCATTGTTGGCAGAGCGTCGTGAAGGTCTGCCCAGGATCTCATCAACGGCAGAGCGAAGGCATCCGCCGCACCGTGGTGGATGGGCTGGACCGCAACCGCGAAAGCTTTCTTGATGCGGTGGTAAAAGGGGCCTTCACGGTGCCGGGCGACGGCTCCCTCGACTTCGAAGCGATCGTCAGGGCGCTTGCCGCCAAGGGCTATGAGGGCTGGTTTATGGTCGAAGCGGAACAGTACCCGAAGGTCTCGCCCCCGCTGGCAATGGCACAGAAGGGGCACAAGGAATTGCTGCGGGTGATGGCCGCAGCTGGGTATGAGGTGACGCAATGAACAGGATCGACGGAAAGATAGCCCTGGTAACTGGTGGCACGCAGGGTCTTGGCGCTGCCATCGCCCGCACCTTCGCCCGGGCCGGGGCGGCCGGGATAGCCATCGTCGGCCGTGGTGCCGACAAAGGCCGCAAGGTCGCCGCCGCCATCGAGGCCGAAACGCAGGTGCCCGTGCAGGTCATCGCGGCCGACCTCGGGTCCATCGACGACGTCCGCCGCATCGTGCCCGAGGCGGATGCCCGCTTTGGGCGGGTTGATATCCTAGTGAACGCGGCCGGCCTGACGGACCGCGGCAACCTTTTGAACACGACGCCCGAGCTGTTCGATCGCATGTTCGCCGTCAACGTCCGTGCACCGTTCTTTCTGATGCAGGATGCGGTCAAGGTGATGGAGCGTGTTGGAGCCGAGGGGCGGATCGTCAACATCGGCTCGACTTCGCAGAACGCAGGCCAGCCGTTCATCGCACCCTATTGCGCCTCGAAGGCGGCGCTGGCCACGCTGACCCGCAACTCCGGCTATGCGCTGATGCGCAACCGCATCCATGTGAACCAGCTGGACATCGGCTGGATGGCCTCGGACCATGAGCGCGAGTTGCAACTGGCTGAATCCGGCGATCCCGACTGGGAGAAGAAGGCTGTCGCCGGTCTTCCCTTCGGCCGGTTGCTCGACCCCGAGGAAGTCGCCCGCGCGGTCCTGTGGATGTCGTCGGACGACAGCGGCATGCTGACGGGAGCCGTGATCCACTTCGACCAGTCCGTCTGGGGCGGTTATGACGGGCAAGCCCCGTCGCCTGCGGCAAAGCTCACGGCCTAGCCAGTGACCGTCTCCTGGTAGTCCACCGAACAATTGCAAGCGACCGCCGCTGCCGTGGCCCCCATGTTCATGAACAACCGGGCCCAAAGGAACAGCTTGCCGGCTGGCAAGTCCGCTGTGATCTCCTGCTCGAACAGGAGGAGACCGGCCATGGCCAAGGTAGAGCATACTTCGGATGCCCGTGTCTGGTAGGCATCGACATTTCCAAACACCGGCATGAGGTGCTGATCGCCGTGCAGGCGAAGACTGCGAATCTAGCTGGACGACCGCATCACGTTTGGACGAGGGGGTTGAGAACTTTTTCCAAACCCCCTACCGATATTTGAAATACATAGAGCAGGTCGCCCGAATGTTGAGCAATCTTTCTGAAGGCGACATCAGGCTTCTAAAGGTTTTCGCGAAGGTGGTCGACGCTGGTGGTTTTTCGGCCGCGCAGATCGACTTGAACATCAGCCAATCGACGATCAGCACCCACATGTCCTCGTTGGAACAGCGGCTGGGGATGCGACTTTGCGAACGTGGACGTTCCGGGTTCCGGCTGACCGAACGCGGGCAGCTAATCTATCAGGCCAGCCAGCGCCTTTTCATGGCGCTGGATGAATTTCGCACAGATGCGGGTGCGGCACGGAACTGCCTGACCGGCAACCTTTTGGTTGGCATCGTCGACAGCCTGATCACCAATCCGGTCTGCGGGCTGCACCGGGCGATTGCAGCCTTCAATGATGTGGCTCCCGAGGTTCAGATCACCATCCGCGTTACCTCGCCCTCTGAGATCGAGCGGGTGGTGCTGGAGGGCAGTTGTGATCTGGGTCTTGGCACCTGCGGTGAGCATTCGCCCTATTTGGAATACGAGAACATCTTTGAAGAGCGGCAGGTTCTTTATTGTGGCCGAGGACATGACTTGTTTGCACGCCACCTTGACGTTGCCATGACAGAGTTGAAAGACCATCAGTTCGTGCGCCGCGCCTATGCCTCCCCCGACCAGTTGCCCGGCATTAAGCTGGGCTCGACAGCGGTGGCCGATCTGATGGAGGGGGTCGCGGCCTTCATCCTGTCTGGCCGCTATCTCGGCTTTCTGCCAGCGCATCTTGGCCAGCAGTGGATGGCACAAGATATGATGCGGCCGCTTCTGGACAGTGCTTTGGGCTATCCCAACCCGGTTTATATTGCGACCCGCAAGACTGAAACCAATAAGCCGATCCTGTCGGTGTTTCTGAAAGAACTGCGGCTGGCGCATGGGGCGCAACCCGAAGTTATCGCAGGTAAGCGCCGGATTCGGCTGCCGAAAGTGATTTAAGTTTGGCTAGGCCGCGCGGGTCAGTGTTTTAGCACCTGATTTAGAAACAGTTGGGTGCGTTCGCTTTTAGGGTTTGAAAAGAATTCCTCTGGCGGGGCGATCTCTACGATTTGCCCGTGATCCATAAAGATCACCTTATCAGCGACAGTCTTGGCAAAGCCCATCTCATGCGTCACGCAGATCATCGTCATGTGGTCTTCGGCCAGTTCAACCATCACATCCAACACCTCTTTGATCATCTCAGGGTCAAGCGCAGAGGTCGGCTCGTCAAACAGTATGATCTGCGGCTCCATGCACAACGCGCGGGCGATGGCAACGCGCTGTTGTTGGCCGCCAGAAAGCTGGCTCGGAAATTTATGCGCCTGTTCAGCGATCCGCACGCGTTTCAGATAGACCATCGCGCGCTCTTCGGCCTCGGCCCGCGATTGTTTGCGCACTCGGCGCGGCGCCAGCGTCAGGTTGTCCAAAATGCTCAGATGCGGGAACAGGTTGAACTGCTGGAACACCATGCCGACCTCACGCCGCACATGGTCGACATTCTTGCTTTCGGCGGTCAACTCAACGCCCTCGACAAGAATCTGGCCTTTCTGATGTTCTTCCAACCGGTTGATGCAGCGGATCACGGTGGATTTCCCCGACCCAGACGGTCCGCAAATCACCACGCGCTCGCCCTTGGTCACGGTCAGTGAGATGTCTTTCAGAACCTGAAACTGGCCATACCATTTGTCGACATGGCGCAGTTCGATCATCGTTTCAGTGGTGCTGGCCATGGCGGAACTCCGGTTAGCGCGTGACCCGCAACCGACGTTCCAGCACACGGGAACCAAGGGTCAGTGGGTAGCAGATGGCAAAGTAAATCAGGGCGACAAGGCCGTAGATAATCAGCGGCTTGAAGGTCGCATTGGCGACGATCTGGCCCGAGCGGGTCAATTCGTCAAAGCCCACGATTGAGGCAAGCGCGGTGCTTTTCACAAGTTGCACCAGAAAGCCAACGGTCGGCGGGATCGCGATCTTCAGCGCCTGCGGCAAGATGACATAGCGCATCCTGGCGGTGAAATTCATCCCCAGACTGGCGCTCGCGTCCCATTGACCGCGCGGGATGGCATCGACGCAGCCGCGCCAAATCTCGGCCAGAAACGCGCTGGCATACAGCGTCAGCGCAACACCTGCGGCGATCAGCGGCGAGACTTCGACTCCCAGCAAGGGCAGGCCGAAGAAAACCAGAAACAGTTGCAGCAGCAAGGGTATGCCTTGCAGCAGTTGAATGTAGATCGTGGTGGCCCGACCTCCAACTTTTGGCGCGCCATAGCGCCAAAGAAGTAGCAGGGTCGCGCCGATGCCACCGCCAACAAAGGCAATCAGCGACAACAGCAATGTCCAGCGCGCGGCCAGCAGCAGGTAGGGGATGATATCGCTGAGGGACAGGGTGATCATACGCGTTGCCCCACAAAGTACCGCCGCCCGGCGAGGTTGAACAGCCAGCGCAACACCAGTGCCATGCCAAGATAAATCAGGGTGACGATGAAATAGGTCTCAAAGGCGCGATAGGTGCGCGATTGGATCAAGTCAGCCACATGGGTCAGGTCGATCACGGCGATTTGGCTGACCACGGCGGATTCCAGCATGGTGATGACAATCTGGCTTACCAGCGCCGGGTAAACCACTGCTACCGCCTGCGGCAGGGTGACATATATGAACACCGACAGCGACGACAGGCCCAGCGAAAGCCCCGCCTCGCGCTGGCCGGGGGGGACGGCTTCCAGCCCGGCCCGCATGATTTCAATGCCGTAAGCGGTCAGGTTGATGGTCATCGCAAGCGCCGCCGCCGTCAGCGCAGTCAGCTTGATGCCAATGCTCGGCAGGCCGAAGAAGATGAAGAACAACTGCACGATGAACGGCGTGTTGCGGATCAGCTCGACATACGCGCCCACCACACTTTGCGCCCAGACCGGGCCCCAGCGCCGGGTGGTAGCGCCACCTATGCTCAGCGCCATGCCAAGTGTAGCGGCAATCGCGGTCAGCGCTAAGGTCAGGCCTGCCCCTTCAAGGAGCAGGCCCATGCTGGCCGTGATCGCGCTGAAATCCAGCTCGTAGCCCATGTTCGGATCAGAAGTCTTTGGCCAAGGGCTGCTTGAGCCATTTCATCGCAACATCGTTCAGGCTGCCATCGGCCTTCATCGCCGCAATCGCCTTGTCCAGCGCGTCTTTCAACGCGGTTTCGCCCTTCTTCACTGCCATCTGGCTGGGCGAGGACAACAGCTGGAACTTCTCAACCGGTTCAATCGCCGGGTTCTGTGCAAGGATCGTGGCGCCGACATCGTTGCCCACCACCATCAACTGCGCTTGGCCTGCAAGGAAGGCCGAGATCACGCCGCTGTAGTCGGCATAGCGTTGAATATCGGCATCGGCGGGCGCGATCTTGGTGACTTCGGTATCTTCCAGCGTACCTTTGTTCACGGCGATGGTTTTGCCGGAAAGGCCCGCTGCATCTTTCACGTCCAGCTCTTTCGGACCCATGACCACGATGTAATAGGGCGCATAGGGGGCTGCGAAATCAACCACTTGTGCACGTTCGTCGCTGAAGCCGATCGACAACAGCACATCGACCTTGCCCTCGGTCAGAAACGGGATGCGGTTTTGCCCGGTGATGGCGACCAGTTCGACCTTCACGCCCAAAGCGGCGGCCAGTTTGTCGGCTACTTCGGTATCATAGCCTTCTATCTTCATGCTGGTGTTCAGCGAGGCGAAGGGCGGGAAATCCTGAAAGATGCCAACTTTCAGCACGCCAGCTTTGGTCACGTCTTCCAGTGCGTCGGCAAAGGCCGGGGCGAAAGCCCCTGTGAGCAATACGGTGGCAAGCGCAAGGGTGGCACGGCGGGTAAGGGTATAGGGCATGTGTTTCTCCTGAATGTTGGGGTCGGCTGGCGGGCTTTGTGCTTCTTATTCTGGCCTCAGTGACAATGGTTTGGGGGGATCGTTCAATAGCGATGAGCCGAAACTCAGTTTGGCGTTGGTCGATGTATGCGATTGGCACAAGTTTGATATGCCGGAAGCGATATCAGCCCGGTCTGCTGCTTATCTTGTCAGACAAAGCACGGCGTTGTCACAAGGCATTCGTCACCCGCCGAACTTCCGAGCAAGGTACATTCAAATTGACGGGCATCAATGCGAACTTCTGATCTCTGACGTGTTTCGCTTGGGCGCACTTGGCTAGACCTCGAGCAGCATCACACCGACAGGGGCAAGCCGATGGCCAGATTCAACCAACCACTTGGCGGCAATGACATGGCGCGCTTTGCTGGGCCCGCCACAATGATGCGTCTGCCAAGCCAGACCACGGCGGCGGGTTTGGACGTCTGCTTTGTCGGCGTGCCGCTGGATATCGGCACCTCGAACCGTTCTGGCACGCGGCACGGTCCGCGCCAGATCCGGGCGGAATCCTGTATGCTGCGCCCTTTCAATATGGCCACGGGCGCGTGCCCGTTTGACTCTGTGCAGGTGGCAGATATTGGCGATGTGGCGATCAACACCTTTGATTTGAAGAAATCCATCGGCGTTATCGAGGCGGCCTATGACGAGATCCTGTCGCATGGCTGCAAACCCCTGACCTTGGGCGGCGACCATACCCTGACGCTGCCGATCCTGCGCGCAATGCGAAAAGTGCACGGCCCGGTGGCGCTGATCCATATTGACGCCCATGCCGATGTGAATGACGAGATGTTTGGAGAGAAAATTGCACACGGCACGCCGTTCCGCCGCGCGGTGGAAGAGGGCTTGCTGGCCTGCGACAAGGTATTTCAGATCGGCTTGCGCGGCTCGGGCTATTCGCCCGATGATTTCAACTGGTCGCGTCAACAAGGCTTCACCGTCGTTCAAGCCGAAGAGTGCTGGTATCAATCAATGAAGCCTCTGATGGCGCAGGTGCGCGACGTGATCGGCGATCATCCGGTCTATTTCACCTATGACATCGACAGTCTTGATCCCGCCTTTGCCCCCGGCACCGGCACGGTCGAAGTCGGTGGTTTGTCGACTTGGCAAGCACTGGAAATCATCCGGGGGTGTCGTGGCCTGAACCTGATCGGCGGCGATCTGGTCGAGGTCTCGCCACCCTACGACCCGTCCGGCAACACCGCACTGATCGCCGCCAACTTCCTTTATGAAATGCTGTGCGTCCTGCCCGGCGTCACTTTCGGAGAATAACCATGTCCACGTGCGGTGAAGTGCTGGTTAGGCTGCTAGAGGCCTACGGCGTCGAGTTGATCTTCGGCATCCCCGGCGCGCATACGCTGGAGTTGTATCGCGGCATGCCCGATACCCAAATCCGCCACATCACTCCACGCCACGAACAAGGCGCGGGCTTCATGGCGGACGGCTATGCGAGGGTAACCGGCAAGCCAGGCGTCTGTTTCATCGTCACCGGGCCCGGCATGACCAATATAGCCACCGCGATGGGACAGGCCTTTGCAGATTCGGTGCCGATGCTGGTGATCTCTGCCGTCAACGCTCGCGATCAGTTGGGGATGCAGCAGGGCCGTTTGCATGAATTGCGCTCGCAGCAGCACCTTGTGTCTGGCGTGGCCGCCTTCAGCCACACGCTTCTCGACCCTGCGCAACTGCCCGGCATCCTCGCCTGTGCTTTTACGGTATTCGGGAGCCAGCGCCCGCGCCCGGTGCATATCGAGATACCCTTGGATGTCATCGTCGCAGAGATGGGCGATGGGCCGTTTGTGCCATGGGCGTTGCCCACCAAACCAGGCCCGCAGCCTGCGGCAATTGCCACTGCCGCCACCCTGCTGGCCAATGCCCGCCGTCCGATGATCGTCGCTGGCGGTGGTGCTGCCGGGGCCGCTACCGAAATCCGTGCCATAGCCGAGCATCTGAACGCGCCGGTGTTCATGACGATCAATGGCAAGGGAATACTGCCTGCCAATCATCCGTTGATCCTGTCGGGCAACCTTGGGCTGGCCGCGATGCGGTCCGAGATGGCCGCCTGCGACGTCATCCTTGCGGTGGGTACCGAGTTTGGCGAGACCGAGATGTATCCCGAACCGCATCCCTTGCAGATCAACGGCCAGTTGATCCGCATTGATATTGATCCGTTGCAACTGACAACCTCGGTGCCTGCGGCTTTGGGGATCGTGTCAGATGCCAAACTCGCCTGTGCGCCCCTGCTGGCCGAGTTGCGCGGCACAGCGCCTGTCTCGAACACAGACGGCGCGGTACGGGCAAGCTTGGTTCGCGAACAGATCGACGCAACCCTGTGGCCTGCCTGCCAAACCCACCGTGGCCTGATGGCCGCGATTGCCGAGGTTTTCCCCCATGCCATCATCGCCGGTGACCAGACAGAGCCGGTTTACGCCGCCAACCAATTTTACCAATCGGCGAGCCCGCGGTCGTACTTCAACTCCAGCACCGGCTATGGCACCTTGGGCTATGGCCTGCCCGCCGCCTTTGGCGCCAAACTCGGCGCGCCGAGCCGTGCTTCGGTCTGCCTGATCGGCGACGGCGGCTTGCAATTTTCGCTGGCCGAACTGACATCAGCGGTGGAGGCAAAGATCGCCTCAGCCATCATCATCTGGAACAACGCAAGCTACGGTGAAATCAAGGCGATGATGGCAGAACGCGCCATACCCCAGATCGGCGTTGATATCCTTGCGCCCGATTTCGTTGCTTTGAGCAAAGCCATGGGGTGTCACGCCGAGGCCCCAAGCGACATTGCCGGTTTCAAAGCCGCCTTGGCTGCATCCATCTTGCGCGATGTGCCAACCGTGATTGAAATCCGCGATCCATCATCACTCGCGGATGCGTTCCGGATTTGAAAGCACAGCCAGATGGGCGATGTCGGGCGCTGATCCCGTCGCTGCAATCGTCCAAGCTGCGGACATTGCGGTGCAGGTCATCGCAGCTCGCGGAGCACTTGTTTCGTTGTAGGGCTTCGTCTTAGGCGCGTTACACGCTGCTCGAGCGCATCTGGTCGCCCGCCTTGTATTTCATAGCGAAAGCAGGGGTCCGATCGGGAAGTTAACACCCGTGGCAGGCCAACTCTGTCGAAGGTCGGCTTTGGCCGAGAGCATCGTCTTCGGCTGCGCGTCGCCCCGCAGAACTTCGCGCCGTCTTGCTTCCACAGTGCTTCCACGGGTTTTGGAAACGCAAAAGCCGCCCCGTAGGGCGGCGTGTAAGCGTTTGGTATCACGTGTAAAACTGGTTGCGGGGACAGGATTTGAACCTGTGACCTTCAGGTTATGAGCCGAAACCCCAATGATTCCAATAGATTAGATAAATCAAAGATTTAACCGAGAACCCTTTGATTTCACGATATTTCCATCCTGACATTCGATAACATTCACGGACAACAAACTACAGGGCATTGTTTTCAAACCACTTTCGACTGTTGATGTGGTGTTGATGTAAAACGGGGCGCTACGACTAAACATAATCGCGCTATCATGCTCACCAAAGGCGTGGTCGGAGCAATCAGAAGTCAGCCGCTTAGGGCCGCAGGCGGACCTGAGCCGACCTTCGCGCAAAGGGCGGCGGATCGCCGGTCTCAGCCTCTAGCGGACGGTCGTGCTAGGCGCAGCATGGCTTGTTGTTGCGACGAGCAGGCGAAAAAGTGTGCCGTTGTGGTGCTATTGGAATGCGAGTAGCGTCGTCTCTTAGACGAATATCAGTCATATTTCTGAATAGGCGGATACCTGCATTTGAGTACTGGCGACTTTCAAGCTCAGAGTGTCAAAGTCCCTGCTGGGTTGATAGCGACTCCCAGCGGAGACCCTGGTGACGAGACAGAACGAAACTTCCGGTACCAACACCAGTATGGTGTGGTTCTTCTGGCTGCCGTGCGTCGCGGCGCATTGAACTACATCTCCCTTTACTGCGAACACCATGAGGACTTCCTTGCTGAACGGCCGGATGGTCTCTTCGACGGTTACCAGATCAAGACCCAAAGGCCTGAAAACGGGGCTTGGACACTCAAGAGCGCTGCGGTCACCAAATCTATCGGCCGCTTCGTTGACCTCATGGCAAAATTTCCTGGCCAAATCGGGAGGTTTGTGTTCGTGTCAAACTCCGACGTGGCCGAGGTCACTCCAATCAGCAAGGACGACAGAAGTCGGGGCCTCTGCCCTGGCCTCATGTTGGACCACGTCAAATTATGCAGTGATGCCGATGCGGTGCAGCCGCCTTTTCGAAAACCGTTTGATGCCCTAGCTGCGGAACTTGGTGTCGGCAGATCACAGCTCTTTGAAGTTTTGCGAAGGCTTGAAACCATAAAAGGCCCCTCGCGAGAGGACTTTGACGCTGCCCTAGCGCAAGAGCATATCGGCGGATTACCGGAGTGTGCCCATCTCGCGCCAGGTACACTCCGAGAAATTTGCAACGACCTCGTTGCCAAGTTCCATCGCGCAGCATCACTATTCGTTGTCGACCCGGATCGCTACGTCGCGAAGATTGCCTCAGGAACGACCTTAGACCCGAAAATCGCGGCTAAGCGCATTGTGATCGCTGATTTAGTTTTGGCTCCTCCATCGAGCGCCAGCGAGACGTTCCGATTTCACGGCGCACCCACCATCAGCCTAGGGCAACCCCGAAAGAAGCGCATCTTGGAGCAGAAGCTCGAGCGTGGCGGAGTCAGCTCCCTAACAGACTATATGAAGGCGCGCGAGCAGGCCGCCGAGTACCACTTTCTGGAAGAGCAGGCTAAGGACTCCGTACGGGCAGCTCGTCAGCTGCGACAAGTTGAGGAGGCTGTCCATGGCGAATGCCTCGAGTCTTTTATGGCGCACCAATCCCCCGGAGCGCAGTTTGGCCAGCCTATGTTCAACGACTTGACGACCCGCTTGCGGAGCTTGGAAACTCAGCGCAAAGACCTGCTCGGAGGAACGCCATATGAAGTACTGATGGGTACCGCAGCGTTACTGACTAGCGATTGCCGTGTGTGGTGGAGTGAACGCTTTCAGATCGAGGAGAGCGACGGATGAGCCTCTCAGTACTTAAGGCCGCCGCAGAAGCGGAAAACGCCGATGGCCTGCATTTGGCGCGTCTTCTGGTGCTCTTGAGAAGCGCCGACAAGCGCGGCAGAAACGCTCCGAAGCCAGTCGAAGGCATTACGAAGCTTGCGAAGCTAGACTTCCTGCTTCGCTACCCGGTCTATCTCGAACGGGCGCTCGTGGCTCTCAACAAGTCGCCAGCCTTAGCAGCGGTGCTGCCGCGGGAGCGTACGACCGTCGAGACCAAGATGATCCGGTTCCGCTATGGCCCGTGGGACGGCCGGTATCGGCGATGGCTTAGCCTTTTGTCATCTCGCGGCTTGGTGACCCTGTCACTCAGTGGCCGCAAGATCGAGATTGGCTTAACTGAGCATGGTCGCACCGTTGCCGACCAATTGGCAAGCCGTTCGTCCTTCGAGGATTTTGCAACTAGAGGCGCCGTCGTGATTAGCGCGGTCGGCGCCATGTCTGCCACCAAACTTAAAGACTTTGTCTACGAGATCGTCCCAGAGATTACGGATATGAAATGGGGTGTTGAGATTGACACCAGTATCCCCGAGGCGGAGTCCTTCGCCACCAATGGAGCGCTCCGATGAAATTCAATCTCGTATCCCTAAAACTGTCACTGCGGCGTGCCGACGAGCAGATCGACTTCTCAAAGCTCACCTACTTTTGGGGTCAGATGGGCGCAGGCAAGTCCAGCATAGCCCGATTGATCGACTACTGCCTTGGCGGCACGATCCAGCTTTCTCCCGCGTTGCAGGCAGAGTTCGTGTCAGCGACCCTTACTGTTGAACTCGAACGGGCCACGGTCACGATTGAGCGAGCCCGCGACGCAGCCGATGTCTACGCCTCTTGGGAGGACGATCAAGGTCGCTATTCGATCGTTATTCCTTCACGAGTGGCTGCGGGCGAGGTTATCCCAGAGACCGGCGTCGAAACTTTGTCGGACTTGGTCTTCTGGCTCTCAGAGATCAACCCGCCGCGGGTTCGAAAGAGCAAGTCCAAGGCGGACAGCAAGATTGTGCGGTTATCACTGCGCGACCTGCTGTGGTACTGCTACCTTGATCAAGATCACATCGACAGCTCGTTCTTTTACCTCGAAGAATCGGCTGAGTTTTATATGCGGCTCAAGAGCCGCGATGTGATCCGTTATGTCATCGGGTACCACGACGAACGGGTCGCCGATCTGGAAGCGGAGCTTGACCAACTCCGGGCAAACAGAACTGCGCGTGTTGCTTCGATCGATAGCCTGTCCAAAGCTTTGACAGAAGTAGGTATCGAGTCAGAGGCTCAAGTGGCAGAACGCGAGATGGGACTTCGCGCATCGCTCACGACGGTGAAGGCGCAGATTGAGGCGCTTCGGGCCGGGCGCCGCGAGGAACAAACTACCCATGCGATAGATGAATTGACGAAGACGGCCCGGAGCTTGGGATCTGATATTGCCAAGCTCGACCTCGAAGCTGAAGAACTCAGCGTCATGCGGGATCGTCACGCGCGGCATCGTAACGAAATCGACATGCTAGGCCTGAAATTCAGGCGGTCCGCAGAAGCCCGAGAAATTCTCGGAGATATTGCATTCAGCAATTGCCCGCGATGCACCCAAGCGCTGCCAACTCGGTCGGCGCAATGCTGCGACGTGTGCGGCCAAGAGGATCTGATCGATTTTGCCGATCCGGGTGAGGTCGCGGCGCTTGAATCTGACATTGCCAGCCGACGGGCTGAACTGACGGAAGCAATCGCAACGATCGACCGCAACCTTGCAAAGATACGGAAGAAGCGGTCGGCCCTTGTTCAGACTAAGGACAAGGCCGAAGCTTACATCAATCGTGCTATCGCCGAGCAGGACTCCGCCTTTCTCTCTATGAGCCTGCTTAAAGAGCGGGAGCATGCTGCGCTAGAGGCCGAGTTGGCGAGTATCGCATGGCTATTGCGCCTTCCTCTGCTGTTGCAGCAGCAGCGCGAGGCACTTGCCCAAATTGTCGCATTGGAACAAGCAAAACGCGAGGCTCTCAAAGAGGCGCGCAACAAAGCTGAGGCGGATCGAACAAGTCTTGATCGTTTCGCCAGCTATTTCCTGGACAGCCTCACCCTGTCCGGAGTGCCGGGCATTCAGCGCGACGATAACGTCGAGTTGAACCCACCAGACTTCTACCCAGCAATACTTAGTGCCGATCCCAGCGATCTCACGCGATCCACCTTCACCTCGCTGAGTAGCGGTGGAAAGAAAACCCTTTTCAAATGCTGTTTCGCGATTGCCATACACCGCATCGCGGCACAGCTTCACGCGCCACTTCCCGCGCTCCTAATAATCGACTCCCCGATGAAAAACATCAGCGAACGGGAAAACAAGGCACAGTTTGAAGGTTTCTATCGCATGCTTTATCAGCTTAACGCGGGAGAACTGCGGCAAACCCAGTTTGTCTTGATTGACAAAGAGTTCTTCGCGCCTCCTGACGATTTTGCGACCGGCGTGACGAACCGGCGAATGCAGCCGGATAGCGACGAGTACCCACCGCTGATCCGCTACTATCGCGGCAAATAGCAACACATGGGGACTTTCCAGTTTTCTTAGGGAAGCTCGATCAAGCGATCAATGCGAGAACAAGTCATGGACGATACGGTGCGACTTCCGAGAACTAAGCAGCCGCGTCAGGACATTCCCTTCATATTTGACAGCTATCGAAATCTGGTAGCTGAACTAGGCGCTATTGACGGACTTGCAGCGGCGCTTACAATCTCTGCCCGATATCTTTCGGCAACAACATCCGAGTGCGACGATCCGGCCGAGTTTGGCCTCCGTCTGGCTCGCAATTACAAGATCCCAACGCGATTCGTTGACCTAAAAGGATTGCCATCTCATTTGGCGAGGCTGCTGCTCGTCGGCACTTCTCGCTACTTTGAAGAATTCCTGGAACGATTCCGGCGTGAGCAGCTTGCGCTAGGGCGCCAGTGGCGCAACCGCCAAGATGGTGAGTCCGACCTCAAGTACACTTTGGCATGCATCGCCGGTGGATTTGAGCTGAACAAAAGGAAAATCGGAATCGAACGATATGATCTGCTCGAATATTATCGGTTACTACGCAATTACGCCGCTCATTCAGGCGTCGAAACGAAGCGTTTGCTTGCCGAACACAATAAAGTCTTCGGATATAGCGCTCTGGTAAGAGACGAATATACCCTTGATGCTCCGTGCAGGTTCGATGCAGCCACTTTTGAAGATCACCTTCTGTACACGCGGATCGTCAAATACGTCGCGACTGACCTTTGCCGCCTGTCGCCCCCGGATAGCGCAGACGAACTCAAAGCAGTCCTCGCGAACCGGGATAGCTTCGCGGCATCACCAGCACGCACCGTGCTGACCCTTCGCGGAAATGACCATATTCTCATGCCTGCACTACGTGCATTCTTTTTTACACACTATCGCTTCAAACTAGTTCAACACCCGCAGCTTGAAAGCGACCTCGTCAAGTGGCTCAACAAGCTGCCAAGACGCAAAGAACGCCGTCGTGCCGGGCTGCCAAACCTAGAATTGGCATTGATCAGTTATCGACATAACTACTAAATCGCGCGGCCGTTCGACCAGAGCGGCCATTCGTACCAAGCGCGGCGAAGGCCCGCACTCCGCCCATTCCGGCCCTAAATCCACATCCAGTTCATGTGCCATCGGCAGGCCGCCCTCAGCAGTAATCGTCGAACGTATCGCCGCCTGCCCACTCACGCCCCTGCGCGAGCACGAAGTATTTTTGTGCCCCTTCTTCCTCGAAAAAACTCCCGCAATTGGCATGGACGAAGATGTCGTCCTCCAATGTGATTTGGGCCAACGCCCAAGGTTTATGCGCGTTCGGTGGCATCAGAGCCAGGACAAGTAGTCCCCAACCATCTGGCGTCCAACCCACGGCTTCCACCAGCACGTCGCCATACCGGTTGCGAGCGAATATGCCACCGATGGAGACGGCCATGGCATAGGCTTGCAAGCCGTCGCGCGCGGCCGGAAATGGACACATTGGAAATTCCGTAGGCTCACGCCATTTCCGCTGCGCAGCACCCACAGTAAGCGAGGGCTTGGTGATTGGCTCTCCCTGGAAAGCCTGCGGCAATCTTTCCTTCGGAAATCCGCGCCGCTGCACCCAATTGCCTAGGGTTTCGGCAGAACCAAGGTCTTCACGCCGGGCCCATGCGAGCATCCGCTCCAAACTGGACTGCGCTTCTTTGGAACTAACTGCTTTCATCCAGGTGAAATTTGGCTCCAAGGATCCGCGCTCAGACTTAGTGGGGTTTTCCAAGAACGCCTCGATGCTGCCGTAGGCATCAATGATCCGGCGGGACGTGATCGGGTTGAGGAGGATGTTCTCCATGCGGGTAACCCAGCGCAAATTTTGCGGGCGATTGTTCCTTCGATTGGTGTCGATGTGGTCAACGACATGCGTTTTGGACGGAGGTTCGCCAAGAAAACCGGTGGCGACAACGCGATGAACCGCATGGGTCGAGACCTTCATGTATCCAGAGGTCGCGCAGGGCTTTCCGAACGTCCATGTCTCATCGTGGGGGCGCTGCCGCATATTTGGTCGACGCTTACGGCAGACCGCGCCGTTGTCGCGGATAACGTAGCGCTCCCCCCTATAATTGCAGGGAACTTGTCGCCCAAATTGGTCAGGAGAAATCCGCTGCATGTTTCCACTCCTTTACCCCCGAGGAAAGTTTTGACCCTATTTGCGCGCAGAGTTCCCGGCCAAGGCGGTCCCACAGCATGTTCACCATCTCGTCTGCGAACCATTCTGGCCGGTCAAGATATTGCGGCAGAGCCGCCAAGCATGCTGTTGTCGCAGACGACCTCGGGATCTGCGGTGAAACGACTAAGTCGCGAGCAATATGGCGCACGACTTCCATGATAGCTGCTGTCGTTGCGACCTCGCCGCACTTTGAAAGTTGGATCGCAGAGATGAGGTGCCGGGCAAGCTCATGTCCCAGTTCCACGTCACGCCTTGCCAGTTCGACCATACCAGGCTTGGAGCGAACCTGCCCTGATTGGGGATCCGTCGAGTGGGCAGAGTTGACGTCGTTCGACAGATCATGCGCGTTGGTAAGAAGGTCGAGCCGGAATTGCTCCAACTTGTTTACGGCCCGAAGATAGTCTTCGTCCGTCCAGCCCGACGGCAAGTCACATGCCTTCTCAAGTAGCTGCAGGACCTCCTCAGGAGGAACCCTACTTCCATTGATGTGCCCCTGCCATTCGCGAAAGATCTGTTCTGCCCCACGCTTAAGGGCATCCTTCTTGCGAAACCTAGCCTGTTTTTCCGAATTCGTGATGTTCATAGGGTTACCTAACTTCATTTTTAGGTAACGTAACCCATGCAGAGCGCTCGGTCAATGCACCAAATGAAAATTTAAATCTCAAAAACGAATTTCGTACAGAGTTACGTAACTGATTGCGGAGATCGCTGTTTGATAATCAGCCCAACGCGTCACAGGGGTCGTGATGAAACCGTTCAAAAGCAAGAGCAGCTAAACTACTTGCCGAGCGACGGCGGAAGCATCGTCGATAAACTCCCGCAAAAGCCGAACATCACAAACCTGCCATTTCGGCTCATGCTGGCTTTAGCCATGTATTGGAACGCCCGTGCTCGGCTGCAAACCACTGCTTGCCGCCTGAGGTGATGCACACTCGGGATGCAGGCGACTCGGAACACCTCTTTGGGGGCGCGCTGGGCATTGCCTGCGTTTTTTCGAAGATTGGGCACCGAGCTTGAGGAAGCGACGGGCCCCTGTACCAGACAGGAGCAAGCATGAAGCTACCAAAACGAGAATTCTACGCCGTCCATGAAGTTGCTGCGCGTTGGGGCTATACCATTGCCGATATCGCTGGCTGGTCTGCGGCCGGACATTTCGACATTCTGACGGGGATCCCGCCCGCGATGTGCGGTGAGAAGATTGTCGCCGGCGCAGTGATTATTTCCACCTTCGACATCCTACCGATGTTCCGACGTTGCGGAACTGGGCCACAAACAGCCTGGCTGCGCAGGGTTCGCACCAAGAACGAAGCGGACTGGCAGCTCATCACCGATCCAGTCGCAGGCGTAGAGGTGTCGGTGGCGGACCTGCTGATTTCTGGCCTTCAAGTTCACCGCTTCGAGGAAAAGAACGAGCTCTTTCGACGAGTGAGCGCCAGCACAGGATCGGTGTCACCCTATGACTGGGAGGGTATGTTGCAGGCCCTGGCCCTTCGCATCCACGAACAGGGCCTGCCAGCCTCGCAGGGGGAACTCGTCGGCGACATGCAGGAATGGTTCGTGGAACATTCAGACGGGAACGAGGTGCCCGATGAACGCTCTATCCGGCGCAGGATTACGCCAATCTGGCGCGAATTGACAAAGAAGCAGGACAAAAACTGACACGTCCGCGAGGTGGCTGAATTGGGCCATCTTCGCCTAGGATGGCCCAAACGCTCTGCCTATGTAACACTAGGCCCGAACAACAAGGTCCGAGAGGTCTGCGATGACCACCTATGAAATCAAACCCTTTGAGCTGACGCCCGACTTTGAGGCATGCTGGCTGGCAGCGGGACGCCACCTGAACTTGCGTGTCCGAGATGCGGGGGCCTCTTGGCTGCGCGCTGACCTTCCCCCGTTTCGCGAGCATCTCTCGTTCGCGCTGGGAAACCAGTTGTTTTTCATACAAATTATGGACGTGAATGCGCAGGATAACGGCTGGTACCAAGATAGAAGACTGGCGACGGCAGTCGAAGACGCGAACGGCATTGGATGCATCATGCCCATGAAACGCGTCGACGACGGTTGGAAGCCCGTCGAACCGGGATGGGGGCTGATCGATTGGAAAACCCAAGCCCCCCTAAACCCCTTCGAACGCGTCACAGATCAGCCCATTTTGATGACACCTTGGGAAATCCACGATGTTGGCGTTCAGGCAGTTCGCCAGCACTTGGTCGCGAACGGATGGACAATCGCAAGCTGGCAGACAGATTTAGAAGTGGATCCGTCAATCTTTGCGCATAAAGACGGTGCATTTTGCGGCTTCGTCGTGCGTAATTCGAATAAGGGTCCGGACAAGGGCAAACGACCGGCGAACGCAGAGCAGATCGCCGAACAGATGCACGCTCGCGGTTGGGGCGCAAAATTCGTCGGAATTAAAGTGGCTGACGCAGAAGATATCTTTGATCCTATGTTTCAGCATCTCACGCGCCGGATCGCCCGGCGATCGCGCCTGTTACTATCTGCGATCGAAATCGAAGAGCTCTCTTTGTAACTCTGCCGTCAGGCTGACTTTCGCTCAAAGGTTTCATCATGCACAACCTTCAACCTTGGGCGGACCGCACTGGCCACGGCGTCTAGACCTGCCCGCAGTGGCGCATCAAGCAAATGCGCGTAGCGCTGCGTTGTCTGCATCTGGGTATGACCCAGCAACTTGCCAATCATCTCAAGTGACGCACCGCCGCTGACCAAAAGCGAGGCGAAGGTGTGGCGCAGGTCATGGATCCGCGCATCTCCAATGCCAGTTGTCCCCTGAATACGCCGCCAGAACCGCCGGATTTCCTTGACGGGCTGACCCGGCACATCGCCCGGAAAAAGCCACGGATTGCCCTTGGTTACCAGCAATTGGCGCTGGCGCACAATGGCGGCGACCTCCTCCGAGATTGGCACACGATGGACCTTGCGCTGCTTGGTCGTCGCGGCGGGCTTGGTCCAGATGCCCAGTTCGAGGTTGAACTGCTCAAACCGCGCCTGCCGAACCTCGCCAACACGGGCACCGGTCAATAGGCAAATCCGGATAATGCCGGCTGCGCGCTGATCTTCGTCAGAATCGAGCGCCTTGGCGAGCCGGTCGATCTCATCCTTGGTCAGAAAGCGTTCGCGCGCATTCTCGATCCGGCGATAGAAACTGCTGGCCGGATTGTCGTCTCGCATCCCCCACTCGACTGCAAGATTGAACATCTTGCGAAGCGCCTCGCCCAAGCGGTTTGCGCGCACCGGCGTCGGCCTCAGGGGTTGGAGCTTGCGGGCGCGATTATTGGGCTTTTCCTTGTGCGGCCGCGCTCTGCCCTCGGCAACCTTCGCGAGGAGCTTTTCCACATCAGACTTCGTGATTTCCGTTACCAGCTTCTTGCTCCAATGCGGTGCCACTAGCTTCATCATCATCGATTTCTGGTCAGAGGCGTTTGTCGGCGAAAGCCGGGTGCAATGCTCCTTCAGATAACGGTCAATCAAATCCGGCACCCGTGCCGCCTCCCTGACCTGCTCGCGTTCGCCAAGCGGATCGTGGCCGGTGTCCAC
>CAMAQR010000031.1 GCA_945860375.1 Pseudorhodobacter antarcticus
CCCAGTCGCGGCTGTTGAAGATAACCGAGTGGGGCGCGAATTGCCGGTTGGCCTGCAAGAAACGCTCGGTGCGAACGCGGTCGCTCAGCACCGCTTGCACCCGTGTCCCGCAGCCCTCCTGCTGGAACCTTCCCAGTTGCGCAATAAACTGGTCAGAGAACCCGGCGCCGGGCAGGATCGTCGCATCCCACTGACGATCCAGCGCCGCATCAATCCGGGTGGCCTCCATGCCTGTCGGTATCCATGGGCCGGTCGTGTCATCGAAGGCCATGCAGATCGCAATGCCGAAAGGTTGCACAGCGCGGTGCATGCGCTGGAACCTCAACAATCCGCCGGCAAGGACGTTTTTCTCCGCCACCACAAGAATCGACCTCCAGGTCGGGGCGGGAGGTGTCTGCGGCATGGACGGTTGCTTGCGGAAGAAAGCAATCTTTTCCACACGTTCCAAAGGCTTGAATCCTGCCGCCTCCAACTCTGTGACCAGGCGCGTCGGGCCAAGCCCAGGGGCATCGCAATTGTCAATCGCGACGATTCCCCCATCCAGGACATGCGGCAGCCAGCGCAAGATATCGTCGCGCACCGTGGCATAACGGTGGTCCCCGTCGATATACAGCATGCCGATCGGCGTCTTCCAGGCCAGTGCCACATCCCGTGCCGGCAAGTTGATCAGTGAGGCATGTTCGAAAGCGCCGGACTGCACCATGTTCACATAGAAGTCGCGGCGATCAACCGGGCCGAACTGTTCACCCAACACGCCCGTGAATGGCGCATGGGGATCGATGCAATACAGCTTTGTGCGCCCTGACCGCCCTGCCAAAAGGATGCCGTGACACAGCGCGACCGAGGATTTGCCCTTGTAGGTGCCGATCTCGACGATATGCCCGGCATCCACCGAGGCGGCATGCCGAACCAGCGCCAAGCCCTGAGCCAAGTTGATGCCGCCCTGAGCCGAGGATAGAAAATCTTCAATGCTCATCACGAACCTCTACACTGTCATGGGGCGCTTTCAGCCAGAGCAATGGGGCCGCGCGGTGTTTCGTGCCCTTTGTACCTTCTAAACTCATACCGGCCATGGTTCAGGTAATGGTAAACAGGGTCCATTCTGGCATCTGCGACGTCTGGGTTGCGCAGCAGGTATTCTTCGGCATCAAAATCTGCCGGAAGTTCCTGCGATTCATGCTGTGGAGTTGCGGCCACGCTTGCCGAAGATTTGGCGTGCAAGTCCGCGAACGATTCAAATAACAGCGAAAGGTCGTCCGCGTCGAACATACCGGCTTCTGTGTGGACGTTGGCGGGTCTGGGCTCAACTCTAAGCTTCTCACCCTCGGGAAGGTGCCGGTTCAACACGGAAAGCTCGGGACTGAAATGATCCAGCAAGCTTTGGTCAATGTCCGTGAAGAAAGGATCTTTTCGAAGATCAACAGAGGTTTTGAACTGGTTCAGAAGCGTTGCTGACAGTCTTGACAAACCCGCAGACTCCGACAGGGAAACCATCTTTGCCTGTCGATAGGAGATCGACGGATTAAACAGCCGGTTCTCGCCACGATAAAGATCGACGCCAGCCGTCTCAACACCGATTTCGCGCAGAAGTTTGTCAAACAGGGTTGCCTTGTGGTGATCGTAATTGATGAGGCGCAGATCCAAGTCGCCGCCCGCAAGCATGGCGACGTTATGGAATGGCGTGTCTTTCCCGTTCAAGGATCGGAGCTTCACAAACGCGTCGAGGTCTGCTGATGTTGAACTGGTCTTTATACACTGCTTCCAGTTCGAGACAGTTCGATCATAGATGTCACGGACAAATGCGATGATCGTGACGGAATGGCGGGTGTCGAGATCTTTCAACCATTCGACAGTCTCACCAGACATCCATGGGCTTAAGAACTCCCCTGACAAAAGCACAGTCTGGCAAGCGCTGGCGTTGATCGCTGCATCGACTGTCGGCGCCAGATAGGCCCGTACCAGCCCTTGGGGGCTGTGAATGACACGGTCAGCAGATGCCATGTTCAACATCACATGCCTCAGGTTGCCCGAGCAGGCCGTGATCTGCGCATTTTCCGGGTTGGGATATGAAATGCCAATACGGTCAAGTGCTTGCGCATTTATCGAGAGCAGCGCTTGCAGGGCCGAGCTGCCGGTCTTTGGCAACCCTATATGAAAGAAGAGGCGTTTTCTCATTTTGGTGCTTGATCCATTCACGGCTTCAAGGGCCGTTTTTGCCTGGCAAAGGCGGTACGTTGAGCGGCCCGCTCAACCGTGGTCCGACAGTGTCAGAGGTTGGTCGAGCTTTCGGAAAGGCAGCTGGTTGATGCGAGATCCCTCGATATGGCGCATCATGGCCTCCGTGTCCGCCCCATAGCCCGCGCAGATGTTCTCCCAGCCTGATGTATCAATCGGGAAGACGCCATCGCGCAACAGGTCAGTCTTTACGAAGGGAAATCCAAGATCCAGCATCCGCCGCCATGCAAAGTGCGTCGGGTTGAAAGCAGACATCATTGAGGGTTCACATCCAAACAGCGTCTCTGTTCCGAACACGAAATACTGGCAGGGATCATGCAGGTAGCGGCTAAGTGGTGCTATCGCATGCTCGTATCTTAAAATAACCTGCATTTTATCCTCTTCGTTCTGGACCGTATTCCAGAAAATGCGCAGCGTATCAGATTGAAGATTTTGCTGGCTCCACCCGAAGAAATAGCTTTGGGCATGGTGCGATGTGTTGGTGCATTCGCTCAGCGCGAAGAACCCGGCGTTCCGATCACGGATGCTGTCGATCATTGGGCCAAGCGGTTGGAACGGGCCGAGAATGCTGTCATTGGCGAAATACAGCCGCTCTGCGCTCCAAGCCTGCGGAAAACCGCGCAGGACATCGGCCCAGGCGCCGAAATCGTAACCGCCGTTCTCCCTCAGTAGCACACCGTCGGCAAGGTCCATGACGGCATCGGCGACCGGGATCGACAGATCATCCACCACGAGACAGGCGATGACCAGCAATCCGGCCCGCCTCAACTCTTCAAGATAGGTCAGGGTGTAGTCCAGCGGTGCGCCGAGCGGGCAATGCATGACGAAAAGGCAAACCTCGCGGCCCGCGACCGAAGCGGGTGGCATCTTGCGCCAAGCGTTCGCAACTGCCGGTCCGGCCTTCGACAAGACGGACGGGATTCGCGATTTCTGCAACGGGCCCATTTGGGCGAAAAGATCGCGTGCCCCCCATGCCAACCTGAACCGGGCGACCTCCGGATCCGAGGCGCTGACGACTTCGGCCATCAGCACGCGCAGGGCCGAATAGCGTTCGTACATCCGGGCCAGACCCATCGCGGTCAGATCCTGCCGCCGCTTGCTGCCGATGCTGCCGCCGCCAGTGTGGTGGACATAGACATTGTCGGCGATCACCGAGTCGAACCCGAGGTCGATCAGCTTCAGTCCCAGGTCCTGCACCTCCCAGTAACCATGCGGGAAGGCCTCGCAATCCAGCCCGCCGGCACGATCGAAGGCGCCACGGTGGACCAACAGGCAAAAGCCCGAAAGCAAGGGGAAGCGCGGAAACACCTTTTGCGTGATGGTCTGCACCAAAGCCGCCATCTCGTCCGGCGTCCAGTCAGCCGGCGGCGCTGCGCCGATCACCGGGACTGGTCGGATCGTCTGATGAAAGCCATTGTTGGACAGCGGGCCCACAAGCGCGGTCTGCGGCCCCGCCTGCATCGCCTGCAACATTCCGTCCAGCCAATGCGGCGTCACCTGCGTGTCACTGTTCAGAAACAGCATGTAGGGCGCGCTGCTTTGCCCGACACCTGCCATCACCGCGCGGGTGAAGCCCAAGTTTTCGGCATTTCGGACCAGATGTACATCGGGGCAGCGATCACGGTATTCCGCAAGCCAAGCCGCGGTTTCGGGCGAGGAGCAATCGTCCACCAATATGATCTGCCCAATCGCCGCTGACGGCCAGCGGCGGATCGAGGCGAGACAGACCTGCAGGTCGTCAATCGCGTTGTAGACCGGAATGATGATATCGACGCAGGCCTTTTGTCCTGGCTCGGGTTTTTCCAGCGGCACACAATCTGCCTTGTCTGCCAGAATCCCGATTCCGTCAAGAAACTGGGAGAACCGCGCCTCATCAGCCGTGTCGCGGAAGGCGCGGAAGGTCTCGGCCAGCAATTCACCTGCAGAGACATCCAGCAAATGGGTCTCCAGATATTGGGCCAGATCGAACAGTGCCGCCTCATCGTCGCCCTCATTGGCCAAAAGGGCGATGCGCAGCAGTTCGCGGAAATCGCCCAAGTGTTCGTAAGGGGCCAGGGCCTCGATGCTTTCCCGCGTCTTTGGATCCTTCAGCCGCAGCCTCGCCCCTGCCAGCGCCACCAGCGCATCCAGATTGCCGGGCTGTCGGTCCAGCGCCTTGGCGGCATGATCGACGGCCAGATGCAGCGCGCCCAGCCGCAAAGAGGTATTGGCGATCAGCGCATGGCTTTCGGCATCGTCCGGTGCGCAATTGAGCGCAAACCGCAGATAAGCATGGGCCTGCGTGATGTCTCCGTCCTTGAAGCAGGCGATACCGCTGGCGCGGAACCGGGCGGCGAGGGCGTCACGATCCGGGCTGGACGCGGGCGCAGCAAGGGTCCGGGGTGCAACGGGCATGGACACCAGACGGCTTTGGGCTGCCGCCGTCTGGCGCGCATAGCCGAATGTGTCGAAATCCTGCCGGTACAGGCGTTCAATCGTGGCTATGTCTGCCGGGCTTGGCACCGACTTGGGGATGGAAGGATCGCGCGCAAGAACACGCTCGAAGCGAAGCGGATGGTCGCAGATGCCAACCAACTCATCGAGATAGGCTGCGATTTGATCCAACCCGTTTTCCAGCCGGAAGACCGTCGCATGTCCCGGAATCAGATCAACCATCGGCCGAAGGTGGTTGTCGTACAGCCATGGGTTCTCGGCAATCGCGTCATCAAGATGTGCAATCCATGACGAAAAACTCTCACTCTGGTCGATCCGCTGCAGCTGGTCGCGCAGATAATGGTACTCCGAGAGCAGCCTTTCGACAGGATGGCGCACGATCGCAAACGAGGCGTCGAAAAAACCCGCAGGAAACAGCCGGTCCAGATTGTCGACCGGTATGTGCTGGGCGGAGCTGCGGGTCCAGTGGCGCGAACCCGGCAGCGCAAAGAAAAGCTCGTCCAGAAAAGCGACGGAGCCGAACCGCGCGCGCAGATAGTGTTTAACCGCAGATCCGCCGCATTTTGGCACATGCGCGAAGTAGATGATCTTTCCGGTCGTCTTGATGATAGGCATCGTGTTCCTTGATCGGATGGTTGTCCCGGTTTGGTCTTCCCGAACTGGCGTCGACTGGCACGCGCGAGAAGCAAAGGGCACCATCCGCATGACGTGTTGGTGTCTGCGGTGGCATTTCTATACTCAGCATCGACCTTTTGAGGAAGTGCCGAAACCGAGATGTCAAAAGCGATGCTTGAATTGAGGTGACGCGGATGATCAGGCGGCGCGGTTTGTGGCGTCGTTGGTCCCTCCGACACCGTCGTTGAATCTGGTGCCTTCGGTAAGGTTTGGCTGCTGCTTGCTGCCTTTCGGTCGGAGCCACCTCTTCGAGGCTGCCAGAACGAGGGTTGAACACCGTCAGTTTCGCGGGCTTTGGTCAGGCAAACAACGCCCTTCTCGTATTTCACACCATAGGTTTCGGAGAAAACTGTCAGCGCAGTTTCGGCCTCTGCGCGCGTCTCAGCGTGCTGGATATCATCCAGATCCGACTTCACCACAGCCAAGCCACATACAGGGGACGCCAACTTCAGTCGCATGCGCCGGGATCAACGTTCGCGCAAGGCCTCGTTGCTTTTGTACAAAGGCTTGGTCAGATAGGTCAGGATGGTCTTGCCGCCGGTCTGGAGTTCGACCTCGGCCTGCATACCGGGGCGAATTTCCAGATTTTGCTGGCGGTCGTTCAACTGGCTGCGATCCACCCGCAACGTGACCTTGTAATGTGGGTCGCCATCCGGCGTCCGCGCGCGTTCGTCCTTGAACGTGTCGGCGGAAATGAAGGTCACTTTGGCCTTCAGAGAGCCATAAATCGTGTAATCATAGGCCGACAGCTTGATCACCGCATCCTGTCCCTGCCGGACCGAGGCAATGTCGCGCGGTTTCACCTTGGCCTCGATGAACAGCTCTTCATCCAGCGGGATGATCTGCAGAATCTCTTCACCCGATCGAACAACCCCGCCGATGGTGGTGACCGACAGCTTGTTCACCACGCCGCGCATTGGAGCCACCAGAATGGTGCGGGCCAATTGATCCTCGGCCAGTTTCAGCTTTTGGCGCAGACTGGCCAGTTCGCCTTGGGTCTTGGAATAGTCGTTGGCGCGTTCCAGTTCTGTGGTGGTGATCGCTTCTGACAACCGGTTTGCGGCGTCGCTGAGGGCTTTGCGGGCGCGGGTGACTTCGATCAGGGGGGCGATTTCCTGTTCATACATGTTTTGCAGCAAGTCGAGTTCCTTGTCGGCCTGTTCCAGCACTGCCTGTGCGCCTTCGACCCGCGCCTGAAATTCGCCTTGGCGTGCCGTCAGCAGCGCCTTTTCGGACGCGACAATATCGGGGACACGGTTGGACAGGCTGGCGGGGATATCGAAGCCGGATTCGCCTGCAATCTCGGTTTCCAGCCGGATGCGGCGGATTTCCAGCGCCGCGATTTCGTCTGACAACTCGTCCACCGCCGATTGATACTGGGTGCCGTACAGCCGGGCGAGGGTTTGGCCGGGTTCGACCACATCGCCTTCGGCCACGTTCAACTCGGCCAGAATGCCGCCTTCAAGGTTCTGGATGATCTGCGGGCGGGACGATGAGACCACCTCGCCCGTGGCGCGCACGATTTCATCGACCCAAGCAACGGCGGCCCAAACCACGAACACCACGGCGGCAACGACGATCATCCAGATCGTGCGGCTTGGGCCCCGCATCTTTTCGGCGAAATCATCGTCAAAACCGGCAAGGCTCATGTGCTGCCCCCGCTGGTGGCGGTGGCGCGGACGGTGCTGAGCGTCAGTTTTGGCGCAGGTTCGGGGGTGGCGACCGGATCGGCGGGCGGTGCTTTGTTCAGATGCGCCAAAACCGCCTCTCGCGGGCCATCGACCACAAGGCGGCCATTCTGCAAGATGATGGTGCGGGCGGTCAGTTGCAGGATGGGCACCCGGTGGGTGGCGATGATCGCAGTGCGCCCCTCCAGCCAGACCTTCAACCGGCTGACCAGGGTGGTTTCCAACGTCTGATCCAGCGCCGCCGTTGGCTCATCCAAAATCGCCACCGCCGGGTCTTGCAGCCACAGCCGCGCCCAGCCGATGCTTTGGCGTTGACCCACTGACAGGCCTTCGCCCATTTCCCTGATCTCAAGGTCCAGCCCGCGCGGATGGGCGCGGACGAACTGACCCATGCCTGCAAAATCAAGCGCCTCTAGCAACCGATCATCGTCACGTTCCAGCTGCGTCATGTTCATGTTGTCGCGCAGGGTGCCCGCGAACAACCGCACTTCTTGGCCCAGATAGCCGATGCCCCGGCGCAGATCGCGCGGATGCACTTGCCCCATGTCAACGCCATCAATCAGGATGCGCCCCGCCGAAGGTTCATAAAGTCCGGCCAGAATGCGCAGCAAGGTCGACTTGCCCGACCCATTGGTGCCCAGAACCGCAATGTGCTGGCCCGCCGGGATCGACAGTCCCGGAATTTCCACCGTCGCCGCCGAATGTGGATCATAGCGGAACTCAATGTTGCGCAACTCGAACGCGCCGGTCAGTTTTTCGCGGCGCAAGTAGCGGCGGCTTGCGTCTTCGGCCTGTTGGGCGTTCGCGATGGCGTCCAACCCGTCCAGCGCCGCTTTGACGTTGGTCCATTTTGACATCGTCGACGACAGCGCGGCCAATGGCCCAAGCGTGCGCCCGGTCAGGATGCCGATGGCGATGATGGTGCCGACGGTAAACTGGCCCGCAAACACAAGATAGGCCCCGGCGACCACAGCCAGAACATAGGTCGCTTGCTGCACACCTTGCGCCCAATAGCCAAGGATAGAGGTCAGGTGGCGTTGGTCCGACGATTTCACCGCCGACAGGGTGGAAAGCTCGGCCCATATGCGTTTCACCCGGTCTTCACCACGCTGGGTGGTGACGGTTTCGGCCTCGAAGATCGCCTCGTACAGCAGACGCGCGGCGCGGGTGCTGGCGCCTTGGGTGGCAGCGGTCAGCGCGACCATGCGCTTTTGGAACAAGAAACCGGGCAGCACCATCAGGATGCCACCGGCCACCAGAATCCATACCAGATTGCCACCGATGCTGGCCACCAGCGCAAGGAAGATCAGGATGAACGGCAAGTCGGCAAGGCTGCCAATGGTGGTCGCCGTGAAGAACTCCCGCACCGATCCGAATTCGCGCATGGCGCTGAACAACCCACTTGGGCTGCGCTGACCGGGGCCGTGTTTCATGCCCAGCAACTTGTCCATCAACCGGGCCTGCACGGCCAGTTCGATCCGCTTGCCGGTCACATCCATCAGACCCGATCGTGCCAGTTTCAGCCCGGCTTCCATCAGGATCGCCAACAGCGCACCAAGGGCCAGAACCCATAGAGTGGGCTCACTTTGATAGGGGATCACGCGGTCATAGACCTGCATCGAAAACAGCGAAACCGACACCGCCAGCAGGTTCGCCACCAAAGACCCGGCGGCCACTTCGAACAGCTGGCGCTTGTAGCGGGCGAACTCGCCCCAGAACCAATGCGCACCGGTCTTTTTCTCAATATGCCGGGTTTCCAGCTCTTTCAGCGTGGTCTTACCCCGCAAGATGCGGCCCGCGTAAACCTGACCGAAATCATAACTTGGCACCTCGGCCCGCATGTCCGGGCAAGTGGTGTCATAGATTTGCAGCCCGGTTTCACCTTCGGCCAACACCAGCACGATCTGGCCCGAGGTCATTTCGGCCAGCGCGGGCCAATGCTCGGCGGTGGGTTTGGCCACCCTTTCAACGCTGGCAGCCATGCCATTGCCGCGCAAAGCCAGCGCCATTTCCTCCAGCCCCAGCTTTCCAGCCCCAGCGGCGATCTGCAGGTGTTCCAGAACATCGGCAATCGCGATTTCAGACCCCAGCAGGCTGGCATAAACCGATGACAGCTGCGCGCGGCTTAGGGCGCGATCGGTGTGGCGCGGGCGTGACGGGCAGGCGGCGGGCGCCGGACGTGCCGCAATCGGGGCAGCGGCGGCCACCCGACTTGCGTTGATGTCAAAGGCCACCACCCGGTCATTCACATGCGCGCCCCATCCACCAACAACCCACGATCTCTTGAAATTTCCAGTTCCAACACAGCGATGTCATAGCGCAGCGAAATCTGATCCCGCTCCAGTCTGGCAAAGGAGTCATACTGCCCGACCAATTCCAAAAGCGTTCTGCGGCCCACTTTGTACTGCTGGGTGAACAGTTGCAGATTGCCTTCGGTCTGCCGTAACACTTCGGCCCCTTGGGCCTGCCGCGAAGCCAGAGTGGCGATCTGGCGCTCCAGCGCCACAATGCGGCGGTTGGCGGTTTCCGACGCTTCGGCAGTCTGGCGGTCCACCACATCGGCGGTTTGCGCCAGCGCTTGAAGCACCGCACCCGAACCGGGGTTCAGCAGACCCACGCCGGTCAGCCGAACGCCGGGGTTCACGCCATCCGCGCCGACATTGGCGGTGGCCGACAGACCCGGCATCAGGCCGGCACGCTGCAGTCTCGATTGCGCCATGGCGCGGGTGCCTTCGCCGCGTGCGTGCAGCACCGAAAGCGGCTCTGTGTTGCCGGATTTGGGCAAAATGTCCAAGCCGGTGATACCCGGCAAAGGCCCACCGGCCAAGGCGGCCAGTTCGGCCATTGCCGTCGCTTCGGTTTGCTGATCGGCGGCCAGAGTGGCCTGCATTTCGGCATAGCGCTGACTGATCACGCGCTGTTCGGAACGATCCGAGATGCCACCCTGCACCCGCATGTCCATGATCGTCTCAAATTCCTGCAACCGCCCTGCGGCGTTGCTGGAAATCATGGCTTGGGCTTTGGCGCGTTGGGCGTTGATGTAATAGGTCAGCCCTTCAAACACCCTTTGGTTGATGGACGACGACAGCCCAACGGCGGCCACTTCGACATCTGCCGCCGCGAACTCGCGTTCGGCTTTGCGGCGGCCATTGTCGAACAGCGCCGTTTCAACCAGAAGGCTGGCGGCCAGACCCGACAGCGAGGTCAGGTTCACCGATGGGCCAATGGACGGCAACCAGTTCTTCGCCTGCGCTTCGGCCTTCAACCTTGCCACGCGCAATTCCACCGCAGCCGCCCCGGCGCTGGCCGCAACGACCGCGTCGGCCACTTTGGCATAAGCCCCACCTGAGGGCAGCACAGAGCGCCGCGCCTGAAGATCAGCGATCAAAGACGATTGCACCTCGGTCTGCGGCGCCAACGCCCCGCCCGCAACCGTTGACGGCGCAGCATCGTCACCTGCGCGCAGCATCGAGGGCATGTCCCCCCCCATGCAGCCTGTTAACAAGACAAGCGCCATCAGCGCCGGGCCGGGGCAGACTCTCCCGGTTCCGGCCCGGTCTTTACCACCCACTGACATGACCCTTCCCCCTGATCAGATCACAGGGGTCGAAGTGGAGATGTCGTCATCCACAAGAACACTTGCCCCGGCGCCAAGGGTGTAAAGCGAATAGCTTTGACCATTGACCACTCTGGTTGTGCCCGTGTCTTGGCCGCCGATCAGAGACACCGTGTCATCGGCCCCGCCCTTGATGATCAGGCTGTGATCCGGCCCGGTGATGGCCCTCAACTGCGCCTCGGTGATGCTCAGCTGTGCTTGGGGTGCAACTGTCAGGTCAATCGCCGACAGGTCGAAGCTCGCAAGGCCCGCACGGTTCAGATCGACCACCGGCGCGTTGGTGTTGTTCACGATCAGCAAGGTGCTGGATTCGTTGTGTGCCATGTCTTGGGTGTTGACGACCAGATAGCTGCCATCGGGAACTTGCGGACTGAACCGGAAAGCGGTTTCCCCGTCGGCCGTCGTATGAGTTTCGCTGATGGTCGCCTTTGACCCGTCGGCTTTGACTTCGTGGAAGGCGTAGCTGTCGGTCGACTCTTCGGTCGAGATGCCGCGCAAAGTTCCTGCGGAGGTCGATTTGCTGATCGCCATCACCTCGGGCGCACCCGGAGCAACTGTGTCGATGGCGAAGGTGTCGGTAAAGCTTGCCGTGTTGCCCGCGCCATCAGTGGCCTCCACCGTCACCGAAGAATTCAGCGTACCGCGCGGAACCTGTTCGGACGTGAAATGTGCCGACCAGTTGCCACTGGCATCGGACGTGGTGTTGACCACCGCGCCGCTTGCCAACCGCACCACGATGGCCGAATTGGCCTCTGCGGTGCCGGTAAAGTCCAGCCCCTGCGCAGCCTCAGTCGCGTTCACGATGCCGTCGCCAGCAATCGCGCCACCTGTGCGGGCAAAGTTGCGCACGATGGTGTCAACGGCGACCTGTTCGGTCACGGTCGAGGTGTTGCCGACACGGTCGGTTGCCACAGCCGTCAGCGTGACGCTGTTTTCACCGGCAGGGATTTCATGTGCCGGAATGGTCAGCGTCCATGTGCCATTGCTTGACACATCCGCGCGATGCTCTGCGCCGTTGCCGAACTTGACCACAACCACCGATCCTGGTTCCACATTGCCGCCGACCATCATGCCGCCAGCAGCCTCGACCGCGTTCACAATCGTATCCGTTCCTGTCTCAAGCGAGGTGCGCGCGAAGGGCTTCACTTCGGTATCGACATTCAGGATCTGCGTGGTGCTGGCGATGTTACCGGCCGCATCCTTTGCCGTCACCGAAACCGTCGAGGCATAAGTGCCGCTGCGGATCTCACCGGCTGCAAAGTTGGCGGTCCAGGCGCCATTCGCGTCAGCGACAACCTGACGGGTGACGCCTTCAAACGTGACTGAAACATCGGCCCCGGCTTCGGCGGTGCCGGTCAAAGCAATGCCACCCACAGCCTCGGAACCCGAGACGATATTGTCGCCACCGACCTGACCTGCGTTCACAGCCACGTTCATCTCGGTGTCAACCTTGATGGCTCGCGTGGCGGTGGCGGTGTTGCCAAAGCTGTCGGTCGCTGTGACGGTTGCCGTGGACGCATAAGTGCCGCCCGCAATCGCCGAGGCCGGGAAAGCCACCGACCATGTTCCATCCACGCCAACCGTACCCGAAAGCGTGCTGCTGCCCCAAGCGACACTGACGGCAGAGCCCGCTTGCCCGGTGCCGGTCAGCACGATGCCACCGGCAGCTTCGACGGCGTTCACGGTGCCGTCGGTGGCCACGGCACCAGTGAAACCGACGTTGGTCAGTGTATCAACCTGAAAGCTGTGGGTTGCAGTCGATGCATTGCCAGCGGCGTCGGTGGTCTTGGCCGTCAGGGTCGCAGTGTACTCGCCACCCGGCAGCGTGCCCGTGGCATAAGTCACCGACCACTTGCCATCTGCGCCAACGGTCGCGGTTTGCTTCACGCCCTGCAGCGTGATTTCCATCGTTGCCCCGGCGGTCGAGGTGCCGGTGACAACCAGACCCGACTGGCTTTCGGTGAAGTTGACCTTGTTGTCTGCGGTCACAGAGTCAAACGTGATCAGGTGCGGCACGGTATCAACAACCAGCGTTTCGTTGACAACGGTCTTGTTGCCCAGCGCGTCGGTCGCCGTGATCTTTGCTGGGATTTCATACTCACCCGCAGCGACTTGTGCCTGAGTGAAGGTCACCGACCAAGTGCCGTTGGCAGCCACGGTGGTGGTTTGCGTGTGCTCACCGATCTTGACTTCGATCCTCGCGCCCGCTTCGCCCCTGCCGTCAATGCTGACGCCGTTTTGATATTCCGCCAGATTTTCCACGTCGCCGACACTCTTGGTGCCACGCTCGACGTTCACTTCAGGCGGCGTCAAGTCCAACACAAAGTTCGGACCCGTCAAAGTGGTGGTGGTGTTTTTGTCAATCCGCGTCACCACAACTGATGCCGTGTGATTGCCGTCTGCCGGAAGTCCGGTGGCCGGGAAATCGACCTTCCATTTTCCATCGGTGCCGATGGTGGTTTCCTGCGTTTTGGCGCCAATGGTCACAACAACCTTGTCGCCCGGCTGCCCGGTGCCGGAAACCGGCAGATGCGGCCCGGTGGTGTTTGTCGTGATGGTGATCGGCGCTTGCGGATCAACAGTTGGGGTGGCGCGCGATGTGCCGCCGCCTCCGGCGCCCAAACCGCCGCCGATCACAACCGCGCCGCCAGCGACAGCCGCAGCCGTCCCCACGCCGCCCAAGCCCAGAAGACCCGGAATGAACGGAGCCATGCCAGCAGGTTCGTTCGACGCAACAACCATCTGAGACACGCCGTCGGCTTGGGTAAAGCGCAGATCGTCCAGCGGGCTCCACTTGTCCCAGCCTTGAACTGGGCCATAATCGGCAAACAGAACGCCATTTGCGCCCTCATCCACCATGACTTCGACGATCTGGCCTTCCGAAGACAGGTAAAGATGGTTCACATCGCCCGGCGCTTCGTTGAAGTAGTTGCTCAGGACAACCTTACGGCCATCGACCAGCGTGATTATCAGATCCATGCCGCTCTGTTCATAGGCAACCACACTGGATTGCGAAAGGTTCAGCGAAACGCTGTCCCCGGAACTGACCTGAATGAAATTTCCTTGGCCGTCACCAGCCACAAAGCCATGCTGCGCACCGCCCGCAAAATCGCGGACAGCAAATTCAATCGCGTTTACCATTCCACTACTCCGCCTCAAGCCCAGACTTTAATGCCCGGAATGTTATGGGCCCCCCTTATGGAAAGCCGATTGCTGCCAGTGATACGCAACTTTCGATACAATTTCTAGTCCTTAGAGGGTCGCGATACCCTTTTTGTAAGAGATTGCCCCAAATTCCACCAACTTTTGCCGCATTTGCGACTTTGCCGCTACATCTGAACAAAACCGTGCCACCCCAAAACTTTGTCATGTATGATGGTGATCTACCATTGGTGGTAAATCGCACCGATCCTTGCACCGTTTTGGCGCATCAGATTTGTCCCGCCCTCTTTACTGCGCCGGCAATTCAGGCTTTGCATCATGACATGGCTGGCCAAACTGAAACCCTGATCGCAACCGTGCTGGATTGGATCGACCTTGGTCGTCTGAATCCCGGTGACGTGATCGACGAAGCGGCTTTGGTGGCAGAATTCGGCGTGTCGCGAACCCCAGTGCGTGAGGCCGTGCTGCAACTGGAGGCGATGGGGTTGGTCCGTCGTCTGCCCCGCAAAGGCGCCACGGTGTTTCGCCCCACATTGGAAGAGTTTCTCGCAATCCTTGAAGTCCATGCCAAACTGGAAGGCCAAGCCGCCGGTCTTGCGGCACGTCGGCTGTCAAGTGACTGGGCCGAGGCGCTGGAGGCCTCCGTGCAGGCCTGCGAGACTTTCGCTGCCAGCATGGGCGATTCTGATCCGGACTCTTATTACCAATTGAACCTGCGCTTCCACGAATGTGTGGCGATGGCTGCCGGAAACCCGTTCCTGACCGAGATGATCAAGACCAACGCCCGAAAATTGCTGGCATATTACCGCGCGCGCTATCGCTATGCCGGAGCGATGGCGGCATCTGCGCGCGAACACCGCACGATTGCCACGCTGATTTTCGCCCGAGACTCAGAGGCCGCCGAAGCCATGATGCAACGGCATGTGCAGTTTGACCAAGTTACCGCGATGGACCTGCTGGCCGCACTGGCCTAAAGCCACCCCCGCCAGCGGAAGAACGCCCATGTCAGCAGTGCCGAGGCCACCATCACCCCCAGGGCCATCGGATAGCCCCAGACCTGCGGCAACTCTGGCATATGGACAAAGTTCATCCCGTAAATGCTGGCGATCAGCGTTGGCGGGCTGAACAACACCGCCACCATGGATACGATCCGCACTGTGGCGTTCTGCGCCAGATTGATCTTGCCCATGGTCGCATCCGACATCAGACCCAAACGTGAGGACAGAAAGTCGGCATGAACTTCCAGCGCCGCTATATCGCGTGACTGCCCTTGCAGGGCCAAAGCCACGCCATCTGGCGTCAGGCGGTGGCCCAAGGTCTGGTCCACGTAGTTCAACGCCCGCCCCACCGTCAGCAAGGCCAACTGCACGCGGCTCAGTCGTTCACCTTCGCCTCCCAGATTGGCCAGTGATTTCTGCAACTCGCCCGTACGATACCCCTTTGGACCCGGGTGATAGATCGCCTGCGACATCGCATCCAAGCCGCGCCCAGCGCCTTCCAAATGGTCAGCCAACCGTCCGATGACCTCTTCGATCAGGCCAAGAAAAATGCGATCGGGCGTGGCACAACCCAAACTGTTTTTCCCCGCCCGAGGCGGGTAGGTTTCAAATGGGCGCGGTGTGTGGTGGCGTATCGTCACCAGCCTCACAGCCACCAGCGCAAAGCACACCGGACTCATCACTTGGACGCCAACTGCGTTTTCCCCTGGCAAAACCGCTGTCAGATAATCAATGCCGTCCTCGTGATAAAGCCGGTTCGAGATTTCGATCTCTTCCATCTCGGCCAAAGTTGGCACGTCGATGCCCAAGGCGCGCACCCGCGCCTCTTCGTCCGGGGTGGCACAGAACAAATCGATCCATTCCGCGTGCTGCAAAGCAGAATCGGCGGGCATGGGCTCCAACCGCTTGTCTACATAGTGATAGGCTGTCAGCATCCTGTTACCCGCTATGAACCGACTTATGCCTAACGCCAAAGTCGACGCAGGCCAAGCCAACGTTTGCGGCCTGCGAGCCGGTCGCGAAAGTACCGCAAGGTTGCCCTTCCACACGACGCAGTCCTCTGCAAAACGCGCCACAAGGTCGACAACATGTTTGCACGCCTCACGGACGGGCACAGGATCGCCATCCGCTCCGATCGATGTGGCGATAGCTTCCTGTCCGCCTGCGCTCTGGCCGCGGCGGCGATGTTCTGGCTACGAGTCCATGGTCTGGGCCTCGCCCGCTTCAAACCCCTTGGGACAGCGGTGCGGGATGTCCAACGGCAGGCCCGCATCTTGTAACAGATCGACGGTCATCGCCTGCGCATTTGGCCCGGTGGCTAGCAAGTGCTGCCAGATATCGCGCACGGCAGGGGCGACGCGGGGTTCGGTGATCGCGCGCGCGGTGTGCAGCCAGACCGCCAAACCGTCGCTGCTGTCATATTCGCGATTCTTTCGCAGGGCGGCAATGGTGGTCTGCGCGGTGCTGACAAACCGCTTCAGGATGGCCGGGGGCCAATCCACCATTTCATGCAGGGTCTGCCCCGTCGTGAAATAGGTCGCAGCCCAGACCTGCGCCGTTGCGGCATAGCTGTCCACAACATGGGGTTTGGCCGTTGCCAACCTGTCGGCAAGTGCCTGCGCCTCGTCCACCAAAGCGGCGGTGGCTTTTTCCAGCTTCCAAGCGTTGAACATTTTGATCCCTCTGCGGCTAATATGGGTGTCCGTGCCACAAAGGGAAACAGGTGTTTGCAAAAGGCAGTGCAACGGGCAATCCCCGGCAGTTGCCCTTGAAAAGCAAAAGACCGCCCGAAGGCGGTCTCTTGAAAGTAATGGTGCCCAGGAGAGGCATTGAAGGCCTCTATATCTAGCCCCCAAGTCCTATCAAGCGTTTCGCGTTGTGAGCGTAAACCCAATAAAATAAGGATATTTCGTTATCACACCCGCTTTTTTGCTATCATCTGCCCCCAACCCATACTACATTTAGAGGGGGATACAGAGGTGGATTGAAAAATGGCCCGCGAACTTTACAAGCTGAACGCCCCCAAGGTTCGCACCTGTGCCCCCGGCAAGTATTCCGATGGCGGCGGGCTTTGGCTGGTGAAGCGAGAGGACGGCGGCGGGCAATGGGTGCTGCGCGTGACCGTCCACGGGCGGCGGCGGGAAATGGGCTTGGGCGCTGTGGCCGAGGTGTCCCTCAAGGAAGCCCGCGAATCGGCTGAAAAGTGGCGTGCCAAGGTACGCGACAATCAAGACCCGATCAAAGAGCGGGACCGCGAACGCCGCGAAGCCGCCCGCAATCTGCACTTGCTCAAGGACGTGGCCCAAGATGCCTTTGAATCCCGCAAGGCTGAATTGAAGGGCGACGGCACGGCGGGCCGCTGGTTCAGCCCCTTGCAGCTTCACATTCTGCCCAAGCTGGGCAAGGTGCCCGTGGCTGATATTGATCAAAACGACATTCGCGACGTGCTGCAACCGATCTGGCACACGAAAGCCGACACCGCCCGCAAGGCGCTGAACCGTCTGGGCATATGCCTGAAACATGGCGCGGCGCTGGGCTTGGACGTGGATTTGCAGGCAATCGACAAGGCCGTGGCATTGCTGGGCAGGCAGCGCCACAAGGTCCAGAACGTGCCTTCGGTGGCGTGGCGCGACGTGCCCGCCTTTTACGAAAGCCTGTCCGATGGATCGGTGACGCATCTTGCCTTGCGCTTGTTGATTTTGACGGGTGTTCGCTCTGGCCCGTTGCGCTTCATCACCGAAGATCAAATTGACGGCGATGTGTGGACCATCCCCGGCGATGCCATGAAAGGCCGCAAGGATGCCACCGCCGATTATCGCGTGCCCTTGTCCAGCGAAGCCCTAGCGGTGCTGGCACAGGCCCAGCGCCTTGCCCGTGACGGCTTTCTGTTCCCCAGCATCCGCAAGGGCGTGATTTCCGATGCCACCATGTCGCGGCTGATGGAGCGGCGCAAACTTGATGCCCGCCCGCATGGCTTTCGGTCCAGCCTGCGCGATTGGATTGCGGAAACCACCGACACCGCGCACGACATAGCGGAAACCTGCCTCGGGCATACCGTGGGCGGATCGGTGGAGCGGGCCTATCGCCGCACGGATTATCTGGACCAACGCCGGGTGCTGATGGAGCGCTGGGCAAAGCATGTCACGGGCCAGAATGGGCAGGTTTTGCAGATGGTGAATCGGAAATAGGCAAGATTTATCAAGCCATCGCTTTGACTAACTTCGCATCACTCAATTTGATCGCAGACACTGCCGCGCCGACGAACTCGCCAAATTGTGGCCCGCAATGGTTTGGCGGGGCAAGCTAACGTCTAAAGGCGCGAAAAAAACCAAACTCGCCCTGAGGTGTTGCCGCAGGCTTATGGTTTTGCACACCCTGATGCACAAAATGTGGTGGTGGAAATCCCTCTAAAGCTTTCGTTCACTGTCAATTGGTCTTAATCTGCCTCTTACGCACCCAATCATGATGCGAAGGGTGGGCGGCTGATAGACCTGTTGACGCAGGCCTATCAGCCTGATTCGGGACAGTCTTGGCGACCATTTCCCGCGTCCAGCATCTCACAAGCGGTTCCACATCTCAATCGGGGGTGCGGACCCTTTCGGAGATTTGTGGAACATGAATGTGATTGTTACCCCAACCGTTTGTCAGACCACCGACCCGCTGTTGATTGCCCGCGAAGGCGCTGCAATCCTGCAAGTCAGCGTGCCGACCTTTTGGCGGCGCGTGGCCGATGGCACGATTCCCAAGCCCGTAAAGCTGGGCGGGCTGTCGCGCTGGCCCAAGTCGGAAATCTTGGGCGTGATCGAAACCGCCAAAGCC
The DNA here is from genome assembly GCA_945860375.1 of Pseudorhodobacter antarcticus. The sequence goes on from CAMAQR010000031.1 coordinate 18,627, forward strand.
GCCCGCACCGCCGCCTAACGAAAAACCGCCACCGGGCAAGGATGGCGGCTCTATTCGTGGCGTGCATTGGGATGCCCGAAGAATAGCGCAATGCGTCCGAGCCTGCAACTGAGGCTTAGAAACATGAAAATCAATCGCTGGGCGAAGGCCCGTTTTATCACCCACAATGACGACACCGCCCCGCGCGCAATTGCCGTGCAAGGGCGCGACCGCTGGGCTTTGGAATGTCTGATCAATGCCGGGGCCAAAGGCTGCACCCCGATTGATCACCCCGGCCCGCGTTGGAGCGCTTATGTCCACGACTTGCGGCATGAATGCGGGCTGCAAATCGAAACGATCCACGAAAAACACGGGCCGCCCTTTGAAGGCAATCACGCCCGCTATGTTCTGAAAACCCGCGTCACCTTGGCCGAGGGGGTGACGCAATGAACGCCCTGCAACTCGCCCGCCTGAACCGCCTCTGTGGCCTGTCTGGACCGCTTGCAGGCTTTCTTGCCGCTTTGATCTATGGGGAGGGCAAGCAATGACAGAGGCGCAAACCTTGACGCAGGCGTTGGGCGGGGAATGGCGGGGGCAGTCTGGCCTTGCGCCTTGCCCGGTTTGCCAGATCGAACGCCGCACCGATCAACGCGGGCTTTCCATCCGGGCCGAGGGCGGGGCCTTGCTGGCCTTTTGCCACAAGAGCGGCTGCGACTTTCGCGACGTGGTGAAGGCGGCGGGATTGCCCCGCGATGCCCTGCGCATTGACCCGCAAGCCGCCCGCGAAGCCGATGCCAAGCGCGAAGCCTATGCGGCGGAACAACGCGCCAAAGCACGGCGGCTTTGGGCCAGCTGCAAGCCAATCGCGGGCACGAAGGGCGAAGCCTATTTGCGCGGGCGGGGTATCACCTGCCCCCTGCCTGCCTCGCTGGGCTGGGCCGCTGATGCCTTTCACGCGCCCAGCGCCCGCTGGCTTTCTGCCATGGTGGCGGACGTGTCCACCGGGGGCGTGCATCGCACCTATTTTGAAAAGGCCGGGGGCCGGATCGGCGGCACTGCCAAGATGATGCAAGGCCCCTGCGCGGGTGGCGCTGTGGCGCTGTCAGAGGCGCGCGGGCCGCTGGTGGTGTGTGAGGGCATAGAGACGGGCCTAAGCCTGTTGAGCGGGCTTCTGATGGCCCCCGCAAGCGTCTGGGCGGCGCTGTCCACCTCGGGGATGAAAGCGCTTGCCCTGCCCCCCGCGCCGGGGGAATTGATCCTGGCAACCGATAGCGATGACGGCGGCGCGGGCTGGGCGGCGGGCAACGCCTTGGCCGAGCGCGCGGCGGCGCTGGGCTGGGCCGTGTCGCTCTGGCCCGCCCCCGAGGGGCAAGACTGGAATGACGCCTTGCGCGGGGGGATGGCAGCTTGACCATACCGCAACCCATTCCCTTCACCCCGCAAGCCGCCAAGGCCGCGCCCGCGCCCCTGATCTATGACTTTCAAGCGTGGCGGGAAATCGACATTGCCGGAATCCCCCGGCTGCGCTTTGTCTATGGCGACACCTTCGCGGCTGGGTATCTGAGCGTGACCTTTGCCGCGCCCAAGACAGGCAAAAGCCTTCTGGCTTTGTCCGAGGCGATAGACGCCACCACCGGGCGCGGCTTTCTGACCGGGCAACCATCCGAACCGCGCCGGGTTTTGTATTACAATGCCGAAGATGATTTGGCAGTGATACAGGGCCGGGTGGGCGCGGTCTTGCAGGCTTGGGGTATCCCGCAATCTGAAATCGCAGGGCGGCTGTTTCCGGTTTCGGGCGTGGCGGCTGTAAATCCGATTGTTCTGATCAAGGGCGAAAAGGGCGAGATTTGCGAACCCGCCTTCCTGGCCCTTGCCGATCTGATCGAACGCGAAGGCATTGCCCTTGCGGTATTGGACCCGCTGCAAGACCTGAGCCAAAGCCCCGAGACAAACGAGGTTTTCCGGGCGCTGGGCGGGCGCATCCGCGCGCTTGCGTCTGAAACCGGGGCCGCAATCGGGCTTGTCCACCACACGCGCAAGCCTTCCCCCGGCATTCAAGCCACCCTTGATGATGGCCGGGGCGGATCGGCCTTGCGGGGGGTGGCGCGCTTCAACCGCCTTCTCGTGCCCATGACAGAGGCCGAGGGCGCGCAAGCGGGCGTGGACGATTTCCGGCACTTCTTTCGGATCGGGGAAGCCGAAAGCAACCTTGCGCCGCCGTCATCGGACCGCAACCGCTGGTTTGAAAAGACCGGGCTGACCATTGCCAACGGTGAAAACGTCGCCACCATCCGGCCTTGGGTCTGGCCCGAGGCGTTTAGCGGTATCACGGTGAATGACGCTTGCCGGGTGAAGGCTGCAATCGCCGCCCGCGAACCGCCGCCGCGCGAAAATAGCCAAGCCGATGATTGGGCCGGGCGGGTGATTGCCGAGGTTCTGGGCCTTGATCTGGGCAAGAAAAGCGAAAAGGCGCGCGTGGCAACCATCCTCAAAACTTGGATCGAAAGCGGCGTGCTGGCTAGGCAATCGCTGCCCTTGGGGACCAATCGCAAATCGGTGCCTTGCATCATCGCGGGGCCGAATAATCCGGCTGAGGTGGAGCCATGATTGCAACCACCTGCACCCACTTGCACCCACCTCGGGTTAGCGCCTGCTACCTGCACCCACCACCACCCCCTTATGGGGTGTGGGGTGGTGGTGGTGGCAAGTGATGTTCAACCACCTTGCACCCACCTCGCAAGTTTCAAGGCTTCGGACTTTCGCGTCCAGATCGGGGGCCAATCATGACCATCACCATACGCCCCGGCCCGGTCTTGCAGGTCTGGCATGGCGGCAAGGAAGTGGCGGCGGTGCCTTTGACACCATCGGCGGCGCTGGCCCTGTGCCGTGACCTCTTGGCGGCTTTGTCGGGGGTATTGCCCAGATGACCGCACCCCCCAACCGCGCCCAGAGCCGCGCCTGTCGGGCCATGACCGGGGCCGAACTGCGGGTAGAGCGCAAGGCCGCACGGATGACGCAAGCCGATCTGGCAAAGCGTGTCGGCGTGACCCGCGACACCATCCGCTATTGGGAAGCCAAGCCGCTTATCCGACGATTTGGAACTGGCGCGCGCATGGCCGAGGCTTTGGGTTTGCGAATTAATTGGCAGTCGAATGCGCGCGCGGGGGGATGGGGTGATAGCTGGCGTGTGAAAGCCGACGCAGAAGCCGAGGCACTGTTCGCCGCCTACCTTGCCCGGACCAAAGCACGCCAAGCCCAAGCCGCCGCCCGCCTTCGCGTCATATGCGGGGCCAAGACCCGAAAGGGTGGGCAATGTCGCAACCAATCCGAACCGGGCAAGCGCCGCTGCAAGTTTCATGGCGGCAAATCCACCGGGGCCAAGACGCCCGAGGGGCTGGCCCGCATTGCCGAGGCCCAAAGGCGGCGCTGGGCGCATGTCAGGGCTTCGCGCCTGTCCGATGGCTGCGCTTAGCTGGACGCGCCACAAGGGGCCTGTGGCGACTCCTGCGGGGATGCCGGGTGGCGTCACTGGTCGGGAATTTAGGGTATATAAAAGGGGATTCCTGCGCGGGTGGGCTGTTAGGCGCGGGTCGACTTTCCAGCCAGTATTTTAGTCACGGATTCCCGCGCGCGCGGGCTGGTGGGATCAACATGGCACAATTTCCCGCCTATAAAATGGGTATCCCCGCGTGGGTGGGGGGCGGCAACTCTTTGGGCGGTCCGGATCGGCGGACCGCGTGGTGTCCTTCCTTCGCACTGAGATCAAAAGTAAACAGTAGGGGGTCAGTGAAGTCCGGGGCTGACGATTTAAAGGACCGCGTGGGTAGCCTGCGTGACATAAACCGCAACATTCCGGCAATGACGCAATAGCGAGTGAAGCGCGCGGGGTGCCTGCGATGAATCGGGCAAACTCGGTCACACGATCAACCCCAACGAAGCGCAAAAGGGGGATGGCGGGGTGGATTGAGAAAACAAGAAACCCCGCAACATATTGATGTTGCGGGGTTTTCTTAGAGTAAATGGTGCCCAGGAGAGGACTCGAACCTCCACGTCTTGCAACACTGGTACCTGAAACCAGCGCGTCTACCAATTCCGCCACCAGGGCAAGTGTCTTGGGGGCGATGTAGCCAAGCGCGTGGGGGGTGTCAACGGGGGCAGGTGGGTTTTGTGGAAAAATCGTCGCAGTTGTTAGGCCTTGCCCGCCCGGCGCGCGAAGATTATTCAGGACGCAATCCCCAAGGGGCCAGCGAGGGTTACGCATGAGCAAGCTAGTCACGATCTACGGCGGTTCGGGTTTTGTCGGCCGTTACATCGCCCGCCGTATGGCGAAAGAGGGCTGGCGCGCCCGCGTGGCCGTCCGCCGCCCGAACGAGGCGCTGTTCGTCAAGCCCTACGGCGTGGTGGGTCAGGTCGAACCCGTGTTGTGCAACATCCGCGACGATGCATCGGTGCGCGCCGCTATGGCCGGGGCGGATGCGGTGGTGAACTGCGTCGGCACCTTTGACCGGGGTGGCAAGAACAACTTCGACGCGGTGCAGAACTCTGGCGCCGCCCGCATCGCGCGCCTCGCCGCCGAGCAGGGCGTGGCGAACTTGGTCCATATCTCGGCCATCGGCGCCGATGTGAACGGTGCCAGCCTGTACGCCCAATCCAAAGGCGCGGGCGAGGCGGCGGTTCTGGCCGCCTTCCCGATGGCGATGATCCTGCGGCCTTCGGTGATTTTCGGCAATGAGGACGGGTTCTTCAACCGCTTCGCCGGAATGGCGCGCATGGGGCCAATCCTGCCCGTGGTCGGTGCCGGAACCAAATTCCAGCCGGTTTATGTCGATGACGTGGCGCAAGCCGCCGTCAAAGGCATCACCGGTCAAGCGCATGGCGTCTACGAGTTGGGCGGCCCGGACGTGGACAGCTTTCACGGCCTGATGGCGCGCATGTTGCCGGTGATCCGCCGCCGCCGCCTCATCCTGAACCTGCCGTTCTTTGTCGCCAACATCATGGCGACCGTGCTGGATTTTGCCTCGATGCTGACGGGTGGTCTGTTCCCCAACAAACTGCTGACCCGCGATCAGGTTGTCAGCCTGCGGTCTGACAATGTGGTCGCTCCGGGCGCGAAAACCTTGGCCGATCTGGGCATCACTGCCACCGACTTCGGGTCGCTGCTGCCAGAATACCTGTGGCGCTATCGTCCCTCTGGCCAATACGCGGCCATCAAGGAATCGGCCAAGAACCTGAAGAAGTCCTGAACCGTGGCAAACACCATCGTCGCTGGCCTTCTGGGCGTGCTGGAGGGGCTGACCGAGTTTATCCCGGTGTCCTCGACCGGCCATCTGTTGCTCGCAGGGCATTTTCTGGGGTTTCAGTCGACAGGCAAAACCTTTGAGGTGGTCATCCAGCTGGGTGCGGTACTGGCGATTCTGACTGTCTATATGTCCAAACTGGTCACGGTGTTCAGCACCGCCCACAAAGACCCAGCCGCGATGAGGTTCATCGTGTCGGTGGCACTGGCCTTTCTGCCCGCCATGGCAATCGGCGTTCTGGCCCATGATTTCATCAAGACCGTGTTGTTTGAAACGCCAATGCTGATTGCGGTCATGTTGGTCGTGGGCGGCGTGATCTTGCTGTTTGTCGAAAGGATTGCGCCAGCGCCCCTGCATGACGACGCCACCGCCATCCCCTTGCGCAAGGCGCTGGCGATTGGCTTCATCCAATGTCTGGCGATGGTTCCCGGTGTGTCGCGGTCAGGCTCTACCATCGTCGGCGCATTGATGCTGGGTGTGTCCAAACGTGCGGCAGCCGAGTTTTCGTTCTTTCTGTCGCTGCCCACCATGGCCGGGGCGGTGGTCTATGACCTGTACAAGAATCGCGATGTGCTGGATTTTTCGGCGCTGTCCGACATTGCCGTTGGCTTTGTGCTGGCCTTCTTTACGGCTGTTCTGGTGGTGCGATGGCTGCTGAACTTTGTGAGCCGCCATGGCTATGCCCTGTTCGGCTGGTGGCGAATCATCGTGGGTTCGGTGGCTCTGGTGGCGCTTTGGGCAGGATTCTAGGTATATAGGTATAGTTTACTGACCTATTATCGCATCAGATGCCCAACATAACTCCCGGGCGACCCGAAAAACCGCAAACTATGTCAGCATTACTGCCTTTTATTTCAAACCACTCCAAAGTATCAAACCCAAGCCGATAAATTTTCCACTTGGGGGCGCGTCATGGCCGGTCAAAAGATGCTGAAATTCGTCACTGTCGGCAAAGAGATGCCGCAGAAGCGGGATGCAGGCCTGCGCACCGAGGATTTTGACGAGATTTACCGTCAGTTTGCCGCCGACAAAGCCGCCGAGCAGGCCGGCCGTTGCAGTCAATGCGGCGTGCCGTTTTGTCAGTCGCATTGCCCGCTGCACAACAACATCCCCGACTGGTTGCGCCTGACCGCCGAGGGCCGCCTGGAAGAGGCCTACGAGCTTTCCCAAGCCACCAACACCTTCCCGGAAATCTGTGGCCGGATCTGCCCGCAAGACCGTCTGTGCGAGGGCAACTGCGTGATTGAACAGTCAGGCCATGGCACCGTGACCATCGGTTCGGTTGAAAAATACCTGACCGACAAGGCTTGGGAGATGGGTTGGGTCAAGCCGATCAAACCCCATGCCGAGCGTATGGAATCCGTGGGCATCATCGGCGCGGGTCCGGGTGGCCTTGCCGCCGCCGACGTGTTGCGCCGCCGTGGTTTTCAGGTCACGGTCTATGACCGCTATGACCGCGCAGGCGGATTGCTGACCTATGGCATCCCCGGTTTCAAACTGGAAAAGCCGGTTGTCTTGCAGCGCATCGAACAGCTTGAACTGGGCGGCGTGACCTTCATTCTGAACTGCAAGGTGGGCGAGGATCTGACATTTGACGCCATTCGCGGCCAGCATGACGCAGTTCTGATCGCCACTGGTGTCTACAAGGCGCGCGACATTGAGGCTCCGGGTGTTGGTGCCAAAGGTGTGGTCCGCGCGCTGGACTACCTGACCGCCAGCAACCGCAAGTCCTTCGGCGACGATGTGCCAGAGTTCGACTCGGGCGAGTTGAACGCCCAAGGCAAGCGGGTCGTCGTCATCGGTGGCGGTGATACCGCCATGGACTGCGTGCGCACGGCCATTCGGCAAGGGGCTGTGTCGGTCAAGTGCCTGTATCGCCGTGACAAAGCCAACATGCCGGGGTCGCAGCGTGAAACTCAGAACGCCGAAGAAGAGGGCGTCGAATTCGTCTGGCTGACCGCGCCAAAGGGGTTTACTGGCGGGTCTGTTGTCGATGGCGTGATGGTGCAAAAGATGCGTTTGGGCGCGCCCGATGCATCAGGTCGCCAGTCGCCCGAACTGATCGAGGGCGCGGATTACATCGAACCCGCCGAATTGGTGGTGCAGGCGCTGGGCTTTGAACCCGAGGGGATCCCGACGCTGTGGGGCGTGCCGGATCTGGCCGTCACCCGCTGGGGCACGATCAAGGCCGACTTCCGCAGCCACGCGACCAACCTGCCCGGCGTCTATGCGGCTGGCGACATCGTGCGTGGGGCATCGCTTGTGGTCTGGGCCATCCGCGACGGGCGCGAAGCCGCCGACTCGATCCTGTCGTATCTGGCGCAACCCGCAACGGTTGCGGCAGAGTAAACCATGCAGGTCGGTGTCCATCCCACCGTGACAGAAGCCGCGCCCTTGGGCGGGCTTGACCTGTTGCGCGATGACGCGGACCTGCGGCTGTGGCGGATGCCGGGGCAAACCGCGCGGCTGGTGGTGTGCTTTTCCGGCGTGGGGGCCGATCCTGACGCGCCGCCACCGCCGGAATGGCAACGCTTGGCGGCATGGCAACCGCGCGATCATCTGCTGTTCGTGTCCGATCCGGGCCGCACCTGGCTGAACCGCGAGGGGCTGATCGAAGAGATCGTCGATGCAATCGAGGCCGAGGTGGACCACACCGGCGCGACGCAGGTCTGCACGCTGGGCCATTCGATGGGCGGCTTTTCGGCGTTGGTGATCCCGGCCTTCACGCATGTCGATGTGGCTGTCGCCCTGTCACCGCAATACGCCGCCGACCCCGCCGTGGTGCCAACAGAGACGCGCTGGACGCATTACCGCGACGCCATCCCGCAATACCGCGTGTCCAACGCCGCCGATCACATCGTTGCGGGCTGTCAGTATTTTGTTTTCTTCGGCCGCCACCCGCGTGAGGCAGTGCAGCGCGATCTGGCCCAACCGCATGAAAATCTTGATCTTTATGTGATACCCGGCACCCACCATAATACGCCGCAGAAGATGAAGGCGGCGGGGGTGCTGGACACGGTGATCGCCGCCTGTTTCGCGGGCAAACAGCGCGTGCTGAACAAGACGATGGGTAAAATGCTTCAGGCGCGGCGTATGGCCGTGGCGGGCGCGATTGATGGTTCACAGGAATAGGGGATTGACGATGAAACGCCTTGCCGCCCTACCGCTTTTCTTTGCCGCCCTGCCTGCCTTTGCGGGCAGCTTCACGCCGCCCGATGGCTGCACCACGCAGCTGACCGTGCAGTCGCAGGGCTGCTATGTCGCCAATTATTACACCTGTGAGGCTGACGCCCCGGGCGACAAATGGCGCGTGGATTATGACCAAGAGGGCATGTTTTACATGTCCAAGATCGACGCTGAAACCCAGTGGATCGAAAGCTATGATCTGAACCCGCCTGTCAAGCAAACGCTGGACCCAAACCCGATGGACCCGGCTTCCTTCTCGGGTCTGGTCGCCACCGGCTATGACAGCTTTGTGTTCAGCCTGTCGAAAGACACCGGCGAACATTCCAACGTGCGCGGGTTTGATAAGCTGACCGGCAAGACCGTGACCATCGATGGCGAGCCGCTGTTGGAAACCGAGTTTGAGTATGAGGAAACCGACGACGCCGGCACCGTGCTGCGCAAGGCGCGTGGGCATGAATACATCAGCACCGAGTTTGGCAATTTCTTCTCCGGCAGTTCCGAATGGCACGACGGCACCAACTGGATTCCACTCGAAGGTTCCCCGCGCCAGTTCGTCCGCCCCGGCGAAAAGGGCTTTGCCGCCACCCAGCCGATTTTCGACTGCGACGCCGTAATGTCGTCGCTCCCCTTCATACCCCGGCCGCAATCGTGATTCTTGCCGCCCCCTATCTGACCGAGCCGCCGCTGTACCTGAGCTATCTGCCGGGTCGCAGCGACCGTTTGGTCATCTCTTTTTCAGGGGTGGGTCTGGAGGAAGAAGCCGTGCCAGAGGTCGAGGCTGCGCGCCTGTCCGGCTGGCAGGGCGAAAACCATGTGCTGTTCGTGTCGGATGCCAGCCGCAGCTGGATGAACCACCCCGGACTGCTGGAAAAGACCATCGCGGCGGTGGAAAAGCTGATCGCCGAAATCAAGCCGTCCCGCATCGTCGGCATTGGCAATTCGATGGGCGGATCGGTGGCGATGATCTACGCCGCCCACGCCCGGCTGGACGCGGTTCTGGCGATAGCGCCGCAATATTCTGTCAATCCCGAAGTGATGCCGCGCGATCAACGCTGGACCCGCTTTTCCGACAAGATCGCGCAGTGGCCGCACCCGGTTGTGCCGGACCTTTCGGGCCGTGACACGCAGGTGATCATGCTGCACGGGTCGGTTTCGCCCGAAATGATGCACGCCAAACGCTTTGCCCAAAGCCCGAACGTCCATCATTACATCTTCAAGAACTTTGCGCATGGCATGGCCTTTCGGCTCAAGCGCAAGGGCCAACTGGAACCGATCACCGCGCCCCTGATTGGCGGTGACATGGCCACTGCCTGCCGCGCCACCGAGGCGGCTGGTGGTGTACTTTTCAACGAATTCAAGCGCCTGCGGAAGGCTGCGAAAGCAAAGGAGATTCAGCTATGACCCAATATGATGACGCATGGGTAAAGGCCGAAGAGACCAAGCGCGCCTATATGGACGCCCACAGCCTGTACAAGACCGAGGATGAACACTCGTCCTGCGGCGTCGGTCTGGTGGTGGCGATTTCCGGTAAGCCGTCGCGCAAGGTTGTGGAAAATGGCATTGCCGCGCTCAAGGCGATCTGGCACCGCGGGGCTGTTGATGCGGATGGCAAAACCGGCGATGGCGCGGGCATTCATGTGCAGATCCCGGTCCGGTTTTTCTACGATCAGGTCCGCCGCACCGGGCATGAACCCGATCTGAACAAGTTGATCGCTGTCGGTCAGGTGTTCCTGCCCCGCACCGATTTTGGCGCGCAGGAACGCTGCCGGACCATCGTGGAAACCGAAGTTCTGCGCATGGGCCACTATATCTATGGCTGGCGTCACGTTCCGGCCGATATCTCCGTGCTGGGCGAAAAGGCCAACGCCACCCGGCCCGAGATTGAGCAGATTCTGATCCGCAATGAGAAAAACATCGATGAAGAACAGTTTGAGCGTGAACTGTACATCATCCGCCGTCGCATCGAAAAAGCGGCACTGGCCAGCCAGATTCAGGGGCTTTACCTGTGCTCGCTGTCCTGCCGGTCGATCATCTACAAGGGCATGATGCTGGCCGAACAGGTGGCGGTGTTCTACCCCGATCTGCAGGATGAACGGTTTGAATCCGCCTTCGCGATCTACCATCAGCGGTACAGCACCAACACTTTCCCGCAGTGGTGGCTGGCGCAGCCCTTCCGCATGCTTGCCCATAACGGCGAGATCAACACCCTGAAGGGCAACATCAATTGGATGAAAAGCCATGAAATCCGCATGGCCAGCAACAACTTTGGCGACGCCGCCGAAGACATAAAGCCGATTATTCCGTCGGGCACATCGGACTCGGGTGCTTTGGACGCGGTGTTCGAAGTGCTGGTGCGGTCAGGCCGCAATGCGCCCTTGGCGAAAACCATGCTGGTGCCCGAGGCATGGAGCAAAGCCACCACCGATATGAAACCGGCTTGGGCCGATATGTACGCCTATTGCAACTCGGTGATCGAACCATGGGACGGCCCCGCCGCCTTGGCGATGACCGATGGCCGCTGGGTCTGCGGCGGTCTGGATCGCAATGGTCTGCGCCCGATGCGCTATGTGGTGACGGGCGACGGCTTGCTGATCGCCGGGTCCGAGGCGGGCATGGTTCCGGTGGACGAGTCCACCATTCGCGAAAAAGGCGCGCTCGGACCGGGGCAGATGATTGCTGTCGATATGGCCGAGGGCAAACTGTACCACGACGTCGCGCTCAAGGACAAACTGGCGGGCGCCCAGCCCTATGGTGACTGGATTGCCAAGATCGTCGACCTGAACGCCCTGCTGCGCGATGTGCCGGAAACCGCGATGTTTGCCGGGGCCGACCTGCGCAAACGCCAAATTGCGGCGGGCTATACCGTCGAAGAACTGGAGCAGGTTCTGGCGCCGATGGCCGAAGATGGCAAAGAGATGATCGCGTCCATGGGCGACGATACGCCGGCGGCCGTGCTGTCGTCGGTCTACCGCCCGCTGTCGCATTTCTTCCGCCAGAACTTCAGCCAAGTCACCAACCCGCCGATCGACAGTCTGCGCGAAGGCCGGGTGATGTCGCTGAAAACCCGCTTCGGCAACCTCAAGAACGTGTTGGACGAAAGCTCCAGCCAGTCGGAAATTCTGGTGCTGGAAAGCCCGTTCCTGGCCAATGCCGAATTTGACGTGGTGGTCAAACGCTTTGGCGATCAGGTGGCCTTCATCGACTGCACCTTCCCTGCCGATGGCGGGCCGGATGCTTTGCGCCTTGGGCTGGAACGGATCCGCGCCGAGGCTGAAGACGCCGTGCGTTCGGGTGCCGGGCAACTGGTGCTGACCGATCAGCATCAGGGTGCCGACAAGGTTTCGATGCCGATGATTCTGGCAACCTCTGCCGTGCATTCCTGGCTCACCCGCAAGGGCCTGCGCACCTTCTGTTCGGTCAACGTGCGTTCGGCGGAATGCATAGACCCCCATTACTTCGCCGTGCTGATCGGTTCTGGGGCGACCACCGTCAACGCTTACCTTGCGCAAGATTCCATCGCCGACCGTATCAACCGCGGCCTGATCGACGGCAGCCTGCTGGACGCCATGCGCCGTTATGGCAATGCTGTTGATGCGGGTCTGCTCAAGATCATGTCCAAAATGGGCATCTCGGTGATCTCCTCCTATCGCGGCGGTCTGAACTTTGAGGCCGTGGGGCTTTCCCGCGCCATGGTGGCCGAGTATTTCCCCGGCATGCAAAGCCGTATCTCGGGCATTGGTCTGCAAGGCCTGCAGATGAAGGTCGAAGAGGTTCACGCCAAAGGCTGGCGCGGTGGTGCCGATGTTATGCCGATTGGTGGGTTCTACAAGGCGCGACGTTCGGGCGAAAAGCACGCCTGGGAAGCGCAAACCATGCACATGCTGCAATCGGCCTGCGACCGCGCGTCGTTTGATCTGTGGAAACAGTATTCGGCAGCGATGCGGGCCAACCCGCCGATCCATCTGCGTGACCTGCTGGACATCAAGACGCTGGGCAAACCCGTGCCGATTGAAGAGGTGGAATCCATCACCTCGATCCGCAAACGGTTCGTCACACCGGGCATGTCACTGGGGGCCTTGGGGCCAGAGGCGCACAAGACCCTGAACGTCGCGATGAACCGCATCGGCGCGAAGTCCGACAGTGGCGAGGGCGGTGAAGACCCGGCGCATTTCCTGCCCGAAGCCAACGGCGACAACCCTTCGGCCAAGATCAAACAGGTGGCGAGCGGTCGTTTCGGTGTCACCGCCGAATACCTGAACGCCTGTGAAGAGCTGGAGATCAAGGTCGCCCAAGGGGCCAAGCCAGGTGAAGGCGGCCAGTTGCCCGGCATGAAGGTCACGGCACTGATCGCGCGCCTGCGCCATTCGACGCCGGGGGTGACTCTGATCTCGCCGCCGCCGCACCACGACATCTATTCCATCGAAGACTTGGCACAGCTCATCTACGATCTGAAACAGATCAACCCGCGCGCCAAAGTGACGGTGAAACTGGTTTCGGCCTCCGGTGTCGGCACCATCGCCGCGGGTGTGGCCAAGGCCAAAGCCGACATCATCCTGATCTCGGGCCACAATGGCGGCACCGGGGCATCCCCCGGCACCTCGATCAAATATGCGGGCCTACCATGGGAAATGGGCCTGACCGAGGCGCATCAGGTTCTGTCGATGAACAACCTGCGCGAACGCGTCACCCTGCGCACCGATGGCGGCTTGCGCACGGGCCGCGACGTGGTGATGGCGGCGATGCTGGGGGCCGAGGAATACGGCATCGGCACCGCAGCCCTGATTGCCATGGGCTGCATCATGGTGCGTCAATGCCAATCCAACACTTGCCCGGTCGGCGTTTGCACCCAAGACGCGGCGCTGCGGGCCAAGTTCACCGGCACGGCGGATAAGGTGGTCAACCTGATCACTTTCTACGCGCAAGAGGTCCGCGAAATCTTGGCCAGCATTGGCGCGCGGTCGATGGATGAAATCATCGGGCGGGCGGATTTGCTGTCACAGGTGTCGCGTGGGTCGGCCCATCTGGATGATCTTGACCTGAATCCGCTGCTGATCACCGTCGATGCGGTCAACAAGATCACCTATGACCGATCAAAGCCCCGCAACCACGTTCCCGATACGCTGGACGCTGAAATCGTCAAGGATGGCGCACGGTTCTTCGAGGATGGCGAAAAGATGCAACTGTCTTATGCCGTGCGCAACACTTTGCGCACCATCGGCACGCGGGCGAGCAGCCATATCGTCAAGAAGTTCGGTATGAACAACAACTTGCAGCCGGATCATCTGACGGTGAAACTGTCTGGCTCTTGTGGTCAATCCTTGGGCGCGTTTGCGGTCAACGGCTTGAAACTAGAGGTGATGGGCGACGCCAACGACTATGTCGGCAAGGGCCTGTCGGGGGCGACCATCGTGGTGCGACCGCAGATGTCGTCGCCGCTGAAACCCGAAGACAACACCATCATCGGCAACACCGTGCTGTACGGGGCCACGGCGGGCTATCTGTTTGCCTCGGGGCGCGCGGGCGAACGTTTCGCGGTCCGCAACTCGGGCGCGTCGGTGGTTGTTGAAGGCTGCGGGTCCAACGGGTGCGAATACATGACCGGCGGCGTGGCTGTGGTGCTGGGCCGCATCGGAGCCAACTTTGGCGCCGGGATGACCGGGGGCATGGCCTATGTCTACGACCCCAAGGGCGTGGCCGAGGATTTCATGAACCCCGAAAACATCCTGACCTGCGCCGTCAGCCATCCGCATTGGGAGGCGCAACTGCGCGGGCTGATCGAACGGCATGTCACGGAAACCGGCTCGCGCCATGCGGAACGGATTTTGGCCAACTGGGCGTCCGAGCGGGCAAACTTCCTGCAAATCTGCCCGAAAGAGATGCTGCCCCATCTGGCGCATCCCTTGTCGGATGAGGCGCTGAAGGTTCCGGCCGAGTAAAGAAAAGGCCCCCGCAAGGGGGCTTTTTTAATCGCGAAGGCTGCTGGGGATATCGCGGGCTGTGTGCAGGACGCGCCAAATTTGTGGGCCTTCGGGCAAATCCAGATAGAAGATCAAATAAGGAAAACCCTTTACCGGCCAAATCCGCAACGCCAAACTTTGCATGGCACGGGCCAGTCTTGGCGATCCTATTCCCGGTTCCTGCTGGATTTGCCCAAGGGCCAATTCCAAGGCTTCCAGAAATCTCGCTGCAATATTTGGCACGGCTTCTGCCAGATAATGGTCGACGATCTGGTCAACATCCGTCAGCGCAAGCTGAGGCAGTTTGTCCAAACTCATCTTTGGCTGTCAATTCGCGCCCGAAGCTGCGCGAAGTATCCTTCGTCGAAAGCCGAAATTGGCGTGGGGCGACTCTCGTCCAGTTTTCGGCGTAGGTCCGCAACCTCCCGCTGTTGCCGGATCAGGTCCCGCACATATTCGCTGGAACTCATATAGCCATGCGCGCGGACCTGTTCGTCCACGAAGGCTTTCATGTCGTCGGGAAGGGAGATGTTCATGGTGCTCATTTCGTCACAATATCCCCGATGGCAATATTTGGCAAGTTTTGGCAAAGCAAGCCCTACTTCGGCCCGGCGCTGCGCCAAATCTTAACAAACCCCTAATTTCAGCACACCAACCCATTGAAAAATATCAAACAAAAAAATGTCCCAACTCGGGACCACCCATTCCACCCCTGAAACCCTTGACCAAAGCGCAAACCTAGGGCCTATGCTGCGCCATGCTGGACACATCCAAGAAACCGCGCAAAAAGCCCGAGGCCGGGCCTGCCGCCGCCGAACCCCTTGGCCGCCGCCTGCGCCGCTGGGCCCTGCGCGGGCTGACCGGGGTGGCCGCTTTTTACGCGATCTTGATCCTGATGTTCAGTTTCATCCCCCCTCCGATCAATCTTTATCAGTTGGGTGAAAGCTGGCGGCTGGGGGGGATTGAAAAGGATTGGGTCAGCTGGGACGACATCGCCGCAGTCATGCCCCGATCCGTGGTCGCCGCCGAGGATGCGAATTACTGCCTGCACTGGGGTTTCGATATGGCCGCCATCCGCGCAGCGGTCGAAGAGGGCGGCAATCGTGGCGCCTCCACCCTCAGCCAGCAGGTGGCGAAGAACACCTTCCTGTGGCACGGCCGCAGCTGGCTGCGCAAGGCTATGGAGGCGGTGCTGACCCCGATGGTCGAACTGGTCTGGTCCAAGCAGCGCATCCTTGAGGTCTACCTGAACGTTGCCGAATTTGACGAGGGCGTGTTCGGCGTGCAGGCCGCCGCCCAGCACCACTTCGGCGTCGATGCCGCCGATCTGACCGCCCTGCAAGCCGCCCGTCTTGCCGCCGTTTTGCCCGACCCCAAGGGCCGCAGCGCGTCGGAACCGTCGGACTTTGTCCGCAAACGAACACGGTCAATCATGGCCGGTGCCGAGACAATTGCCGCCGATGGCCGCGCCCGCTGTTTCCAGCCGCAAGGCTGACACCTATTCGGGTTGAATTTACTGGCTGCACGCGGCATTGAAGACCAAAGCCCAGAGCAAAAAGACCACCCTCATGATCCGTCTGTACCATTTCCCTCTGTCCCCATTCTGCCGCAAGGTTCGCCTGACGCTGGCCGAGAAGAAGCTTGAAGTTGAACTGGTCGAGGAACGCTACTGGGAACCCACGCCCGATTTTCTGCGCCGCAACCCGGCGGGCAAAGTGCCGGTGCTGCGGATGGACACCAAGGTGCTGTCGGAATCACAGGCGATTTGTGAGTACCTTGAAGAAGCAGTGCCAAATCCGCCCCTGATGCCGCGCGACGCTGACGCCCGCTATGAGGTGCGCCGTCTGTGCGCGTGGTTTGACGACAAGTTCCACGCCGAGGTGACGTCAAAGCTGCTGCATGAGCGCGTCAACAAGAAGATCATGGCGCAGGGCTATCCAGATTCGAAGAACGTGAAGTCGGGTGCGGGGCGGATCAAGTACCATATTGATTATCTGGGTTGGCTTTTGGATCAGCGCCGCTGGCTGGCCGGGGATGTGATGACGCTGGCCGATCTGACGGCGGCGGCGCATTTGTCTTGTCTGGACTACATCTCGGATGTGGATTGGAACCGGTCGGCCACGGTCAAGGATTGGTACGCCAAGATCAAATCGCGCCCGTCGTTTCGGACGCTGCTGGCAGATCAGGTGTCAGGCTTTCCGCCGCCCGCGCATTATGCCGATCTGGATTTCTGATCACGGGCGCCGGGGGTTTCACCCCCAGACCCCCAGGATATTTGGGCCAAGATGAAAGCTCTGAAAGATCAGCTGATCGCGCGGGCTTTGGAGGAGGGATTTTCCAAGGTGGGCATCTGTGCGCCAGATGCGGTGCCGGAAACGGCGGGTCGGTTGCGGGCGTTTCTGGAGGCCGGGCGACACGGTCAGATGGGCTGGATGGCCGAGCGCGAGGCTTGGCGCGGGTCTGCCGCCGCGCTTTGGCCGCAGGCGCGGTCGGTGATCATGCTGGCCGAGGTTTACACGCCCGAGGCAGACCCGCTGGCCGTGTTGGCGCAAACCGATCGGGCGGCGATTTCGGTTTACGCTCAGGGTAAAGACTACCACGATCTGGTGAAGCGGCGGTTGAAACGCTTGGGGGGCTGGTTTGCCAATGTGGCGGGGGCTGAGATCAAGGTGTTTGTCGACACCGCTCCGGTGATGGAAAAGCCCTTGGCGCAGGCGGCAGGGTTGGGCTGGCAGGGCAAGCACACCAACCTGTTGGCGCGCGATCTGGGCAATTGGTTCTTTCTGGGCGCGATCTTTACCACCGCAGATTTGCCCAAGGATGCGGCGGAGGTTTCACATTGCGGCACTTGCACTGCCTGTCTGGACATCTGCCCGACGCAGGCCTTTCCGGCACCCTATCAGCTGGATGCGCGGCGCTGCATCTCTTATCTGACCATTGAGCATAGGGGTCCGGTTGATGAAGATCTGAGGGCGTTGATGGGCAACCGCATTTATGGCTGCGACGATTGTCTGGCTGTCTGCCCTTGGAACAAGTTTGCCCAAGCTGCCAAGGACATTGGCTATCAGCCGCGCGTTGGTGCGCCGGAATTGCAGGAGTTGGTGGCATTGGACGATGCCGGGTTCCGGGCACGCTTTGCGGGCAGTCCGATCAAGCGGATCGGGCGGGACCGGTTTGTGCGCAATGTGCTTTATGCGATTGGCAATTCAGGGTTGCCCGGTTTGGCCGCCAAGGCCGCCCCGCTGCAAAATGATCCTGATCCCGCGGTGGCAGAGGCCGCCCGGTGGGCGGTGGCCCGGCTTAACCGCTGACCATGGTTTCAAAGCCGCCCCAGATCATCCGCTGCATGTTGGCGGGACTGTCGGCCATCATATCCGCCAGTCGGGCGTCTGCCATCACCAACCCCATCACCTGATCGCGATGCGCGCGGTCGCGGTAGGTGGCGTAGGCACAATACACGATCTCTCCGGGTTCCAGCATCACGGCTTTGGTGAAGGAGGTCACACTCCCCACGGGCACATCATCGGCACGGTTTTCGGCATAAGACAGCGCGCCGTGTTCCAGCCAGACCTTGCGGCCCAACTCTGCCCATTTCAGATAATCTGCCTCACGCGACTGCAGGACCGGCATGATGTAGACGTCGATATAGCCCATGATCATCCTCCGTCGATAGAAGCAGAATAGCATGAAATGGCGGCGTGCGGCAGATGATCTCTGCCCTTGAACCTCCCTTTTGGCCTGCTAGGCTATCGTCAAAATAGCGGGGGGCGTTTATGGATCGGCTAAAGGGTAAGGTTGCGATTGTCTCGGGCGGCGCCACGGGCATTGGGGCTGCGGCGGCGCGGCTGTTCGCCGCCGAGGGCGCTGCGGTGGGGATCATTGACCGCAATGTGCAGGCAGGGCAGGCGCTGGCGTTTGAGTTGGTGCAGGCGGGCCACCGCGCCATGTTTGCCACTGCCGATGTGTCCCGCAAGGATCAGGTCGAGGCAGCCGTGGCCACCGTGAAATCACAGCTTGGGCCGGTAAACGTTCTGTTCAACCACGCTGGAACCATCGTCATCAAACCTTTCCTTGAAACCGAGGAAGAGGATTGGGACATGCTGTTCGACGTCAACGTCAAGTCGATGTACCTGATGACCCGGGCCGTTTTGCCGATGATGTTGCAGGCGGGAAAGGGCTCTATCGTCTGCACCTCCAGCATTTCGGCGGTTTATGCCACGCCGATGGAGGTGCTTTACGATGCCACCAAGGGGGCCTGTCACATGTTCGCCCGCGCGATTGCGGTGGAGTTTCGGGATCGGGGCATCCGCTGCAATGCGGTCTGCCCCGGCTTCATCGAAACGCCGCATGGGTTGCGGGAGGTGCGCGAGTTGACGGCGCTGGGCGTGGACGCATCGGATGCGGCGATCAAGGCGGCGCAAGGGCGGTTTGGCCAGCCCGAAGATATCGCGCGGGCGGCGCTGTATCTGGCGTCGGATGATGCGGAATTCATCACCGGAACGCAGTTGTTCGTGGATGGGGGATTTTCCGCTGTTTGATGCGGCTACAATGGGCGGTGGTCAGCCGCCCGCGACATTGCGTCCTGAAGGCCAGGGTGAACTGTGCTAACTTGCCGGTGCAACCCAAACACAGGAGTCGGACCATGACCAAACATCTAACCGATCACCAGAGGGCGTCAAACGGCGGTCGGATGCAGCACTTTCTGCGCATCGACCGCGACCGGTCCGATGCTGCATGGAGCAAGGCCCGGCAGCGGCCATTGACACGCGCAGACGACAACCGCCGGCTGGTGGAATTTGTTCGCATCGCGCAGGGGCGGCAGGTTTAACGAAAAAGGCGCGCCGGTTGGGCGCGCCTTTTTCTGTGAGCTGCAGAGTGGGTGCAACCCACCGTTCAGTTAAGCCCGCACCAGCGCCTCATACTCGGTCGAAATGTCTTTCGTCATCTGACCTACTTCAAAGTTATAGTCGCCGATCTGCCCCACCGGCGTGACCTCTGCCGCCGTGCCGGTCAGCCAGCATTGCTGAAACCCTTCCAACTCGGATGGCATGATGTGGCGTTCGTGGACGGTCACGCCCTTGTCGCGCAGCATGCCGATCACGGTCTGACGGGTGATGCCGTTCAAAAAGGCGTCGGGCAGAGGGGTGTGAACCTCGCCATCCTTGACGAAGAAGATGTTCGCGCCCGTCGCCTCGGCCACATAGCCGCGATAGTCGAACATCATCGCATCTGAACAGCCCTTCGCCTCGGCGGCGTGTTTGGACATGGTGCAGATCATGTAAAGACCCGCCGCTTTGGCCGCATGGGGAATAGTTTCCGGGCTGGGCCGTTTCCATTTTGCGACGTCCAGCTTGGCGCCCTTCATCTTGGCATCGCCGTAGTAGTTGCCCCAGGACCACACCGCCACAGCCAGACGGATCGGGTTTTTCTTCGACGCCACGCCCATATCTTCGCCTGCACCGCGCCAAGCCAAGGCCCGCACATAGCCGTCGGTCAGGTTGTTGGCCTTCAGCGTCGCCTCTTTAGCCGCCTCAATTTCAGCCACCGAATAGGGCAGGTCCATGTCCAGCAATTCGCCCGACTTGCGCAGGCGTTCCGAATGCTGCACGGATTTGAAGATCTTGCCGTTGTAGCAACGCTCGCCTTCAAACACCGACGACGCATAGTGCAGCGCGTGGGTCAGGATATGGACATTGGCGGAACGCCATTCCACCAGTTTGCCATCCATCCAGATGAACCCGTCACGATCGTCATATCCTGCCATCTTGGCCCCCATTTTGCGAATGTTGCGCCTAATAGGTCCGATATGGACATAATGTTGCGCGAAATCGTGGTGGGGCTATCAGTTGTGTCTTGGAATGTCAACAAGGCTGACGTAAATTCAAGTCAAAGGGGACTGTGATGGCCGAAGCAAACCAAACTGGCGAAAGCCTGCTTTTCCTGACGGATGAGCAATTGCGCAAAGGCATCGAGGCGATGTTTTTCGCCTATCGCGGCTTCACGTCCGACCCTGATCGTATTCTGGAGGGCATGGATTACGGCCGCGCCCATCACCGCGCCGTGCATTTCATCCACCGCAGCCCCGGCACGACAGTGGGCAATCTTCTGACCATTCTCGGCGTGACAAAACAGTCGCTGAACCGGGTCTTGCGGACCCTGTTCGATGATGGGCTGGTTGAGGCGTGGGTGGGGAAAAAAGACAAACGCGAACGTCACCTGCACTTGACCGAGAAAGGTGCTGCGCTGGAACGGGCCCTGTCTGATGCCCAACGCGCGCGCATGCGGGCCGCCTATCGCGCGGCGGGGCCGCAGGCTGTGCAGGGTTTTCGCACCGTGCTAGAGGCGATGATGGACCCCGATCAGCGCCGTCAGTATCAGGGTCTGAAGGAGAGCAGCCAATGACCGAACCCTTGGCCCACCTGTTGGTGGTGGACGATGACGAACGCATCCGCGGACTTTTGCAGAAATTCCTGATCCGCAACGGCTTTCTGGTGTCGGTGGCGCGCGATGCCGCGCAGGCCCGCCGTCTGTTGGCTGGGCTGGAGTTTGACATGATTGTGCTGGACGTGATGATGCCCGGCGAAGATGGAATCGCACTGACCCGTGACCTGCGCCAAACCATGACGGTTCCAATTCTGCTTTTGACCGCCAAAGGCGAAACCGCCAACCGGGTTCAGGGGTTTGAGGCCGGCGCAGATGATTATCTGATCAAGCCGTTCGAGCCCAAGGAACTGCTGCTGCGCATCAACGCCATTCTGCGTCGGGTG
This sequence comes from Pseudorhodobacter antarcticus, assembly GCA_945860375.1. Next base: position 39,813 of record CAMAQR010000031.1, read on the forward strand.
CCCTTGGTGAAACCCAATGCGGTTGCGCCCAAGGTGTTGCACATGGGTGCGGTGCGCTATGACATGGACCGGGGCGAGTTGTGGCGCGGGGCGGATCTGATCCGTCTCACCGCGACCGAGGCGGCGCTGATGCGGGTATTCTCTGCCGCGCCGGGTGTGGCGGTCAGACGGGACAAGCTGGTCGGCGATCTTCCGCGCGAAGAGGGTGGCGGTCAGGAACGTGCAGTCGACGTGCAGATCACGCGTTTGCGCCGCAAGATCGAAAAAGACCCAAAGCAACCGCGCTATCTTCAAACTGTCCGCGGTGAAGGTTATATGTTGCAGCCTGATTGACGCGCATTCTGTTGGTCACACTTGTTTAACGATGATCTGCCTTTTTGGCATTTTTGATATCAACCCATGGAGACTGCCTTGACCCTTCTGAAACTGACAGCCGCTTGCGGCTTTGCCCTGATTGCCACCACCGTCACTGCACAGGACCTGACGCCCTATTCCGAGGCTGGCGGTTTTGAAATCGTCGTTGACACCACTTTGGGCAACGGCTGCTTTCTGACCTCTGAGTTTGAAGACGGGTCAACCGTGCGTATCGGTTTTGATCGCACCGCTGGCAACGGCTATGTAGCGGCGTTCAACGCGGCTTGGGGCGAAATTGTCGATGGCACCGAGTACCCCATCAGCTTCATGCTGGACGAAGAGAAGTACGACGGCAACGCCAGGGGCATGCATTTGGACGACGTACCCGGCGTGGTCGTGACTTTTGACAGCGTTGATTTCCTCACCGATCTGGCGGCGCGCAATGTCATGGTGCTGCAATCCGAAGGCGAAGACGTGATGTCGATCGACCTGTCGGGCACCGATGCGGCGATTGCTGAGACGATCGCTTGTCAGGAAGTGCAGGGTTGACCACTGCGGTCTATCATCATGGGGCGTTCCGGGGGCATGTCACGCCTCCGGGCCATCCCGAACAGGTCGCGCGGACGGATGCCGTTGAGGCTGGGCTGACGGGCATGGACCTGATGCGGATTGCGGCGCCATTGGGCGACGACGCCGATGTGTTGCGCTGTCATCCCGCCGCTTATCTGAACCGCGTGCGAGCGGCATCGCCTGTGCAAGGTTGGGCGCAGTTGGACGGCGATACCTACCTTTCTGCCGGTTCGTTAGAGGCCGCCTTGCGTGCTGTGGGCGGGGCCTGCGCGGCTGTCGATGCCGTGCTGTCGGGGCAAGTGTCGAACGCGTTTTTGGCCGCGCGCCCTCCGGGCCATCACGCTGAACGCGAAACCGCGATGGGGTTTTGCGTGTTCGGAACCGTGGCGATTGCCGCCAAACGGGCGCTGGACCATCACGGGTTGTCGCGGGTGGCGATTGTGGATTTCGACGTGCATCATGGCAATGGCACACAGGATTTGCTGTGGGACGAGGTGCGGTGTTTCTTCGCCTCCAGCCATCAGATGCCGTTGTATCCGGGGTCTGGGGCCGCGTCCGAGGTTGGCGCGCATGGGCAGATTGTGAACGTGCCGATGCGTGAAGGTTCGGGTGGCGGCGTTATGCGCGCGGCCTACGAGTCGCGGGTGTTTCCGGCACTGCTGGCGTGGCAGCCCGAACTGATCCTGATCTCTGCAGGTTTTGATGCCCATGCTGATGATCCCTTGGCCGGGCTGGAATGGCAGGCCGATGATTACGCTTGGCTGACCGGGCGGATTTGCGATGTGGCGGACGCCACCTGTCAGGGCCGGGTGGTATCCTGCCTTGAGGGCGGCTATGATCTGGAGGCGCTGGCACTTTCGGTGACGGCGCATGTGGGTGTTTTGCAGGAGCGCGGACGATGACGGAAAAAGCAGCGGCCGAAATGTCGTTTGAAGAGGCGATGGCGGCGCTTGAAACCGTGGTCACGCAGTTGGAGCGCGGCGAAGTGGCGTTGGAGCAATCCATCGCCCTTTACGAACGCGGCGCGGCCCTGAAGGCCCATTGCGCCGCCAAACTGAAATCCGCCGAGGAAAAAGTTGAGCTGATCCGCGTGCAAGAGGGTCGCGCCGTGGGGACAACCCCGGTGGAGGGGCTTTAGTGCCCAAGACGTTTCATCCGATGCAGCAATTCATTGTCAAACCTGCCAATAGCCTTGATGCGCTTGGCTTTGTTGAGACCATGGACAAGGCCCGCAAGGCTGTTGCTTGGCAGATGACCTTGGCGCTGAAGGGCCTGTCCAGTCCACTGCCCGAGGCCATGCGGTATGCCACCAAGGGCGGCAAGGGACTGCGGGCGTTTCTTGTTCTGGAATCCGCGCGCATCCACGGCATTTGCCCCAACGCCGCCGCCCCCGCCGCCGCCGCGATAGAGGCAGTGCACGCCTATTCCCTAATTCACGACGATCTGCCCTGCATGGATGATGACGATGTGCGGCGGGGCCTGCCGACGGTGCACCGCAAATGGGATGAAGCCACGGCCGTTCTGGCGGGCGACGCTTTGCAGGCCTTGGCGTTCGAACTTGTCAGCAACGCTGACTGCCCTGCCGAGCAACGTTTGACGCTGATCACAACCTTGGCGCAGGCCGCAGGCGCGCGCGGTATGGTGGGCGGACAGATCGCAGACATCGCGGCGGAAACCGCCGAAGTTCCTCTGAATCTGGATCAAATCATCGCTCTGCAAGCGGGCAAAACTGGTGCGCTGATCACTTGGTCAGCGATGGCTGGTCCGCGTATGGCTGGCGCTGATCCAAAATCTTTGCGGAGCTATGGCGATTGTCTTGGCTTGGCCTTTCAGATTGCTGATGACATCCTTGACGTGATCGGCGATGCCACCAAAGCGGGCAAGCGCCTGAACAAGGACGCCGACGCAGGCAAGGCCACTTTCGTTTCGCTTTTGGGGCTTGAGGGGGCACAAGCCCGCGCTAAAACCTTGATAGATCAGGCCTGCGACCATCTGGCCCCCTACGGTGGGGCGGCGCAAAACTTGATTGACTGCGCAGGTTTCGTTATCGCACGGGAAAGCTGACCCCAAAGCCTGACCCCGGAGGGGCGCATGACCGACAGACCCAAGACCCCGATGCTGGACCGCGTGACGGTGCCTGCGGACATGAAATCCCTGTCAGACCGCGACTTGCGGCAGTTGGCGGATGAGTTGCGGGCGGAAACGATTTCGGCGGTGTCGGTCACTGGCGGCCATTTGGGCGCGGGTCTGGGCGTGGTGGAACTGACCGTGGCGCTGCATGCGGTGTTCCATGCGCCGCGCGACAAGATCATCTGGGACGTGGGTCACCAATGTTATCCGCATAAAATCCTGACAGGGCGGCGTGATCGCATCCGCACTTTGCGAACCGAGAATGGCCTGTCCGGCTTCACCAAGCGCAGCGAATCGCCCTATGATCCCTTTGGTGCTGCGCACAGCTCCACGTCGATTTCGGCCGCACTTGGCTTTGCCATGGCCGCCGAATTGGGCGGCGATCCGGGCGATGCGATCGCGGTGATCGGTGACGGATCCATGTCTGCAGGCATGGCGTTCGAGGCGATGAACAACGCGGGGCATCTGAAGAAGCGCCTTTTCGTAATCCTGAACGACAATGAAATGTCGATTGCCCCGCCGGTTGGGGCTCTGTCGGCGTACTTGTCGCGGATGTACGCGGGCGAGCCGTTTCAGGATTTGAAATCGGCGGCAAAGGGGATGGTTTCCCTGTTGCCGGAACCCTTTCAAGAGGGTGCGCGGCGGGCGAAAGAGATGCTCAAAGGCATGGCCTTGGGTGGCACCTTGTTTGAAGAGTTGGGATTTTCCTACGTTGGTCCGATCGACGGCCACGACCTAGAGCAATTGCTGCCGGTTCTGCGCACGGCGCAGGCGCGCGCCACAGGCCCGATGCTGATCCACGTGCTGACCAAAAAAGGCAAGGGCTATGCCCCGGCCGAGGCGGCGCGTGACCGAGGCCATGCGACGGGCAAGTTTGATATGCTGACCGGGGTGCAGGCCAAGCCGGCGTCGAATGCCCCCAGCTATACCAAAGTGTTCGCGCAGGCTTTGGTGCAGCAGGCTGAGTCCGATGACAAGATCGTTGCGGTGACGGCGGCGATGCCCGACGGCACCGGGCTGGATCTGTTCGCGGGTCGCTTTCCCAAACGGTGTTTTGATGTGGGGATTGCCGAACAGCATGCCGTGACCTTCAGCGCGGGTCTGGCGGCGGGCGGGATGAAACCCTTTTGCACGATCTATTCAACTTTCCTGCAACGCGGCTATGATCAGGTCGTGCATGACGTGGCAATCCAACGCCTGCCCGTCCGCTTTGCCATCGACCGCGCCGGTCTGGTCGGGGCCGATGGCGCCACGCATGCCGGGTCTTTCGATGTGGCGTTTCTGGCCAATCTGCCCGGTTTTGTGGTGATGGCTGCGGCGGATGAGGCCGAACTGGTCCACATGGTCGCCACCGCTGTCGCCCACAATGACGGCCCCATCGCCTTTCGCTATCCGCGCGGCGAGGGCACCGGGGTGGAAATGCCAGCGCGCGGTGTGCCGTTGGAAATCGGCAAGGGCCGGATGATCCAACAAGGCGCGCGTGTTGCCCTGCTGTCCTTTGGCACCCGGCTTTCGGAAGTGCAAAAGGCGGCTGAGTCTTTGGAGGCGCGGGGCCTGACCCCCACCATAGCTGACGCCCGGTTTGCAAAGCCACTGGACCGCGATTTGATCCTTGGCCTTGCCCGCAGTCACGAGGCGCTGATCACCATCGAAGAAGGCGCAATCGGCGGTTTCGGCAGCCATGTCGCCCAATTGCTGGCGAATGAAGGCGTGTTCGACCACGGCTTGAAGTACCGCTCGATGGTGCTGCCCGACACGTTCATTGACCACGCCAGCCCCGAAGCGATGTACCGCAGCGCCGGGATGGACGCGGCCCAGATCGAGGCAAAGGTGCTGGAGGTTTTGGGCGTGGCCGTCGTGGGGCTGCGGGCTTAAGCGAAGGCACGCGGCCCAAGTCCGAAACCCATGAAAATAACACGGCCTTTGCTTGGGCGGGTTGCACTTTGTTTTTGGCAGCAGTTCTGACTGCGGCCTTGTATGCGGCCCATGATGTCTTCAATTTATGCAAGGTCGCTGAACCGTAAGCGCCGTCTCTGTCCCATTGAATTAGCGTATTTCTGAACGCGGTGCGTGCTGTCAGAAGGTCTCTCAACGCATTGGGAGGTCGGCATGGCGGATGGTGGGGACGGGTTTGTGGGTTGGTGCGAGGTAGTTGAACCTCGGCGC
>CAMAQR010000032.1 GCA_945860375.1 Pseudorhodobacter antarcticus
CCCCCCCCCCCCCCACTTCACTCCCTCGGACCAGCGTCAAAATGGCAAATGCCCCGCAGGTTGACCTGCGGGGCATTCTGTCGTTCCAGCCCAAAGATTACGCCAGCATCGCCAGCGGATTCTCAAGGTTATCCTTGATTGCCGTCAGCAATTGTGCCCCCAAAGCCCCGTCGATGACCCGATGATCCACCGACAATGTCACTGACATCACCGTGCCAACCACCACGACACCATCCTTGACGATCGGTTTCGCGACACCCGCGCCGACTGCCAGTATTGCGGCATGAGGCGGATTGATGATGGCGTCAAAGTTATCAATGCCGAACATCCCCAGATTGGAAATCGCAAAGCTGCCGCCCTGGTATTCATGCGGAGCCAGTTTCCGATCCCGCGCCCGTTTTGCCAGATCTTTCATCTCGGCCGAAAGCGCCGACAAAGACTTGCCTTCTGCGTCCCGCAAAACCGGGGTGAACAAGCCGCCTTCGATCGCCACGGCCACCGCCACGTCCGACTTCTTGAACTGCAACACCCGGTCTCCTGCCCAAACCGCATTCGCCGCTGGCACCTGTTGCAACGCCAAGGCGCAGGCCTTGATGATGAAATCATTCACCGAAAGCTTGACGCCCCGGCTTTCCAGCTGGGCATTCAACTGCCCCCGGAAAGCCATCAGCGCATCCAACTCGATTTCGCGGCGCAGATAAAAATGCGGCACAGTCTGCTTGGCTTCGGTCAAACGGGCGGCAATCGTCTTCCGCATGCCGTCCAGCTTGACCTCGATATACGGCCGGTCGGCGTAGGTTTTCAGGACCATATCCGTGGACGGCCCAGAGGCCATCACAGCCGCGACCGGGGCCGCCGCCACTGCGGCAAGAACCGGTGCTGCGACCGCCACAACCGCCACAGCTTTCGCGCCCTCAACATCGGCTTTGACGATCCGCCCATGCGGGCCTGTTCCCTGAACGCCCGCCAGATCAAGGCCCTGCTCGGCCGCAATCCGCCGCGCCAAAGGCGATGCAAACACCCGCGCGCCAGCAGGTTTGGGTGCGACCACAACCGATGCCGCAACCGCAGCCACCGGCGCCGCAACCGCAACAGGGGCTGCAGCCTTGACCGGGGCAGAAACTGCGTCCGCCGCCTCGCCGTCCTCAATCAGCACGGCAATCGGCGTGTTCACCTTCACGCTTGCCGTACCCTCGGCCACCAAAATCCGGCCCAGAATACCATCATCGGCAGACTCGAACTCCATCGTCGCCTTGTCTGTCTCAATCTCTGCGACGATCTGGCCTGATTTGACCACGTCACCCTCTTTCACCAGCCACTTCGCCAGCGTGCCTTCCTCCATCGTCGGAGAAAGTGCCGGCATCAAGATTTCAATCGCCATTTTTCCCTCCTCAGCGGTAGCAAACGGATTTGACAGCGGCGACCACATCTGCGGTCGTCACCAAGGCCAGCTTTTCAAGGTTGGCCGCGTAGGGCATCGGCACATCCTTGCCGGTGCAGGTGATCACCGGTGCATCCAGATAATCGAACGCCCGCTGCATGATCGTGCTGGCCAGATGGTCCCCAATCGACCCCACGGGGAAGCCTTCTTCCACCGTCACACAGCGGTTGGTTTTCTGTACCGAGGCCAGAACTGTATCGTAATCAATCGGGCGCAGGGTGCGCAGATCAATCACTTCGGCCGAAATGCCATCCTTTGCCAACTGATCCGCCGCCTCCAAAGCATAGGTCATGCCGATGCCAAACGACACGATGGTCACATCGGTGCCCTCGCGCCAGATCCGGGCCTTACCGAAAGGAATGGTGAAATCATCCAGAACCGGCACTTCGAAAGAGCGCCCGTACAGGATTTCATTCTCAAGGAAGATCACTGGATTGCGATCCCGGATCGCCGATTTCAGCAGGCCTTTGGCATCGGACGCCGAATAGGGCATCACCACCCTCAGCCCCGGAATGGCAGCATACCAGGCTGTAAAATCCTGGCTGTGCTGCGCCCCAACCCGGGCTGCCGCACCGTTGGCCCCCCGAAACACGATCGGGCATCCCAACTGGCCGCCCGACATGTAATTGGTCTTTGCCGCCGAATTCAGAATATGGTCAATGGCTTGCAGCGCGAAGTTAAAAGTCATGAACTCGACAATCGGGTTCAGGCCACCCCAGGCAGCGCCAACGGCAATGCCGGTAAAGCCCATCTCGGTGATCGGCGTATCGACAATGCGCTTGGGGCCAAACTCATCCAGCAAACCTTGGGAAATCTTGTAGGCACCCTGATACTCGCCCACCTCTTCGCCCATCAGCATGACGTTCGGATTGGCGCGCATTTCCTCTGCCATCGCCTCACGCAGAGCCTCGCGCACCGTCATCTGCTTCATGACGGTGCCTTCTGGCCAGTCCGGGCTGGCCTTGGACACCACTGCCACTGGGGCCGCAGCAACAGCCGGGGCTGCAACCGCAGGCGCCACCGCAACCACAGCCACAGGGGCGGCCGCATCAGCCGATTCCCCCGCCTCAACCAGCACCATGATCGGCGTGTTCACCTTGACGCCGGCCGAGCCTTCTTCCACCAGAATGCGGCCCACAATGCCATCATCAGCAGACTCGAACTCCATCGTCGCCTTGTCGGTTTCAATTTCCGCGATGATCTGGCCCGATTTGACCACATCGCCGGGTTTCACCAGCCATTTCGCCAGAGTGCCTTCCTCCATCGTCGGAGAAAGCGCCGGCATAAGTACTTCAACTGCCATGGTTTTCTCTCCCTCAGGCGTAAATGTCGGTCCAAAGCTCGGACAGGTCCGGCTCCGGGCTGGCTTTGGCAAATTCGGCGCTGGCGTTGACGATTTCCTTGATCTCCTTGTCGATCGACTTCAGGTCATCATCCGACGCAAGCCCCGCATTCAGCAAAAGGTCGCGCACATGTTCGATGGCGTCCTTTTCGTCCTTCATCTTTTGCACCTCTTCGCGGGTGCGGTATTTCGCAGGGTCCGACATCGAATGGCCCCGATAGCGATAGGTCATCATCTCAAGGATGTACGGACCCTTGCCCGCCCGGCAATGCGCAACGGCCTTTTCGCCCGCCTCTTTCACGGCCAGAACATCCATGCCATCAACCTGCTCGCCCGGAATGCCGTAAGCCAATCCGCGACCATAAAGGGTTTCCGACTTGGTCGACCGCGCCTGCGAGGTGCCCATGGCGTAATGGTTGTTCTCGATGACAAAAATCACCGGAAGCGCCCACAACTCCGCCATGTTGTAGGTCTCATAGACCTGGCCTTGATTCGCCGCGCCATCGCCGAAATAGGCGAAAGTCACGTTGTCATTGCCCTTATACTTGTCGGCAAAGGCCAATCCGGCCCCCAGCGGCACCTGCGCGCCCACAATGCCATGGCCGCCGTAGAAGTGCTTCTCGCGGCTGAACATGTGCATCGACCCGCCCTTGCCCCGGCTGTAGCCGCCCGAACGCCCGGTCAATTCGGCCATCACGCCATCGGCCTGCATCCCACATGCCAGCATATGGCCATGGTCGCGGTAAGAGGTGATGCGCTTGTCGCCTTCCTTGGTGCAGGCCTCCAGACCCACAACAACCGCCTCTTGCCCGATATAGAGGTGACAGAACCCCCCGATCAGACCCATGCCGTAAAGTTGTCCCGCCTTTTCCTCGAATCGGCGGATCAAAAGCATCTCGCGGTAGAACTTCAACAGTTCTTCCTTCGAGACGTTTGATTTTTCTGGGGCTTTCTTAGCAGCCAAGGTGGCGTCCTCCCGTCACGGTGCAAATATAGTTCAGTGTTAAACTATCTATACCGCATCGGTGAAACAACGCAAAACAGAAAATGCCGATGGCGCGGCGCGCAGGGCCGCCATGCAAAAACCACAAGTCTGTTCAACTGAGACTAAAATTTGCGTTTCATCTGTCTCTAAATATCCCGGGGTCTGGGGCAGAGCCCCGGGGTCACAACAGGAAAGGACAGAGCAAGGTCAAACCCTGCGGCTGCGTGAGTCGCGCACCAAAACGCGCCCTAACGGATCACAACCTCATCCGCGCGCAGATAACCCAAGACAGCTCGGGCCTGTTCGTCCAAAAGATCAATGTCCAGATACACATCCGACAAGCGCAAGGTCAGGTTCTGCATGCGCCCCAGTTCCGCGTAAAGCATATCCCGCTCGACCTTCAATGCTTGCGCCTCGGCGTGAATCTGGACCCGACGGAAGACACCAAAATCGCCTTGCACGGCTGCAAAGGTAAAGTAAGCACCCAGAGTGAACGCCAAAACCATAAAGAAAATGCCACCAACGGCGGGCCGGGATTGGTTCATCTGCAACGCCTCAACGCCCACCCCTCATCATCGGGGGCGGTTCATCTTGTTACAATGCCACATCCGAATCACGTTGTGAATCCGAAAAATGCAAGGCAGCCCGCCTATTTGCGAGCCAGCCTTCATGTGTTACTTGGTCGTTTCAAATTGGGTCGAGCCAAACAGTGCCTGCGTGTCAAAGCTGGCCACAATATGTTGCTACGCCGCTGTGGCCCCCGCGACGTGGCAAGGCATCGCCGTTGCCCGTTCCAAAACGCTGCCACAAGCCGAGTTCTCAACCTTCGGCCTATCGATCCTGACAATCTGCAACGCCGCCGTCTGGCCCCCAGGAGACAGTCCAAGCCCGTCCCCATCGCGGTCGGCGGGCATCGGCCCTTCACAGTCGCCAAGGCCCCCAGCTTGCGCGCGCCCAAAAGATCACCGCTGATGATGATTTGGCCGGTTTGGCTGCGGGGCTGGCTGGGTGGCAAGCCCCGACGTTGCAGGCTCCGCACACCCTCCGAAAACCCGGCCCAAGCCAAGGCAGCAAAAGCTCCAATCGAGAGATCATAGGTTTCCCAAGCCTCAGCTTTGCCGTCCAACAGCCCGGAAATGCTGCCCATTTCAGGGCGCGCGCCTAAGGCTACAGTGGCGGCCGACTCTGCTGCCGCCACTTGTTTCGGGGTTTAGACTGGTACAGAAGCGACCGGCCTAAGCCCCGCCAAAATCCACCCAGCCCTCAGGCCTTGCCCTTGTAAATCTCAACCAACTTCGCCAGCATCGCCAAGGCATCCGCACGCGGGCGCTGGAACGAGTTGCGCCCGATGATCGACCCGTTGCCGCCACCGTCACGAATGGCGCGCGCATCGTCATAGACCGCATCCGCACCCTTGGCCGCCCCGCCCGAAAACACCACGATCCTGCGCCCGGCAAAGGACGCGTCCATGCAATGTTTCACCCGCGCCGCTTGGGTCGCCACGTCGATCTTTTGCGCCTCATAGACCTTCTTTGCCTCTGGCAGCATCAGATGGTCGGTCGACAGCTTGATCTTGATGATATGCGCGCCCAAAAGTGCCGCGATCTGCGCCGCATAGGCCGCCACGTCGATCGCCGTCTCGCCGTCCTTGGTGATCGCTTCACCGCGCGGATAAGACCAGATCACCGTCGCAATCCCCTTGGCCGCCGCCTCTTTGCGCATGGCCACGATTTCTTCATACATGTCCAATTGGCAATCGGACCCCGGGTAGATGGTAAACCCGATGGCCGAGCAACCGATCCGCAGCGCGTCATCGACTGATGCTGTCACCGCCTGATTTTTGCCCGCCGTTTCCGACATCAGGCTGTTGGCGGAGTTCACCTTCAGAATGGTCGGAATCTGCCCCGCAAAGGTATCCGCGCCAGCCTCCAGCATCCCAAGTGGCGAGGCAAAGGCGTTCAGCCCGGCATCAATCGCCAATTGGTAGTGGTAATGCGGATCATAGCCCGCCGGATTGACCGCAAAGTTGCGCGCCGGACCATGTTCAAAGCCCTGATCCACCGGCAGGATGATCATCTTGCCAGTCCCGCCCAGCTTGCCCTCCATCAGCATGCGGCACAGATTGCCCTTCACACCGGGGGTTTCACCTTCGTAATTGGCCAGGATTTTCTGAACTGCTTTGGTCGCGCGCATCACATGCTCCATTCAACTGCTGTTGTGTCGGTCGTAGAAAGCTTCTGGAACCCTTGCAATATTGGTTACGCTAACAAGGTTTCGCTTGCGGTCATTTGGGCCGAAGCAAACCCAAATGGTCAAATCGGCACCAAATCTCCGGCAGTTACCAGCGGCGTTTCAAAAACTGCCCAACGAAAAATGTCACCAACCAACGCGGTGTCAAGCGGGGTAGGAAAACGAACAGCTTGTTCACCAATCCCACAACCACGATTCGCCGCCCTTTGGTGGCCGCAGACCATCCTGCCAGCGCCACAGATGCCGCCGATGGCAGCGGCAACCGGGTGATCAGGGTTTTGTGTTCCGCATCATCGGCCGCGAAAAACTGCGTCGCCGTCGCCCCCGGGCACACAGCGGTCACGGTCACGTCAGTGCCGCGCAGTTCCTCGGACACCGCTTCGGACAGGCTTAAAAGATAGGCCTTGCTGGCGTGATAAACCGCCATATGTGGCCCCGGCATGAAGCCTGCAGCCGAGGCCACGTTCACAATCCGGCCCGTTCCATGGGCCGCCATATGCGTGGCCGCGCGCTTCATCAGCACCGTGGCCGCCACGATGTTGACCGCGACGCAGTCTGCCTCACGCGGCCAACCCTGCGCTTCGGCAAAGTCACCGTTGCGCCCCAGCCCCGCGTTGTTCACCAACACGCCGATTTGCCGCCCGGCGCTGGCGCGGGTCCAGATATCTTCTGCAGCGGCAGGGTCGGCCAGATCGGCCGCAATCACCTCCACCGCCACATTGCAGGTCTTGCGCAACCAAGCCGTGTGCGCCTCCAGCTTGTCCAGTGACCGCGCGGTCAGAATGACGTCAAAGCCATCCTTGGCGGCCAAAGTGGCAAACTCCCGCCCCAGCCCCTCAGATGCCCCGGTGACCAGTGCCCAGATTGCCATCAGCCCAGTGCCGCCACGCCCGGCAGCACCTTGCCTTCCATCCATTCCAGAAAAGCCCCGCCTGCGGTCGAGATAAAGGTGAAGTCATCCGCCGCCCCGGCTTGATTCAGCGCGGCCACAGTATCACCACCGCCTGCAACCGACACCAGCTTGCCTGCCCTCGTCAAAGCCGCCGCCGACAGCGCTGCTGCATTGGTCGCCATGTTGAACGGTTCAATCTCAAACGCACCCAATGGCCCGTTCCAGATCAGGGTCTTGCAGGCTTCAAACACCTTGGTCAGTTCCGCCACCGTCGCTGGCCCCGCATCCAGAATCATCGCATCGGCCGGGCAGTCGCCCACGGCCACCGTTTCATGCGCAGCGCCCGCCTTGAACTCGCGCGCCACCACCACATCCACCGGCAGATGGATCACGCAGCCCGCGACCTTGGCTTTGGCCAATATCTGAAGCGCCGTCGCCGCCATGTCGCGTTCGGCCAAAGATTTGCCGACCTCGACGCCCTGCGCCCCTAGAAACGTGTTGGCCATGCCGCCACCGATCACCAGATGGTCTACTTTCGTCACCAGATTGCCCAAAAGTTCCAGCTTGGTCGACACTTTGGCCCCGCCCACCACTGCCACAACCGGGCGTTCGGGCTTGCCCAAAGCCGCCTCCAGCGCCGCCAGTTCTTCTGCCATCAACCGGCCCGCAAAGGACGGCAGCAGCTTGGCGATGCCTTCGGTCGATGCATGGGCGCGGTGCGCCGCCGAGAACGCATCATTGCAGAACAAGTCGCCCAATCCGGCCAAAAACTGCGCCATCTGCGGGTCGTTTGCTTCTTCCATCGGCGAAAACCGGGTGTTTTCCGCCAGCACCACGGCATTCTGCGGCAGCGCGTCAATCGCCGCCCGGCTTGGTGTTTCCATGAACACCACCGCCCGGCCCAAGGCCGCCTCCAACGCCGGTTGCACCATGCGCAGCGACATCTCTGGCTCCACCTTGCCCTTGGGCCGCCCGTAATGCGCGAGCAGCACCACCTTGGCCCCGCGTGCGATCAGATCCTGCACAGTGGGTACGATTTTCTCGATCCGCGTGGCGTCTGTCACCACGCCATTTTCCATCGGCACGTTGATATCCACGCGGGTCAACACGGTTTTGCCCGCCATGCCGACATCATCAATCGTTTTCCAAGCCATCGTGCCCTCCTGAATTCATTTCGAATGTTTCCGCCCATCCGGGGCCCGCGTCAACCACCAGCCCTTTCCCTTCCTGCAATCTGGCGCTAGTTTCCGCCGCAACCTAACTCAAGGATATGACCCATGGCCGAGATCAAAGACCCGGAAAACACCCTGATCATCACGCTGAAAGACGGCGACGTGGTGATTGCGCTGCTGAACGACGTCGCCCCCAAACATGTCGAGCGGATGAAAACCCTCGCCCGCGCCAAGGCCTATGACAACGTCTGCTTTCACCGTGTGATCGAAGGCTTCATGGCGCAGACCGGCGATGTCGCCAATGGCAACATGGAAGAGGGCTTCAACCTGCGCCGTGCAGGCACGGGCGGGTCCGATCACCCCGATCTGCCTGCCGAGTTTTCCAAGCTTCCGCATGACCGTGGCACCATTGGTGCGGCGCGTTCGTCCAGCCCGAATTCGGCCAACAGCCAGTTCTTCATCAACTTTTCCGACAACTCGTTCCTGAACGGCCAATACACCGTCTATGGCCGCGTGATTTCGGGGATGGAGCATGTCGACAAAATCGCGCGCGGCGAGCCGCCGGCAAGCCCAGATCGCATGATCACCGTCCGGGTGGCCGCCGATGTTGCGTAAGGCAATCGCAGCCCTGCTGCTGACCGTCTCACCGGCGCTTGCCGAAGGCGACGGCCCCGGCCCGAACCTGATCATCGAGGTGGGCGGGGCCATCACCGGCCAGATCGTCATTGATCTGGCCATCGACGCCGCCCCCAAGCACGTCGCGCAAATCGTCGCACTGGCACAGGCCGGGGCCTATGACAACGTGTTGTTTCACCGCGTCATCGACGGATTCATGGCGCAGACCGGTGACGTGCAATATGGCAAATCGGGTGCCGATGCCGCGATGGCTGGCATGGGTGGGTCCGACATGCCCAACCTTCCGGCCGAGTTTTCCGAGATCGGGTTTGACCGTGGCATCGTTGGCATGGCCCGCGCGCAAGACCCGGATTCCGCCAACAGCCAGTTCTTCATCATGTTCGCGCCAGGCGAGTTCCTGAATGGACAATACACCGTCGTCGGCAAAGTGATCTCGGGCATGGAGGTCGTTGACGCCATCGCCAAGGGCGAACCCCCGGCCACCCCGGACATGATGAGCAAAGTCACAGTGCAAGAGTAAGCCTTGCCGCAAAATCAAAAGGGGGCCGCGCAAGCTGGCCCCCTTTTTCAACGCATCAGTGGCGCGTCAGTCCAAGATCACCAAGGCGTGGCGCTTTTTCCCCGCCGTCAGCTTCAACGGTTCCGCCAAATCCTGCACCCGCAGGCCCGCATCCGTCACCACCTCGTCATTCATCCGCGCGCCACCCTCTTGGATCAGCCGCTTGGCATCCTTGCCAGTCGCCGCCAATCCCGCCCGCACGAACAGCTGCACAATCCCCAACCCTTCGGCCAGTTCCGCTGACGTCACCCGCAACGTCGGCAGATCATCGCCCACGCCTCCCTTTTCAAACACTTCGCGCGCTGTGGCCTCTGCTGCTGACGCCGCCTCCGGCCCGTGCAGCAAAGTCGTCACTGCATTGGCCAAAACGATCTTGGCATCATTGATGGCCGAACCCTCCAATGCCCCCAGCCGGTCGCATTGATCGAGCGGCAGCTCGGTGTAAAGCCGCAAGAACCGCCCGACATCAGCGTCAGTGGTGTTGCGCCAGAACTGCCAGAACTCATAGGGCGACAGCAGATCAGCGTTCAGCCAGACTGCGCCATCCGCCGATTTCCCCATCTTCTTGCCGTCAGAGGTGGTCAGCAAGGGTGTGGTCAGCCCGTAAACCTCATGCCCGACGACACGCCGGGTCAGATCAACGCCGTTGACGATATTGCCCCATTGATCGGACCCGCCCATCTGCACCAGACAGCCATAGCGGCGGTTCAGTTCCAGAAAATCATAGGCCTGCAAAATCATGTAGTTGAATTCCAGGAAGGACAGAGATTGCTCGCGATCCAGCCGCGACTTGACACTTTCAAACGACAGCATCCGGTTGACGCTGAAATGCTGGCCGATATCGCGCAGAAAGCCCAAATAGTTCAGATCATCCAGCCATTCGGCGTTGTTGACCATCACGGCATCGCCTGGCCCCTCGCCAAACGTGACATAGGGCGAAAACGCCTGCTTGATCCCGGCAATGTTGTCATCAATCTGCGCGTTGGTCAGCAAAGGCCGCTCATCGGCGCGAAAGCTGGGGTCGCCCACCTTGGTCGTCCCGCCGCCCATCAACACAATCGGCTTGCCGCCGCATTTCTGCAACCAGCGCAGCATCATGATCTGGATGAGACTGCCCACATGCAACGACTTGGCCGTCGCATCAAACCCTATATAGCCCGGAACGATGCCCTTGACCAAAGCCTCGTCAAGCGCCTGATAATCCGTGCAATCGGCGACAAAGCCGCGCTCGAACATCACGCGCATGAAATCAGATTTCGGGTGGTAGGTCATGGCACACTCATGCTTTAAGGTTGGGGTGGTATAGCGGGCAGGGGGCCGAAGGGGAAGATGGCGAAACAGGGTCCGATATGGGTTCTTGGCACCATGTCCGGCACCTCGCTGGACGGGGTGGATGCCGCCATGCTGCGCACCGATGGCCGTGCGATCCTTGAATTTGGCCCCCACGCCTATCGTCCTTATACCGCAGCCGAGCAAGCCACCATCCGCCGCGCCCTTGGCCAATGGCCAGACGATCCTGATGTCGCTGCCGCCGCCGAAGTGGTTGAAACCGCCCATGCCGAATTGTTGGCACGGTTTTCCGGTGCCGATATGATTGGCTTTCATGGCCAGACCCTCGCCCATGATCCGGGTGGTCGCGGCACTCATCAAGCCGGCAATGGCGCGCTGCTGGCCCAAGCGCTGAACACCCCGGTGGTCTGGGATTTCCGCAGCACAGACGTTCAACTGGGCGGGCAGGGCGCGCCGCTTGCGCCGTTTTATCACTTCGCCTGCGCCAAATGGATGGGCGCTGATGCCCCGCTGGCGATCCTGAACATGGGCGGTGTTGGCAATGTCACTTGGATTGACCCAACCCAACCCAACCCCGACAACCCCGACGCCCTGCTGGCCTTTGACACTGGCCCCGCCAACGCCCCGCTCAATGATCTGATGCAGATGCGCTTGGGTTTGACGCAGGATGCCGGCGGCGCTTTGGCCGCCACGGGCCGCGTGGATCATTCGTTGGTCAAAGCCTTTCTCGCTCAACCCTTTTTCCACAAGATTCCGCCGAAATCGCTGGATCGCAATGACTTCCGTGCCTTCTTCAAGAAAACGCATAAACTCTCGAACGCCGATGCCGCCGCCACCCTGACCGCAATCGCCGCCGCCTGCGTGGCCAAGGCGGCCGAACATTTCCCCAAGCCTGTCACCCGCCTTCTGGTTGCAGGCGGTGGGCGCCACAATGCCACGCTGATGGCCGAACTTGCAAATTGCATGGCCTGCGACGTCGCCCCCATCGAAGCCGTCAACCTGAATGGTGACATGCTGGAGGCGCAGGCCTTCGCCCATCTAGCCGCCCGCGTTGCTTATGGTTTGCCCACGTCCTGCCCCAGCACCACCGGCGTGCCCGCAGCCGTGGGCGGCGGCCAGATCAGCCGCCCTTAATTTTCCGGGTTTTAGCTGAAATCTGCTTTCATCTGTCTGAAAATATCCCGGGGTCTGGGGCAGCGCCCCAGTTCCTCGGCACCCACTACCGCCCCGCAGCCCGTGCCTGGCTCACCATCGACACGGTGTAAATCAACAGCGCCACCCAGATCATCGGAAACGCAATCATCTTGCCGCGCCCGAACTCTTCGCCAAACACGAAGACCGCCGTCAGGAAGATCATCGTCGGCGCAATATACTGCATGATGCCAATCGTCGACAACCGCAGCAGCTTGGCCCCGTTGGCATAAAGCATCAGCGGAATCGCCGTGACCAGGCCGCAGCACAGCAACAGCACGGTGTCCCAGCCCACGCCCATCATGAAATGGCCCGCACCTGTGGCTTGCGCCCAAATCACATAGCCGATCGCAAAGGGCAGCAGGATCAGCACCTCAAGAAAGAACCCTTGGTTCGGCCCAATCGGCAGCGACTTCTTCAGATAGGCGTATATGCCCCAGGTCACCGTCAGGCCCAGCGCCACCAGAGGCAGTTTTCCCGCCTCAAACGTCAGGATCGCCACCGCCAAAGCCGCCAGTGCAATTGCGCCTTTTTGGGCGCGACTCAGCCGCTCGCCCAGCAGCACAGCCCCCAGAAACACCGAAAAAAGTGGGTTGATGTAATAGCCCAAAGCCGCGTCCAGAGCATGGCCAGCCCCTATGGCCCAGACGTAAATCCCCCAGTTCACCGTGATCAGCGCCGCCGTTGCCACCGCCATCATCAACATGCGCGGATTGCGCAGCGCTGCCTTCAGGTCTTGCGTCCGCCCCAGCCAGATCAGCACCGCCCCGGCAATCGGGATCGACCAGATCACCCGATGCGCGATCACCTCGGCGGGCGAAATATGCGCCACAGCCTTCATGAAGATCGGCAAAAACCCCCACAGCAGATAGGCCGACAGCGCAAAGCCAAAGCCGCGCAACGAGTCTTCATTCTTGGGGGGTGTATCGCTCATTGCGCCTGATAGCTTCCTGTGCCGGGCGCGGCCATGGTTAATTTGTACCCGTCACATTCGCCGCGCGAGATAGGCCCGCGTGAAAGCCGCATATCCCTGCGCCGTGACCCGCAGTTCTGCCTGCATCACCGCATGCAGCGTGGGCAGGTTGTGAAACGGCACTGCAGGGTAGACGTGATGCTCGACATGGTAGGGCATGTTCCAAGCCAGAAACCGAACCAGCGCGGTGGTAAACGTGGTGCGGGTGTTTTCAAACATATTCGCGACGCGCGGGCAGTCGCCGTGTTCGGCCAGCAGATACAGCCGCAGCACGGGCTGACCCAGAATCACAGGCAACAGCCAAACCCAGAACAGCAGCGGGTCAACCAACAGGCTGGCCGCCACCAACCCATAGCCGACCCCCATCCATCGCGCCTCGGCCCGGATGCGGGGCAGGGCGGCGGCAGGCAGATAGTCGGCGCCGCCTTGACCCGCGATCAATGTCCTCAAGAGCCGCATCTCGGAGATCCAATAAGGCAGACCCGACACATGCCAAGCCCAGGCCCGCACATCGCCGGGCTTTGCGCCCTCCAATTCCGGGTCGCGGCCCTCGATGTTGGTCCAGCGGTGATGCGCCAGATGGAAATAGCGGAACCATTCGAACGGCAGCAGCAGCAGGAAACCGCAAGCCCGGCCGACCCATTCGTTCAACGCGATGGACGCAAAGGGAGTCTTGTGCGTCGCCTCATGCTCCAGTGTGAACAGGAACACGATCAACACCCCCTGCACCGGGATCAGCGCCCACCACATTGGCGCGCCAAAAGCGATCAACCCACCCACAACCACAATCGCGCCCAGATGTCCGGCCAGATGGCGCAATCCTGCTTGATCGGATTTGGCGGTCAGATCCGCGCGCAGCTCTGCGGGAAGGCTGGCAACAAAGGTCTTATGGTCCATCATTCCCCCCTTGGCAGATCAAACCCGGCCTTTGCCAATTCAAACCCCGCAAACCGAAACCCCGGCGACACGGTGCAGGAGACCAGCGTCCAACCGCCCAAGGAGCGCGCCGCCTGCCAATGCCCGGCAGGCACCACAATTTGTACAGATTCGCCGCCCAAGACATCCGGCCCCATCTTGTGATCTTCAGCCCGGTCCAGCCCCATCGACAACTCCAACGCCGCGCCAGCGTGCCAAAGCCAGATCTCGTCGGCATCCACCCGGTGCCACTGGCTGCGCTGCCCCGCTTGCAGCAAAAACAGAATGGCAGTGCCAGACGCGCGTCCCTCGATCATCGGGCCCGCCCAAGTCTGACGGTACCAACCGCCCTCGGGGTGTGGCGCAAGGTTCAGTTTGGCAATGATCTGGTCGCTTTCGGTCATGGTGTCCCTCATCGTCTCATGCCAGTCTGGCGCAAAGCGTTGGGGGATTCCATGCCGCAAAGCGTGCTGATTGTCGGGGCGGGGATCGTTGGGGCCAATCTGGCCTTTCAGCTTGGCCGCCAAGGGGCCAAAGTGACCGTCTTGGAAGCGGGACAACCCGCCGACGCCGCCTCGGGTCGCAGCTTTGGCTGGATCAACGCCAGCTTCTACGCCAATCCCGCCCACCACCGCTTGCGCGTCGAAGGCATTGCCGCCCATCACCGCCTGCACGCCCTGCTGCCAATTGCGCCCTATCGCTGGCAAGGTGCACTGTGGTTCGAGGACGACGCCGCGATCGACCAGATGCAGGCCGACCTGACGGCGCTTGGCTATCCAGCACACCAGCGGAGCGCAGCTCAGATTGCCACACAAGAGCCAAGCCTTGCGCAAATCCCTGCCCGCGCGCTGCACTTTCCCAGCGAAGGCGCAGTCGATGCCGCCCAACTGACCCAAACCCTGCTGGCCGCCTCTGGCGCGCAGGTCTACGCCGGTCTGGCCGCGAAAAGCCTGATAAACAGGGCCGGTCGGATCACGGGAGCCCGCACGGCGATCGGCCCAATTCTGGCCGACCACACCATTCTGGCCACGGGAACCGCGACGCCCGGCTTGCTGGCACCGCTGGGGTTGCAGCTGCCGATGCTGATGCGTCCCGGCCAAATCCTGCACAGCAAACCCGTGCCTTTCCGCCTTGGCCACATCCTTGTGACGCCTGAGCAGGAAATCCGCCAAGACTCGAGGGGCCGCCTGCTGGCCCCGGCCACCGCCAATCATCAGGCCGACACCGCCGAAACCATCCTCAACCCGGCTCAGGCCGTTGAAGCCAGCTTGCAGCGCCTGCGCCTGCTGTTCGGTCACCCGGAAATCGCACTGGAGGCGGCCACAATCGGCCACCGCCCGGTGCCTGTCGATGGTTTGCCGGTGGTGGGGCAGGCGATGCCCGGCCTCAGCCTTGCGGTGATGCACTCGGGTGTCACCTTGGCGGCTGTGGTGGCCGAGGCTTTGACGGCCGAGGTGTTGGGGCAGGGCGATCAGCCGCTGCTGTCCGATTTCCGGCCTGCACGGTTTGGCTGACACCCCAAAGCCCACCAAAAACCCGCGCAAAGCCAATGCCTTGCGCGGGTTTGCCGTGTCAATCAGACCTTAGCCGCGCAGGATCGAACGGCCCGCGTATTCCGCCGTTTCGCCCAGCATTTCTTCAATTCGGATCAACTGGTTGTACTTGGCCAAACGGTCTGACCGCGACAGTGAGCCGGTCTTGATCTGGCCGCAGTTCGTCGCCACCGCCAGATCGGCGATGGTGTAATCTTCCGTCTCACCCGAACGGTGGCTCATGACATTGGTGTAACGCGCACGGTGGGCCATCTCGACCGCTTGCAGCGTTTCGGTCAAGGTGCCGATCTGGTTGACCTTGACCAGCATCGAGTTGGCGCAACCGGCCTTGATGCCTTCGGCCAGACGGCGCGGATTGGTGACAAACAGATCGTCGCCGACCAGTTGGATTTTGTCGCCCAGCTTGTCCGTCAACAGCTTCCAGCCCGCCCAATCGTCTTCAGAACAGCCGTCTTCGATGGAAATGATCGGGTAATCTTTGGCCAATCCGGCAAGGAAATCGACGTTTTCCTCGATGGACAAGGACTTGCCCTCACCCTTCATCTCATACTTGCCGTGTTTGAAATACTCGGTGGCGGCGCAATCGAGTGCCAGATAGATATCCTCACCCGGACGGTAGCCCGCCTTTTCGATGGATTTCAGAATGAAATCAAGCGCATCACGGGCAGAGCTCAGGTTCGGCGCGAACCCACCTTCGTCACCAATACCGGTGTTGTGGCCGGCGTTTTGCAGCTCTTTCTTCAAGGTGTGGAACACTTCCGACCCCATGCGGATGGCTTCGCGGATGTTCGCAGCCCCCACAGGCATGATCATGAATTCCTGAATATCAATCGGATTGTCAGCATGTTCGCCGCCGTTGATGATGTTCATCATCGGAACCGGAAGAACCCGCGCCGAGGTGCCGCCGACATAGCGATAGAGCGGCTGGCCCGAATATTCCGCAGCGGCCTTGGCCACCGCCAAAGACACGCCCAGAATGGCATTCGCGCCCAGACGGGATTTGTTCGGCGTGCCGTCCAACTCAATCATGGTGCGGTCAATGCCGACCTGTTCGGTGGCGTCAAAGCCGACGATTTCTTCGGCAATCTCGCCGTTGACGGCGGCCACAGCTTCCAACACGCCTTTGCCTTTGTAGCGCGCCGCATCGCCATCGCGACGCTCGTTCGCCTCATGCGCGCCGGTCGATGCGCCTGATGGCACCGCCGCTCGGCCCATGGCGCCGCTTTCAAGGGTGACGTCGACTTCAACGGTCGGGTTGCCCCGGCTGTCCAAGATTTCGCGGGCGTGAATGTCGATGATCGTGCTCATGTCACGGGCCTCCAGATGGCTAGGGGTGCTCTCTTGCGCGTCTTAGCGCAGGGTGGGTTACAAGGAAAGCGCGCGTTTGCGGCTGCGCTCGCGGGCAAAGGAATAAAGCCCCGACGCCACGATAAGCGTTGATCCTGTCAGGGTGATGACATCGGGCCATTCGGCGAAAACGAAAGCCCCGATCAGCACAGCAAACACAAGTCGGATATAGCGGAACGGTGCCACCACCGACACTTCGCCCGTTCGGGTGGCACCAATGATCGCCCAGTAACCCGCGGTGCCAAAAACCAAAGCGCCCAGCAAAACCCAAGCCTCCCACGCGCTTGGCACCGCCACATCTCCCGATCCGGCCATCATCAGCGCGCCCAGAAAGGCGACGGCGATCAATCCCCAAGCGGAAACCTGCGCGGTGCTGGCATCGCTTGGGATCTTCCGCGCCATCAGGTCGCGCAAAGTCAGACCCGCCACGGTGATCAGCACCCACAACGCTTCGGGGCGAAAGCCGTCCAGACCGGGGCGAATGACCAACAGCACGCCCGCAAACCCCACCGCAATCGCCGTCCAGCGCCGCCAACCGACCTGTTCTTGCATGAACAACGCCGCCGCCATTGTCACCGCCAAAGGCATCGCCTGCAGCACCGCCGAAACCGTGGACAAAGGCACCGTCGCCAGCGCGGTGATATAGGCATAGGTGCCGATCATCTCGCCCAGACCCCGCGCCAGAACCGCAGGGTGCAGCGCGGCACGGGTGAACACCTTATGCCCCTGACGCCATGCCATCAATATGAAGACCGGCAGGCCAAAGGCCCCCGAGACAAACACAATCTGGCCCACCGGCAGGCCGACTGCGGCCCATTTCAGAAACATATCTTCCAGCCCGAAAAGAGCCATCGCCAGCACCATCATGCCGATGCCGCGCAGGTTGTCAGATGCCATGTCAGTCCTTCTTGGCGGGCACGCCCAGCAGTTCAAGCCGGTGTCCTATCAGCCGATACCCCAGACGGGCCGCGATGCGTTCTTGCAGTTCTTCAATCTCGGGGTCTACGAATTCTATCACTTGCCCGGTGTTGACGTCGATCAGGTGGTCGTGGTGATCGCGTTCGGCATCCTCATACCGCGCGCGGCCGTCGCCAAATTCATGCTTTTCCAGCAGCCCCGCCTCTTCAAACAGCTTGACCGTGCGGTAAACGGTGGCCAGCGAAATCTTGGGATCCACAGCGGCGGCGCGAGCGTACAACTCTTCCACATCCGGGTGATCGTCCGCGGCTCCCAGCACCTGTGCCACCACGCGGCGTTGATCGGTCATTCGCAGGCCTTTGGCCACGCCCCGTTTGATAAGATCCGCCATCGCCCCACCTCGCGCCGTCCTATCACAGCGTTTAGGGCAAGCCGCCGGTCCGTGCCAGTGGTTTTGCCGCAACACCTTTTGGTGGCAGCCCCGCGACGGGCCGTCAAAGTCGCCGCGTTTGCTGTCTATGGCTGGTATGCCGGCACATCTCGGGCCACTTCCTTAAAGGTGTAACATGCCATATCTAAAGATATAACATGTCAGAATTCCAAGCGGCTTTTTGAATCAGGCGATCGCTGAAGGCGATTCTGCTGTTGTGATGAAAACTGAGCCGATCAGCCCAAGTCTGCCTCTCCGCATTGTTTTATGGCCTCTTTCGCGCAGCACATGAACTTGCCCACAGATTTTTCCACAGCATTGTCAACTCAGACCCATGGCGCCACTTGTAGGCTTGGCTTTTGGGTCAAGCACAAAATGTGGTGGGTAGGCATAAAAAAAATGTTGAAGCAGACCTCGATTTGCGACAGTTTGGTGATGCATCCCAACGCGTCGAAGGCACGGCGTCGGCAAGGGCAGCAGACAAATGCATGACGTCAGCGCCGCGCGAGCGGCAGGCCCGCCCGGACCCATACAAAGGGAACGGTCGTCCTCGGCTTGTTTGTCTGCAGGGAATGGTCGGGACATCGGACGGGGCTGCTCAGAACCCCGCCGCTACAAATTAGGACGGGGCAGATGAAGATCGAGCGTAAGTTTACCACCGAGGCAACCGGTGCTTATGGCGCATTGGCGTTTTCGACCACAGTGTCGGAAATCCGCAATCCTGACGGCACCGTTGTTTTCCGCAATGAGGCGGTCGAGGTGCCAAAAGGCTGGAGCCAGGTGGCCTCGGACGTGCTGGCGCAGAAATACTTCCGCAAAGCCGGGATTCCCGCTCGTCTGCGCAAGGTCAAAGAACGCGATGTGCCGAAGTTCCTCTGGCGCTCGATCCCGGATGAAGACGCTTTGGCGCAATTGCCTGCCGAGGCCCGCTTGGTCGGTGAAAGCTCTGCCAAACAGGTGTTTGACCGTTTGGCCGGGGCTTGGGCTTACTGGGGCTGGAAAGGCGGCTACTTCACCACCGAATCCGACGCTCGCGCCTATTATGACGAGATGCGTTTCATGTTGGCGCGCCAGATGGCAGCGCCGAACAGCCCACAATGGTTCAACACCGGTCTGCATTGGGCCTATGGCATCGACGGTCCGTCGCAGGGGCATTATTACGTCGATCACAAGACCGGCGAATTGACCAAGTCCACCTCTGCCTATGAACACCCGCAGCCGCATGCCTGCTTCATCCAGTCGGTCAAGGATGATCTGGTCGGCGATGGCGGTATCATGGACCTGTGGGTGCGTGAGGCGCGGCTGTTCAAATACGGTTCGGGCACCGGCACCAACTTTTCGTCGCTCCGCGGTGCAGGCGAGAGCCTGTCTGGCGGCGGTAAATCATCGGGCCTGATGGGCTTTTTGAAAATCGGTGACAGGGCAGCTGGCGCGATCAAATCCGGCGGCACCACGCGGCGCGCGGCAAAGATGGTGATCTGCGACATGGATCACCCGGATGTTGAGGCATTCGTGAACTGGAAGGTCATTGAAGAGCAAAAGGTGGCCTCTCTGGTCGCAGGCTCCAAGGCCCACGAATTGCGCCTGAACGAGATTTTCACCGCCATCCGCACCTGGGACGGGTCAGAGGAATCCTCGGTTGATCCGGCCAAGAACCCGGCCCTGAAGGCGGCGATCAAATCGGCCAAAAAGGCGATGATCCCCGACACCTATACCAATCGCATACTGCAATACGCCAAGCAGGGCTTCACCAGCATCGAATTCCCCACCTATGATGTGGACTGGGATTCCGAGGCCTATATCACCGTGTCGGGTCAAAACTCGAACAACTCGGTGCGTGTCACCGATGCTTTCCTGACGGCTGTGAAGGATGACGCCGACTGGGCACTGATCCGCCGCACTGACGGCAAGACCGCCAAGACGATCAAGGCGCGCGATTTGTGGGATCAGGTCGGCCACGCCGCTTGGGCCTGCGCCGATCCGGGCATCCAGTTCCACGACACCGTCAACGCTTGGCACACCTGCCCGGAAGATGGTGCGATCCGCGGGTCCAACCCTTGCTCGGAATACATGTTCCTCGATGACACCGCCTGCAATCTGGCCTCGATGAACCTGCTGACCCTGTTCAACGATGGCAAGTTTGACGCGGATGGCTACATCCACGCCACCCGGCTGTGGACGATCACGCTGGAAATCTCGGTGATGATGGCGCAGTTCCCGTCCAAGGAAATCGCGCAACTGTCTTATGATTTCCGCACCTTGGGTCTGGGCTATGCCAACATCGGCGGCCTTTTGATGAACATGGGTCTGGGATATGACAGCGTTCAGGGTCGCGCCATGTGTGGCGCACTGACGGCCTTGATGACGGGCGTGACCTATGCCACCAGCGCCGAGATGGCGCGTGAATTGGGCGCGTTTTCGGGCTATGCCCGCAACGCCCAGCACATGCTGCGGGTGATCCGCAACCACCGTGCCGCTGTCCATGCGACGGGCAGCTACGAAGGGTTGAACGTCAATCCGGTCGCACTCGACGCCGCCAACTGCCCCGACCAGACCCTTGTCACTTTGGCCAAATCGGCCTGGGATGAGGCCCTGACTTTGGGCGAGGCGCATGGCTACCGCAACGCCCAAACCACCGTGATCGCCCCCACCGGCACCATCGGTCTGGTGATGGATTGCGACACCACGGGCATCGAGCCTGACTTTGCGCTGGTGAAGTTCAAGAAACTTGCGGGCGGCGGCTACTTCAAGATCATCAACCAATCGGTGCCAGCGGCGCTTGAGAAACTGGGCTACTCGACCTCGCAGGCGGCTGAAATCGTCGCCTACGCAGTCGGTCACGGTTCCATCGGCAACTGCCCCGGGATCAACACCACCGCCCTTGTTGGCCATGGCTTTGGCGCGCGGGAATTGGAGAAGATCGAGGCAGCTTTGCCGTCTGCCTTCGACATCCGGTTTGTCTTCAACCAATGGACCTTGGGCGTTGATTTTTGCAAAGGCAGCCTTGGCATTCCCGAAGCCAAGCTGAACGACCCGACCTTTGATCTTCTGCGCCACCTTGGTTTCACCAAAACCCAGATTGACGCCGCCAATGACCACGTCTGCGGCACGATGACTCTGGAAGGCGCACCCTTCCTGAAGCCCGCGCATTACTCGGTTTTCGATTGCGCCAACCCCTGCGGCAAGACTGGCAAGCGCTATCTGTCAGTGGACAGCCACATCTACATGATGGCCGCCGCGCAATCCTTCATCTCGGGCGCGATTTCCAAGACCATCAACATGCCGAACTCGGCCACCATCGAGGAAACCTTGGCGGCCTATGAGCTGAGCCACTCGCTGGGGATCAAGGCAAATGCGCTGTACCGGGACGGCTCCAAGCTGTCGCAGCCCTTGGCATCGGCGTTGATTGATGACGATGAGGAAGCTGAAGAAATCCTCGCCAACGGCTCCAATCAGGAAAAAGCCGCTGTTCTGGCCGAAAAGATCGTTGAAAAGATCATCTACAAGGAAATCATCCGCACCAACCGCGAGAAACTGCCGGAACGTCGCAAGGGTTACACCCAAAAGGCCATTGTTGGTGGCCACAAGGTTTACCTGCGTACTGGCGAATACGGTGACGGGCGTCTGGGTGAGATCTTTATCGACATGCACAAGGAAGGTGCGGGTTTCCGCGCCATGATGAACAACTTCGCCATCGCGATTTCTGTGGGCCTGCAATACGGCGTGCCGCTGGAGGAATATGTTGAAGCGTTCACCTTCACCCGCTTTGAACCGGCAGGCATGGTGCAAGGCAATGACTCGGTGAAAAACGCCACCTCTATTCTGGATTACATCTTCCGGGAACTGGCGATCAGCTACCTTGACCGCACCGATCTGGCCCATGTCAAACCCACCGGCGCGTCGTTCGACGATCTGGGGCGCGGCGTGGAAGAGGGCAAGCGCAACGTGTCCGAACTGTCCGATCAGGCCGCATCACGCGGGCTGGAGGTGCTGCGTCAGATCAGCTCGACCGGCTATCTGCGCAAGCGTCTGCCGTCAGAACTGGTGGTGTTGCAAGGCGGCATGGGGGCCACGGCCTTGGCCAATGGCACCGATCCGGTGTCGGCCTTGAACATGCTGATCCCCGAAACCGCGCGGTCAGGCGGCACCGCGTTGGCATCGGGCATCGTCGGCATGGACCTGCGGGTCAAGGCCAAGATGCAAGGCTACGAGGGCGACCCCTGCGGCGAATGCGGAAACTTCACCTTGGTGCGCAACGGCACCTGCATGAAGTGCAACACCTGCGGCGGGACATCTGGCTGCAGCTGATCTTTGCGGCAACAAAATCAACGCCGGGGTTCGCTGGACTCCGGCGTTGATGTTGCAACCGCCCCCGGACGGCATCCCTGCGCCAGGTCGGGCCGCAGCCGGACGCTGAATGGCGCCGGCCAGCGGTGCCAGCAAGGCGGTGCATTTGCCCACCCAATCGGCCAGTGTCGAGCGATCCAGATCGAGACCTTCTCGCTCTGATATCTGACTTTGACGGCAGAGCGGCAGATGGTTGGCCCATTGCCGGGACCTGAAACTCTGGCGCTTGGACTTGTCGCCTTCGACACCCGGCCAACGCAAGATGCCACATCGCTGCGGGCGCGGACCCGGCGCTGACCAGTTCCATTGCGGGTTCAAGGCTGCAAAGCACAGAGCCAATCGCCCAGCGGCTGAATCCTGTGGCGCCGCAAGGCGTCGATCACAGCTTCCCCGGCTTTCTTGGCCACTGTGCAGCGCGGTTCCGGCGGCGGCTCTTTCGAAACCGTCAGAGCCTCCGGCGGGGATATTTGGGCCAAGATGAACCCGAGTGTCCGCGCTATGGCTGCGGCGGCAGTCCGGCGTTGTAGAAGGGCACGGTTGAGATCGACATCTTGGCCGAGCCATCGGTGAGTTCGGTGGCGTGGGTCAGATAGATCAACACCTGATTTTGTGCGTCAAACACCCGCGTCACGTTCAGCGATTTGAACACCAGCGACCGGCCTTCTGAGAACACTGTCTCACCCGCCGCAGTCTTTGCGATGTCGCCCATGATGATCGGCCCGGTCTGGCGACAAGCGATTGAGGCGTTTGAGGGGTCTTCAAACCAGTTGCCCTTTGACAGCCGGTCCCACATCGAGCGCTCGAAATAGCTGATATGGCAGGTGACGCCTTGGACTTTCGGGTCAGGGATTGCCTCGATGATGATGTCATTGCCGACCCAGTCAACACCAACGCGCCCTACCTCTTCGGCTGTGGCCGTGAAGGGCATCAGGGCGATCAAGGCGGTGAACAACAGGCGCATGGGCAGCCTTCTGGCGATGTCTTCCCACATTACATTGGGTGGGCGTCAGGGTTTCGCAAGAGGCGGCACTGGTTGTCTGGCCGACCGCAGGCGTCACACCCGGTTTGCAAGTGCAGAATTTGACGGAACCCCTTGTCGCAGCCCTCTCTTTTCACACCGCCTTTGGTTGACCCCGCGCGGGTGGCAGAGTAAACGAGGCCAAGAGCGTGGTGGGCCTTGCGCCTGTCGCGCGTTGTTTCCAGCCATAGGAGCCTCGCGTGGACCTACTTCTCCGAGAGTATCTGCCGATTCTGATCCTGCTTGCCATCGCGGTGGGTCTGGGCCTTGTGTTGATCCTTGCTGCCGCTGTGATCGCTGTGCGCAATCCTGATCCCGAGAAGGTCTCGGCTTACGAATGCGGTTTCAATGCCTTTGACGATGCCCGCATGAAGTTTGATGTGCGGTTTTATCTGGTGTCGATCCTGTTCATCATCTTTGACCTTGAGGTCGCCTTCCTGTTCCCATGGGCTGTGGCTTTTGGCGAAATTTCGATGGTCGGGTTCTGGTCGATGATGGTGTTCCTTGGCGTTTTGACCGTGGGCTTTGCCTATGAGTGGAAGAAGGGGGCCTTGGAATGGGCGTGATGACCGGAGCCAATACCGCGGGTGCAGACCGTGACGTGGCCACCCAAGCCCTGAATGCAGAGTTGCAGGACAAGGGATTTTTGCTGACCACCACCGAAGACATCATCAACTGGGCCCGCAATGGCTCGTTGCACTGGATGACCTTCGGTCTGGCATGCTGTGCTGTCGAAATGATGCATACCTCGATGCCGCGCTATGATCTGGAACGCTTTGGCACCGCTCCCCGTGCCTCGCCGCGTCAGTCTGATCTGATGATCGTGGCGGGCACCTTGACCAACAAGATGGCTCCGGCATTGCGCAAGGTCTACGACCAGATGCCTGAGCCGCGCTATGTGATCTCGATGGGGTCTTGCGCCAATGGCGGCGGCTATTACCATTACAGCTATTCGGTCGTGCGCGGCTGTGATCGCATCGTTCCGGTCGACATCTACGTGCCGGGCTGCCCGCCCACAGCCGAGGCGTTGCTGTACGGTATCCTGCAATTGCAGCGCAAAATCCGCCGCACTGGCACTTTGGTTCGTTGAGGTCACATGATGTCTGAAGCCCTGATCGAACTTGGCCAATACGTGGCGATGAAGCGCAATGAAGCCGTGATTTCCACTGCCGTGGCCTTCGGCGAGTTGAACGTCACCGTGCAACTGGCGCATCTGGATACGTTTATTGCCTTCCTGACCGAAGATGCTGCCTGCCGGTTCTCGTCTTTGGTGGACATCACAGCGGTCGATCACCCGGAACATGAGCCGCGCTTTGAGGTGGTCTATCACTTTCTGTCGATGTATCAAAACCACCGCATCCGGGTGAAGGTCTGGGTCAGTGAGGAAGACATGGTGCCGTCGATCCACACCATCCATCCTTCCGCCAACTGGTTCGAGCGGGAAGTGTTCGACATGTTCGGCATCCTGTTTTCCGGCCACCCCGACCTGCGCCGCATCCTGACAGACTATGGCTTTCGCGGGCATCCTTTGCGCAAGGATTTCCCGACGACCGGCTACACCGAGGTGCGCTATGATGAGGCGCAAAAGCGGGTGGTTTATGAACCCGTCTCCTTGGTGCAGGAATACCGTCAATTTGATTTCATGAGCCCGTGGGAGGGTGCCAAGTACATCCTGCCCGGCGATGAAAAGAAAGCGTAAGGGGCCATCATGGACGGCGATATCCGCGTGAACAGCTATGATGACGGCTCTGCTGACGCCCAGACCGGCGAGCAGCGCATCCGCAATTTCAACATCAACTTCGGCCCGCAACACCCTGCTGCGCACGGCGTTTTGCGTCTGGTGCTGGAACTGGACGGCGAGATCGTGGAACGCTGCGATCCGCATATCGGCTTGCTGCACCGTGGCACCGAAAAGCTGATGGAAAGTCGCACCTATCTGCAAAACCTGCCGTATTTTGACCGGCTGGATTATGTCGCCCCGATGAATCAGGAACATGCCTGGTGCTTGGCGATCGAACGGCTGACCGGCACCGCTGTGCCGCGTCGCGCCAGCCTGATCCGGGTGCTGTTTTGTGAAATCGGCCGTATCCTGAACCACCTTCTGAACACCACGACGCAGGCCATGGACGTTGGCGCGCTGACGCCGCCGCTGTGGGGCTTTGAAGAGCGTGAAAAGCTGATGGTGTTTTATGAGCGGGCGAGCGGCGCGCGCCTGCACGCCGCTTATTTCCGCCCCGGTGGTGTGCATCAGGATCTGACCGACGATCTGATCAACGACATTGAGGCCTGGACCTACACCTTCCCCAAGGTGCTGGACGATCTGCACGGTCTGCTGACCGAAAACCGCATCTTCAAACAGCGCAACGCCGATATCGGTGTGGTCACCGAGGACGACATCGTCAAATACGGCTTCTCTGGCGTTATGGTGCGCGGGTCGGGTCTGGCCTGGGATTTGCGCCGCAGCCAACCCTATGAGTGCTATGACGAATTCGACTTCAAGGTGCCGGTGGGCAAGAACGGCGATTGCTATGATCGCTATCTGTGCCGCATGGAAGAGATGACGCAGTCGATCCTTATCATCCGGCAGTGCATCACCAAATTGCGCGCGGAACCCGGCGAAATTCTGGCCCGTGGCAAGATCACCCCGCCCAAGCGCGACGATATGAAAACCTCGATGGAGGCGTTGATCCACCACTTCAAACTTTACACCGAGGGCTTCCATGTCCCCGCGGGTGAGGTTTATGCGGCGGTTGAGGCCCCGAAGGGTGAATTCGGCGTTTATCTGGTGGCCGACGGGTCGAACAAACCCTACCGCGCCAAGATCCGCGCGCCAGGTTTCTTGCACCTGCAAGCCATGGATTACATCTGCAAAGGCCACCAACTGGCCGACGTATCCGCAATCATCGGCACGATGGACATCGTGTTCGGGGAGGTCGACCGCTAATGCTTCGCCGTCTTCACAAAGAACAACCCGCGTCTTTCGCCTTCACTCCGGCGAATTACCTGTGGTCGCAGGGTCAGATTTCCAAATACCCCGAAGGCCGCCAAGCTTCGGCGGTGATCCCGCTGTTGTGGCGGGCGCAGGAACAGGAAGGCTGGCTGTCGCGTCCGGCGATCGAGCATGTGGCGAACATGCTGGGCATGGCCTATATCCGCGTGCTGGAAGTGGCGACGTTTTACTTCATGTTCCAGTTGCAACCGGTTGGTTCTATTGCCCATGTGCAGATTTGCGGCACCACAAGCTGCATGATTTGCGGCGCGGAAGAGCTGATTGCGGTGTGTAAGGAACTGATCTCGGACAAGGCCCATGCGGTGTCTGCCGATGGTAAGTTCTCATGGGAAGAGGTCGAATGTCTGGGGGCCTGCGCCAACGCGCCGATGGCCCAGATCGGCAAGGATTATTACGAAGACCTGACGCCTGCCAAATTGCGCGCATTGATCGGGCGGTTCTCGAATGGCGAAGTGCCGGTTCCGGGGCCGCAAAATGGCCGCTATGCCGCCGAGCCTTTGTCTGGGCTGACCACGTTGAAGGATCACGCCGCAGGGCGGGCGCAGTACAACGCCTCTGCGCAGAACGCGGTCGATATCGGCGATACGGTCAAACGGATTGATGGCAGCGAAGTGCCTCTGACCACGCCGTGGAAGGCCAAATCGCCGAAATCCGATCCAAAGCTGGCCGCGATGCCCGAGCCTGTCAGTGCTGCGGTCGGTGTGGCGGCGGAGCCCAAGCCGGGTGCGGCGCAGGTCGCGGACAAGACCGGGGCGACGGTTCACGAGGCCCCGGCGCTGTCCAAGGGCATGCCCGTGGCTGATGGCAATGCGCCCGAGGCCACACCGCTGGCGACGCTGGACGCCAAGGCTCCGGCCGAATTCGCACAGAACCAACCGGCTGGCCTGACCGGCCCGCGCGGCGGCGTGGCGGACGATCTGCAAAAGATCGAAGGCATCGGTCCGGTGCTGGAAAAGCTGTGCCACGGCGCAGGCATTTTCCACTTTGACCAGATTGCAAACTGGGGCGTGGACGAGATTGCGTGGATGGACGCCAACCTGAAGGGCTTTAAGGGCCGGGTTTCCCGTGACAAATGGGTGGGACAGGCGAAACTGATCCTTGAGCTCGGCCTGGAGGAATTCCAGCGCCGCGCCAAGACCAACGAGTATTGAGGGGCGGCATGGACCATTCGCATGATCACGCAAGCGTGGACGGCCCCTGGCCGGGCGGTTGGCTGGTGGCGGCCCTTGCCGGGCTGATCGCGGCCACTTTGGCCCGGATGCTGGGGGATGTCGGAATTTCGCCCGCCGTTCTGGTTGGCGCGGTGGTGTTCGGGGTGTTTGGCGTGTTGCTGGGCAATGGTGGTGTGGAACTGGTGGCTGGGGATGACCATGGCCATGATGACCATGGCGGGCATCACTGAGGCATGACACGTCCCGGCCCGCAAAAGGATCAGACGCGCGACATCCGGCTGGTGGCCGTGGTGATCGCCGTCACGATGTTGTTGTGGATGGGGGTGCAGGTGGTTGGCGCGGATATGGGCTGGCCGCCGAAATACACGCTGCTGGCCGATCTGGCAGCACTGGCGGGGTTCATCTGGGCCTTGGTGGTGACATATCAAATTTGGCGCAAGCGCCGATCGTAAGGAAGGGGCAGATATGCTCAAGGATCAGGACCGCATCTTCACCAACCTTTACGGGATGCACGACCGTTCTTTGGCGGGTGCGCGCAAGCGCGGCCATTGGGATGGCACCGCCGAGATCATTTCGCGCGGCAAAGACAAGATCATCGAGCAGATGAAGGCCAGCGGTTTGCGCGGGCGTGGTGGTGCTGGATTTCCGACGGGGTTGAAGTGGTCATTCATGCCCAAGCAATCGGATGGACGCCCCTCTTATCTGGTGGTCAACGCCGACGAATCCGAGCCCGGCACCTGCAAAGACCGTGAGATCATGCGCCATGATCCCCATACCTTGATCGAAGGTTGTCTGATTGCCGCCTTCGCGATGGGGGCCAACGCCTGCTACATCTACATTCGCGGCGAATATATCCGTGAGCGTGAGGCTTTGCAGGCCGCCATGGACGAATGCTATGACGCTGGTTTGCTTGGAAAAAATGCCGCCGGGTCGGGTTGGGGTTTCGACTGCTACCTGCACCATGGCGCGGGCGCTTACATCTGTGGCGAGGAAACCGCCCTGCTGGAATCGTTGGAAGGCAAAAAGGGCATGCCCCGGATGAAGCCGCCGTTCCCGGCAGGCTCGGGCCTGTATGGCTGCCCTACGACCGTGAACAATGTCGAATCCATCGCCGTGGTGCCGACCATTCTGCGCCGGGGGCCGGAATGGTTTGCAGGCTTTGGCCGTCCGAACAATGCGGGGACCAAGCTTTTTGGCATTTCTGGCCACGTCAACAACCCCTGCGTGGTCGAAGAAGCAATGTCGATCCCGCTGCGTCAACTGCTGGATGAACATTGCGGCGGTGTGCGTGGCGGTTGGAAGAACATCAAGGCGGTGATCCCGGGCGGATCATCGGTGCCGATGCTCAATGCCGCGCAATGCGACGATGCGATAATGGATTTCGACTGGCTGCGCGAACAGCGGTCTGGTCTGGGGACGGCGGCGGTGATCGTGATGGATCAATCGACCGACATCATCAAGGCGATCTGGCGGCTGTCGAAGTTCTACAAGCACGAATCCTGCGGTCAATGCACGCCCTGCCGCGAAGGCACCGGCTGGATGATGCGGGTGATGCAACGTCTGGTGACGGGCGAGGCAGAGCTTGAGGAAATCGACATGCTGATTTCGGTGACCAAACAGGTCGAAGGCCACACCATCTGCGCGTTGGGGGATGCGGCGGCTTGGCCCATTCAGGGTCTGGTGCGCCAGTTCCGTGAGGAAATCGAGGACCGGATCAAGGCGAAAAAGTCGGGCCGCATGGGCGCGATGGCGGCGGAATAAATGAAGGGGGCGGCAGTGGTGGCGATGGTTTGGCTTGGGGCATGTGTCGGTGCGGGAACGCAGCCGATGTCGCTTGCCGAAAGCGGTCCGGTTGCGATTGAACTGTCGGGCCAATCCTACATCGCGGATCTGCAACCCGGTGACGGTGGCGCAACTTTGGCCCTGACCCGAGACGCCAAACCTTTTGCAAATGACGACGGGGCCGAGGCCAAGCGCGCCGCATCGCAATTCTGTGCCAACCGCAACGCCCGCGTCAGCCCCTTGGCTTACGGCCACTATGTCGGCGGCGCTTGGGTTTTCAAAGGGGGCTGCGCATGACGAACACCCTCACGCCGGGCGATAACACGCTGAATTGTCGGCCTGGTCATGGCATATCAATGCCAAATCGCCCACATGTTCGGTCAGTCAATGCCATGGAGGCCCGAATGACCACGCTTATCAAATCCCTTGTCTTGGTTTCTGCACTGGCGACCCCGACTTTCGCGCAGACCCCACTGAACCAAGAAGCGCATATCAATGACTCGCTGATTGCGGCGCAGGTGGGGGATTCCATCCGCAAAACCTGCCCGTCGATTTCGGCCAAGATGTTCACGGTGTTGTCCAAGTTGAACGATCTTGAGGATTACGCCCGCGACAAAGGTTACACCGAGGCTGAAGTGAAAGCCTTCCTGAAGGACAAAACCGAAAAGACGCGGATCAAGGCGTCGGCCAAGGCCTATCTTGCCGAGGCGGGTGCGGTCGAAGGCGATGCCGAAAGCTATTGCACCGTGGGCCGGGCCGAGATTGAAAAGGGCACGCTGGCGGGCAGCTTGCTGCGGTCGTGGAAGTGATCAACCCGCGCCATCATATTGCGCATCTGAACATCGCCCGGCTGCGCGCGCTGCCGGGTGATCCGCGCGTGGCGGAATTCGTCAACGCGGTGCCGAAGGTCAACGCCATTGCCGAGCGCAGCCCCGGTTTCGTTTGGCGCTGGGAAGATAACGCTAGCCAAGTGGCCGCTGACGTGCCGTTTCAGGCGGTTCTGGCCGATCCGTTGCTGGCAGTGTCACTGTCGGTCTGGGAGAGCGCCACGGATTTGATCAACTTTGTCTATCAGACCCTTCACGGGGCCTTCTTGCGCCGTCGCGCCGATTGGTTTGAACCCGCTGCTGGACCCGCCTATGTGATCTGGCGGGTTGGGGTGGGCACCCTTCCAACCGTGGCCGAGGGTCAGGCCCGGATGGCGCATCTGGCCCAACACGGCCCCACCGACCACGCCTTTGACTTCGCCACCCACCTTAAGTTTGCCGCATAGAGAGACCGCCATGACCAACCTCAAAAAGATCAGCATCGACGGTATCGAGGTCGAAGTGGATGGCGCGATGACCATCATTCAGGCCGCCGAAGTGGCGGGCGTGGAAATCCCGCGCTTTTGCTACCACGAACGTCTGACCATTGCCGGAAACTGCCGGATGTGTCTGGTCGAAGTGGTTGGTGGCCCGCCCAAACCCGCCGCGTCCTGCGCGATGCAGGTGCGCGATCTGCGTCCCGGTCCGAATGGCGAGGCGCCGCTGGTCAAGACCCAGTCACCGATGGTCAAAAAGGCGCGCGAAGGCGTGATGGAGTTTTTGCTGATCAACCACCCGCTGGATTGCCCGATCTGTGATCAGGGCGGCGAGTGTGATTTGCAGGATCAGGCCATGGCTTACGGCGTCGATTTCAGCCGCTACCGCGAGCCGAAACGCGCCAGTGAAGACCTGAACCTTGGGCCGTTGGTGGAAACCAAGATGACCCGTTGCATTTCCTGCACCCGCTGCGTGCGCTTCACCTCCGAGGTCGCGGGCATCTTGCAAATGGGCCAGACCGGGCGCGGCGAGGATGCGGAAATAACCTCCTATCTGAACGCCACCTTGGACAGTAACCTTCAGGGCAACATCATTGATCTTTGCCCGGTTGGCGCGCTGACATCCAAGCCTTACGCCTTCACCGCCCGCCCGTGGGAGTTGACCAAGACCGAAAGCGTCGACGTGATGGACGCTTTGGGCAGCAACATCCGCGTCGACACCAAGGGCCGCGAAGTGATGCGGATCATCCCGCGCAACCATGATGGCGTGAATGAGGAATGGATTTCAGACAAGACCCGTTTCGTCTGGGACGGTCTGCGCCGCCAACGTCTGGACACGCCTTACATCCGTGAAAATGGCCGTCTGCGCAAAGCGGGCTGGTCTGAGGCTTTGGTTGCGGCTGCGGCCGCGATGAAGGGCCGCAAAGTGGCCGGTCTGGTCGGCGATCTGGCCCCGGTTGAGGCGGCTTATTCGTTGAAAATGCTGATCGAATCCTTGGGTGGTCATGTCGAATGCCGCACCGACAACGCGCGTTTGCCGATTGGCAACCGCTCGGGATACGTTGGCAATGCCACGATTGAAGAAATTGACGACGCCAAGGCGATCTGGATCGTTGGGTCGAACCCGCGCATTGAGGCTCCGGTTCTGAACGCCCGCGTGCGTAAGGCCTGGACCAAGGGCGCAGAGATCAAGGTGATCGGTCAAGCCGTTGATCTGTCGTATGAATACACCCATGCAGGTACTGACCGCGCGGCGTTGGCTTCTGCGGTTGCGCAGGCCACGGCGACGGGTGGCATTGTGATCATCGGGCAGGGCGCATTGAATGAGGCGGATGGCGAGGCGGTTCTGGCCCATGCCATGGCGCTGTGCACGGCGATCGGTGGCAAGTTGCTGGTGCTGCACACCGCAGCGGGCCGCGTCGGTGCTATGGACGTCGGCGCTGTGACGATCGGCGGCTTGGCGGCGGCAACCGAAGGCGTAGAGGTGATCTACAACCTTGGCGCCGATGAGATCGACATCGCAGCCGGGCCTTTCGTGATTTATCAGGGCAGCCATGGCGACCGCGGCGCAAACCGCGCCGACATCATCTTGCCTGCCGCTGCCTACACTGAAGAAAACGGGCTGTTCGTGAACACCGAAGGCCGCCCGCAACTGGCGATGCGTGCAGGCTTTGCGCCCGGAGAGGCCAAGGAAAACTGGGCGATCCTGCGGGCATTGTCTGCGGAACTGGGTGCAACCTTGGCTTGGGACTCTCTGGCGGCATTGCGCGGTCAGATCATCGCAGCACACCCGCATCTGGGCCGCATCGATGACGTCACTGCGAACGACTGGCAGCCGATTGCGACCCGTGACATGGGGCGCGCCGATTTCCGCAACGCCTTCAAGGGGTTCTATCAGACCAACCCGATTGCCCGCGCGTCCAAGGTCATGGGCGAACTGGCGGCGATGGAAGCCAGCCGCGCCCAAACAGCCCTTGCGGCGGAGTAGAACCTGATGCGCCGTCTTTGCACCACGCTCGCAGCCCTGACACTCGCCGCTGGCGTGCTGTTTGGCTGTGCCGATGGCGCGCAAGTGGCGCAGGAGGACTTTTCTCCCCGCTATGACGGCATTGAGACGATTCTGCTGGACGGCGATCTGGTCAACTTTCGGGTGTCGATGACCGGCGCGCGCAGTAATTCTGACGTGTCGGGTTACGCCGCTTGTGCTGCAGCGCAGTATGCGTTGATCCGGGGCTTTGGATTTGCGCGCCATGTGCGCACAAATGTCGAGAAACAGGGTGGAGTTTGGCGCGGGGATGCGGTTTACACCATCTCGGCGGCTCTGCCGATGGGGTTGAAAACACTGGACGCCGAAGTGACTGTGCGCGACTGCGGTGCGCAGGGCATACCGACGGTTTAGGGCTAAAGGTAAGGGACGTGAGGGATCATGGCTGAATTCTTGCAAACGGGTCTGGGGATCGCGCTTTTGATGGCGATTCAAAGCCTGATGATCGTCGCCTTCGTGATGATCTCGCTGTTGTTCCTTGTTTACGGTGATCGGAAAATCTGGGCGGCTGTGCAGATGCGCAAGGGCCCCAATGTGGTGGGGCCGTTTGGTCTGCTGCAGTCGGTGGCCGATGCGCTGAAATATGTTGTCAAGGAAATCGTGGTGCCTGCGGGTGCCGACCGCGCCGTGTTCTTTCTGGCGCCTTTGTTGTCTTTCGTGTTGGCGATCCTTGCCTGGGCCGTGATCCCGTTTGACAGCGGCTGGGTGCTGGCCGATATCAACGTGGCGATCCTGTTCGTCTTCGCGGCCTCGTCGCTGGAGGTGTACGGCGTGATCATGGGTGGCTGGGCGTCCAACTCCAAATACCCCTTCCTTGGCTCGCTGCGGTCCGCCGCTCAGATGATCTCTTACGAGGTGTCTCTGGGCCTGATCATCATCGGCATTATCATTTCGACCGGCTCGATGAGCTTCAGCGCCATCGTCAACGCACAATCGGGTGATTATGGCTTGCTGAACTGGTACTGGCTGCCGCATTTCCCGATGGTGTTTCTGTTCTTCATCAGTGCTTTGGCCGAAACCAACCGCCCGCCGTTCGATCTGCCCGAGGCTGAGTCTGAACTCGTCGCGGGCTTTATGGTCGAATACTCATCGACGCCTTACCTGTTGTTCATGGCCGGTGAATACATCGCCATCTTCCTGATGTGCGCGCTGATGTCCTTGCTGTTCTTTGGTGGCTGGCTGTCGCCGATTCCGGGTCTGGCTGATGGCTGGTGGTGGATGGTTGCCAAGATGTGGGTGTTCTTTTTCATGTTCGCCATGGTGAAGGCGATCGTGCCGCGCTACCGCTATGACCAACTGATGCGGATTGGCTGGAAGGTGTTCCTGCCCTTGTCGCTGGGTTGGGTTGTTCTGGTGTCGTTTCTGGCGAAATTCGAAGTGTTCGGCGGCCTATGGGCGCGCTGGACGATGGGAGGCTGATCATGGGACCGGCACGCACAACCGACTATGCCCGCGCGGCGAAGTATTTCCTGCTGTTCGACTTCATCAAGGGCTTTGGTCTGGGGTTCAGGTACTTCTTCGCCCCCAAGGTCACGCTGAATTATCCGCATGAAAAAGGGCCTCTTTCGCCCCGATTTCGCGGCGAACACGCCCTGCGCCGCTATGCCAATGGCGAGGAACGCTGCATCGCTTGCAAGCTGTGCGAGGCGGTCTGTCCGGCCCAAGCCATCACCATCGACGCTGAACCCCGCGATGATGGCAGCCGCCGCACCACCCGTTATGATATCGATATGACGAAATGCATCTACTGCGGCTTCTGCCAAGAGGCCTGCCCGGTGGATGCCATCGTCGAAGGTCCGAATTTCGAATTTGCCACCGAAACCCGTGAGGAATTGTTCTACAACAAGGACAAACTTCTGGCGAACGGTGAACGCTGGGAAGCCGAAATTGCCCGCAACCTTGAACTTGATGCGCCTTACAGATGACCGATAGCTTTAACCAAATCTTCGCACAAATGATGGAGCAGGGCCAGAAAATGGCCGCTGCCTTCACTCCCGCTATGGAAGGCGTGGACGTGAAGGCGTTTGAAAAGCTGTTCCCGATGATGCCAAAGGAAATGCTGGAGGCGTTCTTTGGCAAGACCTTCAACCCCGAAGGTTTGGACGCGCGCACCCGCTTTTTGGTGACGGTCGCGGCGCTGACGGTGCTTGGTCCGCTGGGTGAGCCGCAACTGCGCGCCACGGTCAAGAACGCCCTTGCCGCCGGGGCCACCAAACGCGAGATCGCCGAAGTGATCTGGCAGATGTCGATGTTCGGCGGCCCACCCGCCATGCAAAAGGCGCTGGAAATTGCCCAGGCCGTCTTTGCCGAAACCGAGGAGAAAGCGCCATGAGCGTTGCCGATCTGGCCTTCTATGCCTTTTCCACCGTGACCGTTGCGGCGGGGTTGCTGGTGACGCTGTCGCGCAACCCGGTGCATTCGGTGCTGTGGCTGATCTTGGCCTTCCTGTCCTCGGCGGGTCTGTTCGTGCTGCTGGGGGCGGAATTTGTCGCCATGCTGCTGATCATCGTCTATGTCGGCGCGGTGGCGGTGCTGTTCCTGTTTGTGGTGATGATGCTGGACATCGACTTCGCCGAGTTGAAGGGCGAAATGTCTAAATACATGCCGCTGGGTCTACTGGTCGGCGTGGTGATCATCATGCAGCTGGTTCTGGGCGTTGGCGCTTGGGTGCAGGCCGATGGTGCGATGGGGCTGCGCGCCGCCATAACGCCAGACCTTGCGCAGGTGGAAAACACCCGCGCGATTGGCCTGCTGATCTATGACAAATATGTGCTGTTGTTCCAACTGGCGGGCCTGATCCTGCTGGTCGCCATGATTGGTGCCATCGTTCTCACCCTGCGCCACCGCAAGGACGTCAAGCGTCAGAACGTGCTGCACCAAATGTGGCGCGATCCGGCCAAGGCGATGGAGCTGACCGACCCGAAACCGGGGCAGGGGCTTTAGACGACCCAAGAAATCGGTAGGGCGGGCTGCATCCCGCCACACCCCGACGAATAGAAGCGGGCAACGACCCGGAGGGACGAAAATGGTAGGCTTGGAACATTACCTGATTGTGGCGGCGGCTTTGTTCG
The DNA here is from genome assembly GCA_945860375.1 of Pseudorhodobacter antarcticus. The sequence goes on from CAMAQR010000032.1 coordinate 35,642, forward strand.
TCATCGGGATCTTTGGCATCTTCCTGAACCGGAAGAACGTCATCGTCATCCTGATGTCGATTGAGCTGATGCTGCTGGCGGTCAACATCAATTTCGTCGCCTTCTCGTCGCATTTGGGCGATCTGGTGGGGCAGGTGTTCACCATGTTCGTCCTCACCGTGGCCGCGGCCGAGGCGGCGATTGGCCTTGCGATCCTTGTGGTGTTCTTCCGCAACCGCGGCACCATTGATGTCGAAGACGTCAACGTGATGAAGGGCTGATAGCATGGCAACGATCATCCTTTTCGCCCCGCTGATCGGGGCGCTTATCTGTGGTTTCGGCTGGCGTCTGATCGGTGAGAAGGCGGGGCAGATCATCGCCACCGCCCTGCTGTTTCTGGCCGCTGCCTTGTCGTGGCAGATTTTCCTGACCTTTGACGGTGAGACGCAGCACATCACCATCCTGCGCTGGATCGAATCCGGCAGCTTGGCCACCGAATGGGCAATCCGGCTGGACCGGATGACCGCGATCATGCTGGTGGTGGTGAACACGGTGTCCGCCTTGGTCCATCTTTATTCCTTTGGCTACATGGCGCATGACGACAATTGGGGTCACGGCGAGGCCTACAAGGCGCGCTTCTTTGCCTATCTGTCGTTCTTCACCTTTGCGATGCTGGCTCTGGTGACGGCTGACAATCTTGTGCAGATGTTCTTCGGCTGGGAGGGTGTGGGCGTCGCCTCATACCTTCTGATCGGTTTTTACTACAAAAAGCCTTCGGCCAATGCCGCCGCGATCAAGGCCTTTGTGGTCAACCGTGTGGGTGACTTCGGCTTTGCGCTGGGTATTTTCGCGCTGTTCTACTTGACGGACTCGGTGCGGTTTGACGACGTGTTTGCGGCAGCCCCAAAGCTGGCCGAAACCAACCTGCATTTCCTTTGGACCGACTGGAACGCTGCCAACCTGATCGGCGTCTTGCTGTTCATCGGGGCCATGGGCAAATCGGCGCAGTTGTTCCTGCACACTTGGCTGCCTGACGCGATGGAAGGCCCGACCCCGGTGTCGGCGCTGATCCACGCGGCGACCATGGTGACGGCGGGGGTGTTTCTGGTTTGCCGGATGTCGCCGATCTATGAATACGCACCCGACGCCAAGACCATGATCATGATCGTCGGTGCCACCACCGCGTTTTTCGCGGCGACCGTCGGTCTTGTGCAGAACGACATCAAACGTGTGATTGCCTATTCGACCTGTTCGCAATTGGGCTATATGTTCGTGGCGGCGGGCGTCGGCGCCTATCCGGTGGCGATGTTCCACCTGTTCACCCACGCGTTCTTCAAGGCGATGCTGTTTTTGGGCGCAGGTTCGGTCATCCACGCCATGCACCATGAGCAGGACATGCGCAACTATGGTGGTCTGCGCAAGAAAATCCCCTTCACCTATTACGCCATGCTGATCGGCACTTTGGCGATCACGGGCGTGGGCATTCCGTTGACGCATTTCGGCTTTGCGGGCTTCCTGTCCAAGGACGCCGTGATCGAAAGCGCTTGGGTCGGGTCAAACTATGCCTTCACCCTGTTGGTGATCGCAGCCTTCATGACGTCGTTCTACTCTTGGCGTCTGATGTTCATGACGTTCTTTGGTGCGCCGCGCGGTGATGCCGAGAAACACGCACATGCCCATGAAAGCCCGTCGGTGATGCTGGTGCCGCTGGCGGTTCTGGCGATGGGGGCGGTGTTTTCGGGGATGGTCTGGTACAACAGCTTCTTCGGGGACGAGGGCAAGATGCGCAACTGGTTCGGGATGGAGGCCGCCGCCCATGGCGAGGCCGCCGTCGAAGGCCACGCCGCAGAAGCCACACCTGCCGAAGGAACTGCCGAGGCCGCCCCTGCAGAGGCCGTCGCGCCGGAAGCCACAACCGACATTGTCGCAACCGAAGCCCATGCCGCTTTGGCTGCCCCCAAAGGCGCCGTCTTCTTTGGCCCTGACAACCACGTCATCCACGAGGCGCACATTGCCCCGACATGGGTGAAAGTCTCGCCCTTCGTCGCCATGGTTCTGGGCTTGCTGCTGGCATGGAAATTCTACATCCGCAGCCCTGAACTGCCCGGCAAACTGGCCGCACAACAACGCCCGCTGTACCTGTTCCTGTTGAACAAATGGTACTTCGACGAACTTTACGACGTGATCTTCGTGCGCCCCGCCAAGGCCATCGGCCGCTTCCTGTGGACCAAAGGCGATATGACGGTCATCGACGGCGCGCTCAACGGCGTGGCCATGGGGGTCATTCCCTTCTTCACCAAACTCGCCGCGCGTGCGCAGTCGGGTTATGTTTTCACTTACGCTTTTGCCATGGTGCTGGGAATTGCTGCCCTGCTGACCTGGATGACGCTCGCAGGGGGGCGCTGAGTTATGGATAACCTCCTTTCGATCATCACGTTTTTGCCGGCAGTGGCCGCGCTGATCATGGCGTTGTTTCTGCGCGGCGAGGATATGGCCGCGCAAAAGAACGCACGCTGGCTGGCGCTGTTTGCCACCACGGCGACGCTGCTGTTGTCTCTTTTCCTGCTGGTCGGGTTTGATCCGGCCAACACCGGCATGCAGTTTGTCGAAGAGGCCAACTGGATTGCCGGCTTGAAGTACAAAATGGGCGTCGACGGGATTTCCATTCTCTTCGTGCTGCTGACCACCTTCCTGATGCCGATCACCATCCTGTCCTGCTGGCCGGTGGAGGTGCGCGTCAAAGAATACATGATTGCGTTCCTGCTGCTGGAAACCCTGATGCTGGGCGTGTTCTGCGCGCTGGATCTGGTGCTGTTCTATCTGTTCTTCGAGGCAGGCTTGATCCCGATGTTCCTGATCATCGGCATTTGGGGCGGGGCGAACCGCATCTATGCGGCGTTCAAGTTCTTCCTTTACACCTTCCTTGGCTCGGTCTTGATGCTGGTCGCCATGATCGCGATGTATTTCGCGGCCGGCACCACCGACATTCCAACCCTGATGACGTTTGACTTCTCGTCCGAGCCGATGGCCGTGCTGGGAATGACTGTCACCGGTGGCATGCAGACGCTGCTGTTCCTCGCCTTCTTCGCGTCCTTTGCGGTGAAAATGCCGATGTGGCCAGTGCATACCTGGTTGCCCGACGCCCATGTTCAGGCCCCGACTGCGGGCTCGGTCATTCTGGCAGCGATCATGCTCAAGATGGGCGGCTACGGCTTCTTGCGCTTCAGCCTGCCGATGTTCCCGGTCGGCAGTTATGTGATGACCGATATCGTGCTGTGGATGTCGGCGATTGCGATTGTCTACACGTCTCTGGTGGCCCTTGTGCAGCAGGATATGAAAAAGCTGGTGGCCTATTCGTCTGTGGCCCATATGGGTTATGTGACAATGGGGATTTTCGCCGCCAACCAGCAAGGTGTGGACGGCGCGATTTTCCAGATGATCAGCCACGGATTCATCTCGGGCGCGATGTTCCTGTGTGTCGGCGTGATCTACGACCGGATGCACACGCGCGACATTGACGCCTATGGCGGTTTGGTGAACCGGATGCCCGCCTATGCAATGGTGTTCATGTTCTTCACGATGGCCAACGTCGGCTTGCCGGGCACCTCTGGTTTCGTCGGGGAATTCCTAACGCTGATGGGGATTTTCCAAGTCAACACCGTCATCGCAGCCATCGCCACCAGCGGGGTGATCCTGTCGGCGGCCTATGGGCTATGGCTTTACCGTCGCGTCACCTTTGGCGCGCTGGCCAAGGAAAGCCTGATGACCATTCAAGACATGAGCCGTCGCGAACGCGCGATCTTTGCGCCGCTGATTGTCATGACCCTGCTGTTGGGTGTCTATCCTGCCCTTGTGACCGACATCATCGGTCCTTCGGTTTCGCAACTTGTCGCTGATTACCACGCCGCTCTCCCCGTTGTCGGGGAAGTGGCCACGCACTGAAGGACGGCTTAGATGACTTCCCTAGATTTCTCTATCGTCCTGCCCGAAGTGATCGTGGCGATCTATGCGATGGCGGCGCTGCTCTTCTCGGTTTACGCCGGGAAAGACGCGCTGACCGGGGCCGTTACCTGGGCCACGGCGGGGCTGTTCGTGGCGCTTGCGCTTTGGATCGGCGTGGCCGGGCAGGGGGCGAACGTGGCCTTCGGCGGCATGTTCGTCGATGACGCCTTCGCGCGCTTTGCCAAGGTGGTGATCCTTTTGTCTGCCGCCGGAGTGCTGGTGATGGCGCAGGATTACATGGCGCGGCGGGATCTGGCGCGGTTCGAATATCCGATCCTTGTGGCGCTGGCGACCATTGGCATGATGGTGATGGTGTCCTCGGGCGATCTGATGACGCTTTACATGGGGTTGGAGCTGCAATCGCTGGCGCTTTATGTCGTGGCCGCGATTCGTCGCGACAGCATCAAATCGACCGAAGCCGGTCTGAAGTATTTTGTCCTCGGCGCGCTGTCCTCGGGTCTGCTGCTGTATGGTGCCTCGCTGACCTACGGTTTTGCCGGAACCACTCTGTTCTCGGGTATTTTGTTGACGCTGGGCGGTGACGTCCCGCTGGGCCTGCTGTTCGGTCTGGTCTTTGTGCTGGCGGGGATGGCGTTCAAAGTCTCGGCGGCACCCTTCCACATGTGGACACCTGATGTTTATGAAGGCGCTCCAACCCCGGTGACCGCCTTCTTCGCCACCGCGCCGAAAGTTGCGGGCATGGCGCTGATTGCCCGCGTCGTCTACGACGCCTTCGGCGCGATCCCCACCGAGTGGACGCAAGTGTTGGCCGCCTTGGCCGTGCTGTCGATGTTCTTGGGCGCTGTGGCCGCGATTGGTCAGCGCGACATCAAGCGTCTGATGGCCTATTCCTCGATCGCCCATATGGGCTATGCGCTGGTCGGTCTGGCGGCGGGCACAGCGCAGGGCGTACAGGCGATGCTGATCTACATGGCGATTTACGTCACCATGAACCTGGGCACCTTCGCCTTCATCCTGTCGATGGAGCGCGACGGCAAGCCCGTCACCGACATCAACAGCCTGAACCAGTTCTCGAAACGTGAGCCGTTGAAGGCGCTGGCGATGCTTATCTTGCTGTTCAGCCTCGCCGGTGTCCCGCCGATGCTGGGCTTTTTCGGCAAGTTCTATGTTTTGAAGGCGGCGGTGGATGCGGGCATGGTCTGGCTTGCGGTGGCGGGGGCTGTGGCCTCGGTGATCGGCGCATTTTACTACCTGCGCATCGTGTACTTCATGTATTTCGGCGCTGAGACCGAAGGCGCGGAAAGCCGCATGGCTCCGGTGCAATGGGTGATGCTGATTGCCGTTGCTGCGGCCATGGTGCTTGGGGTGGTCAACCTCTTTGGTATTGAACCTGCGGCTTTGGCTGCGGCGGTTGCCCTTGTCGGCTAAACCGGGTTGGCCCTTGGGTGTGGCGCGCCACATCCTGCCAACCGTTGACAGCACCAATGCCCATGCCCTGCGTCTGGCCCCGTCACTGGCGGGGCCAGCGTGGTTTTTGGGGCTGGAGCAAACCGCAGGCCGGGGCAGACGTGCGCGTCCTTGGGTCAGCCCGCGCGGCAATTTCTATGCCACGCTGTTGCTGCACCCGGTTGAGCCGCCCGAGCAAATCGCCTTGCGCAGTTTCGCAGCCGCTTTGGCCCTGCGCGATGCTTGCGTAACCCTGACCGGGTTGCCCGCAGCCTTTGCGTTGAAATGGCCGAATGATGTGTTGCTGAACGGCGGCAAACTGGCCGGGATCTTGCTGGAAAGCACTGCGGATGGGCGGGGCGGTTTTCATCTGGCCATCGGCATCGGCGTCAACCTGATCGGCGCGCCGGATGTGTCCGTGGTGGAACCGGGGGCTACTCCGCCTGTCAGCCTGCTGGCCGAGACGGGGATACGGATCACCCCCGAAGCCTTTCTTGACACGCTCGCTGCCGCCTATGCCCATTGGGAAACGCAATTTTCGACCCAAGGTTTCGCCCCTCTGCGCAGGGAATGGCTGTCTCATGCGGCCAAATTGGGCGAGCCGATCCGCGCCCGCACCGGCACCCAGACCCGTGAGGGCACGTTTGATACCATCGACACCGCAGGCAATCTGATCCTGCGCACCCCACAAGGCCCTGTCGCAATTCCTGCGGCAGAGGTGTTTTTCTAACCGCGAGGCATCCATGCTTTTGGCCATCGACTGCGGCAACACCAACACCGTGTTTTCCATCTGGAATGGCGCGAAATTCGTGGCCACCTGGCGCATCGCCACCGACCACAAGCGCACGGCGGATGAGTATTTCGTCTGGCTGTCCAGCCTGCTGATGCTGACAAAAACCGAAGCCACTGTGACAGAGGCGATCATCTCATCCACCGTGCCGCGCGTGGTTTTCAATCTGCGCGTGCTGTGTGACCGTTATTTCGGTTGTCGCCCTTTGGTGGTCGGAAAAACCGAATGCAGATTGCCCGTGGCCCCGCGCGTCGATCAAGGCGTCACGGTAGGCCCCGACCGCCTTGTCAACACCGTGGCGGGCTTTGACCGTCACGGCGGCAACTTGATTGTGGTGGATTTCGGCACCGCCACCACCTTTGATGTGGTGGATCATGACGGTGCCTACGTCGGCGGTGTGATTGCCCCCGGCGTCAACCTAAGCCTTGAGGCCCTGCACATGGCCGCCGCTGCCCTGCCGCATATCGACGTGGCGAAACCTTTGCGTGCCATTGGCACGAATACGGTGGCCTGCATGCAGTCTGGCGTGTATTGGGGCTACATTGGCCTGATTGAGGGCATTGTCCGGGAAGTGCGGCGCGAACGAGACGCGCCGATGAAGGTCATTGCCACTGGGGGCCTCGCATCATTGTTTGCTCAGGGAACTGAGCTATTTCACAGGGTTGAGGATGATCTGACCATGCATGGCCTCGTTCTCATCAACGCCTATAACAAGGAAACAGCATGAGCGCTGAGCGGCTTATTTATCTACCCCTTGGCGGGGCCGGCGAGATCGGTATGAACGCCTATGTCTATGGCTATGGTCCAAAGGGCAAGGAACGCCTTATTCTGGTAGACTTGGGCGTGGCCTTTCCCGACATGGACACCAGCCCGGGCGTCGATCTGATCCTGCCCGATATTTCGTGGCTGCTGAAGAATATCTCACGGCTTGAGGCGATTTTCATCACCCATGCACATGAAGATCACATCGGTGCGCTGGCGCATCTGTGGCCGAAACTGCGCAAGCCGGTCTATGCGCGGCGGTTTACTGCCACCATCGGGCGGCTGAAATTCGAAGAGGCTGGTCTGCCGAAAGATGCGATCACGGTTGTGGAATCGCGTCCTGCGGCAATTGAGGTCGGGCCGTTCAAGGTGCAATTCGTGCCTGTGGCCCATTCCATCCCGGAATCTGCAGCGCTGATCATCGACACGCCTGCGGGCCGGATCATCCATTCGGGCGACTTCAAACGCGACGCCACACCGATTGTTGGCGAAGGCTGGGACGATGCGGTGATGGCGGCGATTGTCGCCGAACGCCCGATCAAGGCTTTGATGTGTGACAGCACCAACGTGTTTTCGCTGCACGAAGGCCGGTCGGAAAGCACATTGAAAGACCCGATTGCCGAGTTGATCAAGGCGCAGGGCGGCATGGTTGTGGCGACGACGTTTGCCTCGAACGTGGCGCGTCTGAAAACGCTGGCCGAGGCTGGGCATGCGGCAGGTCGTTCGGTGTGCCTTTTGGGCCGGGCGATGAAAAAGATGGTGACGGCTGCGCATGATTCTGGCGTGCTGACCGATTTCCCGCGCACTATTTCGCCCGAAGAGGCGCTGGACGTGCCGCGCAAATCGCTGATGTTGATTGTGACCGGCAGCCAAGGCGAACGTCGTGCGGCGTCGGCGCAACTGTCACGCGGCAAGTATCTGGGGATCGAGATGAAGCAGGGCGATACCTTCCTGTTCTCGTCCAAGATCATTCCGGGCAATGAACGTGGCGTATATGCCATCGTCAACGCGTTTTCGGAAATGGGCGTCGATATCGTCGACGACAACAACGGCAAATACCACGTCTCGGGTCACGCCAACCGCCCGGATCTGGAACATGTGCATCGGCTGTTCCTGCCCGATATGCTGATCCCGATGCACGGCGAGCATCGCCATCTGCGCGAACATGTGCGCATCGCGCATGAAGCGGGGATAGCTGCAGCGGTGGCCACCAATGGCATGATGATGGACATCACCGGCGACGCGCCGAAGGTGGCCGAACGCATCGAATCCGGGCGCACCTATCTGGACGGCTCTGCTTTGGTGGGCGCGATGGACGGCGTGATCCGCGACCGTATCCGCATGGCGCTGAACGGCAAGGTCATGGTAACGGTCATACTGGACGAAAGCGATCAGCCCTTGGGCGAGGCTTGGGTGGAGTTGATGGGTCTGCCGGAAAACGGCAAGGGTGGCCGGGCGTTGGTGGAGACGCTTGAAGGCGAGTTGACGGCGTTTCTCGACACCGCAGGGGCCAAGATTCTGGCCAATGACGACAAGATGGACGAACTGCTGCGGCGAATCGTGCGTCAGGTGACGATGGAAGAGATCGGCAAGAAGCCGGAAGTCACCGTTGTGGTCAGCCGTCTGGCTGTCGAGTAACGTAAGCGCCGTCTCTGTCCCATTGAATTAGCGTATTTCTGAACGCGGTGCGTGCTGTCAGAAGGTCTCTCAACGCATTGGGAGGTCGGCATGGCGGATGGTGGGGACGGGTTTGTGGGTTGGTGCGAGGTAGTTGAACCTCGGCGC